>JAFLEE010000149.1 GCA_017302015.1 Spirochaetota bacterium | reverse complement strand
ACCCGGGGATCTGGATCGCCTTCGCCGAGGCCAAGCACCAGTTCTCATTGGCCTTCACGGGGATCGCCCTCTCCGGCGGCAAGTTCGGCGTGTCCCCGGGGCTCGGGCTCTCCTACTACACCACGGTAGCGTTCAAGTAGATTTCCCTCGGTGGACGGGGCGGGCGGGGCAATCCCGCCCGTTCCCATCGGGCCCCCGGCGTTTCCCGGATCCGAGCGTCAGAGCTGGGGCCCGGGCGTCGCGGGGCCGCTTTTCGGTCATTCTGGGGTAGAAACGAAGGAGATTTCCCCGGTGAGGGCGCCGAAGAAACGCACGACGAATTGCCTTTCCATCCATCCCATCTTCTTCCCCGTCTGATGCTCGGCCATGCGGTCGACGGCCTCTTCCAAGGTCGCGACCGAGCCATCGTGGAAGTACGGGGCGGTCTTCGCCACGTTGCGCAAAGGGGGGACCTTGAACACCATGCGATCGGCCTCGTGGGCGGTAAGTTCGAACCGCCCTTGATCGCGGGAATCGGGCCAGGGCTTCACGGCCCCGAGCTTCTGGAAACTATTTCCGCCGAGGAGCGGGCCCCCATGGCAGGTCTGGCAGGAATAGGCCAAAAAAGTCTTTAGGCCCGCGCGTTCCATGCTCGTCAGGGCGCCGCTCTCGCCGGCCAAATAGCGGTCCCAGCGCGAGGGGGTGCGCAGTTCACGCTCGAAGGCGCCGATGGCTTCCCCGATATGGGCGGGGGTGATGGGGGCCGCGTCGCCGGGAAAAGCCGTGCGGAAGGCGGACCCATAGCCCGGGATGGACGACAGGATCTTCACCGCCTCTTCGCCCGAGGGCATCGCCATCTCCACGGGGTTGAGCACCGGCCCCATGGCTTGATCTTCGACCGTCGCGGCGCGTCCATCCCAGAATTGGGCCATTTGGCCCGCGGCGTTGTAGACGGTCGGGGAATTGCGCCGGCCCAAAACGCCCCGATGTCCGGGGGAGAGGCGCTTCCCGTCCGCCCCGTAGCGGTCCAGGGGATGGCAACTCTGGCACGAGAGGTCTTGGCCGCGGGAAAGGCGCGTTTCGAAGTAGAGCCGTCGCCCCAGGGCGACCTTCTCCGGGGTCGACGGGTGGTCTTTCGAGGCGTAGGTCGCCGGGAGCGGCTGGAACACCTTGAGGACGAAGGGATCGAGCGCCTGCTTCGGTCCGCATCCGATGAAGAGCGGAAGGAGCAGGGCCGGCAGGAGCGGACGGAGGGATCTCAGGGATCGAACGTGCATCATGGCGTATTCTACTCCGAAACCCGGGCGGGGCGCCCTCGGCCCATCATTGGTTCACCAGTTATGGAAGGCGTTCACGTCGTAGGCCGGGTAATTTTTCGGGTACGGCGTGGGATCGGGCTGTTCCCCCCCCGCCATCTTCATGGCGAGGCGCACCGGGCCCTTCACCAGGCCGCCCCCGAACTGGTCGAAGACCCGGATGGCCACGGAGTTCTTCTGCCCGAACGTAAGGAGCGCCTTGGGGATCTCGTAGCTTCGCTCGACGGTCCACCAACGCGGCGTTTCCTTCCCGGTGGCGCCGATGGAGACTCCGTTGATGAAGGTCTCGTCGAAATCGTCGATGATCCCGGGGAGCAGGCGGAAGGAGGCGTAGGCCTTCGCGTTTTCCGGGAGCGTGAACTCCGCCCGATACCACGCCGCCCCGTCGTACTGGTATTGGTTATTCTTGGCCTGGTCGCCGGTATAGGTGAGGTTCCGGTTCGTTTGGGTCCAGCCCTGGTCTTCCCAGGAAAGGCCGATCTCGATGGGGGACCATTCCCGGTCGAGGGCGACCGAGTGCCAACCGCCTTTCATGCCGAGGTCCTCCGGGTCGATGCGGAATTTCCAAGTTTCGATGGAGATCTCGGCGTCGAGGGCGCTCTTTCGGTTGTGGAGGTAGCGGCCCAGGCCGAAGAGGGGCTGGACGGCGGTGGCCCCGGCATTGGCGAGAAGGGCATCGGCCCAACGCGCGGGCTTGTCGGAGGTCAATATATCGATGAAAGAAACATAATCATCCCCCGGGGGTTTGGGGTTCGGCGCGAGGTCCCGGGCGTCGACGCCCAGGAGGGCGAGGCGCCCCTTGCCGTGGGGGATCTCAACGGCGAACGCCGGGTCGCACAGGCGGCGGGCCCCGGGGGCCTCGAAGACGCTGACGTTGGTGGCGCGGCGGAAATAGAGGTCGCTATTCCCGATCCCCGCGAAGAGCGAGCCGGCGGTCTCCAGGGCCCGGCCGCGGAAGGCGCGGCGGGTTTCGGCGCGGACGTCCATGGGCGTCCAGCCCTGGGCCCCGTCGGGCAGGCGGCCTTGGTGGATGAAGACGCCGCCGCGGGAGAGGAAGGCGGCGATCGCCGTTCGGGCGCCCTCCAATTCCGCGGCGGGAACTTGGCAGGCCAGCACAACGCCCTCTTTGGGCAGGTCGCCGAGGGAGGCCAAACGCTTCAGGCTCCGAGCTTCCGGGGCGCCCAGGAGAGCGGCGGGGTCGTAGATCGCCGCGGGGCGCGTCGGCTCGGCCGCGGGGGCGGCGAGATAGGCCAGGAGGTTATGGACGAGGCGGGTGGCGGCCGGATCGGAACCATAGCGGCGGGTCGCATCGAGTTGGCAGAGCACGATCCGGCCGGCGCCGCGGCGCGCTTCGAGGAGCGGGCTATTGAGGAGGTCGAACCCGCAGGCCAGGAGGGGCCTCCAGCCGCCCCCCGAAGGCAGGCGCACGGGGAAACTGGAGACGATGCCCGTGGCGCCGCAGGTGTACTTGTAGAGCGGGTAATGGGGCGAGTTCTCATTCCGTTTGATGTCGGGCTTGTCGAGGACCGAGGCCAGACCGCTTTCGCCCCGCCAATCCCTGAAATCCTCGTCGTCGAGGCCGCGCAGGGCGGGATGGGCCGCTTGTTTGATGAACACGCTGCGTTGGCGCTCCTCCTCGAAGATCAGGTTTCCCAGGTTGCAGGCGCGCTGTTCGAAGACGAGGAGCGAGAGGCCGCGTTCCAGGAGCCCCCCGGCTTCCACCTCGGCGAGGAGGCGATCCGCCATGGGCGAGAGGACCTCGCTCCCCACGATGAGGAGTTTGAGCCCGGCCGCGTCTGCGGCGGAGGCGACTTTGCGCGCGGGGATCCCCGCGGCGGCGAGGAGGCGCGCGGTCAGGCCGGTGGGGTCGTAGAGCCCCACGCCCTCCAAACGGGGCGCCGCCTCCCGGGGGAAGACCTGGACTTGAAAGGAATCCGCCACCGCAGTCTCCCCCTCCGGCTCGAGCCGGGCTTCGAGTTGGAAGTTCAGTTTTTTCTCGGCCATGGGCGCCTGGAAACGGAAGGGGATCCTCCACTGTTCCCCCGGGGGAACGGCCACGTTCGTGCGGAAGGTGAAGGCGGGGGCCCCGCTCCCGACGGCGCGCACGACGAGGCGCGCGCGCAGGGCGGTGCTGCGGTCGTTGAGCACCAGGGCCTGCTTTCCCACGGTCTCCCCGGCGAAATAGGCGTGGTCCTTGGCGTTCCACGCGGGGGCCTCGTGGATGAGGTGCACGGCCACCGGCGCGAGGGCGCGGGCGAGCACGCCCTGGAAGGCGCCCGGCCGGGAGACGTCCTCGAAGCGCGCGTCGAAATAGATCGCGTCGGGCTTCACCCCGGGGGCCTTCGGGTTGGGATACTTGAGGTCGTTGGACCAGATGTATTCCCGCACGCCGGTCTTGCGGAAGGTGACCGCGTTCTCGGCGAAGAGGCCGATGCCCGAGGTATCCCAACCCCGCCAGGCGCGCAGATGGTTGGAGGCGAAGAGCGTCTTCACGGCCAGCAGGTCGAGGCGAACTTCCCCGCCGACCCACATCTGCTCGAAGAGGCCCTTCATGCGGCCGTGCTCCTCGGTGGCGAGATCGTAGGCCCCTTCTCCCAAAAACCGCGCGGCGTGCTCGGTGAGGAGGAACTTGGCGCGGTGGATGGCGCTCTGGTCGAAATCGAGGAATTGCCCGGGATAGGGCAGGCCGAACTCGGAATCCATGAAGAGGTTGGTCCGCAACCATTGCGAGGGCCAATCCTCCCGCTCCTGGAGGGGCAGGCCGAACGACATGTAGTGCATCGTCGTGTAGAGTTTGGTGAGGTTCCCCCCGGCGTTATGGAAGATGCCCCGGGTGGGGTCGACGGCCTCCCAGACGGCGTCGCCCTTCAGGATGTTCCGCCGCGCGGTCTCCCGGCCGCGGGGCTTGTAGGCGTAATCGTTCACCATGGCCGGATGCTGGCAGAGGGCGTAATGGGTCTTGTTGAAGTCGTTGAGGTAGAGGAGGATGGACGGGTGGTTCCCCGACCAGTCGCGGATGCGCTCGGCGGCCTGCCGGTAGTCCGCTTCCCGGGTGAACTCGTCGTACTCGGGAACGAGCAGGATCGCCCCCATCCCCAATTCGTCGCAGGCGTCGAGGATGAAATCCTGCCAGGTGGGCGATTTGCCCGTGTACCACTCGGCCATATCCTTGTTGTAGAGGTTCTCGATGAGGACGGCGTTATAGCCGCAGGCCTTCACCGCGGCGATGGTCCGCCGGGCCTGGGCCGGATCGAGATGGGAATCGTAGCGCAGCCCGAAGGTGTCGCCGCTGCCGCTATTGTAGAACAGGTGGAATTTCTTCCCGTTGAGGAGGAATTGGTTGGAACCGAAGGCGAACTCCCGGAAGCCGAAGGCGGCGGGTTCGGTCTCGTCGAGGAGGGCTCCGGCCGCGTCGCGCACCTGGAGCGTGAGGTCGTAGAGGCTCGGCCGGTCGGGGCTCCAGGGGGCGGCGTCGGCCCAGGGGGCCGCGAGTTGGAAACGGGCCTCGCGGCCGCCATCGAGGGTGAGCGTCGAGGCGGGGAGGGCCTTCACCACGGAGGCGGAGCCCCGCGGGCGCACCAGGGCGGCCACCGTCACGTTCCCGCGCTTCCCATCGAAGTTCAGGAGTTTCCCGGTGACCTCGATGCGGCCTCTGGTGACGGAGGTACGGACCACCGGCGCGCTGGCGAGCACCCCTGCGCCGCTTCGGAGCCACTGCGCATCGAGGAGAGAGACGCCCCCGACGAACTTCTCGTTCTCGAAGAAGAGTTCCACGTCGAGGGCGCATTCCTTCCCGGTCTGGACGCCGAGGTCGACGAGGCGCTCCGCCTTCAGCCCCTGCTCGAACGGGTTCTCCATGGCGAAGGTGTCCACGAGGACCCCGCCGGCGAAGATGCGGGCGCAAGTGGCGCCGATATAGGGCAGGCGCAGGAAGGCGCGTTCGCCCGGGACGGTCTCCATGCGCCGGCTGTACCAGCCCCGCAGGATCGTCTGGAGGCTGCGGCCGCCGAGTTCGGGGACATCCTTTCCCGAGAGATCGCGGGTGACGAAGCGCGGGCTGACATTGCGTTTGCCCTTGGCGTTGAGCCACCTCCCCGGGATGGGGCTGGTGAAGCGGGTTTCTCCCCGGGGCGGGACCGGCAGGGCGCGCTCGGCGGGCTGCCATCCCCAGAGGCCGTTTAGACCGGTGGCCCGCCGCGTCGCGGTGGCGCGCACGGGGGCGCCCTCGGGCGACCACCATTCTTGCTCCAAGGCAGTGGGGCTGGAGAGCGTGGGGCTCGGCGGGGCCCAGCCATTCTCCAGGGCGATCAGGTCGAAGCGGCCGAGGGGTTTTGCCAAAAGCGCCGCCTCGAGGATCGCGGTCTTTCCGGCGGGGTATTGGATCGATTCCACATTCCCCGGGAGGAGCCCCCCGTGGGGAGCGCTGGACTGGGGCACTGCGCCGACGAATAGGCGCGCGTCCTCCCCTTCCCAGACGATGGCCAGGGTATTCGTGTCGAGGGCGCGCAGGGGGTAGAGCGTCTTGATCTTGAACGATCGCGCGCCGTCCTCGCACAGGAGATCGGCGATACCGCTGGCGGGATCGTAGCCCAGCCGGGCCTCGAGGCCCCCGGTTTTCACGCGGAGCGCGAGGCCCTTCCCTTCGTTGGAACCGAAGGCGAGCACGGTGCGGAGGATGAGGGTCTTCCCCTGCCCGGCGGCGGGCGTACCCGCGG
>JAFLEE010000148.1 GCA_017302015.1 Spirochaetota bacterium | reverse complement strand
CGGTGGTGGCCCTGGAGCCGGTGCGAGCACTCTGGGTGAAAACGAAGCCATCCATATCGAAGGCCTGCCTGGATCCGGAGGCCCCGCGCAAGGGGTGGCGGATGGCAAGGATCCCGATGGATTCCTCGGCACCGAGGAAGAGGCCGCCGAAAAAATGGCGGCGGAGCAGGAAAGAATCGCCTTAGGCCTCGAGGAAGAAACGGGGAGCGCTCCCAACGATTTCCTCAAGGGCACCGGAGGCGACCAAGTCTTCACCGTCATCGAGAAGATCGAAAATAGCAAGGTCGATATCCACAGCAAGATCTACGGGGGACTCGGCGTCTCCTCCTATGCGTTCCCGTCGGAGCATCTCCCCGGGGTCCAGAGTTCGGCGGACGGAAAATCCTTCACCGTCACCCCCTCCCCCGCCACGCTCAAGGCAGAACTAGCCACCAAAGCCGCCCCGATCGCGGCGCCTGCCCCGCAACCCGCCGCGGCGGAGCCCGAGGAAGCTTCGGTGCCGGATCCCGAGGAACCGGAAAAAGAAAAAGAGGAAGCGAAAGAAGAACCGGAGCCCGAGAAAGAGGAGAAGGCGGAGGAAACCCCGCCGGAAGAGGGCGCCCCAGAAGAGGAGGCCTTCAATCCCTACGGGGTCGAACGGGAGGATGACGTCTTCGCCGAGGAGAAAAAAGCCCGGCCCGCCGCGCCCCCGAAGCCCAAACCGAAGCCGAAGGAAGAACCCAAGCCCGAGGAGAAGGCCGAGGAAAAGAAGGAACGCATCGAGATCAACCTTCGGGACGACGACTACGAGAAGTACGGCACCCACCTCAAACTGACCTACCTCTTCGATAATATGCCCAATAACCTCTCGTATTCGAAGTACAAGCGGGCGCTGCGGAACGCCTGCCGCATCACGCTCCTGGGGAACCTGGAAGAGGGGCTCAACCTCTTCGGCGAACTCAAGAAGCAGGCGCAGATCCCCGTCGAATACAAGGAAATGATCGACAAGAATATACGCGACGTGAAATATTACCTGCGCGGGAAGTACCGCAGCGGCGAGGCCGACCTCGAATAGTTAGAGGCCCGTGGGCACGTCGATGAAGACGTGCTCGAGGCCGAAACGCGAGGCGAGGGTTTCCCCCACCGCCCGCACCCCCCGGGTTTCCGTGGCGTAATGGCCGGCGCACACCACGGTCACCCCCAATTCCCGCGCCGCGTGATAAAGCCAGTGGTTGGCATCGCCCGTGAGGAAGGCGTCGGCCCCCCACTGGACGGCGTCCATCAGGCCCCCGCCGCCGCCCCCGCTGCAGATGGCGACCCGCGAACACGACGGCTTTCCGCCCTCGATGACGGCCAGGGGTTTCCCGAATTGTACCGCCGCCCTTTCGATGAACGTGGCCATCGGGATAGCGGCTTGATAGTGGGCGCCCAAGACGATGGGCACGCCGTGGTAGGGGCTGAAGAAGCCGCCTGGCTCCAAGCCGAGTTCCCGGGCGATGACCGCGTTATTCCCGTATTCGGGGTGGATATCCAGGGGCAGGTGCTGGGCGAGCAGGGCCATATCGGCGTCGAGGAGGGCCTTGACGAGGGGATAAAACCGGCCGGTGAGCCGCACGGGGTCTTTCCAGAGGAAGCCGTGGTGGACGAGGAGCGCCTGGGCGCCGACGTCGACAGCCTTCTTGACCGTCTCCACCGAGGCGTCGACGGCCGTCGCGAGGCGCCTAATCTCTTGGCGGTTCTCTACTTGGATCCCGTTTTGGGAGCTATCGGGGATGGTAGCCGACTTGAGGAGCGCATCGAGTTCGCGCGAGAGATCCTGGACCTTCACGGGGTACCCTTCCCGGCGAGATATTCCCGGTACTCGTTTCGGATGCGGGCGCCCCAGGCGGGGTCGAGGGAGGCCGGGCCGGTGGCGGGCATCCCCTCGAGAATGGACAGGGTTTGGTTTGTCCCGAGAACATAGGGCGCGGCGCCTTGTCCGACCCTCTCGGCTTCGGCCGAACCACCCGCCACGCAAAGGGAGGCCTTCGCGGGAAAATTGCCGGTGGCCCCATCCACGTGGATGGCGAGCAGGGCTGTGCGGGCCGTCATGCGCGCGGGCTTCGTGACAAAGACAAAAGGAGGATCCTCCGCCCCCGCCTCGAGGGAGGCCGTGACGTCCCCGGCGAGGATCTCCAGCGCGTCCCTTGAAAGGAGGCGATATTTCCCCGGGCCCACCAAAAAACGGTGCCCCGTGCCGATTTGCAATTCGGCCCGGGAAGAAGGCATCACCGTCAACACGGCATCCCGCGAGAGGGCATTCGTTCCGCTGACCGGGCGACCCTCCACCTTCACGATACCCGCCCCCGGGCGTAAAACGGCGATCGGCGATCCCGACGGGGTCGGTCCGCAGGAAGCCACGATGAGGGAGATCAAGAGGGCGGTAAGGATGGGGGGGACGGCTCTAGTTTTCACGGATGAATTTATCCATGGATTTGCGCCTCCCGCAGCTCCGGCATAAAATGTCACCCCATGAGGATCCTCGGCATCGAAAGTTCCTGCGACGATATGGCGGCCGCCGTGGTCGAAGACGGGCGCAGGGTGCTTTCTTCCGTCATCAGTTCCCAGGACGCCTTCCACCAGGCCTTCCGGGGGGTCGTGCCCGAGATCGCCGCGCGACGCCACCTGGAGACGGTCATCCCGGTGGTGGAAAAGGCGCTTACGGATGCGGGGGTCGCCCCCGGCCAACTCGATGGCATCGCGGTGACCTCCCGGCCCGGGCTCATCGGATCCCTCCTGGTCGGCCTCACCGCGGCCCGTAGCCTGGCCCTCGCCTGGGGAAAACCCCTCGTCACGGTCAACCACCTGGCCGCCCACGCGTGGAGTCTCCAACTTTCCGGGGTTTTTGACTGGCCGCACATCATTCTTCTCGTCTCGGGCGGGCATACCCTTTTGCTCCACGCCCGCGGCCCCCTCGATCTGGAAATCCTCGGGAGCACGCTGGACGACGCCTGCGGGGAGGCCTTCGATAAGGTCGCCAAGCACCTCGGGGAAGGCTGGCCCGGCGGTCCCGCCATCGACCGCCTCGCGAAAACGGGAGACCCCCTGGCCATACCCTACCCCCGGGTCATGCTCGATGACGCGGCGCACCGCTATGATTTCAGTTTTTCTGGCCTGAAGACCTCGGTGCTCTACCACACGGCCCGGCTTGCGCGAAAGAGCGATCCCACGGCGTCCGACATCGCCGCCTCCTTCCAGCAGAGCGCCATCCACACCCTCCTGGAGAAGACCCGTCGCGCTTGCCGCGACCTCGGCGTCCCGCGGGCCGGCATCGTCGGCGGGGTCTCCGCCAATAGCCTGCTTCGCGATTTGACCCGGGGGGATGGCGAGATTGAGTGGGCCCTCCCCCCCTTGTCCGTCTGTACCGATAACGCAGCCATGGTCGCGGGATTGGGCGCGGAAGTTTTTTTACGTTCGGGACCCGCGACCCCCGATGCGCTTCGCCCCCTCACCCGAAATCCGGACGCCCGAAAGGTGGTATGACATGCATTTCAGGCCCTGCATCGATCTTCACGAAGGCAAGGTGAAGCAGATCGTCGGCAGTTCCCTCGCCGATGACGGCGCCCCCCGCACGAATTTCGTCGCCCACGACACCCCCGCCTGGTTCGCCCGCCGCTATCGCGATGACCAGCTCCCCGGGGGGCACGTCATCAACCTCGGCCCCGGGAACGAGGCGGCCGCCCGGGAAGCGCTGGGAGCTTGGCCTGGCGGCCTCCATTACGGCGGCGGGGTGAGCCCCGAGAACGCGGGGGCCTGGCTCGATGCGGGGGCGGGGGCCGTCATCGTCACGAGTTTCCTTTTCGAGGGGGGCGAGTTCAGCCCGGAGCGCCTCGAGGCGCTCTCCCGAACGGTCCCCCGGGAGCGCCTGGTCATCGATCTCTCCTGCCGCCAACGGGAGGGGCGATTCTGGGTCGTCACCCGGCGCTGGCAAGACTGGACCCGCTTCGAAATGACCGCGGAGAATCTCGGCCTCCTCTCCCGTCACGCCTGCGAATTCCTCATCCACGCCGTCGACCAGGAAGGGCGGCAAGCCGGCGTGCAGGGCGACCTGGTCGAACTCCTCGGGCGCATCGCCCCGATCCCCTGCGTCTATGCGGGCGGTATCCACGCTTGGGAGGATATCGCCCTCATCGAGCGGTGCGGGGCCGGCCGCATGCACTTCACCGTCGGCTCCGCCCTGGATCTCTTCGGCGGCCATGGCATCCAATACGCCGACCTCGTCCGCCGCGAGGCGCGCCTTCGCGGCGAGGCCCCCGCGACCTGACCCCCCCGAATCGCGATGAACCTATTGTCAATATGGGTCCCACCCGGGCTCAGACCGGTTCCATGAACCCTATGCCCAGTCGATAATCTGCCATGTCCATCGAGACCGTGCTCCTCATCGGGGCCGCCCTGGTCCTCCTGAGCCTCTTCATCACCAAGGCGGTGGACAATATCGGCCTTCCCTCCCTGCTGCTTTTCCTCGGGGTGGGTATGGCGTTCGGCCCCGAAGGGCTCAAGGTCCTCTCCTTCTCCGACCCGAGCATCGCCCGTTCCCTCGGCATCGTCGCCCTCGTCTTCATCCTCTTTTCGGGGGGGCTCGAGACCGAATGGCGCCATGTGCGCGGCATCATGCGCGAGGGGGTCCTCCTCGCGACCCTGGGCGTCCTCATCACGGCCGCCCTGGCGGCCCTCTTTGCCTGGAAAATCCTTGGCTTCTCGGCGCCCGTGAGCCTCCTCATCGGCTCCATCATCGCCTCCACCGACGCGGCCGCGGTGTTCGCCATCCTGCGCGGGCAGAGCCTCCAATTGCGCGGCGGCCTTCGGCCGCTCATCGAATTGGAATCGGGGACCAACGACCCGATGGCCATCTTCCTCACCGTCAGCATGATCGCGCTCATCCAGGAGGGCGAACTGCAATGGTGGGTGGTCCTCATCTCCTTCCTGCGCCAGATGCTCCTGGGGGCCGTCGTCGGCCTGGCGGCGGGTTGGCTCATGGGCCATCTGGTGAACCGGCTCCGTTTCCGGAACGAGGGCTTGGGGGCGGTCTTCACCCTCGCCTTCGCCTTCTTCCTATTCGGGCTCACCGACAAATTGGAGGGCAGCGGCTTCCTCGCCGTCTACCTCGCCGGGATCATGCTGGGGAACTCGACCGTCCTCCAGAAAAAAACCCTGGTGCGGTTTTGGGATAGCCTGGCCTGGCTCTCCCAAATCGCCATGTTCGTGACCCTGGGGATCTTCGTCCTGCCTTCCCAACTCAAATTGATCCTCGTCCAGGGCCTCCTCCTCTCCGCCGCCCTCGTGTTCATCGCGCGGCCGGCCGCGGTCTACCTGTCGCTTTCGCTCAGCCGCATGGGCCTGAGGGAAAAAACCTTCGTGGCTTGGGTCGGCATCCGGGGGGCCGTGCCCATCATCCTCGCCACCTTCCCCCTCACCCAGGGCATCCCCGGCGCCCAGATGGTCTTCCACATCGTCTTCTTCGTCGTCCTCACCTCGGCCCTGCTCCAGGGGTGGACCCTCCCGCTCGCCGCCAGGGTGCTCGGGGTCTCCTCCAAGGGGGATGCCAGCCGGAAATCGCCCATCGAAGCCATCGGGGCGGAGGGCTTCGACGGCGAGATCGCCGATTTCATCCTGCCGTTCAACTCGGCCTGGGCGGCCATGCCGATCGTCGAGATCCCCTTGCCCGAGGAGGCGCTCATCCTCCTCGTTTGCCGCAACGGGAAATACCTCGTGCCGGGCGGCGCCACCTCCTTGGAGGACCTGGACGTGATCACCGTCCTCCATCGGAAAAAAGACGCCGAAGCGCTCCAAGAGATCATGGCGCGCAGCAAGCCCCCCGCCTGAGCCTACCGGAGAGCGTCGATCGCCTCCCAGACGGCCCGTGAGAAGAACCAATGGTAACGGCCCGGATCCAGGGCGAAGACACGGCCCGAGATATCGATGCGCCTCGGCCCGGGCCCCGCGACGTTCCCCATGAAGAGCCGGCCGCCCGTCGAAAGGGCGAAATCGTGCACCGGCTCGACCCCGTTGGTGTCGATCCATTTGAAGTCCATGGGCGGCTTCGAGAAAATAGCGAGCTGCTCCCCGGAGGGCGGCGCGTCGGGAACCTTTCCCTTCAGGATGGCTTCGACGCGGAGGAAGGTGGGATGCTGGGGATTCCAGATCGTATGGAGCCCCTTGGTAAATACCGGGAAATGGGTCACCGGCAAGTCGGAGCGGCGGGTGTTGTTTTCGCAGGCGTCCTTCCAGGTCGTCC
>JAFLEE010000147.1 GCA_017302015.1 Spirochaetota bacterium | reverse complement strand
GTATGCCAGTCAATATTTTCGTGGGCTCCTCGCAGAATGCGGTTTCCGGCAGAGCATGGGCGCGACCGGCAGTTGCTTCGACAATGCCCATGCCGAGGCCCTCAACCACGCCCTCAAAGTCGAATGCATTTATCCTCAGACCTTTCAGACCCGCGATGAAGCCCGGCAGTCAATCTTTAGTTGGATTGAAATCTATTACAACAAAAAACGATACCACTCGTCCATTAAATATTGCACCCCGGAGGAGAAGCATGTAGAATCAAACCCGAAGCAATTCAGTGTGGCTTGACCGACTGTCCCAATTGTTGAGAAAGATCATAAAGGTGATTTGCGAAAGCCTCCTGATTTGAGCACACCACGACATATTTTTTACTTTTTTCAATTCAGATTGCGGTAATTAGATTTGGAATCAAAATCGTGACTCTTGGAGTTTTTAATCTTTTTCCCCTATGCCTACCTGGAGAATAAGTAAACATGGGTGAGTTACAATCCTGAATGTTGCCCAATAGAGTGCTAAAAAATCCTGATATTGTCACTTAAGCACTTTTGGAGAAGGTGGGAGTATCGTTAAAACCTATTTAATTTAATTATTTTCATGTCAAATTTCATTCATTCTAAACATCTCATCCCCGTTTCCCTTCGACCCATAACCGCGCCATCCAAACCGCCCCCGCCAGCGCCAAGACCGTCACGCCGAAAAGCACGGCGAAGTGTAGCCGAGCGCCCCCGTAGGCGATCAGGGGCGCGGAAAGGAACGGAGAAGTGCCCGCGGCGAGTCCGCCGGCGCCCACCACGAGGCTCGCCTGGGCCGGGGCCATGTGTTCGTCGGCCCAGGTAACGATGAGGATCCACAAGGGAGAAGCGAAGAGACCGCAAGCGACCACGGAGACGATCAATGCCGGGAGGGGGAGCGGGAAACAGAGGGCAGCGAGAGGCGAGAGGAGGAGCAGGAAGGCGGCCGGGGCGATGACGCGGGCGCTCACGGGGATGCGAGCGAAAGAGATGATGAGCCTACTGACGAGGAACGCCGCCCAGAAGCCCGCGAAGATCCATTGGGGACGGGGCTCGGCGAGTTTGAAGTCCGTGCCCAGCAGGAAGGGGATCCACGAGGTGAGCCCGGTTTCCACGTAGACGAAGAGGAAGAGCAGGGCGGAAAAAGAAAGAAGGCGACCCAAGGGAGCGCGCCGAGGCGAGGCGCTCTCCACGCCGCCGTCGGCGCGCAGGGGAATGGCCAGGAGGAGGATCCCGAGGACCGCGGCCGGTACGAGGAGCGCCCCGAAGGCCGTTCGCCAGGGGATTCCACTCGAGAAGATGAAGCCGATGAGCGCGGTGCCGCCGAGGGCGCCGAGGCAATAAAACAATTGGCTTTGGGCGATGACCGCCCGGGATCTGCCCGGGTTCGCCACGAGGAGCACCGAGGTCGTCATCCCCTCCAGAATCCCACCGCCCAATCCGACGGCGATGACCGCGGCGGCCAAGAACGGAACTCCCGATCCCGTGGCGAAGAGGAGGAGGCCGAAAGCGGTGACGGCGTAGCCCGAGAAGAGCACGGCTTTCATGCCGAGCCGTCCGGCGATGAGGCCGCCCGTGACGGAAGAGACGAAAAAACTCAGGAAATAGCCCCCGAGCAGGAAGCCGAGGCCCCGGGTGTCGACGCCGTATTCCCCGCCGATGCGTTGGGTGGCGGAGAGGAACGCGCTCACCGTGGCCGCGAAGAGCGCGAGGCCGCTATAGGAATGGGCGTTCAGGAATCGGGGTCGGGCATCGGGCATGGCGCGGTGATTATACCGTTTCGCCCTACCCTTCGTGGCGCAGGGCCTCCACGATCTGCATGCGGGCCGCCCGGCGGCCGGGGAAATAGGCGGCGAGGGCCCCGAAAGCGACCGCGATGGCGATGGAGGCGAGCATCCAGACGTAGGGGAACGAATACTCGAGGGTAAACCCGAGGTGCTCCGCATTGGAGACCAGGACCCGTCCCACCACGCCCCCGGCGGCAAGGCCGAGCAGGGCGCCCAAAGATGAAAGCAACATGGCTTCCGCGAGCACGAGGAGCCTCACCTGCCCGCGCGTCGCGCCGATGGCCCGAAGCATCCCCAATTCGCGGGTGCGCTCGAAGACGCCGATGGCCAGCGTGTTCACGAGGGCGAGGAGCGACGGCACGGCGAGGATGATGAAGAGCAAGTAGAGGGCCCCGAATGCGGAGTAGAAGGTGGCCAGGTTATCGGCGAGATATTTTTGGCTGCGCGTCAGGCGGAATTGGGGATAATCCTCCAATAGCGTACGGACGCCCATTTCCGCACGGGCCGCGTCCGCCCCGGGCTTGAGGTTGAATTGCAGGAAGACATCCTCGATTTTCCCGAAATCTTCCCGGAGATTCTCCTGGGAAACATAGGCGGTCACCAATTTGGCGTTGAGATAGTCGTTCCCAATGGCGACGACGCGGTATTCCCGGAGGCCCCGCGCGGTGACCAGCACCGCCCGATCGCCCGGATGGAGTTTGGTCGTGGAAGCGGCGGAACCGTTTAGGATCAGGTTCCGCCCGGAGGCGAGCGCCGGGTAGGCGAGCCGCGCGTTCCCCGACTCGAAGCGCAGGGCGGATACCTTGGGGAAACTCGCCGGATCGATGCCGAGCACCGAGACCGGCGTATCCCCCGATAATTCCTTCCCCATCGAGGGGCGCGAGGAGAGGCTCGCGGAAGCGAAGCGCAGGGTCGAGACGAGGGACACCTCGGGGAGCGCCCTTATTTTTTCGGCCAGTTCCGGCTTGGCGCCCACATCCGAAGCCCACACGGAGACCGTGGGGGGGATCAGCAGGTAATCGCTGGCCAATGTGGCCTTGAGCATCCCGAGGAAATGCTCGGTGATGCTCGTCATCACGCTCCCGGTGGCGACGAGGAGCGCGAGGGCGAGGAGCGTGGTGGAGGCGGTGACCGCGGAACGGGAAGGTTGCCTCGCGAGTTGCCCCTGGGCCAGCCGCCCCACCCCATCCCGGGCGATCGTGCGGGAAAGGAGGCCCCCGAAGAGGGCCGTGATCGGCCGCACCAGGGTCGGGGCCAGGAGGAGGAGCGCGAGGAGAAAAGCGGCGCCGCCGCAGAGGGAGACGGCGGCCGACGGATTCCAGACGGCGGCGGACGCGAAAAGGAGGAGGAGCACCCCGGCCCAGAAACCTTTCCCCGGTCGGGAGGCGGCGGTTTTGCCTTCCACGGGGCGCAGGGCCTCGAGCGGGGAGATGCGCAGCGCCTGGCGCGCGGGGATGCCCGCCGCGAGGAGCGTCATTCCGATGCCGAGGACCGCCGTGATCCCGACGAGGAGGGGCGAAACCACCGGCCCGCCCGTGCGAACGTGCATGAACGATTCCATGATCCCCGACAGGCCCGCCAACAACGCCGCGGCGAAGCCCCAACCCACCGCCAAACCCACCAGCGTCCCCGCGAGCCCCTGGAGGAAGCCCTCGATGAGGAGCACCGCGAGGAGCGTCCGCCCGTCGGCGCCGAGGGCGCGCAGCATCCCGAGGTCGCGACGCCGTTCGGCCACCACGGTGCGGTAGGTGTTGAGGATGATGAACGCGCCCATGGCCATGGCGACCAGGCCGAAGAGGTTGATGGCATACATACCGAGTTTCAGGGTCGCGAACAGTTCGGTCCCCGTCGCGGGAGACCCGATCTTGTACTCGTCCCCCAAGCCCGCCCTCAGGCCCGCGTGGAGGGATTCCCGCCGCGTCGCATCGAAGGTGTCGAAATTGACCTCGAGGGCGCTCACGCGATCGGGGCTGCCGAAGAGGCGGCCGGCTTCGCGGAGGGGGATCAGAACCTCCTCGTTGCCGGGGGAGGACCTGGCCGGGCGGATTCCAACCACCGCGAGGCGGGCCATGCCGCTGGGGGTGGGGAGCGCGAAGGAACTCCCGAGCGCCAAACCCAGCGCGTGGGCGAGGGAAGCCGTGATGACCGCGTGGCCGGCGTCGGCGTCCGTCAAAAAGCGGCCTTCCTCCAATGTATAGGTCCGGATCTGGGCCGCCTCCTTGGGCGCGATGCCCACCAGGGAGACGGCGGATGGGATTCGTCGGCCCTTGGCCGCGGGATAGAGCGACGGCGGAAGGTTCACGGGCCGCGATAAGAACCCGCTGACGACGCGGACCCCCGGGAAGGCCGAGAGTTTCGCCCCGACCGAGGCGGGAAACGCCTCCCCGCTCTGGTGGGTGATCGTGGCGTCCACCTGCCCCCATGCGGACTGCACATTGTGCTGGAAAGTCGCCATCACGCTCGGGAGGACCGCGTTCATGCCGAAAAACACGAACACCCCGAAGACCACGGCCAGCGTGGTGAGGGCCGTCCTTAATTTCCGCCCCGCGAGGTAGCGAAGCGCCAGGTGCATCGCGGTCTTCATAGTTTCTCCATGCGTTCCCGCACGAGGCGGCCTTCGTCGTTCCCGTGGGCGCTCAGGCGCGTCTCGTCGACCACGCGCCCGTCTTTGAGGAAGAGGATTCGGTCGGCGTAGGCGGCGATGCGCGCGTCGTGGGTGACCATGAGCACCGACCGTCCCCACTCCGCGGCCACTTGCCTCAGCAGCGCGGCGAGTTCTTCGGAGGCGCGGGAGTCGAGGTTGCCCGTGGGCTCGTCGGCGAGCACGAGGGCGGGTTCGGCCACGAGGGCGCGGGCGACGGCCACGCGCTGCTGCTGGCCTCCGGAGAGCTGATCGGGCCGGTTGCCGCCGCGGTTGGCCAAGCCGACCTTCGCCAGCCAGTGGCGCGCCTTTTCCCGGGCCGCGGCGGGCGAAACCCCATCGAGGGTCAGGGGGAGCGCCGCGTTCTCCTCGGCGCCGAGGATGGGGATGAGGTTGAAGAACTGGAAGACGAAGCCGATCTTGCGGCGGCGTATGGCGGCGACCTTCCCGTCGCTTAGGCCCGAGAGGTCGGTGCCCTCGATGAGCACGCGCCCGCTCGTGGGCCGGTCCAGGCCCCCGGCCAAGTGCAGGAGGGTGGACTTCCCGCAGCCGCTGGGCCCCATGACCGCGACGAACTCGCCCCGCTCGATCTTCACCGAGACGCGGTCGAGGGCGACGACGGCCGTTTCGCCTTCGCCATAACGCTTGGAGAGTTCATCGATCTGCAGGATGCCCATGGGTGTCCTTCCTTTGTCCGGGATTCGTTCGTCTTTCACGCGCGGTCACGTCGGGTTCTTGGGGCGCCCCCGCGTCCTCGCCTCGGGGACGGCGACGGGTTGGCGGCGGACCTCGTCGAGCCGGGACTCCACCCGGTCCAACCAGCGCAGTTCGGCCTCGCCATGGGCGATCGCCTTCTCCATCAGGAGGATCTGCCCCAGGGAAACCGAGGGGTCGAGCCCGTCGCGGCGAAGCGTCCAGCGGTGGAGTTCCTGGAAGAGGCCGCGGCGCTGGGCTTGGAGCAGCGCCTTCGGATCGACCCGCGTCTCCCCCGGGGGGCCGGCCTGCACCCACGCCACTGCCAGCATGAGTTTCACGAAGAACTCGTCGCGGGCGTGGCCGGGCTCCACGGCGCGGGACCACCAGTGAGCGAGTTCCCCCTGGCCGCGCTTGGTGAGGCGGTAGCGGCGCTTCTCCGGTCCCCCGGATTGCTCGGTGCCGGCCTCCGCCACCAGGCCCGATTCTTTGAGCCGGGCCAAGGTCGTGTAGACCTGGGCGGGTTTCACGTCCCAATTCTCCGCACCGCCCGCGAGGGCCGTGAAGGCGGCATGGAGCTCGTAGCCGTGTCGGGCCTTGAGGGAAAGGAGGCCCAAGAGGGCGTTGCGCAGGGACACGCGGGGGATTTCCTTTTCTACTCTACAGGTTCTTTGATATCCATTAAACTATAATACATGTTAATAGTTTCGTCAATCTTGTCACGAGCCCGAGGATCCGGGGGAGAGGACGCGCGAACCGCGGCCATCCTGTCGGATGCGTTTGGTCGTCCGTCTTCGTCCGTCTTCAAACCTCATTAAACCACATTAGCCCTTGTCCCACGAGGGCGGACGGAGACGGTCGGCCCATTTTATCCCTCTTTGGCCCAGATTGTCGTTTGGCGTGTCCAATATTTGTCCAACGGGCGGGCACGATCAGGGCTTCCCGGTGAGCCGCTTTGGCCTGTCGGTTGGAGCACGAGATTATCTCGGCTGTAACGTGTAGCCCGTCTTTGGCGAGAACAGAAGAAGGTTTTACTGATTCCCTTGCGAGGCAAAAATCCTTGATGCTCAATTCACTGTCCTTTTGCTCCGCCAGCATTTCTTGGCCATTTAGCGAGAGGCCGAACGTTCTCCGGCGCATGATGGACCCAAATCTGCCGCCCGCCATGGCTCCGACCGATTTTTGCATGATTGATTTCCCGAACCTCGCTCCACGAGTGGCGATTCCCTCTGGACACCCTCCAGGACGCGCCAAGCGCCCTCCAGGCGCATTCTCGCAGGTGAAATGTCC
>JAFLEE010000146.1 GCA_017302015.1 Spirochaetota bacterium | reverse complement strand
ATTCATGTCGGGGCGCCGCTGTCCCTCGGGATTCTCGCCCCGGGCGGCCTTCATTTTTTCGTTGACCTTCTCGAACTCGCCCTTGGCTTCCTCGAATTTCTTGCGGGCGGCGTCGAACTCGGCCTTGATAGCCTCGTCGACCTTTCCCCCATCGGGTTTTTTATCCTCCGCACTGAGCGGCAGGAAGGCGAGGAGGAGGACGGCGGCGAGAAGGCTTGCTGGTTTCATGGGGGCTCCGTTTCGGTGCCTTGAGTATACACCATGGGGGAATCCCTTAGGGGCCCGGCGATCCCCCGGAAAAATTTGAACCGGACACCCAACAGAAAATCGGCTTACCTTTCGGCGATTCCCGTTTTCCCAGGAACCCGAGTGACATATCCCCATTGGCCGGGATCGCCAGATAGAAACCGCTCGATAGTGGTGAAAACGCTTAGGTTAAGATCCTCCGCAATGGAATCCCGCAAACATCGGGATTCACGCAACGAAGTCACTCAGGTTCCTAAAACCGCCGCAGCTCGGACTTGCCCCAATGCCCCGACCAAGCTTGGATCTCGGAACAAATCGAGCATGGCCGACTAAATGGGATCGCGGCGAATCATCGGAAAAAGCTTAAAAATTACCTTTACAAGCTGCATCCCATGATCCAGAATTGATACGCATCAACGGAGCCTTTCATGGATTTCAGTCGACTCCTCCAGCCGGTCCCCCGACGCGCCGTGTTCAAACTCGACGATTATGTCGTCTGGTGCGGAACCATGGCCCGCCATGACGACGGCCGCTATTACCTCATCTATTCCCGTTGGCCCAAGAAGAGCGGGCACCAGGCCTGGGTCACCCAAAGCGAGGTCGCCGTGGCCGTCGCGGAGGATGCCCTGGGCCCCTATCGCCACGAACGAGTCATCCTCGCCGGAGCCGGCGGTCGGGCCTGGGACCGGGACTGCGTACACAACCCCACCCTTCTGCGCGTCGGCAAGAAGTACGCGCTCTATTATATGGGCAATTTCGGCAACGGGGAGTTCTGGGACCACCGCAACCACCAGAGGGTGGGCGTCGCCCTGGCCGACCATCCTGCCGGGCCCTGGAAGCGTTTTGACCGGCCGGTCATCGATGTGACCCCTGGTCGCTTCGACGGGCTCATGACGTCCAATCCCACCGCGGCGCTGCGGCCGGACGGCAAGATCGTCCTGATGTACAAGGCCGTGGCGGAGGGGCCGCTCCCGAAAGGGGGCGCGGTGATCTGCGGAATGGCCACCGCCGATGAACCGACGGGCCCCTTCGTGAAATTCGATGAACCGGTGATGGTGAACCCCGAAAACCCCTGGTCCGTGGAAGACCCCTTCCTTTGGTGGCAGGGCGACCGCTTCTGGGCCCTCGCCAAGGATTTCCAGGGCTATTTCACCAAACGCGGGCCCGGCAGCGTGGGGCTCTTCGATTCCACCGACGGCCTGCGGTGGAAAACGGCCGACCACCCCTTCGCCTTCGAGACAGAACTCGTCTGGGAGGATGGGGTAAGGGAAAGGCTCCTCAACCTCGAGCGGCCGCAAATCTACCTCGAGGACGGCAAGCCCAAGGTTCTCTTTTGCGCGGCGGCGAATGAGGCGACGAAAACGCATACTTTCAATGTGCATATTCCATTGGGGGCCTGACGGCGGGGTCAAACCCCGGTCGAGAGACCTTGCGGGACGGACCGAACCCATGACGCTCCGCCCCACGTCGCTCGGCGACCTTCCGGGTCGCCTCGCTCCTGGATTCGCAAGCGCCCCCTCCTGGGGCGCGTGCGAATCCAGGGTGGGGCTACGGTCATGGGTTCGGTCCGTCTAGGCGAAGTTCTTCCGACCTTCACCCTAAATCTTTAGGGTGAAGGGGGGGTTAGGATCTGATTCTATATCGACATCGAACCGCCCCTCCGCTAGGCCTTACTTCATGGAGTGATTTTGACAAAATGTTTCCTGATTTGTGTCATGCTTCATCCGGGGGCTCCCGGCAAGCGAAGAAGGACATTCCATCTGCTACCGCCGGCTGGAAACCCCGATAATCATCCATTCCCGACCTTGGCTGAAGAATGACACGAATCAGGAAATTATTTCAAACCCACCGTATAGGACTGGGGTCCGAGAAGATAAATTCTATTCCCGAACCTTGGTTCGTATCGAATCATTGCAGCGTGCACAGCGGGAGATTCGCTTCGCGCCGGACGAAACCTGAAATAAAAAGCGGGGGCTTTCGCCCCCGCTTTTTCATTCCGAACTGGGTCGGACCTTTACTGGCTTGGCTTAGATGCGGACTTCGGCGTTCTTTTCGGACGACTGGTAGATGCCGTTCAGGACCTGCTGGATGGCGAGGCCGTCTTCGCCGGGGCAGGAGCATTTGAGGCCGTCTTGGATGCATTTCACGAAGTGCTGGTGGCGGTCGAGGTAGACCGATTTGTCGAAAGCGAGGACTTCGGTGCTGATGGAATCGCCGCGCTCGCCGAAGAGTTTGAGGCCCGCATCGTCGACGCGCGCGCCGATCTTATCGCCCATAATGATGGAGTAGGACTGCTCGTCGTCGCGGTTGGCGGCCCAGGAGACCTCCACCGACATGGTGGCGCCGTTCTCGAAGCGCACGAAGGCGCTGGCGAAATCCTCCACGTCCATGACGCCCTTGGGGTCGCGGGGGCCAGCCCACATGCCGGTGCAGACGTACTTCTCGATGTTCTTGCCGAACTTGCTGTAGGTCTGGCCCGAGACGGCCACGGGGCGGGGCTTGCCCATCATGTACCAGGTGCGGTCGATCAGGTGGATGCCGATGTCGATGAGCGGGCCGCCGCCGGACATCTTGCGGGTGGTGAACCATTTGCCCAGGCCGGGGATGCCGCGTCGGCGGATCCAGCCGCAGCGGGCGTGGTAGACCTCGCCCAGCGCGCCCTCGTTGCGCAGGTCGTTGACCTTCTGGCAATCGGGGAGGAAGCGCTGGTTATGGCCGCACATGAGGATCTTGCCGGCCTTCTTGGCGGCGTCGACCATGCTCTTGGCCTCGTCGACGTTCATGGCCATGGGCTTCTCGGTCATCACGTGCTTGCCGGCGGCCAGGGCCTTGAGGACGAACTCGCAGTGCAGGCTATTGGGCGAGCACACGGAGACGGCATCGATGTCTTTGTTCGCCAAGAGCTCCTCGGCGGAGGCGTACCCATTGGCGATCTTGTATTCCTTCACCCGCGCTTCCACCGCGGCGGGCACGGGATCGCAGATGGCGATGACTTCGGCGCCGGCCTTGGTGTAGCCTTCGATGTGGTTCTTCGAAATCGCCCCGGCGCTGATGATGCCGAGTTTGGGGGTCTTGGCCATGGAAAATCTCCTTGGAAAAGGTTGGGAATGCCCAGTTATAGGATCGGACCCCGAATCGCGCAAGAGCGTGCACTAGGGTGCATTAATTGTGATGCATTATTTATAGCAATTATTCGCCGAGGAAGCCTTGGTGCCTATCAAGGATATAAGTGGCGCCGGCAGATTGCGCTTTAAAAGGGTGACGGCGATCGCTTCATGCCTTACGCCTGTGCCTCCCGAAGATAACGCATTTTGGGACTGAACCACGCAAGAGCCGAAGACTCATGCTCTTCGGTGCATCCCCCAAAGGGGCTGAATCCCATCGACTCCGCCAATGATGTTTCATCGGGAAAGAGGGCCGCGCGCCAGATGCTCCTCGTGTCGGCTCCAATGAAACCGCAACTGCGTTACGGGGCGTGGGGGCCCAAATGATGGCGGTAAGTCCATTCCGTTGGCATGGCTTGCCTTGGGGAACCTTCGCCCGCGCCTCTTCATGGCCGCAAAGCCCGTTCGGAGCGGGCCGCCTAACGCGCGTTGCGCGGGAAAAATTAAGCCGCGCCCCACCCCGCCATTTCTTTGAGCCGTTGGGTGATGGGCAAGTGCTGGGTGCAGCGGTTTTCGCATTCGCCGCAGGCGATGCAGGCCTCGGCCTTCTCCAGGGGGAGGCGCCAATGCCATTTCATCTCGCCCTTGGCCGCGTCGACGTTTTGGATCATTTTCTTGTTGTAGGCCTGCATGAATTTGCTGACCTCGATCTCTTGGGGGCAGTACTCGCAATAGCGGCAGCCGGTGCAGAGTTCGTTTAGGGAGCCCGAGAGCTTGGACTTGATGGCCTCCACGGCCTGGGGGGTGTTCTCCCGAAGGGTCTCGCCGATGGCGACGTTCCCGAGGACCTCCTCCCGGGTGCCCATGCCCGCCAGGACGGTGCTGATCTCGCGGTGGGCGGCGTTGAAGCGCAGGGCCGCCTCGACCACGGTGGCGTCCCCGGGGCCGCGGATGAAATCGAAATAGTCGGCGTTCTGGGGGATCATCCCCCCGCCCAGGGGGTTCATGGTCGCCACCCCGAGGCCCCGGGCGTGGGCGGCCGCGAGGCCGCGCTGGCGGAAGGGGAAATTGAGCACGTTATAACCCACCGTGACCCCCTCGAAGGCGCCCTCCCCCACGATGGTCTCGATCTCTTCCCCCGTGCAATGGGTCGAGAAGACGAGGTGTTCGATGAGCCCCTCGTCCTTCGCCCTGCGGGCCGCCTCGACCGCTCCGCCTTTGGCCATACGCACCCGGTAATCGTCCAGGGTCAGCACGCACCAGATATGGAAGAACGTGATGCGCGACCTCCCCAACCGCGCGAGGGAGCGCTCGAGTTGGCGGCGCAGGGCATCCCCCGACTTCTCGCTGCTCTTGGTGGACACGTAGTAATCGCCCTTCATCTCCTTGAAGGCGAGGCCCATGATGGCCTCGGATTGATCCTCGCAATAGCCGGGGGCCGTGTCGAAATAATTCACCCCGCGTTCGTGGGCGAGTTTCACCAGGGCGGCGCAGGCGTCCAAATCCCAGGCGTCCCCGCTCTTGCGGAAGCGCATGCCGCCGTAGCCGATGACCGAGACGCGCTTGCCGGTCTTGCCGTAGGGTTTGGTTTCCATGAGGCCCCCTTTTTCACGCGCGGAGTTTCACGAGGAGCGCGAGGGCCTCGGCGGTGGCCGCGTCCATGACATCCTTCACGGGGACCCCGGAAGCGGCGGCGAGGCTTCGGCAATCCTCGTATTCCGGCATGGCGCCCACCGCGCGGCTCTCGAGCCATTTGAGCTTCACCGAGACCTTCCCATAGGGCGTCCCTACGATGCGAAGTTCCCGGCGCGCCTCGTGGCGGTGGTGGAGGATCTTCACCCGCACGCCCAGGGTGGTCGTCTGCTCGAAGAGGGCCCGGCTGAGGACGGCCTCATCTTCCGCGCGCCCGAGGACGGTCAGGAGGATGGCCGGGCGGTTCTTCTTCATTTGGATCGGCTGGAACCACACGTCTTTGGCGCCGAGGGAAAAGAGTTTCTCGCTGACAGCGGGGAAGAGTTGAGGGTTCATGTCGTCGATATTCGTCTCGAGTTCGACAAGGGGTCCCTGGGATTCGAAGGCGCCGAGCCAGAGCCGGGCCACGTTGGGCCAGGGGCAATCCTTCTGCCCGGCGCCCAGGGCGATGCGCTCCAGGTTCATGAGGGGCTGGGTGAAGGCGGCGAGTTCGGCGACCAGCGCGGCCCCGGTAGGCGTCACCCATTCCCCGGGCCCGGGGGCGGGCCGGGTGGGCGCCTTGGCGCCGGCGAGGATTTCCAGGGTGGCGGGCGCGGGAAGCGGGAGTTTCCCGTGCTCGGTCTCGGCCCAGCCCGTCCCCAAGGGGAGGGCCGAGGCGTAGAGTTTCTCCACGCCGAGGGCCTCGAGCCCGGCCACCGTAGCGATCACATCGATGATGGCGTCCACCGCGCCCACCTCGTGGAAATGGATCTTCTCGGGGGTCGTTCCGTGCACCTTGGCCTCGGCCCCCGCCAGGCGCGCGAAGACCGCCGAGGCGCGCTCTTTGACGCGGGGCGGGAGGGAGGCCCGATCGATGATCGCCAGGATGTCTTTCAGGTGCCGGTGGTGATGGCCCTTCTGGGCCACCACGTCGACGAGGGTCGCGCGAAGGGGCCCCTTCATCACGGATTTGGCTTCCACCGTCCATTCCGAGGGCGGCAAGCCCAGGCCCGCGACCGTTTCGCGTAGGGATTCGATGGGCCAGCCGCCGTCCACCAGGCAGCCGAGGAACATATCGCCGGAGATCCCCGAAGGGAGGTCGAGATAGCCGATCATGTTGGGGATCCTTCGGGGGGACGCCACGGGCGGACCTCCGCGCGGCGTTTAGGGTACTTTCCCGGGCCGGGGAGGTCAAGGGGATCCGGGGAGGATCCCGCCCCTTTAGCGTTCGACCATTTCCCCGTCGAGTTTGATCGTCACGAGTTCGCCGATGAAGGGCGGCGCGTAATGGGCCCCGACCCCATAGGGCAGGCGCACCACCAAGAACTCGCCCTTGAATCGCCAGCGCTTCGGCGACCCCGCGGTCGACGGGGCGCTCGTCGACCCCAATCGGAAGGCGAGGGGCAGCGTGATGCCCCGGATGGTGAGGTCGCCCGCGATCTCCAGGCGCCCGTTCCCGAGGGCCTTGATGGATCGGGAGGCGAAGACCACCTGGGGGGTGCGGGCCACGTCGAAGAACTCGGGCCCCCGCAAGACCTCATCCCGCCATTTCAGTTTGGTGTCGATGGAGGCGACCAGGATCTTTAGGTCGATGCGCGTGGGCGCCGGCGCCCCGTCTTCCCATTCGACTTCTCCGGAATAATCGTGGTAGCAGCCGGGCACCCGGATGAAGCCCAGGTGGCTGACCTCGAACCCGAGGAAGGAGCGCTCGCGGTCGATGACGAATAGGCGGGTTTTCGCCTCGAGGACCGGAGCGCACCCGAGGCTCGCCCAAAAGCCGAGGGCGAACCCTAAACGGCCTGACCAGAAGTTCATCGAGGCCGACCAGGATC
>JAFLEE010000145.1 GCA_017302015.1 Spirochaetota bacterium | reverse complement strand
TGGAGTGGAGGAAAGGATGTGAAATGGAGGGAGGAGGGGAGGAAAGCGGAAGGGAGAGCGAAGGGAAGTGACTAGGCTCGACGAAATACTCGGTTGCCACAATGCTGCATGTCCTCCCGAATCTTTCTTACCCTCTCCCTTCCCCTTGGCTTTCGGCCAAGGGGAAGGGAGAGGGTGGTCCGGCCCCGCCGGGCCGGGAGAGGGATGGGGTCAGTCCCCCACACATTTCGCCAAAAACACCCCGAGTATTTTCGGGTCGAACATCGCTCCCGCGTTTTCGGCCATAAAGGCGAGGGCCTTCTGGGAAGGCATGCCGGCTCGGTAGGGGCGGTCGGCGGAGATGGCGTCCCAGACGTCGGCGATGCAGAGGATGCGGGCGGCCAGGGGGATGGCCTCGCCACGGAGACCCGACGGGTAACCCTTGCCGTCCCAGCGCTCATGGTGGTGGAGGATGCCGGGGACGAGTTCGGCGTGGTCGCCCACGGGGCCGACGATGCGCGCCCCGTCTTCGGGGTGCTTCTTGATCACGGCGTACTCCTCGGGGGTGAGGGCGCCGGGCTTGTCGAGGATGGACTCGGGCGTGGCGAGTTTTCCGATATCGTGGAGGTGGCCGGCCATCTTGAGCGCGTCGAGCTCGCGGCGGGGCAAGCCCAGGGCCTCCCCGAGTTCCAGGGCGAAGGCGGCGACCCGGCCGCTATGGCCCCCGGTCCAGCGGGATTTGGCGTCGATGGCCCGGGTGAGGGAGAGGAGGATCTCGAGGAGGAGTTCTTCTTTCGCGCGGTGGATGCGGGTGTTCTGCAGCGCGACCCCCACCTGGTCGGCGAGCATGCGGATGGCCTCCTGCTCCCCGGCTAAGTAGCCCGCCTTGTGTTCGTCGATGATGAAGCACGACCCCTGGTAGCCGTCGGATCCGGTGAGCGGGGCGTGGATGAGGGTGCCGGCCTCCATCGCCGCGAAGGCGGAGAGCCACGGAGGAAGGGGCGCGGCGGCGGAAACTTTGAACTCGGCGAAGGGATGGGCGGCGAGGCTTTCGCCTTCTCCCAGGGCGTCGAAGGGCAGGGGCTCTCGGCGCAGCCGCGCCTTCTCGGGGACGCTCGCCTCGTAGATCGAGAGGCGGTAGGCGCGCGCGGCCTCGTCGGGCACGGCGAGCACCACCACGCCGCTTCGGAGGAAGCCCGCGACGATCTCCGCCACCATGTCCATCACCTTCGGGTCGAAGAGCGAGGCGAGCACCGTCTTGTCGATGCGGTTCATGGCCTCCATCGCTCGCGATCGGTACTCGATCTCGCCGATATGGGTGTCGACCTTCTCGGCCATGTAATTGAGGGTCTTCCCGAGGAAGCCCAGTTCATCCCGGGTGTTCACGGTATTGCGGTAGGCGTAATCGCCCTTGGCGAAGCGCAGCGCGGCCTCCGAGAGTTCGGCCAGGGTCCAGGTGATGCGCCCCGCGAAGAAGGTGCCGAGGAGGATGGAGAAGAGCACGAGGAGGATGCCGTAGCCGATGAGGAGTTCCTTGTCGCTACGGATGCGGGCCCAGATGGCGTCGCGGTGGACGGCGGCACGAACCACGTAGGTTCCCTGGTGGTCGTGGGTGGGGATGGCGATGAGCGTCTCGAAGACCACTCGATCCCCCCCCGTGAGGGACGAGGCGTGCTTCTTGGCCGCGGCTTCGTCGAGCCGGGCGGTGAGTTCGGCCGCGGCGGGCTTGGCCGAGATCTCCGTGCCCTTCCCCGGGGAGAGTTCCGCCCAGCCCGCGCCGCCCCTGAAATAAAGGAAGACCTCCATGCCTTCCTCATGGGAGGGGAACTTTTTCTGGAGGGTGGTGAGCACCCGGTGGAGTTTCTCATCGCGGGTTGCGCGGGGAAGTTTCGGGGCGTTCTCCCGGGTTTTCGCCGGGGCGTCGTGGATCTCCTGGATTTCGGAAGCGATGAAGCCGCCGAGTTCTCGGATGAGGGAACGGGTATCGACGATCGCCGTGAGGAGGTAGACCAGGAGCCCGATCACCAACCCGAAATTGATGAAGTACCCCATGAGGCGGAAACCGAGGCCGCGGTGGAGTTTGAACGGCAATTTCTCCCGAGCGGACTTGAAGCTCGCCTTCCGATGTCTTTTGTCCATGGGGGATCTCGACTCCTTACCGGTAGTTTACGGTCAGCGTGGGAGGATTTCTATGAGGTTCCCGCCCACCCATGGGGCCGTCCCCCGCGACCTCGAACTATTCCTGGAGGCTCGCCTATGATCCTGAAAATCCCCATCTCTCCCGAGAACTCGTATTCGCCTCCGAAACCACGGTATAGATACGATTTTCAGTAAAAAATGGAAACATTTATTAACTATTGCAAATCGAGAATTAGTTCACTATACTATGGCTAGGGTATTCATCAGGGATTTCCCGATGAATAGGGGGGAGCATGGGCGCTAAAATTTGTGAGATCTGTAATCGACCCGTCGCGAATCTCCACCATGTGATGCCGAAGGGCGGCGCCGCCATGCACCTTTGCACGAAGTGCGTCCTCGACCTCAACCACCAACTCGGTCTAGGCGACCGGCTCAAGCCCGCCGCGCCCGGGGATTCCGCCGGCGCGACCCTCGGCGATTCCTGGATCGACGAAGCGCTGACCCAAAAGGGCTGACCCTAGGTTTGGTAGGGGCCGATTCCCTCCGCCTTCGGCATATCGGCCTTGGGCGCATCTTGGAACAAAAGGAAGGCATCGGGGTCGTCGCTGAGTTCCGTCTGACGGAATAATTCGCCGACTTCCCCCGATTGCAGGCCATCAACCACCGCGGGGTGGCGCTTCCAGGAAAGTTGTCCGTTCTCTTCGGTATAGGCGTCGACCCCCCCGTCTTTTTTGAGGGAATTCAGGAGCGCCCCGCGCAGGGCGATTTTTTCCTTGGAGACGAGGCTGAGCCCCGCCATATTGCGGAGTTCGAGGGGATCGGCCACGCGGTCGAAGAGGAACTCTTTCCGGTCGGCGGCGGAATAGAAATATTTCCAGCGGCGGGTCACCCAGAGATATTGCCCATTGGGCCCCGAAGACCATTGGGATCCCACGCCTGCCCGGTCGCGGGCTCCCGAGGCGAGGTCCGCCAGGTCGACGCCGTCGATGGCGGGCCTGCCATCGTTCGACGCAGGGGCGGGCACTTCGGCGGCGGCGAGGAAGGTGGGGAGGATATCGACGAGGCTGGCGGGGGTTTCGCACCGTGCGCCCGCGGGGAACCGGGCGGGCGCGCGGGCGAGGAGGGGGATGCGCGCCGAGGGATCGTGCATCGAGCGCTTGCCGAAGCAATCGAAATCCCCCAAGAACTCCCCGTGGTCCGACGCGAAAACCACGAGCGTCTCGTCGAGGGCGCCCCGGGCTTCCAGGGCGCCCAGGATCCTCCCCACCTGGTAATCGACGAACGAGATGCAGGCGTAATAGTAGGCCTTGATGCACCGCAGGAGATTCAGATCGATCCCCTGGTCGCGGTATTTATAGCGGTTCTGGATGCGGTTGATGGAGGTGAGGAGCGCCCCCTGGTCCGGCGCGCGGCGGGGCATGGGCATGAGGGGGCCCCGGTAGAGTTTATGCCAAGGCCTCGGGGGGGTGAAAGGCGGATGGGGGTGGATGAAACTGGTAAAGAGGCACCAGGGCTTTTCGCCGGAGGCCTCCTCGATGAAGCGGCAAGCGCGGTCGCCCACCCATTGGGTCGGGTGGACGCTCTGGGGGAGGTGGGAGGGCTGGGGAAGGTAGTACATCTCGCCGCGCGGCCCCATGGGCTCGTAGGCATCGAAGCCCCGTTCGAGGAGGAACGTTTGGTAGTCGCTGCGCGACACGCCCTCCTCCTGGGTTTCCCGGGTCTGGAAGCCGCGCAGGGCGTAGGCATCGGGAGTGAAATGGCATTTGCCGATGGCATGGGTTCGGTAGCCCGCGCTCGAAAGGAGCGCCGGATAGGAGCGCCCATTGTCGGCCATCATGGGCGTGTTCTCGCTGCAGCCCGTGCGGCCCGGCATGAGCCCGTAATGGAGCGAGCACCGGGCGGAGACGCACACCGGCGAGGGCGTGTAGGCGCTCGTGAAGGCCGTGCCCTCCCGGGCGAGGCGGTCGAGGGCGGGGGTCTTGATGATCGGATTCCCCAGGGCGCCGATGGTATCGGCCCGCTGCATATCGGTGAAGAGGAGGAGGAGATTGGGGCGTTTCTTCATCGCGGGTTCCTGACGTTACCCCGGGGTAGGCCGCGGGGCCCCGTGTTCGGGGCCGGGGTCCCTTGCATCCCAGGGGTTCCTGTAATAGTATACATGTATGTATTATGAAAGATCAAATTTAAGGATTTGGAACTAACCCATGCCCCGGGGCCGTCCACCCAGCTATCCCGCCGCGACGCGGGCCATCCTCGACCTGCGCCTCCGTCCGGGAGCCCGATTACCCGGGGAATTCGCCTTGGCTGAACGTCTGGGCATCCACCGGCTCACCCTTCGCAAGGCGCTTACGGATTTGCGCCGCAGCGGCCTGGTGGAGAGCCGGCCCGGGAAGGGCCATTTTTGGATCGGCCGGGGCGGGGTGCGCCACCTCGGTCTCGCCGTCCACCACCTGCCGACGGAGGGGCCCCTGCCGCCCTACGTGGCCCGGGTGGTCCAGGGGGTCCATGACGGATGCGGGGATGCAGCCTTCCACTGGGTGCATTTCGAGAGCCGCCATGCGGCCTCCTTCCTCGACCGCACGCGCCTCGATGGCCTCGCCATTCTTTCCCCCAATTTTGCGGACAACGCCCGATTCTTAGGCGAACTCCTCGTCCGGGGCTTGCCCTTGGCGACGATCAATCATCTCCACCCCGGCATCGACGGGGCCATGGCGGACCACGAAACGGCCCTCGCCGAGGTCCTCGCGGCCATGGAGCGGGCCGGACGGAGGCGCCTGGCCTTCCTGGCCCATAGTCTCCGTTTCCAAGATGTCGCGCGGCGCCTTCGACTCACGGAGCGCTTCGCGAAGGAGCATGGGATGGCCTTGCCGAAGGACCAGGTGGTGTTCGGGGATGCAGACCCCCGCGCCGTCGCGGTCTGGGCCCGGGGTTTGGGCAAGGCCGCCTCGCCCGATGGCATCGTGGTCGCCCATCCGCCCATGCTCTTTGAACTTCTCGATGCGATGTCCGAGCGGCAGAGGGACCGCATCGGGAAGGAAAGTTTTGTCGCCTGCCTGAGCGACCACCCGAGGCTCGAGGAACTGTGCGGCGGTGTTACCGCGGTCAACCAACCCCTCGAGGCGATGGGCGCCTGGGCCGCCCGGCGAATCCACGCACGCCTTTCTGCCACCGAGACCGAGGCGCTCCACGAGACCTTTCCCTGCGAAATCAGGTGGCGGGCAACGCTTCCCAAGATATAGAGCGTTCGAGGATCCCTAGGTCCTTTTCAATGGGTGGCGTCCGAATGATACGGAACCAAGGCTTTTCCGTTGGGAGAGCACTCCGAGTCACCGAGTTTTCGTCTGCCACTGAGGCGCGTTTAGGCATCCAACAGATCGCAAAGGGCGCAGAGGGTATTCCAATTGCGCGTGGTGGCGACGATGCCCAGGGCCTTTTCGAAATAGGCATTGGTGAGTTTGGAGTCCCCGTAGCCATCGGGGCAATGGAGATAGAGGATGCCCCGCTCTAGGACGACGCGCTCGCCCTTCCTCGCTGGAAGTTCCAGGGACCGGAATCGTTCGGCGTCCACGGGAGAGAAGGGAATGGTGGCATGGAAGGTTTTGCCATCGCCGCCTTTTTTGGGCCACAGGGGGTTCGCGAGGCGCAGGCGTGTGAGTTCTTTCCCATGCAGGGCGAGGGCCTGAATCTCCAAGCCGAAGCGCGCGTGGATCCGCTCCATGACGAGCCGAGCCAGCCGGCCTTCATCGGCCTGGGAACGATCGAGGATCAAGTTCCCGCTTTGGAGGTAGGTCTTCACCCCGCGGCAGCCCGCCGCCTCGAGTTCGGCGCGCAGCGGCGCCATGGGCACGGGGTTTTTGCCCGAGACATTAACGGCGCGCAGAAAAACTGCGTATCGGTTCATGGGATGCTTGGGCCGCGACCGGTTTGCCGCGCCTCCCTGTCGGCGGGCCGACTCAGAGGAACGAGCAGATGTACTCGCAGATCCCCGTCTTTACTTCGATGTCGAAGCCGGAGTCCCCGGGGACCTTGAACGAGGACCCCGCCGCGTATTCGGTCCACGCCGCGCTTCCGTCGAGTTTCACCCGGCAGGATCCGGAGACCAGTTCCATGAGTTCGGGCGCCTTGGTGCCGAAATGGAAGGCGCCGGGATAGATGAGGCCGAGGGTCTTCTTCGCCCCGCCGGAGAGCACGAGGGTGTGGCTGACGACCTTCCCGTCGAAATAGACGTTGGCCTTGGCGACGGCGGTGACGTTGGGGAATTCTTGGGGGATGCTGCTCATGGGGTTGTCCTGATGGGGAGCGGTTCGTGGAACGGGCTATTTTTTTTCTTCGATTTCCTTCGGCTTGCGGCCCGCGAGCACGCTGGCCAAGCCCAGAAGTCCGCCCCCGAACGTGGCGATCGAGGGCAGGGAGGTCGGGATGGCGGTGAGGACGCCGATGAGGAGCCCCTTGCCGACGGCGAGGCCCCACGCCTCCTTCATGCCGTAGCGCTGGATGAGGATGCAGGGGACGGTGAGGCCGACGGCCACCCCGATGGATACCGGCCACGACACGGCGACGGTGACGACCTCGCCGCTGAAGAGCATCCAATCGATGGCGACCATGGCGAAGGCGGAGAGGGGATGGAGCCCCAGGAACCGGCAGAGCGCGAGAATTTTATCCATCGGGGGTCCTGGCCTAAGCCTGCTTGATTTCGATGAGGGTGCCCTCGGGATCTTTGCAGAAGAAGAAGCGCCCGTCGACGAGTTCGGATTGGTAGGGGAGGGGGAGGGCCTTCATCCGGCGGAAGGCGGCCTTCACGTCGTCGACGGCCACCGCGAAATGGTTGGCCCCGAGTTTCTGCAGTTGGTGGACGAGGAGCCCTTCCCGCGCGGCCATGGCCGGATGCAGCGGGGAGAGCACCTCGATGAACCCGCCGGGGAGCGAGAGGAGCGCGCCCTGGATCTCGAGTTCGGCCCGCTCGAAGCGCTTCACCTCGGTGAACCCGAGATGCTTGCGGTACCACTTCACCGTGGCGTCGAGATCGCGCACGCAGATCCCGAAATGCGCCAACTGGAACGGCGGGGGCGGCGGGACCTTCGCGCTCGGCTTGGTTTTTTTCGCGGGGGCTTTCTTGGCGGCCATGGGTTTTCCTGGGCTTGGGCTTCGCCGTTTATGCGCGTCCGGCGCGGGCGAGGCGGGGCGGCTTCCTTGCCGC
>JAFLEE010000144.1 GCA_017302015.1 Spirochaetota bacterium | reverse complement strand
CCGGGCCAGGGCATCCACCTCCGCATGGGCCTTTCCGGGCTCCCGGGTGCGGCCGCGGGCGATGATCTCCCCGGCGTGCACGATCACGGCCCCCACGGCGGGGTTCGGCCGGGAGAAACCCTTTGCGGATCGGGCCTCTTCCAGGGCGGCGGCGAAAAAAACCCGGGCGCGGGCGCCATCCATCAGCCGTCCCCCGGGTCGAGGAAATCGGAGACCACCCCGCTTTCGGGGAAAAAGAAAGGCGCATCGCTAACCTTCGGCGTCGGCGGGATCACCGGGGTGGCCCAGGGATCTTCCCCCGCGTGGAGTTCCCGCCACCTCTCGATGCGTTTCGTCGTACGGCGCAGGCGTTCGAGGGAAGCGTGCAGCGCGTCGTCTGCGAGCGGGGCCAGTGGGGGGAGTTCGGGTTCGGGGATCCCCGCGAGGGAGAAGGAAGGCGGCGGCTTGTAGGCGCTCGGGTCGAACCCCGGCGCGGCCCGTTCCAGGAAGAGGCGGATCTCCTGGACCCCCGCTGCCGGCAATTCGGCCTGGTAGCGGGCCAGGAGACGGCCGCGTTCGAGGCCCAATTCGGCCATCCACGCCGGGTCGTGCACCGCCACCGTGAGCACCCCGTTCTTGAGGGACTTCGCCCGCGTCTGGCGCGCGATCACGGGCCCGACGGCCTTGCGCCAGAACGCCACCGCCGAAGCGGCCCCTGCCATCTCTCGGTAGCGCGCCTCGAATTGGCGGGCGAAATCGGCGGGGGTGCGGAACTCGGGCCGCCCGCCCCGCCCCGGCTCATTCGAGGACATGGACGGGCCTCGCCATCGCCTGGGCGCTCCCCCCACGGATCTCGAAGCGCTCGTAATCTCCGAGCCAGGCGCGCACGAGGACCTCGTTGGCCGAGGCGATGAAGACCTGGGGGGCCTCGCGCAGGCCCTCGAACAGGAGTTGGGTCCGCTTCTCGTCGAGGTCGGAGAAGATATCGTCGACCAGGAGGATCGGTCGGCGACCGAGGGCGCGGGCCAAGTACTCGTGCACCGTCCATTGCAGGGCGTAGACGAAGAGGCGCGTCTGCCCCTGGGAGGCGTGCTCCCGCACCGGCCGGTCGCCGAGGAGGAAGGCGAAGTCGTCCTTATGGGGACCGAAGCCCGTGGTGGCCGTGGCCCGGTCGCGCGCGGCGCAGGAGGCGAGGCGCTCGAGGAAGCGGGCCTCGTCCAAGGGTTCGGGCCCCCGGTCTTCGTCATGGCGGATGAGGTAGGCCAGGTCCCCGACCGCTTCGCCGGGCTCGAAGAAGCGGTGGAAGGCGGCCTGGAACCGCGTGCGCACCGCGGCGAGGAAGGACCGGCGCGCGTTGACCAGGCGGCAGCCCGCCTCGGCCAGGGGCCCGTTCCAGAGTTCGCCCGTGCCGCCCTGCTTCAGTTCGCGGTTCCTCTGGCGCAGGGTCTTCTCATAGGAAGCGAGCGTCTCCCCGTAGGAATCCTTCATCAGGGAGAGCAGGCGATCGAACCAATCCCGGCGCAGGGCGGGGGCGCCCCACGCCAGCGCGGTATCCTGGGGCGAGAGGAAGAGCACGGGGAAGCGCCGGGCGTGGCGGCGCGCCGAGGGCAGCGGCTTCTGGTCGAGGCGGATCGTGCGGCCCGAGGGCGCGTGGTGGATGGCCAGGTCGTGCCGCACCGCATCGTCTTCCCATTCCGCCTGGAGGTGGAAGAAGGGCCGCCCGTGCTGGATGCAGTCCTGGGCGTTGTGGGCGCGGAAGGAGCGCAGCGCCGAGCAATAATAGATGGCCTCGATGAGGTTGGTCTTCCCCTGGCCGTTGGCGCCGGTGAAGAGGTTATAGCGCGCCGGGAACGCCAGGTCGCAGGAGGCGTAGGAGCGGAAATGGACGAGATGGAGGGACGAGAGGCGCACGGCCGTGTTTCCTGGGGGGCGGCGGGTTCGGGGCGATCCCGGGGCCGGCGGGCCCTACGCGTTGTCCAGGCGCATCGGCATGATGATGAAGAAGTATTCCTTGCGGTCCTTCTCGCGGATGAGGATGGGGGAGAGGGCGTTGTTGAAGTGGAACTCGGCCTCTTCCGTCTCGATCTCCTTGAGGATGTCGTTCATCAACTTGTAGTTGATGCCGATGGACTGGTCCTCGCCCTTGTACTGGACGAAGAGGGTCTCCTCGGATTTGCCGTAGTCGGTGTTCTGGGCCGACACGTTGAGCGCGTTGCCCGAGAGGTTCCACAGCATCTTCTGGCTGTCGCCCTCGGCGAGCACGGCGGCGAGGCCGATGGCCCCGCGCAGTTCGGCGGTGTTCACCACGAAACCGTGCTGGTGCTGGGCGGGGATGAACATGCTGTAGTTGGGGAACTTGCCCGTGAGGACGTTGGAGGAGAGGGTGAAGCGCTCCATGCGGAAGTGCACCCGGTTCTCGGTGGCGGCGACGGTGAGGGGCCCCTCGCCGTGGATCATGTCGAGGAGCTGCTGCAGCACGCCCCGGGGGATGATGAGGGAGAACTCGGGCTCGTCCTTGCCCGGCAGCGGGGCCTGGATGATGGCGAGGCGGCGGCCGTCGATGGCGACCATCTTCATGAGGCCGCCGGCGGATTCGAAGAGCACGCCGTTGAGGGTGTAATTGGCGCTGCTCTCCGCCACGGCGAAGAGCGTCTTCTGGATCATCTTGCGGAAATAGAGCATGTCGACGGTGAGGGTCTTGCCGCCGGCGGGGAAGTCGGGGATGTCGGGGAAATCGGCCTTGGGCGCGCCGATGATGACCGCCTTGGCGTCGCGCTTCTTATCGAGGCTGCGCACCTTCACCGCGTTGCCCTTGTCGAGTTCGAAGAGCACCTCGGCGGTGGGGAGTTGGCCGACGATCTTGGCCAGCTTGTCCTGGACGATGGTGATGGAGCCCGCCTCGGCGACCTTGGCGGGGATGAGGGCCTCGAGGGTGGTGTCGACGTTGGAGGCCTTGATGGTCACCGCGTCCTCGCCCTTTGTCTCGAAAAGGAGATTGGACAGGATGGAAAAATTGGTCTTGGACCCGGTGATGGATTTTCCGGCGGAAAAAACCCGTAGCAGGTCTTCTTTTTGACAGGTGAACTTCAATCCGGACTCCCCATTTTTTTTATTGTAAAATTGAATGGGTCCTTCTGGCAACACGCCGGGAAACCCGAGAAAAACCAAGTTTTACCCCGTTCCGGCCCCATGCCCCGCCCCCACCCCGAATCCACGGTCCCCCGCCCTCCTCCCCCCCGGGAAATCCCGGCCTCCCATGGGCTCTGATACCACCACCGCGGGGGTCCGCATCCAGGTCTGGACGGCCTTCCTCGAGGACTATTCCGACCCCGCGACCGGGCAATTCCTCTACGGGTACCGCATCCGCCTCGAGAATACGGGGCCCCAGACCCTGACGCTCCAAGAACGGGAATGGCTCATCATCGATTCCGACGGCGACCGCCGCGAGATCCGCGGCCGCGGCGTGCTGGGGCGCTGCCCGGTCCTCGCCCCGGGCGGCACCCACGAGTACCATAGTTATTGCCAACTCCCCACGGATTTCGGCACCATGGAAGGCGCCTACCGGATGGAAGATGACGAGGGCCGCAGCCTCAGCGTGGCCGTGGGGCGCTTCTACCTCGCCCATAACCTCCGGGAATTCCCGGCCAACCGCTTCCGCCGCGGCGCGGTGGTGCGCCATCGCCTGCTGGATTTCAGGGCGGTGGTCGCCGATTACGACCTGGAATGCCGTCGGGATGACGCCTTCCTCGCCTCCCAACCCGGCGCTCCCCCCCGCAACCGGCCCTGGTACCACCTGCTCCCCGACGGCAGCGACCGGGTCGCCTATTGCCCGGAGGACCAGATCGAATCCGCCGAGTTCGAAGAGGGCATCCGCCACCCGCTCATCGCCGTCTTCTTCGACGGGGAAGACGAGGGCGCCTACCGACGCAACCGAAAAACCTGGGACGACCTCAAAAAAGGATAAACCATGACCGATCTCGCCTCCCTCGAAAAAGACCTCAACCATTTCGACCTGGGCACCCGCCGCCACGCCCTCTCCGCCCTCGCCGCCCAGGCCCGCACCATGAGTTTCCCGAAGCGCCCGCTCATGGCCTTCAACCTGCATTGCCATTCGTTCTACAGTTATAACGCCGAAGGCCTTTCGCCCTACGGCATCGTGTGGATGGCCAAGCGCATGGGCCTCGCCGCCGCGGGGCTCGTGGATTTCGACGTGCTCGACGGGGTCGACGAGTTCTTCGAGGCCGCGGAACTCCTGGGCTTGCCGGTGGTCGCCGGTTTCGAGACGCGCTGCTTCCTCCCCGAGTTCTCCACCCGGGAACTCAATTCCCCCGGCGAACCCGGGGTCACCTACCACATGGGCACGGGCTTCGTCCAGAGCGCCCTCACCGATCCCTCCTTCCAGGCCTTCTTTAAGGGCATGGCCGATGGCGCGGGCAAGCGCAACCGCGACCTCATCGCCAAGGTCAACGCCTTCCTCGACCCGGTCCGCCTGGACTACGAACGCGATGTGCTTCCCCTCACCCCCAAGGGCGTCGCCACCGAGCGCCATATCTGCCAGGCCTACGACGACAAGTCCCGCCAGGTCTTCCCCGGCGACGCGGAACGCGCCCAATTTTGGGCGGGCAAACTCGGCCCCGACGGGGCGAAAGCCAGCGCCGACCCCGGGAAGATCCAGGCCCTCATCCGCGGGAAGACCATGAAGAAGGGCGGCGTCGGCTACCAAGCGCCCACGCGCGAGACCTTCCCGGCCGTCGCCGAGGTCAACCGCTTCATCCAGGCACAGAAGGCCATCCCCATGATGACCTGGCTCGACGGCACCAGCGCCGGCGAGGGCGCCGTCGACGAACTCATGGATACCGAGATGAAGCAGGGCGCCGCCGCCCTCAACATCGTCCCCGACCGCAACTGGAACATCGCCGATCCCGAGACGCGCAAGAAGAAGGTCGCCCTCCTCCACGAGATCGTGCGCAAGGCCGACGAGCGCGGGCTCCCCATCGGCATCGGCACCGAGATGAACGGCCCCGGCCTCAAGCGCGTCGACGACTTCGACGCGCCCGAGCTGCTCCCGGTGGTGCCGTCGTTCACGCGGGGCGCGCGCATCCTGGCCGCCCACACCCGCCTCCAGCGGACGAACGGCCAGGGCTATTTGAGCGAGTGGGCCAAGGGTAAGTTCCCCCAGGTGAAGGCCAAGAACGCCTACTTCGAGGACGCGGGCAAGGAACTCATCGGCTGATCCCCCGCGCCGAAGGGGCGCTCGCCGTCGAGGCCGATGGTTGCGTTTTTTCCCGGGATTCCCGGGGGGATCGGGGGAAGCGCCCGGGGGCCGGATGCTATAATCCCCCATGTTTTTCAACCTTTTCGCCTCAAAAAAGCAGCGTGACGCGGCCGAACTGAAACCCTGGGTCGCCAAGGTCAACCGCTTCGAAGAAGCCATCCATCCGCTCTCCGACGAAGCCCTCAAGGCGAAAACCGCCGAGTTCAAGGCGCAACTCGCGGGGGGCAAAAATATCTGGGACGTACTCCCCGAGGCCTTCGCGGTGGTGCGCGAGGCCTCCATGCGCACCCTCAAGATGCGCCATTTCGACGTGCAACTCATGGGCGGCATCACCCTCTTCGAGGGCAAGATCGCCGAGATGAAGACCGGCGAGGGCAAGACCCTCGTCGCCACCCTCGCCGCCTACCTGCGCGCCCTCGAGGGCAAGGGCGTGCACGTCATCACCGTCAACGATTACCTGGCCAAGCGCGACGCCCATTGGATGGGGCCCATCTACCAATTCCTCGGCCTCACCGTCGGCTGGATCACCCACGAGGTCCCGCCCCAGAGCGAGACGCGCCGGGCGATGTACGCCTGCGACATCACCTACGGGACCAATAACGAGTTCGGCTTCGACTATTTGCGCGACAATATGGTCACCCAGCGCGAGCACAAGGTGCAGCGCGGCCACCATTACGCCATCGTCGACGAGGTCGACAGCATCCTCATCGACGAGGCGCGCACCCCCCTCATCATCTCGGGGCCGTCGGAACTCGACACCACGAAGTACTACGAGATCGACAAGATCATCCCGCGCCTGCGCCAGGCCCAGACCGACGAGCAGAAGAAGGAGATCCCCGGCACCGGCGACTACACCATCGACCTGAAGGACAAGTCGATCACCATCACCGAAGACGGCGTCCATAAGATCGAGGGCCTCCTCTCCATCGACAACCTGTATTCCCCCCAGAACGTGGAGTACCTCCACCACGTCCAGCAGGCCCTGCGCGCCCACAAGATCATGGCCAACGACGTCGACTACATCATCGAGGGCGGCGAGATCGTCATCATCGACGAGTTCACCGGCCGCAAGATGGAGGGGCGCCGCTACAGCGACGGGCTGCACCAGGCCATCGAGGCCAAGGAGCGCGTGCAGATCGTCAGCGAGACCCAGACCCTCGCCAGCATCACCTTCCAGAATTATTTCCGGATGTACACCACCATGGCCGGCATGACCGGCACCGCCGACACCGAGGCCATGGAGTTCAAGAAGATCTACAAGCTCGACGTCGTGGTCATGCCGCCCAACCAGCCCATGGTGCGCATCGACGAGGCCGACCGCGTCTACCGCACCGAGGCCGAGAAGTTCGAGGCCGTCGCCAAGCGCGTGGAAGAGGCCCAGAAGGCCGGCGTGCCGGTGCTGGTGGGCACCGCGAGCGTCGACAAGAGCGAAGTGCTCTCGCGCATCTTCACGCGCAAGGCCCTGCGGCACGAGGTACTCAACGCCAAGAACCACGAGCGCGAGGCCCACATCATCGAGAACGCCGGCCAGAGCGGCTCCATCACCATCGCCACCAACATGGCCGGCCGGGGCACCGACATCAAGCTCGGCCCCGGCGTGAAGGAGCGCGGCGGGCTCCTCATCGTCGGCAGCGAGCGCCACGAGGCGCGGCGCGTCGACAACCAGCTGCGGGGCCGCTCCGGGCGCCAGGGCGACCCGGGCAAATCGGTCTTCTTCCTCTCCCTCGAGGACGACCTCATGAAGCGCTTCGGCAGCGAGCGCATCTCCAACATCATGCTCCGCCTGGGCATGCAGGAGGGCGAGGAGATCCAGCACCCCCTCGTCAGCCGCGCCATCGCCAACGCCCAGAAGAAGGTCGAGAACCGCAATTTCGACATCCGAAAGCACCTGCTGGAGTACGACGACGTCATGAACCAGCAGCGCCAGATCGTCTATAAGGAGCGCGATTTCCTCCTCTACGAAGACGACGCCCTGCCCAAGATCCTCGAACTCATCGACGAGGTCGTCGCGGCCCAACTCTGGTCCATGGCCGGCGAGGCCGAGCGGGTCCACGAGAACCTTTGGGACGACACGGCGGCCTGGGTCAAGGGCTCCCTGGGCCTCGCCCTCGACCTCGACAAGGAGCGCTTCAACGAGATGAAGTTCGAGGCCATCGAGGAGCACTGCATCCTCCTGGCCCAGAACGCCTACAAGGCCAAGCGGGCCTCCTGGCCCTCCGAGGCCGTCATGGCCGTCGAGCGCCAGATCCTCCTCTACAACCTCGATAACCGCTGGAAAGAGCACCTGCTGGCCATGGACCACCTGCGCGAAGGGATCAGCCTGCGCTCCTACGCCGAGCGCAAGCCGCTGAACGAGTTCAAGCGCGAGGGGTTCCGCCTCTTCGACGCCATGCTCCATAATTTCCGCTTCGAGGTGGTCGAAACGCTCTTCCGCGCCCGCCTGGTCGAGGAGCCGCTCCCGACGCGCAGCGTCATGCAACCCACCCAGGAGCG
>JAFLEE010000143.1 GCA_017302015.1 Spirochaetota bacterium | reverse complement strand
GATCCGGTCGAACCCGAGGCGGGCGTGGAGGGCCTTGGGGAGGAGGACCGACCCGTCTGCCTGCTGCCCGTTCTCGAGGAGCGCGACCACGGTCCGGCCGACGGCGAGGGCCGAACTATTGAGGGTATGCACCGGCAGATTCTTTCCCTGGGCGGTTTTATAGCGGATGCCGGCCCGGTTAGCCTGGAAATCGCCGAAATTCGTGCAGGAGGAGATTTCGACATAGCGGTTCTGCCCGGGCAGCCAAACCTCGAGGTCGTAGCATTTGCGCCCGCCGAACCCCATATCGCCGCTGGACAGGAGCATGACCCGATAAGGGAGCCCTAGTACTTGGAGGAGGTGCTCGGAATCGGCGAGGAGTGAGAGGTGCTCGGCCTCGCTCTCCTCCGGCTTCACCAGTTTCACGATCTCGACCTTATTGAACTGGTGCTGGCGGATGATGCCGCGGGTATCGCGGCCGGCCGCCCCCGCCTCGCTGCGGAAACACGGGGTATAGGCCGTGAGTTTCACCGGCAGGGACGCTTCGGGGAGGATCTCGTCGCGGTGGAGGTTCGTCAGGGGGATCTCGGCGGTGGAGATGAGGTAATAGCGGCCCTCGTGCCCCTCGATCTTGAACATGTCTTCTTCGAATTTGGGGAGTTGGCCCGTTCCCCGCAGGCTGTCGGCGTTATTGATGAACGGGGGAAGGACCTCGCGATAGCCCCGGGAGGTATTCTCATCGAGGAAAAAATTGATGAGGGCCCGCTCGAGGCGCGCGCCAGCGCCGCTCACCACGGTGAACCGGGCCCCGGCCAATTTGACCCCCCGCTCGAAATCGAGGATGCCCAGCGCCTCGCCCAATGCGTGGTGGTCTTTGGGAGCGAAATCGAACGCCCGCGGTTCGCCGACGCGGCGTATTTCGACATTGGCGGCGCTATCGGCGCCCACGGGTACGGCCGGATCGACCATATTGGGCAAGCGCATGCAGAAATCCGCGACCCACGCCTCGACCTCAGCGAGTTCGTTATCGATGGCCTTGATGCGATCGCCCGCCTCGCGCATGCGCGCCGAGACGGCTGCGATATCACCGCCCTTGGCCTTCAGGGCGCCGATCTCCTTCGAAACCGTATTGCGCTCGGCCTTCAGGGTTTCGCCCTCCCGCAGCCGTTCAAGGCGTCGGGCCTCTTGGCGGCGGAACTCCCCCAGGTCAATCTTGGAAAAGCGCCGCCCAAGGTTTTCTTCGACGGCAGCCAGGTTTTCGCGGACGAACTTCGGGGTCAGCATAGGGGCACCAGGGGGGACCCGCCCCCCGAAACGAACGGACCGGGCTGTCGGCCCGGTCCGTTCGCGGCGGGGTGCGCGGCCGGGTTAAAGGAGTTTCTTGAGGGCGTCGACCTTGTCGGTCTTTTCCCAGGGGAGATCGAGGTCGGTGCGGCCGAAATGGCCGTAGGCCGCGGTCTGCTCATAGATGGGGCGCAGCAGTTTGAATCCGTCGATGATCGCCTTGGGCTTGCAGGAGAAATGGGCCTTGATGCCCTCGAGGATCTTCTCGTCGGAGATCTTACCGGTGCCGTAGGTGTCGATGTGGATGGACACCGGCTCGGCGACGCCGATGGCGTAGGCGAGTTGCACCAGGCAACGGGAAGCGAGCCCCGCGGCGACGACGTTCTTGGCGATGTAGCGGCCCATGTAGGCGGCGCTGCGGTCGACCTTCGAGGGATCCTTGCCGGAGAAGGCGCCGCCGCCATGGGCGCCCCAACCGCCGTAGGTGTCGACGATGATCTTTCGGCCGGTGAGGCCGGAGTCGCCGTGCGGCCCGCCGACGACGAAGCGCCCGGTGGGATTGATGTGGTAGACGGTCTTGTCGTCGAGCATGCCCGCCGGGATGACTTTCTTGATCACCTGGTTGATGATGTAGTCGGAGAGTTCCTTGTGGGTGACGTCTTCGGCGTGCTGGGTCGAGACGACCACGGTGTGGACGCGCTTGGGCTTGTCGTTCTCGTACTCGATGGTGACCTGGCTCTTGCTGTCGGGGCGCATCCATTTCACGGCGCCCTTCTTGCGCAGGTCGGCCATCACGCGCAGGATATTCTGGGACCACTGGAGGGTGGCGGGCATGAGTTCGGGGGTCTCATCGGTCGCGTAGCCGAACATGATGCCCTGGTCGCCGGCGCCTTGCTCCTTGTGGAGACCGGCGCCTTCGGTCACGCCCTGGGAGATGTCGGGGGACTGGCTGTGCACGGCGATGAGCACCCCGCAGGAATCGGCGTCGAAACCGATGCCGGGCACGTCGTAGCCGATCTTGCGGCAGGTCTTGCGGACCACGTCGATGAAGTTGACGACGGCTTTCGTGGTGATCTCCCCGGCGACGACCACTTGGCCGGTGGTGACCATGGTTTCGCAGGCGACCCGGGAGGCCGGGTCTTGGGCCAGCATCGCATCGAGCACGGCGTCCGAAATCTGGTCGCAGACCTTGTCGGGATGCCCCTCGGAGACGGATTCGGACGTGAACAGATAGTGCTTGGCCATGGAAACCCCTTTGTGAGCCGAAATGATGGCCGAATTATATGATTAAGCGCCGCAGGAGGCAATGACATCTTCCCCGTCTGCGGGTATAATCCGGGTACTAGGAGACCGATTGCATCCCCCTTCCGCCGCGCCCCCCGGCGTGCGCCCCCGGTTCCGATGGACGCGCCTCGCCGGGTGCTTCCTCCCGATCCTACTGGCCTCCTGCCATTGGCAGCCCGCCATCCTCGGGGACTCCACCAATATCGCCCCCACGAACCTGCCCAACCTCGTCATCCGCAATTTCCGCACCGATTTCCACGCCTACAACGTGCGCCGTTGGCAACTCGCGGCCGACGAAGCGAGCTTCTTCGACTTCGATAAGATCGTGCGCGTCAGCAACATCACCATGCAGACCTTCAGCGACCGGCGCGAAGTGCTCAATCGGGTCGAATGCGAGTTCGGGGTGCTCTCCAACAACACGCGCAATATGCTGCTCTCCAACCGGGTGGTGATGATGGCCTCCAACGGCACCTCCGTAAGGGGGCAGTACTTCGTCTGGGATAACGCCAATGAGCAGTTTACCTCGCCCCAACTGGTCACCGTCACGAAGCCCGACGGCATGCGCATCACGGGGTGGGGGTTCAAGGCCGACCGCCGCATCGATACCTACACCTTCTGGGAGACGACCGGCGTGATCCCGGGATCCAATGTCCGGTTCTGAGTCCCGGCGCCATCGCCCCGCGCTCTGGGCCCTCGCCCTCCTCCTCGCGGGCGGCCGGGGGGAACCCATCCGCTTCGCCGGGGGGCAACTCGTGCTCGACCAGCGCCGCGACACCGCCACCTTGACGGGGGCCGCCCGGGTCCTCAGCGGCGAGAACACCCTCACCGCGCGGCGCATCGTCGTCTACCAGCGGGAGCATTACATGGTCGCCGAGGGCGACGTCGTCCTGGTCGACCCCGTCAAAAAAACCCGCCTGAGCGGGAACCGGATCCATTACGACAACGCGGCCGAGATCGCGACGGCCACCGAGCGGCCGACCCTGACCAAGGAGGACGAGCGCATCACGGTGGAGGCCGAGGTCATCCGCGGCTACACCAAGCAGGACCGCGCGGTCGCCTTGACCAACGTCGTCATCCACAAACTCGCCGGGAGCAACGGGGCCGGGGCGATGTCCTCCTGGTCCGACACCGGCGAGTTCTTCCAGAACCTGAGCACCCTCGTGCTCGAGCGCCGATGCCGCATCGAGACCGAGAACGCCCACGCCTGGTGCGAACGGGCCCGGGTCGTCCACGGCCAGGAGACCCTGACCGCCGAATCCAACGTGCACATCCTCCAGTGGGAGGGGACCAACCGCAGCCTCACCAATAACCTCTGGGCCCTGCGCGTGCGCTACGATTACGACCGCACGAACCGCCAATTCCTGGCCTGGACGAACGTGGTGCTCCTCGACGGGAGCGACGGCAGCCGGCTCACGGGGGGCTTCCTGCGCCACCGCCCCGATTCCCGGTACACCTACGTGAAGGACCGCCCGGCCTTCCGCTCCACCCGCGACGGGCTCGACCTGCAAGCCGACCTCTTCGAGCGCTTCGAATACAGCGATTTGCTCTACGCCAAGGGCAATGTCAAAATCACGGACGGCGAAGAGACCGCGTGGGCCTCCATGGCCGTGCACCACAAGAAGGAGGGGCTGACCGTGCTCTACGGGGCGCCCCGGGTGGAGCGGATCGGCGGGAGCGTCCTCCACGCCGAGCGCATCTCCATGAAGAGCGGCCAGCGCGGCTTTCGCATGGAAGGCCAGATCCGCGGAAAATTCGCAGAGTTTTAACCATGTTCGCCCTCACCATCAACCACATCAGCAAGACCTACCGCCGCCGCCTGGTGGTGGACGACGTGTCCTTCCATGTCAACGAGGGCGAAGTGGTGGGGCTCCTGGGCCCCAATGGCGCGGGGAAAACCACGAGTTTCTACATGACCGTCGGCCTCGTCAAGCCGGAGAAGGGCTCGGTGTATTGCAACGAGGTCGATGTGACCTTCATGCCGATGTACCGGCGCGCCCGCAACGGCATCGGCTACCTCCCCCAGGAGGCCAGCGTCTTCCGCAAACTCACCGTGCGCAAGAACCTCGAGGCCATCCTCGAGACGATGGACCTCCCCCGCGAGAAGATCCCCGAGCGCTGCGAGGCGCTCCTCAAGCAATTCAACATCTGGCACGTGCGCGACCAGTACGGCTACACCCTCTCGGGGGGCGAGCGCCGGCGCACCGAGATCGCCCGGGCCCTGTGCGCCGACCCCAAGATCCTGCTGCTCGACGAGCCCTTCGCCGGGGTCGATCCCATCGCGGTTCGCGATATCCAGCAGGTCATCCGCGAGATCCAGAAACTCGGCATCGGCATCCTCATCACCGACCACAACGTGCGCGAGACGCTCAAAATCGTCAGCCGCGCCTACATCATGAACCAGGGCCGCATCCTCATGAAGGGCACCGCCCAGGAACTCATCGACAACCCCAAAGCCCGCGAAATCTACCTCGGCGAAGACTTCACCCTGTAATCCCGATGGCCCAAGGACTCCACCTCGGCCTGCGGACGGCCCAATCCCTCGCCATCACCCCGCAGATGATCCAGACGCTGCGGATCGTCCAGTATTCCACCCCCGAACTCCTCGAGCATATCCAGCACGAACTCAGCGAGAACCCCTTCCTCACCGAACTCCCCGACGAGGCCGCCACGACCCTCGATCCCGACGCGGAAACCGCCCGCGACGAGAGCGAGCACCGGGAGGAGTACGGCGACGAACCCATCCCCGACACCCCCGAACCCCAGCAGCCCGCCAACCCCGACGCCCCCGACCGCACCTCGATCATCGAGCGCACCGCCAGCCGGGAGCAGAACCTCGAAGAGGTCCTGATGGAGCAATTGGGGATCGCCTACCACGAGCACACCGAAGCCTTCCAGGTCGGCGAGTACATCATCGGGAGCCTCGACGACGACGGCTTCTTCGCCCCCGACAAGCGGTCGGTGGCCCTGGCCGACCTGAAGTGCGACCCCGAGGTCTTCGACGACGTGCTCGGCACCATCCGCTCCTTCGATCCGCCCGGCATCGCCAGCGCCGACGTGCGCTCGTGCCTGCTCTACCAGCTCGAGACCCTGGAGGAGTACGACACCGACCTCGAGTTCGAACTCGTGGAGAACCACTTCTCCGAACTCCAGCAGCGCAAGGCCGCCGACCTGGCCAAGCTGCTCCAGCGGCCGCTGGCCGAGATCGAGCGCGCCATCCACCACATCGGCATGCTCGAGCCGCGCCCGGCCCGCCGCTACCGCAACGTGGAGAACGCCGTCATCATCCCCGACGTGGTCGTGCGCCGCGACGGGGCGGATTTCCACGTCACCGTCAACGACGAGATCCTCCCCAAACTCGCCTATAGCGACGAATACCGGTCCCTCTCCAAGGTGAAGGACAACCCGGAACTCCGCCAATGGATGAAGGACCGCGAGGAGAAGGCCCAACTCCTCCTCTCGTCCATCCGCTTCCGCAGCCAGAACCTGGTGAAGGTCGCCGTCAAACTCCTCGACGTGCAGCGGCCCTTCTTCGAGAAGGGACCCAGCCACCTCGCGCCCTACACGCTGACCAAATTGGCCGAGGCCACCGGCATCAACCAGGGCACCTTAAGCCGCATCACCAACACGAAATACATCGAGACCGAATGGGGCGTCTTCAGCCTCAAGGCCTTCTTCTCCAGCGCCGTCGCCGGCGCCGAGGGGAGCGTCTCCTCCAACCATATCCGCGAGGAGATCAAGGCGATCCTCGATTCCTTCGGCCCGGATGTCCGGCTCTCCGACCAGAAGATCGCCGAGGTGCTGGCCAAGAAGGGCTTCAAGGTGGCGCGGCGCACCGTGGCGAAGTACCGGACGAAACTCCAGATCCTCAGCAGCTTCCACCGGTAGGCGCGCGCCGCCCCGGCCGGGGGATTTCGTCAGGGGCGCGGACGCGCCGCGTCAGGGCCGGACAGCCCAGAGATAGAACGTTTGGCTTTTGGTCCGGAAACTTTTCTCGATGCGGAAACCGACGGCGGCGACCTGTTCCGTCCAATAGGATTCGGGCCGGAGGTTGACGGCCACTCCATGCTTGCGGTAGGGGGCCAGGCGCTTCACGCTGGCGGCTTCGGGGCTCCCATCGGGGCCGGCGAGCAGATCGAAGGAGAGCAGGAGGTTCCCCTTGCGCTTCACCGAGCGGGCCAATGCGGCCAGCGGCGGCGCGGGGTCGGCCACCAGGGGAAGGACGTTGAAGCCGCACACGAGGTGGAAATAGGCCTCGTCGAAGTCGAGGGTGTCGAGGTCGCCGCGCACGACGCGGATATGCCCGTAGACCTTCAGTTCATGGGCCATGCCCTTCATCCGCTTGCCGTAGACTTCGAGACCGACGAGGGTGGTCTCGGGGAGGTAATCGAGGAGTTTGTAGAGTTCCTCGAGACGGCCGAAGCCCACGTCGAGCACGGAGAGGCGCCCCGACACCGGAGGCACATGCACGTGCTGGTTGAAGACCTCCCGGAACTCGTTCCGCCGCGAGCGGGCCCAGAACAGCCCGAAGGGCTGGTGCTTCTCGTAGAACTCCAGGGCCTTCGCGTCCACGGTCAGTAGCGGTAGTGCTCGGGCTTGTAGGGCCCCTCGACGGGCACGCCGATCTCCTTGGCTTGGGCCGGGGAGAGCACGGTGAGGGTCGCGCCCAATTTCGCCAGGTGCAGGCGGGCCACTTCCTCGTCGAGCTGCTTGGAGAGGCGGTAGACGCCGACCTTGTAGTCGTTCTTCCACAGGTCGAGTTGGGCCAGGGTCTGGTTGGCGAAACTATTGGACATGACGAAGGAGGGGTGGCCCGTGGCGCAGCCCAGGTTCACCAGGCGGCCCTCGGCGAGCACGAAGATGGCGCGGCCGGAGGGGAAGACGAACTTGTCGACCTGGGGCTTGATGTTCACGCGCTTCACGTCTTTGCGCTCGTAGAGGCGGCGCATCTGGATCTCGTTGTCGAAGTGGCCGATATTGCAGACGATGGCCTGGTCCTTCATGTTCTCCATGTGCTCGAGGGTGATGATATCGACGTTGCCGGTGGTGGTGACGTAGATGTCGCCCTCGCCGAGGGTCTGCTCGACGGTGCGCACTTCGTAGCCTTCCATCAGGGCCTGGAGCGCGCAGATGGGGTCGATCTCGGTGACGATGACGCGGGCGCCGAGGCCGCGCAGGGACCGGGCGGAGCCCTTCCCCACGTCGCCGTAGCCGCAGACCACGCCGACCT
>JAFLEE010000142.1 GCA_017302015.1 Spirochaetota bacterium | reverse complement strand
GAGGGCCACCCGTGCCTTAATTTGGGGGTCAATTTTTCTTCTCACGACTGGATTCTCCTATAGGCGTGTTGGGGAATCCACCTTTCCGTGGATCGAAAACAGCTCAAAAATCGTGGACCTCTTCACTTACATGGGGTGGATTTTGCACAAGCAAAAACCATGCCATAGTGTTGTCGCCCTCGAACTAGATGTTATCTTTCGCCACATAACGAACGAATCAATGGCTGACGATATTCTTCGTCCTTTTCATGGAATTCGAGAGACTTCTCAGAAAGATTTACATTGATGAACACCTCAGAATAAAGTTCTTGATTGTCCGAATTGAAAAAGACCTTCATCTTGGTGTCTCGAGTGGCAAGCTTTCTCGGATCATTCGCGAGGCCTACCACTACAATATTCACTTCATTCATTGAAAATTCAGGATTTTGGAAACCGTATAACCCAGATAGGACCTCAACAAAGGTTTCAGTTGGCTGGCCAGTACTTATGAACTTGCCGGTTCCCCAAAATAAGGACGACTTCGAATTTTCGATTTTTTTCGATGTCCATTTTTTGTCCAGAAGGATCTTGAACCCAACTGCCCTCCCTTCGATATTGTTACTGACCTTAATTAGGAATGAAACGTCCCTATTTGCCGTGTAGGAAACAATGTGTAAGTTAACATCTACGAATCCCTCTTCTTTCGAGATTATGAGGTCGTTTCCAAACTCCGGCCTTCCGCCGTCTGTTGGCTTCCACGAGTACTTGGGAAGGTAAATGAACGAATCTAGTATGCTGTCGAAAGCACTTTTCGAGTCCTCGTACTCGGTGCAATCATAGTCATGTAGTGCAGCACGGAAGATTTTCTGTTGTTTCACGATGAACTTGGTAACAATTCGGTAGTTCTTGTTCGAATCATATTCGTCAAGATTCCCAACTATGGGATCCTCTGTCGAACTCACGGAATCCGAGTAAGTTCGAAATTTATACCCCTTCATTGATTTAGTTTTAGTCTTTTCGATTTTCCGAACGAACTCAACGACTTTTCTATCGTCATCGACATCGTATTTCTCATGTGATGATACGTAGATTCCTTTGGTTCCATCTGGCGACACAAAGTAGTCAGGATTCTTTTCGTCGGTTTGCTTCCAGTCATCAGGAAGGTTAATTTGGGACTGGCCTTTGGTAATCAACACTTAACACTCCTCCATCTAGCATTCAAATTTGTTGAAAAACTAACTTAGATTAGCCCCCTTCGCTCCCTAAAAACAGAGGACCCGGTTATCTTCACCGCCCCCATTCCCCCGTCAGCGGCGATTGCCTCCGGTAAACCCCGTCGAAGCTCCCGTGCTCGCCCCCGCAATGGTGGTTGTCCTTCACGATGAGTTGGCTCGGCTGGAACTGGATGAGGAGGCGGCAAGCGTCGTCGCCGCCCTCTTCGACGTATTGGAGTTCATCCTTCTCGACCCCATCGATCCCGTCGACGCCGCGCAGGCGAGAATCCGTCGGGCCGTCCTTCCCGTTCCCGATGCGGATTCCCTTCCATTTCACGCGGCCGTCGTCGAGGGGGAGAAAATCGAAGGCGTTCTCGCCGTTTTCCCAGCGGCCGGCGAGCGCGGCGTGGCGGGGGAGGGAATTGCCCGTCTCATGCAGCCAGACCTCGGCCTCGTCCTCGCCGCTGCGCGGTGCCCAAGTGCCGATGAGGATCCCCGGGCCGCCGGGCTTGAGGCTGAAATGCCCGATCGCTTTTCCGGGCCCCGAAAATGCGGTGAGTTGCCAACTCGCCGCGTTCCCGACGCCTTCCAGGGCGATGGGATTTTTTTGCGATAGGATCTCGAAGGTCCCCCGGGCGTCCTCCCCCTTCCACCCGACCGTCATGCGGATGGCGCCTTTCCCTGACAGGGTTCCGCGGTAATGGCGAATAAGGTCCGCGCGAAAATCCCCCTTTCGCGCGCACGAGCAAAGAGCACCCATAAAGAGGGCTGCTGCAAAGGCGATGCGTATTTGAAAAAACACGGTATTTGATAGCGGCCCATCGATTATACGATCGGCGCAAGACGACATCGGTTTTCCCCGTCACCCTGGGTGTCGGGCGCGCCCCTGCTCCGCTTGCCGCTCTCGATCGGGCTGCACTTCGCAGGGGCCGGGCTGCTTCGGGCTCCGCTTCGCTTCGGCCTGCCCATGCATCGGGTCTCGGCTGCCCCTTTATAAGGCGATGGCCGTCGTACCCACATGGCCATGGGCAGGCTTCCCCTGCGCATCCCTCGCGCAAGACTCCGTAAGATCCGCGGGGTCCGTAGAATCAAGACGCCCCATGGCGTATTGACCGCCACGGCGCCCGTTTGAAAGCCTTCCCGTCCCATGGAAAGCTTCCCCATGATCACCCGACGCTTCGGCCGCACCGGCCTCCCCATGCCCGTCCTCACCTGCGGCGGTATGCGCTACCAGGCCAAATGGCAGGATATTCCGTGGACCGAGGTGCCCGCCGAGGGCCAGGCGAACCTCGAGGCCTGCATCCGCCGCGCCCTCGAATTCGGCATCCGCCACATCGAAACGGCCCGGGGCTACGGCAGCTCCGAGATGCAATTGGGGCGCATCCTCCCCGGCCTGCCCCGGGAACAAATCATCGTCCAGACCAAGGTCGGGCCCACGGAAGACCCGAAAGAGTTCCTGGCGAAGTTCGAGCAGTCCATGGGCCTCCTGGGCCTGGAATACGTCGATCTCTTCTCGCTCCACGGCATCAATAATCGCCAGGTGCTCGAGTGGGCCCTGAGGCCCGGGGGCTGCCTCGAGGCCGCCCAAAAACTCCGGGCCCAGGGCCGGGTGCGCCATCTCGGCTTCTCCACCCACGCCACCCCCGAAGTCATCACCGAGGCCATCGAGACGAACGCGTTCGACTACGTGAACCTCCACTGGTACTTCGTCAACCGCCTCAATACCACCGCGGTGGAGGCCGCCAAGGCGCGCGACATGGGCGTCTTCATCATCAGCCCCAACGACAAGGGCGGCCGCCTCCAGGATCGCCCGGCCAAGATGGCCTCGCTGACGGCCCCGTTCACCCCCATGCAGTGGAACGACCTCTTCTGCCTCGCCCGGCCCCATATCCACACCCTCAGCCTCGGGGTATCCCGCCCAAGCGATTTCGACGAGCACGCGGCGGCCCTGGGGTCCCTCCACCCCGAGGGCCTCGCGCAGGTCGCGGCGATCGAGGGAAAACTCTCGGCCGAAATCGCCCGCGTCCACGGGGCCGATTGGGAAGCGCGCTACCACGAGGGGCTCCCCCAGTATTTTGACGTGCCCGGCGAGATCAACCTCCTCGAGATCCTGCGGCTCTACACCTACGGCAAGGGGCTCGACCTCCTCCCCTGGGCCAAGATGCGCTACAATCTGCTGGGGCAGGCGGGGCATTGGTTCCCGGGGCAGAACGCCGCCAAGGCCGGCGAACTGGATCTGCGCGCCGCCCTCGAAAGAAGCCCCTTCGCCGACCGCATCCCCGAGATCTTGCGCGAGTCCCACGCCCTATTCTACGAGGCGCCGAAAAAGCGCCTCAGCGAGAGTTAAGCCATGCGCCGAATCATTGCCATCCTGCTGCTCCTCCTTCTCCCCGCGGCCCTGGCCGCCCAAGAGGCCCCGCCCAGCAAAGAGATGATCGAGGCCTTAGAGAAGGCCCTCAAAACCTATTCGAAAGACCAGAAAAACCTCACCCGAGACGACCGGAGCCGGCTGGAAGCGTTCGTGAAGGAGAAGTACGGGGCGACGATCCTCGCCTCCGTCAAAAAAATCCTCGATCGCGCCGACGGCAACCATGACGGCCTCCTCACCCTCGGCGAATGGGCGGCCTACCGCAAGGGGGCCACCGCGATCGATCCCGCGCTGTGCCTGAAGATCCTCGTGCCCATGCGCGACGGGGTGAAACTGGCCACCTACGTCACCCTTCCCCAGACAAATGGCGCCCATCCCGTGCTCCTCACGCGTACCCCCTACCGGGCCGGCTTCGCCGTGCGCGCGGGCTACGTCAATATCCAGCAGGATATGCGGGGGCGCTTCGCCAGCGAGGGCGAGAACTTCCCCTTCAACGGCTGCGGTTGGGGGGAATGGCAGGACGGCATCGACACCCTCGCCTGGATCCGCAGACAATCGTGGTGCGACGGGAAGGTCGGCACCTACGGGGCTTCGGCCTGCGGCATCACCCAGAACCTCCTGGCGGGCGCCGAGCCCGAGGGGCTCCGGGCCCAATACATCGTCGTGGCCGCGGCGAACCTCTACGAGCAGGCGGCCTATACCGGCGGCGCGCTGCGCAAATGCCAGATCGAGAATTGGCTCACGGGGAACAAATTCGACCCGAAGGCCCTCGCGCTCTTCGCCGCCCATCCCCTCCAAGACGCCTTCTGGCTCCCCTACGATTCCACGACCCGCTTCGAGCGCATGGATCTCCCCGCCGTCCATTGCGGCGGCTGGTACGACACCTTCTCCCAGGGTACCCTCGATTCGTTCGTCGGCCGGCAGACCCGGGGCAAGGCGAACGCTCGCGGAAACCAGCGTCTGGTGATGGGCCCCTGGGCCCATAACGGGGCGACCCGCGACGGCAAATGCGGCGAGCTTTTCTACCCCGACAGCGCGCTGCCACCCGCCTATAGCGAGGCGAAATGGTTCGAGTATTGGCTGAAGGGTGCGGAGAACGGCGTGGCGGGGCAGAAGGCCGTGGCCTACTACGTCATGGGCGACACGCTCGCGCCGGGCGCGCCCGGCAACCTCTGGCGCTTCGTCGACGCCTGGCCGCCGAAATCAGCCGAAACGCCCTATTACCTCGGCGGGGGCCGCCTCACACCGAGCGAGGCCCAGCCAGGGGCCGAGACCTTCGTCTTCGACCCGAAAGATCCTTGCCCCACGATCGGGGGCCGCAACCTCACCATCGCCCGCGGCCCGATGAACCAGAACCCCGTGGAGGGCCGCTCCGATGTGCTGCGCTACGATAGCGAGCCGCTCGCCGCGCCCCTGGAGGTCACGGGCCGGGTGCGCGCGCGGATCTTCATCTCCACCACGGCGAAGGATACGGACGTCTCGGTGCGCCTCTGCGATGTGCATCCCGACGGGAAGAGCTTCCTCGTCGTCGACGGCATGCAGCGCCTGCGCCTCCACGCCTCGACGACGAACGCCGTGGCCATCGAAGCGGGGAAGATCTACGAGGCGGTGGTCGACCTCTGGTCGGTGAGCCAGATCTTCAACAAGGGCCATCGCCTGCGGGTGTCCGTCACCTCGGCCAATTTTCCCCGCTACGACGTGAACCCCGGCACGGGCCTCCCCTGGACGGCCGGCGGCGCCACCCTGCCCCAGACGAACACGATCTACGCCTCGAAGGCGTGCCCGTCGCGCATCCTCCTCCCGACGCCGCTCTAGGGCCTAAAGCCCTCCGCGCGCATCATCCGGGCGGCGATGGAGAGCAGGAGACGCCGCGGGGTGAAGGCCGCGGCGGCGGCCATGACGCGGTTTCGCAAGCCGTGGACGACGACGGGCCGGCCGCGTTTGGCCGCGCGCCAGCCGCAGGCGGCGACCGCTTCGGGCCCGGGGATCTTCCCCTTGAAAAGCGAGGTCTTTGCCATTCCCGCGGCCTTCTCGAAGCCGGTGCGGGTGGCGCCGGGGCAGAGGGCCGTCACCGTGACGCCGCTGCCGCGGAGTTCGTGGGCGATCGCCTCGGAGAAGGAGAGGACATAGGCTTTCGAGGCGCAATAGACGGCCATCCCCGGGCCGGGCTGGAAAGCGGCGGTGGAGGCGACGTTGAGGATGCGCCCCGAGCCGCGGCGCAGCATGCCGGGAAGCAGGCGGTGCGTGAGGCGGGTGAGGGCCTCGATGTTGAGGCGGAGCATCCCCATTTGGGCCTCTTCGTCGCCCCGGGCGAAGGGACCGCCCGCCCCGTACCCCGCGTTATTGATGAGCACGTCGGGCGCGCGGCCGAGCTTCTTCAGCGCGGAGCTGACCGTATCCGCTCCCTTGGTCGCGCGGAGATCGGCCGAGACGGCCAGCACCGCGACGCCGAAGCGTGCGCGGAGATCCTGGGCGAGGGCCTTGAGTTTGGCCCCGGAACGGGCCACGAGGAGCAGGTCGTGCTGTTCGCCGGCGAGGATCCGGGCGAACGCCTCGCCGATGCCGCCGGAAGCGCCGGTGACCACCGCCAAAGGACGCGGGGCGGGGCGGCTCATTTGAACGTCCAGGCGCCGAAACGGTCGGTGCGGCGCAGCACCACGGAGCGGGCCTTGATCTCGTTGATGCGCTTCTCGACGGTCTCCTCGCGGCGCTTCACGAGCAGTTGGTTCTTGATGATCACCGAGGCCTTCTCGAAGGGGCAGGGCCCGTCGGTGCGCCGCTCGGTGACCGTGAGGAGGTAGAAGCCCCGGGCGCCGGTGATGAGGGCGGACAGATCGCCCTTGGCGAGGTGCAAAACCGCCTGGTAGATATTGGGCTCGCCCTGGAGTTCCTGCTCGAAGACCCAGCCGAGGTCGCCGCCCATGCTGCGGCTGCCCAGGTCATCGGAGTTCTTCATCGCCGCCTCGGCGAAGGAGAGCTTCCCCGATTTGATCTCGGCGAGGATGCGGTCGCCCTTCTCCTTCACCTTGTATTTGTCGCTGAACGAAAGGGAGTCTTCCGCCTCGAAGAAGATCTGGGAGACCTTCAAGAGGCGCCCCGACTTCTCGGTCATGGCCTTGACCCCGAACTCGTCGCCCTTGTGCTGCTCGTAATAGGCCTTCACGTCCTCGACCGAGGGGTCGGTGAGGGTGGTGATGCGCCCGATGAGCATCTCGCTGTAGATCTGGTTTCGGATATTGTCTGCGAAGGTGCCCACGGGGATGCCTTCCCGGGCGAGGGCGGCCTGGAGGTCTTCGAGGCCGCGCATATTATTGCGCTGGGCGATCTGCTTCATGCGGTTGGTGACGTCGAGGGGCGAGACGGTGATGCCGTTCTTCATGGCCTCTTGCCGCACCAGGGAGGAGAGGATCAGGTTGCTGATGAGGTCCACCGGCACGAGGGTCGGGGCCTTGTCGCCCTGTCCGGAGGCCTGAGCCCGCTCGATCTGCTTGCGGATCGTGCTTTCTTGATCGAGGTAGTCAAGGCGGGTGATGATCTCGTCGTTGACGAGGAAATAGATCTCCTCCACCGGCACGGGCTTGCCCTTGGGGGACTGGGCCGCCAGGGCGGCGACGAGGGCCGCGGCGGCGCAAAGGCGCATGGGGAGGCGGGAGGGGCGCATGGGAAGCGATTGTAGTATGGGGCTCCGGTCCGCCGCGAAGCCCTATTCTAGGCTGACGGCGTGGATCTTTTCTCCGGGAAACAGGCGCCCGGCGATGCGGGTGAAGACCTCGTTGACGTCGTTGGTGCAGATGGCGAGGCGGCCGCGGCCGCCGCGGGCGAGGAGGGCGCGTTCGTCCAGGAGGCGTGCGGTCTCCTTCGCGGTGGTGTGGGCCGAGTCGACGAGGGCGAGGCGGGGCCAGAGCCGGCGCAGGCGGGGCTTGAGGAGGGGGTAATGGGTGCAGCCGAGCACCAGACTATCGCAGCCCTTCACCAACTCGGTGAGGTACTCCCGCAGGATCGCGTCGATGGCCTGGGTGCTGCGCAGGCCCTCCTCGATGACGGGCACGAGGAGCGGGCAGGCCGCGGCGCGCACCCGCCGATAGCGAGGACGCGATCGAAGCCGGAACCGATATGACCAATGCGCACGGGCAACCGATCAGGAGCAAAGCGAGCGCGCGATAGACCCATGTATGCCAGTCGCCATCCATCATAAGCGGCGGAACGATCGCGACAAGC
>JAFLEE010000141.1 GCA_017302015.1 Spirochaetota bacterium | reverse complement strand
GCACCCGGCCATCGGGGAGGATCTCGGTATCGATCTCGCCGGCGAGGGTCTCGACGCGGAGTTTCTTCGAGGCGCTCACCCCGCTCTCCAGGGCGAAGCGCGAGAAGCAGCGCACGCCGTTGCCGCACATCTCGGGCTCGCTGCCGTCGGCGTTGAAGATGCGCATGCGCAGGTCCAGGGACGAAGAGCGCTCGAGGAGGATGAGCCCGTCGGCGCCCAGGCCGAAGTGCAGGTCGCAGACCGTGCGGGCCGTGGCCGCGGGATCGTTCAGGAAGGGGGTGCGGTGGTCGACGAGGACGAAGGAATTGCCCAAGCCGTGCATCTTGGAGATTTTCATGGGTTACCTGGCCGGTGGTTGAGGTCGGGGAAACGGGTGTTGGTGAAGATCCACCAATCGGTGCGGGGAAAGCCGGCCTGCAATCTTTGGAGGGCTTCGATGCGCCGGGCCTTGAACGCGTTCCAATCGACCCCGCCGCGTTCGTAGAGGTAGAGGGCATCGAGCGGGGCCACCGGGAGCTGGTAGGTCTTCTGCCGCAGCTCCCCGAAGGGCGGCAGCAGCCACCGATCGACCGCGTTCGTGGCCAGGAGCGCGCGGATGGCGCGGCGCTCATCCCGCCAGTAGAGGCGGTCGCGCGATTCCTCCACGCGGTCGGCGCTCTCGCCGTCGAGGCCGAACTGGCCCAGGCCGGCGAGGAGCCCGAAGGCGTCGGAGAGCGAACGTTCCGCGAGGCGTTCGGCCTGCTCGCACAGGAGCCGGTTGAGGATGGCGGGGGCGCCGCTGGCGTCGAGGGGGCCCCAGGCGCGGGCGAAATTGGAGGCGTCGATGGCCTGGTGCCAGTACTTGTAGGCGAGGAGCGTCCAATAGCCCCGCTCCAGGTCGCCTTGGGCGCGGAATTGGCCGAAGGCGGCGAGCACCCGTGGGCGGGTTTCCGCGGGCGCCGCATTGCTGACCTCGCGGGTGAAGCGGTCGAGGAGGCCGCGGGGGAGGCGATCGCTGAGATCGGGCCACACATTGGTGGCGACCCCGTGGGCGTTCACCCCGGGGAGCGAATTCACGCGGCCCCGGCAGGAGACGAAAAATGGCGCGAGCGCCAGGAAGAGGGCGGGAAGGAGCATGGAACGGGACACGGAAACCTCGCAAACGGAGCCTTTCGGGGGGAGAAGGGCTGAATTCACCCCCCGACGGCGCTGAAATAACCTTCGTTCCTCCTATTATAACCCCGCGGAGGGAAAAAAAAAGACATCCCAGGGGGTCCAAATGGTATAATTCCCCTCCCAAAACCACCTTTCTGCCCGCAAAAAATCAACCAAGCGCGCAGACATACGACCATAAGGGAGGCTCCCGGTGATCAATGAATACGAAGTGGCGTTCGTCCTCGACGCCAATGAGGCGATGTTCAAAGCATCCCTCGAGAAGATCAAAGCGCTGTTCACGGAAAAGGGCGTCGAAGTCCTCTCCGAGACCGACGGCGGCGTGAAGAAACTGGCCTACGAGGTCAAGCGCCACAAAGACGGGCGCTACTATTACTTCCGCATGAAGGTCGATGGGCAGGCCATCAAGGTGCTCGATTCCGAACTGCGCCTCTACGAAGACGTCCTGAAGTACCTTTTCATCAAGCAGGAATTCAAGAAACGGCGCTTCGAGCCCAAGGGCGAGGCCGCCCCGGCCACGGTCTAAGAAACCGCCTCGAGCGACGCCATGCCTTGGGATCTCAACGTCATCATGATCGTCGGTCGCCTCACCCGCGACCCCGAATTGTCGTACACCCAGAATAACACGCCCATGTGCCGCTTCTCCATCGCCAATAACCGCGGCAACCAGGAGGGCGACGTCAATTTCTTCGATGTCGTCGCCTGGAACAAGACCGCCGAGGTCGTGCACCAGGTCGTCCGCAAGGGCAGCCAGGTCGCCATCGAGGGCAAGCTCAAGCAGAACAAGTTCGTCGACAAGACGACGGGGCAGAACCGCTCCGTGGTGAACATCATCGCCTCCAGCGTCCAATTCCTGGGCTCGCCCCGGGGCCAGGGCGAGGGCGGCGGCGCCTACGGCCAAGAGGCCGGCAGCGAGGGCGGCGGCGCGCCGCGTTCCTATCCCCGGCGCCCCTCGGCGCCCGCCCAGGGCGCCCACGGCAACCAAGACGATATCGTTTTTGAGAAGCACTTCGACGACGCCCCGCCCCCGGGCAGCGACGACGAAGTGCCTTTCTAAACCGCCCCCCCGCCCATGGAGCTCTCCGCGCTGGTGCGCCAACCCCGGTTCCTCCTGACCCTCGGGGTCTGCTTCGCCCTGTCGCTCCTGGGCCTCCAGTTCAACGTGGCCGCGGCCTTCCTCCTGGCCTATAATCTCCGCGAGGTCTATACCGTCGGCGCCTCCGCGGCGGCCCTCGTCGGGGCGGCCTACGCGGTGCTCCACCTCGCGGTCTGCCCCTATTTCCTCACCAAGACCACGCCCCTGGGCGTGCTCGCCACCTACCAGATGGTCTTGGCCGCGCCGCTGGCCCTGCTCGTCGGCTGGTGGATCCTCCCACGGGTGCGCAGTTATTTCGGCTGGGTCGCCGTCGCCGGGGCCGTGGTGCTGGGCTGCGACGCCATCGCCTGGGCCTACGGAAAGTCGTTCCTCGGCCTCGACCTCTGGACCGCCCTGCCGGGCCAGGCCAAGTCGCTCTTCGAATCGACCCTCCAGCAATCCGGGCGCCTGAAGCCCGACGACGCCAAGGCCGCCCTCGACGTCTTCAAACTCTCCACCGATTATTTCTGGGCCCTGCGCGTGATGGACGCCTGGGTCATGTTCTACGCCTGCTCCGTGATCTATCTCCGCCTCTTCCATCCCGACCGTTTCCCCGAGTCCTCCCGCCTACGCTACCTGCAGACGCCCCGCCTGCTCATGGCGCCCGTCATCGCCGCCTGGGCGGTGGTGCTCTTCGCCCATTGGCAGCCCGCCCTCGCGGCCTGGAGGCCCCTCGCCGTCCACGTCCTCCTGCTCTGCGGCTTCATCTACCTCTTCCAGGGGGCCGGCGTGGTGTCCCATTTCTTCCACCGCCTCGGCCGGGGGCCGTGGCCCCTGTGGGTCGTGCTCGGCCTCGTGCTCCTCGCGGGCGCCTTCGCCCCCGCCGTCTGGCTCGTCGTCCTCACCGCCCTGCTCGGTTTCGGCCTGTTCGACCCTTGGCTCAATTATCGTCGCCTTTAGATCTTTAAGGAGTTCCCCATGAACGTCATCCTCGTCAAAGAAGTGCCCAACCTCGGCAACCCCGGTGAATTGGTCAAGGTGAAGAACGGCTACGCCCGCAATTTCCTCCTGCCCCGCGGCTTGGCCGTGCGGGAGACGCCCTCCAGCCTGGCGATCCTCGAGAAGCAGCGCGGCGAGTTCGAGAAGCTCATCGAGGCCAAACGCGCCGAATACCAGACCCTCCTCGAGAAGGTGAAGGCCGTGACGGAGCTGAAGCTCGCCGTGCGCACCGGCGAAGACGGCAAGCTCTTCGGCACGGTGACCAACCAGCAGGTCGCCGACGCCCTCAAGGCGCAGGCCGGCATCGAGGTCGACAAGAAGCTCATCACCATCCGCGACCACATCAAGGTGCTGGGGACCTACACGGCCAAGCTCCAATTGGCCAAGGACTTCCGCGCCGAACTCTCCTTCGAGGTCGTGGCGGGGGGCTGACGCCTCCATGGCCCAACCCGACGACGCCGGGGGGCGGCCCGCCCTCCGTCAACCCTGGAGCCCGGAGGCGGAGACCGCCTGCCTGGGCTCCATCTTCCTCAAGAACGAGCTCGCGGGGGAACTCCTGGGCCTGCTCTCCCCCGAGGATTTCTTCGACGGGCGCCACCGCGTCATCCTCGAGGCCATCCGGGAATGCCGGGGGATCGCGGAGACGGGGCCCGCCGACCTCATCACCGTCACCAACCACCTGAAGACCCGAAACCTCCTGGCCAAGGCCGGCGGGGTCGAGTTCATGAACAGCCTGGTCGACAGCGTGCCGACCACGGCCCACTTCTCCCATTACCTCGGCATCGTCTCGGAGAAATCGCTGCAGCGGCGGCTGATGGACTGCGGCGACCGCATCAAGGGCTGGGCCACCGACCCCGAGACCGCCATCCCCGAGGCCCTCGACAAGAGCCTCGAGGCCGTCTTCGACCTGAGCAAGAACCGCGATAGTCGCGAGATCACCCATATCCGCGAGGCCCTGCAGGAGACGGTGAACTATATCGAGGAGGCCTACCGCAACAAGGGCCAGATGGGCATCCCCACGGGGTTCCGCGGCCTCGACCAGGTCATCGGCGGCCTTCAGAAGGGCAACCTCATCATCATCGGCGCCCGGCCGGGCATGGGCAAGACTTCGCTGGTCCTCTCCATGGTCGAGAATATGTGCATCTACCGAGAGAAGCCCGTGCCGGTGGGCATCTTTTCGCTGGAGATGGGCGCCAGCGAGCTCAGCCTGCGCATGCTCTCGAGCATCTCGCGCATCCCCAGCGAGAAGTTCCACCTCGCGGGCATCGTCGAGCGCGATTGGCCGGCCATCATGGCGGGCGTCGAGCGCCTGAGCCTGGCGCCCATCTACATCGACGACAACTCGGCCCTCACCTTCTCCGAACTCACCAGCAAGGCGCGGCGCATGGTGAAGCAGTTCGGGGTCCAACTCCTCATCCTCGACTACCTGCAGCTCATGAACACGGGCGCGGTGAAGGGCACGGCCAACCGGCAGGAGTTCATCGCCGAGGTGTCGCGCGGCCTGAAGCAGGTGGCCCGCAGCCTCAAGATCCCCGTGGTGGCCCTCACCCAGCTCAACCGCAACATCGAGAGCCGCGCCGGGGGCGACCGCAAGCCCCAGCTCTCCGACATCCGCGAATCAGGCGCCATCGAGCAGGACGCCGACCTCGTGCTCTTCCTCTACAAAGAGGAGGAGCAGGCGCGCGAGGGGGAACCGCCCCCCGACGGCTCGGGCGACCTGCGCCACCTCACCATCGCCAAGAACCGCCACGGACAGAACGACGTCAAGGTCGACCTCTGGTTCGAGAAACGCTTCACCCGCTTCCAGAACTACACCCCGCAGACCCACGAATGAATTGGAGGAACGCATGAATTTCTGCTTCGTACTCGACGACCTGCTCTCCGCGTCGTCCCAACCCGGCAAGAACCGCCGCATCCAGGACTACCTGCAGCTCTACCGCGAGAACAATATCCGCGTGCTGCTCTCCCTGTACAAGCGGCTGGACCTCCCGGCCGATTGGGGGGAGGAGTTCCTCACCTACCACCTGAAGATCACCGATTTCGAGGCGCCGTCCCTCGACATGCTCGACCGCATCGTCGACCAGATCATCGTGCACCTGCGCAAGAAGGAGGCGGTGAACGTCAATTGCGCCGCGGGCATCAGCCATAGCGGCCTCGTCTGCACGGCCGTGCTGATGAAGTACCTGGAACTCGACTCGGCCACGGCCCACGCCAAGGTCGCCGAGCAGCGCGGGGCCCTGGAGGACGAGGAGCACCTGGCCCGGCTGCGCGAGTACGAGCGCTTCCTCGCCCGCCGCGCCACCGACCTGAGGACGGCACCCTGATGGGCGCGCCGCAAGAACTCCCCGAGTGGCCCCACCTGGAGAAGCTGCTCGCCACGGTGCCCACGCCCTTCCTCATGGTGAACCTGGCGGATATCCGCCGCCGCTACCTGGAACTCCAGAGGGTCTTCCCCGGCGTCAAGATCTACTATTCGGTCAAGGCCAACCCCGCGGTCCAGGTGCTCGGCCTGCTGCGCGACCTGGGCGCCTATTTCGACATCGCCTCGATCTACGAGCTCGACCGGCTCCTCGGCCTCAGCGTGCCGCCGGCGCGCATCAGCTACGGCAACACGATCAAGAAGGAGAAGGACATCGCCTACGCCTACGAGCGGGGCGTGCGCTATTACGCCAGCGATAGCGACGAGGACATGCGCAAGATCGCCCGCGCCGCGCCGGGCAGCCGCATCTTCTTCCGCATCATCACCGAGGGCTCGGGGGCCGATTGGCCGCTGTCGAAGAAGTTCGGGGCCCACCCCGACGTGCTCTTCACCCTCATCCTCGAGGCCCGCGAACTCGGGCTCGACCCCATGGGCCTCTCCTTCCACGTCGGCAGCCAGCAGCGCGACATCGGCCAGTGGGACCAGTCCATCGCCCATTGCCGCTACCTCTTCGACGCCTGCCGCGAGAAGGGGACCGAACTCTCCATGATCAACCTGGGCGGCGGGCTGCCGTCCAATTACCTCCACGAAACCCTCGGCCTCGACGTCTACGCCGGCGAGATCCTGCGCTTCGTCGAGGAGGATTTCCCCAAGAATCCCCCCGAACTCTGGATCGAACCGGGGCGCGGGATGGTCGGCGACGCGGGCATCCTCGCCAGCGAGGTCGTGCTCATCAGCCAGAAGAACCGCCGCGACATCCACAAATGGGTCTACATCGACGCCGGCCTCTTCGGCGGCCTCATCGAGACCCTGGGCGAGGCGATCAAGTACCCCATCCTCACCGACCGCACCTCGAGCCTGGCCGCGACCGAGACCGTGGTGCGCGATTATCCCCGGGAACGGGCCGACATGGAGGTGGTGCTGGCGGGGCCGACCTGCGACAGCATGGACATCCTCTACCAGAACCACCGCTACCGCCTGCCGCGGGACCTGAGCGTGGGCGACCACGTGTTCTTCCTCTCCACCGGGGCCTACACCACGAGCTATAGTTCGGTGGAGTTCAACGGATTCCCCCCCTTGAAGGCCTACTTCATCGACGGCGACCAGCCGGCATGAACCCGGCGGCCCATGCCCGGTGGTTCGCGGAGGCCCGCTACGGCCTCTTCTTCCACTGGGGGGCCCATGCGAGGTGGGGGCGCGGCGCCCAGGCCTTGGCGCGGGAACTCATCCCGCAGATCGATTGGATCAAGGCCGCCTGCGAGTGGAACCCCGGGCATTTCAAGCCGCGCGCGTGGGCCGAGGCGGCGGCGGAGGGCGGCTTCAAGTACGCCGTGCTCGGCGCCCGCGGCCAGGATGGCTTCTGTCTCTTCGAGACCGCGACCACGGAGTTCTCCACGGCGCGCCAGGCGATGGGCCGCGACGTGGTGCGGGAATGGCTCGAGGCCTTCCGCGAAGCCGGGTTGCGCGTCGGCCTGCAGTATTCGTGGTCCGACTTCCTCCATACCGAGTACCTCCGGGGGCCGCGCCGCGACCCGGAAGGCTGGGCCCGCTACGTCGCCATGGCGCACGCGCAGGTGGGGGAACTCCTGACGAATTACGGGCCCATCGACCTCTTCCGGTTCGAGGGCGCCTGGCCCTGGACGCCCGAGGATTGGCAGGGCGCCCAGCTGCTCGGGAAGATGCGGGATCTGCAACCGCACCTCCTGGTCAATAACCGCTTCGGCACCTGGAGCGACGCCCCCGACCAGGCGCCGCCCGAGCCCCAGCCCGAGACCCGCGATCTGGACGACGGGAACCTGGGCGACTTCGGGACGCCCGAGCACCCCCATGGCGTGGGCGGCCTCCCGGAGGAAGCCGCCTGGCCCGCGACCTGGAGTTCGCCCGGCCATGGCGCGGGGGAACGCTGGCGCGAGGCGGACCAGATCCTCGATCTCCTGTGCGAGAGCGCGTCGACGGGACGCAACCTGCTCCTGGGGGTGGCCCCCGATGGGGAGGGACGGCTTCCCCGGGAGTTCACCGAGCGCAGCGGCCGCATCGGGCGCTGGCTCGCCATCCACGGCGAAGCGATCTACGGCACCCAGGGGTGCGAAGTCGGCGAGAGCCTCAGTTTTGGCCGCCAAACGCGCCTCGGCGACGCCCTCTACCTGGTCATCCGCTTCTGGCCCGAGGGCGGCTGGTTGCGCCTCGCCGGCCTGGCCAATCGCGTGCGCAAAGCATCGCTCTTGGGCGAGGGTCGCCGGCTCGAAGCCGTGCCCGATGCCTGGGGGATCACGATCCGGGGGCTCCCGAAGAAGAGCCCCGAGCTTCTTTTCCCCGTCATCAAATTGGAGCTCTATGGCGAACCCGAGGCGCTGCCCTCCTGGGAGCGCGGACTATGGAACGGGG
>JAFLEE010000140.1 GCA_017302015.1 Spirochaetota bacterium | reverse complement strand
CTCCTTTCAGCGTCTCCTTTCAGCGTCTCCTTTCAGCGTCTCCTTTCAGCGTCTCTTGCGGCGCTGTTTAAATCCCTAATCCCCCGAACTTACGCACTCGCGATATGCGAAGGTCGGCTTCATCTGAAGTCTTCGGGAAAGCCAGTGGCCGTCGGCCGCAAAAATAGCCATCGGATAGGGTCGTTTGACGGGAATACAGAAGAGTCGTTTGTAAACCATCGCCTTAACATCGCGGCCATTTCCCGTGATTTTTGCCGTGTTCTTGGCATTTCTTCGCCCGAACGCCAATTGCCAATGGGCCATCAGTGCTATCCATTGGCCAGCACCACTCGCTTGAGTGTCAAAAGGCGCGATAAGTTTGTGACCGCCACGGTTTCTTCGATTGACCAAGTTAACACGACTTTGAAAAGATAGATTCTTCAATTGTAGAGGTAAGGCATGAAGTTTATTTATGGTTTTCTTTTGCTTCTTGTGATGCTGTTTCTGGCGGCTTGCCCTGCCAAACCAGCTTCACCGACGGACCCTACTGCCAGCACTAATACGGTCTCCAGCACGACGAATGGGAATGTCGTGACCAATGTGACCCAAGTGGTGACGACTACTATTTCCACGAATTACTTTTATAAGCGGAGTTGGGGAGGGTATGGGAGTGCGGATGGTCAGATGAACGCAGTCGGTGACGTAGTATTTGGCCCCGACTACCAAATCTATGTGGCAGAATACTTTGGAAATCGTATCCAAGTGTTCGACACTAATGGAAATTTTTTACGAAAATGGGGAACCGCGGGCACTGGGAATGGACAATTTTCTACCTTAAATGGCATTGCCGTGAGTACTGATGGGAAGGTGTACTCTATTGAAGATTCTCGAATACAGGTATTTACAACCAATGGCGTTTATCTCAATAAGTGGGGAAGTTCAGGCACTGGAGATGGCCAATTTGGATCAGGTGGAGGTGACAGTAAAATTGCAATTGACCCCACTGGCAATATCTGGGTGTCAGATGTCGGAAATTCCCGTACCCAAAAGTTTGATACGAACGGCACTTTTTTAGCAAAGTATTCGATTTCAGGCGAATCCATGCGAATGGAAGGAACTAATTACTGGGTAGGAGCCGGCGCGGCGGGGACAATAAAGAGGTATGACACCTCAGGGAATTTAAACCTAACCCTAGGTCCGTCCGCAAACTATCCTCAACCAAAAGGACTGGGTTTAAATCAAACGGGAAATAGGTTATTCGTTGGGAACTCCCTTAATAAAATCGCCGTTCTCGACACATCGGGCACCGTTCAATTCGTGTTTGGCACATCTGGAACAAACATCAATGAATTAAAATGGAGCACGGCGATTTTGCAAGATAACCAGTCAAATTTATATATAGCCAATGGGTATGACGACCGCATCAAAGTCTTCACCTGGGGTATCCAAACCAACGCGACCACTAATTTCGTTACGACTGTTGTGACGAATAATTGAAACGCTCAGGTCGCCGACCGTAGGTTAAGGGTTGAAACAACTCTTAAATCGAAAAGAGCGTGTTTCTCGCGGCACACTGGTTGCCAGTGAGGGCTAGATCTGAACGTTGAGCCTGGCACGCCCAATCAGATCGCGATGGGGATTGACGCCAATCCGCCGCGTTGCATAGGCAGGATCTACCGCGGGGGGATTCTGTTTCGAGCCCTGCAGGCGATCAGGCGCGCTTCTTGGGGAGACCCGTGAGGATGAGCGCAGCGACGAAGCATTCCAAGAGACTCAGGGGCACCGCATACCAGAGGAGGGCGTGGGGCAGCACGCCCAGATTGCCGATCACCAGCCACATCATCACAAAAGAGGCGAGCCAGGCGATGAGGGTGGTCTGCCAGAGTTTATACCGGGGAATGAGGATGAAAATGAGGAGGGCCATGGCGAGGGACCAGATGCCCAAAATCGCCCCGTTGATGGGTTCGGCGGGAAAGGCGACGCCGAGTTTCTGGTAATGGGCGACCCAGAGGGATTTGAAGAGGAATTGATTGCGGAAGAACTCGGAGGCGGAGATCCAGACGGTGGCGGCGAGGAGGGCGAGGATATTTCGGAACATGGGGGCTCCCGTAGGCGCGGTGGGGTGCTTTCGGGGAATGTAGCATGGGCGTATTTTTCAAGGCTTCGGCCTTGGATTCCCAGGGGAATCGACGGGGGTGATCCCCCGATTCGCCCTGACCCGATGTGCCCGCAGGCCGGCCGCTCCTGGCCCTCCGGGCATTGACGCTGACCGGGTACCGATAGGACTATTTTTACGCCGGTCAGGAGCTCCCATGAAACTTAAAATCCTCGCCTTCGCCGCGATGTTCGCGACGACCGCCTTCGCCCTCTCGCCGGGGATGCGAGTGTGCGCCAAATGGTCGTCGGGTTGGTACCTCGCCACCCTCATCGAGAAGCAGGGACAGAAGTGGAAGGTCTTATACGCGGACGGCGATAAAAGCGAACTTACCGAGGGCGAAATCCGCGAGCTTCCCTGGAACCCCGGCCTCAATGCGGGGGACCGGGTTCTTTCCAGTTGGAATGGGAGTCCGAAGATGTACGGCGGAAAGGTGCTGGAAACCCTGGGCCTTTCCTATAAGATCAAATGGGATGATGGGAGCGAACCCTCCTGGGTTCCCGCGGCGCAATTATTGAAGGAGTGAAGCGGGGGGGAATCGGCCCGGGGGACGGGGGTCGGTACCCATTTATTGAAAGGGTTTGCATGGGCCTCGCAAACTTTGATTGCCGCATCGACCCACGGGTATGGACGGCACGCTTTGGGGCTGGCAAGCCTGTCTCCCAAATTGAAAACGCTCGTTACTCTGGCGGATGTTCCGCGGGGCCGGCGAGCATCCACTCATAGGCGGGTTGGGCGATGATATCCGCGGGAAGCTCGAATGGCAGGCCATCCCGTGTCGCCACCAATAGGCGTTTCACCGCCCTTGGATGGGCGGTGCCCGCGTCCACCAGCGCCCTGAGTTCGCGCTCCGCGGTCTGGGGGTCGCTGGCATCGGCGCAGATCTGGATGAGTTCCGTTTGGCCGCCGGGTCCTCGGGCCAAAAAATCGACTTCGAGGCCCGAGGGCGTCTTTACCCAGGTGCAGTCCAGTCGCCTCCGTTCCAGTTCGATGAGCACGGCGGTTTCCAAGGCGTGCCCGAGGTTCGGTTTCCCGCTTCGATCGAAGATGGGGATCAGCCCGGCATCCAATGGGTAGGCTTTTCTCGGGTTCACCATGCGCTGGCGTTCGGAGGAGGATTCCATCCAAACCAGGCGGACGAGGAAGGCGTCGCTGAGATGGGAAAGGAGTTCATGCAGGGAATCCCGGCCGATGGCGACGCCGCGGCTTTTGAGTGCTTTATGGAACTTCTCGATGCTGAACGGGGATCCCGCGTTTCCGAGGAGGTGGCGGAGCAGGGCGCGCAGGCCGACGACTTGGGTCACCCGGTGGCGCTCGACCACATCGCGGAGCATGGCGACGTCGACGTAGTCCCGCAGCAATTGGGCGCGGGAGGCCCCATCGAGCCCCTGCGCCTCCGGGAATCCGCCGACGCTCAGCCAACCGAGGAAGGCCCGTTCCAAAGCGGCCCGAGCGGCCGCGTCAAGGAAATCGGGCGGGTTCGGGGCGGCGAGGGCGTGGTGGGCGAGGTACTCGGCGAACGAGAAGGGGAAAAGCGGGATCTCCCAGGCGCGGCCGCGCAAAGACGTCGCGATTTCCCGCGATAAGAGGGCCGCGGAAGAACCGCTCGCCAGGATGTCCGCTGTGCCTGAATCGAGGAGGCGCCTGACGAATTTCTCCCAACCGGGGACGACTTGGATTTCATCGAAGCACCAGGTCGCCCGCTGGCCTTTGTCGGGCGTCGGCACGCGCCTCGCGTATTCCTCGAGGAGGAAGCCGAGTTGGGCGGCCTCGAGGCCGGTGAGGCGCTCGTCCTCGAAGTTGATGAACGGCAGCAGGCGGCGATCGACCCCCTGGGCCAGGCGTTCGCGGCGCCATTGGTGGAGGAAGGTGGTTTTGCCCACACGGCGCATCCCGACGACGACCGTCGCTTTATTCGGAAAACGGAGTCGGCCATAGACCCTTCGCCCCGTGCCGCCGGGAATCTCCCCCGCAAGGGACTGGGCGAGGATTTCGACGAGGGCCTCTTTCATCGGTCGGGGGATGGGCGCTGCCACTCAGTTCTCCTTTAGTAGAGGAGAATATAGCACTATATTATCCCTGTGTAAAGGATAAATTGAATGCCTGATTTTCCCGTCGAATCCGGGCTTTTCCGTATGTGAAGCCACGTCCATGGAAGTCATTTGCCCCCGTCGCTTGACGCCTAAACCGGGCTAGAAGCCTGTGTGCCTAAATTCTATGAGAGCGTTATTTGCCGGATTCGCAAGCAGAAGACTGGAAGTGGCGCTCAATCATCCGTTTAAATGGGCTTCTGCCCGGCGATTCCGACAAACAAGGACCAGTCACACAGGCTCCTGGAGCCACTTGCCAGGTTTCGCCCCCTCCACGGACGAGGTCGGATGTTTCGATCTCATCATCCAGGAAGGACCGCGCGCCGATTTCGGTAATGGCTTAGAACTCGTCAGGCGATTTTTCGCCGCCGCCCCGTCACCACGATCAGCTGCAAAATCGCCGCCGCCCCGAGGGCCCAGGCGCACACGAGGTACATCGATGCGGCCTTTCCGCCCAAGCGGGCCATGCCGTACTCGCAGGCTATCAGCCCCGCAAGGGAGCCGAGGCCCACGAGGAACTCGTTCACCCCGATATTGAACGAGCGCTTCCCGGAATTGCTCGAATAGTAGACCGCGCAGAAATAATTATAGCCGGTGACGAGGCCCAGCAGCGAGACGGAAAGGGTGCTGACCCAGAAGGCGTTCGATCTCCAGATGACGAGGAAGAGGAGGACGGCGGCGGCTTGGAAGGCGAACATGGGGGTGCGCCGGTAGAGGAGATCGCGGTGGCGGATGAGGAACCATCCGAAGAGCGCCTGCGCCATCATATGGAAGAAGAGCGGCAGGCTCGCCGTCAGCGAGCCGATGCCCGCCTTGGCGGCGAGGGAGGGGAAATAGGTGAAGACGGGCCTTTGCACGAACATGGTGGTGAAGATGAGGAGCCAACCCGCCAGCACATAGGCGGGGTCGACCCGGCGCGCGGCCTCGCCGCTGCCTTCCTCCACCTGTTCGTCGGACGAGGGCGAGCTTTCGGGCCGGGGCCGATGGCGCACGAGGATCGCGAAGAGGAGCACGCCCACCGCGAAGGTCAGGCCGGCCATCGCCCACATGCCGAATCGATAGAAGGCCCCCGAACTGAGGAAGCCCAGGCTCGAACCCGCGCTCCAAGCGAGGGTGTAGAGGCCCACGGACCGGGCGAGGCCGCCCGGGGGCGCCTCGCCGCGCATGAAGGTCTGGAAACTATTGAAGAAGAGGGCGCAACCCGTGCCGAAAAGAAAGAGCGCGGCGGCGATCAAGGCGAAGTCGGTGAAGAGCAGGCTTGCGATGCCGAACACCCCGGCCCCCACGGTCGACGCGAGCAGGACCCCGCGGGCATTCCGGCGCGTGAGGAATAGCCCCGAGAGCAGGCTGAACGAAAAATACGCCACCTGGAAGATCACCCCGAGCCACATGCACTCCCGCAGGCTAAGGCCCCGCTCGCCGGCCGCGTAGAGCACGGCAAAGGTGACGAGGAAGACCACGAGATCGAGGAGGGCGGGGCAAAGGTAGATTTTCAAGGGGGCCTCGGAGCGGGTCGGGGGCTGGGAGGCCTATTGTAACTGGAAACGGGGCGTGCCGGCGGCCCCTTTGGGGCCGAAGCGACGCTGAAACGAAGGTGAAGCGAATCCAAAGCGTATCCCATACGCGGCCTTCGAGGCGCCCCGTGCATGCGGGATTCCCGGGTCATGGCCCCATGGGCGCGGACTTGCGGGGTGTGGCCCTCGGGCCGTAGGGCCCGAAGGCCGGTGCTCAGGAAAAGGTGGTAACCCGAACGGCCTTGGTCTTTTCCCCGCCGATCCCATTCTAGGCGCTCCCGGGCATCCAGGTTTTTCCAGGCGCGAACTTGGCTGGCGAAGGCGTCGCGGCGGCGCACTTGGGCCGGGGTACGGGTTGGGCGGGGGGGCGTGTAGGCTCTTATATAGAAGACGCCCTTCCACGCTTGGAAGATCACGTCGCCGACGCGGCCGCGGATCGACTGGATGGCGGGGTGGAAGCGGACGCGGGCCATGGGGGATTCTAGGATGGGAAGGGGGGGCCACGAAGGGCGGATAATCGGGGCGGGAGGGATTCAAGTTTCTGGATGGGCGCGGGCTTAACGCGCCCAATGGGGTATTGGATAGGTAACGTCTCGATCGAATGGGTTGCTTTTAACCGCTCCAATTGCCCGCGCTAGGCCGTATTTATGGATCTGGCGGCTCCTATGCTTATCAGGGTCCAGGACAGGGTTTTCGCGACCATGGACGGCAATCCGCTGGCCTTCCCAAGCTTCCCGCCGGTGGGCTTGAAAAAGGGGAGTTGCCGCCGCTCGCTTCCGAATGGCGATTGGGCCTACGAGCACCTTATTTGGGTTGCATGCAACGAGCACCTGGGACCGGGGGAAGTCCGGGATTTCCAGCGGGCGTTGGAGAAAATCTTAAGCCACGCCGTCATGGCCGAAGCGGGAAGGAAACCCTTGCACGGCCCACAGGCGCTCGTCATCGGTCCCGGATCACGTCGCTCCTTCGGCATGCACGCCCTCCTCCATCGCCGAGGCGAGGATGGATTTGATCAGGAGCGTCCTCGAGGGTATAGTCGCACGGTGGCCTGACCCGCGCGTCCCATTTTTTCACGGGCCCGGGGTGATATGCAGGAACACTGGTCTCGTCGGGCGGGTCCCGCTTTGCGAAAATCAGGACCCCGAGAAGGAACGTTCTGCGCTTGCCCGGAATCGAAGACGCGTGGATCGTTCGCGCTCACCAAGTACGGCGCCGCGGCGGAAGCGGCGATGAAGGAGAAGAAATGCATAAACCCTCCCACGGGGCGCCGCTTGCGGCCCCTCCCCAAGTCCACCTGGTGCAAGACGTGCCCGGGTACAACTCGTGGCCGATGATCCAGGCCCTCGGAGACCGCCTCGTCTGCGCCTATAGCCGCGGCGCCGCCCACGATATCGGCGAGGGCGTCCGCGGCGTATACGCCCGCACCTCCTCGGACGGTGGCAAGACGTGGACCGGGGAAGTGTGCGTCGTGAATGATCCCGACTTCGGCGAGGTGACGATCGGCAAGGGGCTCGATGAGACGGGCGCGATGCTCCTATGGGTCCGCGCCTGGAGCGCGAAACCCCATCACGATCTCTACCGCACGGTCGATGGCGTGACGTTCGAGCGCTTTGCGACGCCCGCGCTTTCGCCGATGCCCATGCAGATCACCGACGTCTTCAAGGTGCCGGGCGCGGGCCTGATGTCGCTCTGGTTCGCCGGGAATTACCAAGCGGACCGCAAGAATTCCTGGGGCGTGCTCACCAGCAAAGACGGCGGGCGAACGTGGACGCAGCGCACGGTCGAGGAGGGGCTGGAGAAATCGGACTGGCCCACCGAGCCATCGGCCGCCTGGCTGGGGGACGGCCGGATCCTCGTCGTGGCGCGCACCGAATCGGGCGGCAAATGCCAGTTCCAGGCTACCTCCGTGGACGGCGGCGCGACTTGGAAGCGCACGAAGACGAATATCGAGGATGTCAGCGAGTCGACGCCGAGCCTTATTTTCGATCCGAAGACGGGGCTGGTTTCCAATTATTATTACCAGCGGGGCCGCCGCCTACTCAAGCGCCGCGTCGTCAAGGCCGATTGGATTTTCGACCATCCACTCGAATGGCCCGAGCCGGAAGTGCTCGCGGAGGGGAACGAACCGCGCGTCTACGACGCCGGGAACGTGAACGCATGCGCCATCGGCGCCACCCATTACGCCGCCTACTACACGGGCAGCACGACGGACACCGCCGTCCTGGTGGCTTCTGTCCCCGCACCGGCGAAGGGAATGGCCTAAGTCGAGCGGTCAGCCTTCACCGCGGCCTATGTTCTTCCGCTCCAAGCGCTTTTAACCGACGACGCCAACCGATCGAGGAGGGTGGGGCAGAGATCGATTTTCATGGGGAGACCCTGGGGGGGGAGGTTCACCGTAGCACTCCAATGGGTTAGAGACCCCTACCCAAGCCTACCCCGTGGCCGTCTCTCGCGCATCCATGCGCTCCGCCGGTCTTGCGCCATCCGGGCGCCAGCCGGCTCCCGCGCATCCCTGCGCTCCGCCGGTCTTGCGCCATCCGGGCGCCGGCCGGCTCCCGCGCATCCCTGCGCTCCGCCGGTCTTGCGCCATCCGGGCGCC
>JAFLEE010000014.1 GCA_017302015.1 Spirochaetota bacterium | reverse complement strand
TTACAACAAAAAACGATTCCACTCGTCCATCAATTATTGCACCCCGGAGGAAAAGCATGTAGAATCAAACCCGAAGCAATTCAGTGTGGCTTGACCGACTGTCCCAATTTTTGAGAAAGATCACCGGCGGCGACCTCTGGGCCAAGCCGACCGGGGGCGCCCAGCGCCTGCCGCTCATCCCCTGGCAATGGGACGGCCCGAAACGGGGCGTTCTCTACATCCCCGAGAGTTTCGCGGACCGTCCGGGAACCCTCCTACACGAAATCTTCCACACCTTCGAGGCGCGCTTCGAAATACAACCGATCCACGGCTTCCGAAGCGAGGTTAGGTCGGCATTCCCGGACTGGAAGGGTTCGGGCGAATGGGATTTTTACAGCCACCATCTGGGTCGGGTATCCTCATCGGTCGGGCTCTCCAATTTCATCTTCGCGGGGCGCGATGGCTACGCCGTCACGGCCGCCCTTTTCGCCGCCAACCGCGAAGCGGCCGCTCTCGCGGGGCCGGGCATCAGGCGGGCCTTCGGCCTCTCGGAAGAGGCGCGGCGGAACCACCCCGCCTTCGCCAGCGACGCCACAAATGAAGCCCTCTACGCGCGCGCCCTCGGCCTTAATCCATCGTGCCTCCCCGCGCTCCGAGGTCTCGGGATGCTTCGCCTTGGCGCCAAGGACCCCCTCGCCGCGAAGGCCCTATTCGAACGGGCCTGGGCCCTGGATCCCGGGAGCGCGGATACGGCCTATTGGATGGGCGTTACCGAAGCGAATCGACGGGACACTGAAACTGCGGCGCTTTGGTTTCGAAGGGCCCTCGCCTTGGAACCGGGCGACCGACGTCCGGCGGAATATTTGGGTCGATTAAGGCGAGAATGAAATATCAGGGGAAGGGGAAATCGCGGGCGATTGCCGTAGCAGAGAGGTTAGGTCCGGTGCAGAGAGTCGTGTCATTGGCAATCGACGGAAGGCGGTTTTTGCGCAAACAATTCGCCCACCACGTGAAGCAACACCGAAAAAGAACACGCGAGGCTCATCGATAATGTGACGCAGCGTCACGTCACAAGCCGAATATCAACTTCAGGCAATACCGCCCTGAGTTCCTCCAATTTCAAGGAAACGCGCACCCAAAGCCCCTCTCCATTCTTTTTGAACCCGGCGCTCTCGGCCACCTTGCGGGCGGCGACATTTTCGATGTCCGTCGGGAAATGGATCTTGGGGTACGATTTTGAGTCGCAGATGGCCTTCGTCACCTTCGCGAGGCACTTCTTTGACAGCCCCTGGTTCCTGAAGTCGGGGACCGTCTCGACGGAAAGGGTGCCATTGCTATTGTCAAAGCAGAAAGACGCGATTTTGCGGTCGATCACCTTCACGGCGAAATGCCGGTAATTTTTAAGGTATTGGTAGAGTTCGAATGTTTTGTGGGTCGGATCCAGTTCGGCGTCGAGTCGGGCGCGGTCTTCGTTGCCCAGGATCGAATCATCGATGGGAATTTCGGTGTTCCATTCGGACAAGCGGTGGTAGTGCACCGAATGGGTTCATTTCACCCTCTCGGTCGGACATGTGAAGATGCGCGCGGTGAGTCTCTTGATAGAATCGAGTGATTCAGGTCCTTAGAGCTCGTCGATTGACCCCAATTCGCATTCGATCTCGGCCAGGCGAGATTGGGGAATTTGAAACGAAGTGATGCCGTCGCGGGTCGAGCAGGTGAAGAAAAACGCTTCATTGTTTCCGCAGAAGAATAAGGTGGGCCGAGGGTGGAATTGATTCATGTTGTATTACCGCTCCATTGGCCCGCCGAGCCGGAATGGTCCGAAGGGGATCATTTTAGGTTCGCATGCATCCTGAAATGCAATCGTAAATGGATGGGGGTGATTGGTAACGAGGTGCCCTAAATCGAGAATCCCGCGAAGCAGAAAGAGCATCAAAGTATGCCACCCGCACTTGGATTGGAAGGCATGTCGCTTGATATTCTCTCGAGAAAGCGAGAGAGGGCTCGGGAGGAGGCGCCCGGGGCCCCGATCCCCAGGGCCCGCCCTCCGGATCCAGCCATGTGCTGCGGGGCGGTTCCTGGTATTTTTTTCGCGGCGGACTGCCGCAGCGCCTTCCGCGCGGAGCCCTCCCAAGACAGCCGCTATAGCGCGGGGCTGCGCATCGCCCTCGAGACCGCCCGGAACCCTCAAGGAGAACTTTTCCGTTCTTGGCTACGCGTGGCGGAGCTTCGCCGCCGTTGGCGAGCATAGAACGTTATTTCAACGAGTTCCTTGGGCCCTCGCGTCCGAGAACCGTCGGGCCCCATCCCGAATGACCGATCCCTAAAAACGGATCCTCAGGCTCCGGGCGCCTCCCCCGGTTGCCGCAGCCCGCGGGCCGCCGCGGGAACCCCGCCCTCGATGGCCTGAATCACGCCTTGGCCCACGATTTGGATGCTCCGCCGCAGTCGTTCGAATTCCTGCTCGAAAAAGATCCTCGTGGCGCCAGAGAACTCGTTGGGACGGGACGCCAAGGCCCCGAAACTCGCCCCGAGTGAAGCGACATAGGCCTGCTTTTCGGCCGCATCGTTGATGAAGACGGGCGGGTAAAGGTCGTACATGAGGATCCAATTTTTCGCCATGCGGCTTACCCTCCCGTTGCCATCGCTGAACGGATGGATCCGGACGAGTTCATGGTGAGCGTAAATCGCCCTGAGGATGGGGTTTCGTATCCGATTGAGGCAGTCGAAGAAAGTTTCGATCAGACCCTGAATTTCCTCCGAGGGCGGGCAGACATGCGAACCCACCTGGACCAGCGTGCCCCGGAAGCGATTGGGATGCTTGGCATGGGCCTCCGGCGAAATGATCCGGAGGAGATGGAGCAGATCCACCGCCCGCCGGAAATTCCTCTGGTGCATGATCTCATCCATGATGAAGCCGAGGGAACTTTTGAGGTGCACCAGATAGTCCCGCGCCTCTTCTTCGGTCTGCGCTTCCATCTGGGCGTTCTTGATGCTCAGGAGGTCGCGGAGATCCTGCGTCGAGGCGAAGTAATGCCCGATAAGGTCGTCATCCGAATAGGCCCGGCTAAAGAGGATCCGTCGATAGATGGCGCGGGTGTCCGCTTCCAGGGCTTCGAGCTTCACGCGGTCGAATTCGAGGAGTTCGGGGGGGAGAAGGATCATTTTGATTTCCTTCGGCAGAAGCCAAGGATTTTCCCGACGCGGGCGAGGAAGGGGGCCGGGCGATGCTCCGGAGCGTGTCGTACGAATTATTCCATTTTCGGGAAATCGCATCAAACCAGAAGATGCTTCCTTCCCAGGCCCCGTCGGGAGACGGGAGAGCCATCGGACGCCCACTCCGATTCGCGACCGGTCGCTCGGGGCCCATCGCCCGCCTGACGATTCTTCGACCGACGAGGGACGCACATTGAAAACCATTTTCCGGCAGCCCTCCAGCCATCGCCCGGGTCAGGGTACCATTGGGTTTCAAGGGAAATCGCGCCCGGTCAAGTTTGGCCAAGGCCCCGATCCCGCCCCCAAGGCCTTATAGGATGCAACATGCGTCACCCCCTCGAACATCAACGACCGCCCTCGGTGGACCGGGAACCCCCGCTCGCGAGGCTCATGAGCCCCCTGTCCCGCTTTCTCGGGCAATCGACCACCGGTGGGCTCCTGGTCCTCTTGGCATCGCTCTCCGCCCTCGTCCTGGCGAATAGCCCACTGGGCCCCGGTTTCCGGGCTTGGCTCGATACCGACTTTCGGGTCGCCTTCGGGACCTTCGGGGCGAAGCTCAGCCTGCTGCATCTGATCAATGACGGCCTCATGGCGCTCTTCTTCCTCGTCGTCGGCCTGGAACTGAAGGAGGCCTTCTTCCACGGCGAACTTCGTGATCCCCGCCGTGCGCGCCTTCCCGCCGCGGCGGCCCTCGGGGGGATGCTGGTGCCCGCGCTCCTCTATACCGCCTTCCATCTCGGCGGCCCCGGGAGGGCGGGTTGGGCCATCCCGATGGCGACGGATATCGCCTTCGCCCTGGGGATCTTGCGTCTGGTCCCCTCGGTGCCGGCCGCGGCGCTGACCTTTCTGGCCGCCCTCGCCATCGTCGATGACCTCGGCGCGGTGCTCGTCATCGCGCTATTCTACAACCATGGACTAAACCCATGGCCCCTGGCACTCCTCGCGCTCCTCGTCCTTTCCGTCATCCTCGCGGGCCGCGCCGGGCTGCGGCATCCGCTTCCCTACGTGCTCGCCGGTCTCGCTCTCTGGGGGGCCACCATCGCCTCCGGCATCCACGCCAGCATCGCGGGGGTGATCCTGGCGGTTTGCCTGCCTTCCGGCGCGCGCGTGGATGCGGACCGGACCATCCGATGGACCGCCCGTTTCGCGAGGGCTGAATTGAAAACGCCGAACTCGATCCATACGATCGAAGCGCTCGCCCATGGGATCGCCCGAGGGCGCAGTCCATTGGCCGCCTGGTCCCAAGCCCTTTCGCCGTGGGTCAACCTGCTCATCGTCCCCCTCTTTGCCCTCGCCAATGCAGGCGTCGTCTTCCCCGCGCGCCCTCTCCCGGCGGCGGATTCATGGGTGACCCTCGGCGTGCTGATCGGACTCTGCATCGGTAAACCCCTCGGGGTGCTGGGCGCCTCATGGCTCGTGCTCAGGCTGGGTTGGGCGCGATTGCCGACCGGTTTGAACCCGCACCAACTCCTGCCGCTCGGCATCCTCTCGGGCGTGGGCTTTACCATGGCGCTCTTTATCGCCGAGCTCGCTTTCGGCGCGACGCCCCGGCTCGACGCCGCCAAACTCGGCATCCTCGCCGCTTCTTTCGCAATGGGCTTGGCCGGCTATTGGCTGGCGAGGCGGTCATACGCGCGATAGCGTGATCGGCGGGGGAAAGGCCATGGCTCCCGGCTCGTAGCGCGAGACAGCGACTGTTGGTATGGGTTTGGCAAAACTCCAGGGGAAAATTGCAAATTCGCAGGTCAGGTCGATATGGGGTTGCGCGACCTCACCACCCAGTTTCGGCACCGCATGATGAACGGGGTTCTTGCGCGAATCTGATCCCATGCACCGATGGTATGGAGGATCAGGTGGCCTTCAGCGATGGCGCCCCCCGAACCTGGAAGGCTGGCGAGGCCTACAGGGCGCGGGTGACCTCGGGGATGGCGGAGAGTTTGGAGAGTTTCGCCAAGAGGCTATAGGCCTGCGAAGCGCCCCGCAAAGCATGGTCTAGCGCTTGTGCTAGACTTGCCGCACGAATCAATCCCCAAAAATGATCTATGGCGGCCGAAATGGTGGCGGTGCGTCAAGTCACGAGCTTAATATCACCTTCAGGCAATGCCGCCCTGAGTTCCTCCAATTTCAAGGAAACACGAACCCAAAGCCCCTCTCCATTCTTTTGGAACCAGACGCTCTCAGCCACCTTGCGGGCGGCGACATTATCGATGTCCGTCGGGAAATGGATCTTGGGGTACGATTTCGAGTCGCAGATGGCCTTCGTCACCTTCGCGAGGCACTTCTTTGAAAGCCCCTGGTTCCTGAAGTCGGGGACCGTCTCGACGGAAATGGTGCCATGGCTATGATCAAAGCAGAACGAAGCGATTTTTCGGTCGATCACCTTCACGGCGAAATGCCGGTGTTTTTTGAGTTACTGGTAGAGTTCGAACGTTTTGTGGGTTGGATCCAATTCGGCGTCGAGTCGGGCGAGGTCTTCGTTGCCCAGGATCGAACCATCGATGGGAATTTCGGTGTTCCATTCGGCCAAGCGGTGGTAGTGCACCGAATGGGTTCATTTCACACTTTCGGTCGGTAAATGGAGGATGCGCGCAGTGATTTTCTTGATCGAAACCAGCGATTCAGGCCCGTAGAGTTCGTCGATCGCCCCCAATTCGCCTTCGATCTCGGCCAGGCGAGATTGGGGAATTTGAAACGAAGTGATGCCGCCGTGGGTCGAGCAGGTGAAGAAAAACGCTTCGTTGTTTCCGCAGAAGAAGGAGGTGGGGCGGGGAGGAATTGATTCATGTGGTATTACCGCTCCATGGGCCCGCCGAGCCGGAATGGTCCGAAGGGGATCTTTTTAGGTTCGCATGCATCCTGAAATGCATTCGTAAATGGATGGGGGTGATTGGTAACGAGGTACCCTAAATCGAGGATCCCGCGAAGCGGAAAGAGCATCAAAGTATACCACCCGCGCTTGGGTTGGAAGGCATGTCGCTTGATATTCTCTCGAGAAAGCGAGAGAGGGCTCGGGAGGAGGCGCCCGGGGCCCCGATCCCCAGGGCCCGTCCTCCGGATCCAGCCATGTGCTGTGGGGCGGTTCCTGGACTTTTTTCGCGGCGGGCTGCCGCAGCGCCTTCCGCGCCGGGCCCTCCCAAGACAGCCGCTATTGCACCGGGCTGCGCGTCGCCCTCGAGACCACCAGGACCCCCTAAGGCGTACGATTCCGATCGGGAACTCCCGAGGCGGTGCCCCGCCTCCGTCGACGGGCCGCGCCCCGTTTCCCCGCGCGTCCGAATGGGCCACCGTGAGCCAGAACCAAAGGTCACGGCTTGAGTTTTGTCATGATGAGTGGGGCTTTGGCCGCCTGGAGCGCGCCCATAGGGGCCCGAGGGGTCGGGATTCCCCGCCCTTGACAGATGCTCCCGCGGAACCTATAGTCCTATATAGGACATAGCCATCGTTGCCAGCCCCCATCCTTCGCCTGCGCGGGCTGAGGCGCTTCCCAAGAACCGCCACATCGAGGCGCGGCTGGAGAAGGCCCTCACCCGAAAGGGGCGCCGCCCCCATGACCCCCTCCCGGCAGAGACCGAAATCGCGGCGACCTACGGGGCCAGCGTCATGCTCATCCGCCAGGTGCTGGCGCGCCTGGCCGCCAAGGGGCTCATCTACCGGCTCCACGGCAAAGGAACCTTCATCGCGCCGCGGCCCCGCACCGATTGCCTCCTGGTCGTGCACCATGACGACGACCCCGTGCGCCACCCCCATGTCAGCCAGCTCAGTTTCGCCCTCGGACAAGCCTGGGCGTCGAGCGGCCAGGGGCCGGTGCGCACCATGGCGGCCGAAGAATTCCTCTCCGCGCGCCTGGATGAGCTGCCCCTGATTTTCCCGGGTCTGCGGGGCATCCTTTTTTTCCGCGAGACGGCCCCGGTGGCGCGGGCCGTGGCGGAAGGGCTCCATGACCGCATCCCCTGCGCCTTCCTCGGCTCCTCGTCCCACCGGGAACGGGTCGCCATCCCGGCGCGCTGGCATGAGGAGGCGCGCATCGCTTCCCTCATGGCCGAACTCCTTAAAGGGCGGCGGGTCGCGGTGCTCGGCACGCAGCCGGCCCCTGGAGAGTCGCCGGCCCATCCCCACCGACTCACGTCCCTGGCCCGGGCCACGGGGGCCCGCGAGGTCATCGCCCTCCCGCCCGTCGGGTTCGACCGGGCCCTCGAAGCGCGCTTGCGGTCGCCGCGCGTGTTCAACGCCCTGGCCTGCGTCCATGATTGGGTCGCGGCGAGGGCGCTCCACGGCGCCAAGCGCCTCGGACTCGCCGTTCCGGGAGACCTGGCGATCGCCGGCATCAATGGAGACGCGGGGGGCGCCTGGCTCGATCCCCCCCTCTCGAGCGTCGTCCTCGATCTGACGGAAGATGCCCGGGTCTTGTCGCGGTATTTCGCGGCGAGCCTCCCCAAAAAACTCGACCCCCGGGGGTCCTTAAAACTCAAGCGGTCGGGCAGCGCCTGACCCAACTGCCGCGGAAGGAACGAAAAATGAGGAGTATGAAATGAAACGCAGCGCTTGCCAGAAGTTCGGAAATCCCGTGGCCCCCCTCGGACGCAAAGCGTTCCCGCTTGCGTTCCTCGCCGCGTTCGCGGTGGGATCGGGGCAGAACCTCCTGCAGAACCCGGGATTCGAACTCGGCGGGGATCGCTGCGAGGCCTGGACCCTCTCCGGCTGGGGAACGAAGGCCAGCGCCGTTTGGACGGCGGGAGACGGGGCCGGCGGCGGCCGCGCGATCCTCCTGCGCAGCGACGACGAGAAGAGCCGCGCCTCGGCGGCCCAATTCATCCCGGTCGCCCCGGGGAAGGTCTACCGCATCGCGGGGAAGGTGCGGGCCGAGGGCCTCGACAAGGACAAGGCGGTCGTACGCGCGACCTTCCTCACCTCGACGCGGGATCCCTCCGGGCCCAACCATTTGACCGTGCTGAAGCCCGACGGCGAGTGGCGCGCCTTCGAGGACCATTTCGCCGTGCCCTCCGACAAGTCCTTCCTGCGCCTCGATCTCTTCCTGCTCTTCGGGAAGGGGCGCGTCTGGTACGACGACCTGGTGCTGGAGCCCGGCGATCCGGCCAAGCTCGCCAAGGCGGCGCCGGCCGCGCCTTCGGCCCCGAGCGCGTCGAGCAACGAGTTGGCCGCGGCCCTCGCCGCCTCGGCGACGAGCGCGGGGGCCCTGCGGCGAGAGACCCTCGCCCTCTTCGAGGCCAGCCGCAAGGGCGCCCCCGAGCCGTTCCAGATCGTCTTCGCGGCCGTGGCCGCCCGGGCCAAGACGTTTTTCCAGTCGCCCCTTCGGCCGGTGGATATGGCGACGGTGGTGGGGCGCCCCTACGGGTCCTACAACATGGATGTCTGGCGGCTGCGCGGGGTCTCCGAAGAACTCCATACCCTGGCCATGTGCCTGTCCATCCCGGGGAACGAACTCTACGGAAAGGGCGAGGCCCTCGCCAAGGCCGACGAAGCGTTCCGTTTTCTCGCCGGGCATTTCAGTCCCGAGGGGTCGACGCGGGCTCCCGACGCCAATATCGACCGGTTCATCATGGGGCCCCTCCTCGAATCCTTCCTCCTCCTCGAAGACCGGCTCAAGCCCGAAACCCGCCGGCTCGCGGCCGAACTCCTCGTGAACGCCGCCTATTTCCAGATGCGCGGTTTCGGGCGGCGGGAGGGGAAGGGCACCTACCCGAACATGGACGCCGCCTACCTCTACCTCATGCAGGCCTCGGGCATGCTGCTGGGCGAAAAGGCCTTCCTCGCGGAGGCCGCCGTGACGCTCGCCTCCCTGTCGAATTGCATGAAGGGCGGCACCTACGAGTATATCCACGGATGGAATCCCGACCCGCGCTATACCAAGGTCGTCCTCGAGTTCGTGGGCCGCTATTGGCAACTCAGCAAGAACCCCGAGGCGCGACGCCAGATCGAAGCGCACCGCGACTACCTGGTGCGGTTCATGGAACCCGGCGGCGTTATGGATTACGGCATGTCGCCCTTCATCAAGCACGATTGGACGCTCCAGCCCTTCGGGGCCATCGGCCACGCCCTGGAACTGGTCCACGGCGCCGCGCCCCACCCGGTGACCCAGTACCAGGTGGATCGGCTGCGGAAACTGGGGAAAACCCAGGCGGGCCTGCTCGCGAGCCCGTACCTCCTCTATTGGCTTTCCCCCGACCTCGGCCGGCGCGAAGCGCCCCCGGCCCGCTTCCTCGCGGAGAGCCCCGAGATCGAGGGCTTCATGATGCGGACCCAGAGCGAACAAGGCACCTTCACCGCCTACCTGACCGGCAAACCCATCAGCGTCGACACCCGCGTCTCGGCCATCTTCACCCCCGCCTCGGACCCCGACCACGCCCGGGCCTTCGCCGGGCTCTTCCTCGAGCTCATGAAAGACGGCGCGAGCTATTACTTGGGCGACATGGCTCCGACGCTCTCGCGGAGCGCGGCTCCCGGCGCCCTCTCCTTGTCGATCCAGCAGCACCGCCATACCCTCGGCCCCAACGTGGAATGCATGCCCTATGGCGGGCATATGAACTCCATCAAGAATTGGAAGCACGATTGCTGGAAGGGCGGGAGCCCCGACAGCCCCCCCGTGGACACCCTCGAATCCTGGACCCTCGATGCCCGTTCCGGCTTCATGCGCGGCCAGATCCGCGTGGTCGCCGAGAAGGAGCTCACCCTCGACGAGGTGCGCCTGCGCCCGTTCTTCCTGGCGAAAGATCTCGACGAACAGCGGGTGGACGGACCGCGCCTCCTCTTGCGCGCCGGGGGTCTCTGCCTCGAGATCCTCTCTTCGGAGGGGGCCTGGAGGCCCCGCGTGACGAAGACGCCCTTCCATTTCCGACTCGACTTGCCCAACGGGCGCTACCAAGTCACGCTCACCAGCGGCGATGAGATCTTCCCCACCGAGCCCTTCGACGTCTCGGCCAACGATCAACTCCTCGCGGAACCCGTCCGGGCGGAACGCGGGGCCTTCGCGGTCCGCACGTTCCCGGTGGAGGTGAAGGAGGGCGCCCTCCGCCTCTCCTTCCTCCCGCGCAGCGCCCAAGAACATTGGAAAGTGAACGCCCTGGTCGTCGAGGATAGACATAAAGGCTATCGTCGCGCTTTCGACGTGGGGAGCGAGTTTTCGCCGGTGGCGGCGGGCTACGAACGGCTCCAGGGAAAGATGGCCTATTCCACGGCGAGGGGATTCGGGTGGTTCCGCGACCTCACCGCCCAGGAACGGGACCGCGGGACGAACGCGGCCCTTACTCGAGACCTGATCACCTGCCCCGACGGCCTGGAGACCCAGGTGACTTTCAGCGATGGCGCCCCCCGAACCTGGAAGACCGGCGAGGCCTACGGGGCGCGGGTGACCTTGGGGATGTCGGCGAGTTTGGAGAGTTTCGCCAAGAGGCTATAGGTCCGCGAAGCGCCCCGCAAAGCATGGTCTAGCGCTTGTGATCGACTTGCCGCGCGAATCAATCCCCAAAAATGATCAATGGCGGCCGAAATGGTGGTGGAGCGTCAAGTCACGAGCTTAATATCGCCTTCAGGCAATACCGCCCTGAGTTCCTCCAATTTTAAGGAAACACGCACCCAAAGCCCCTCTCCATTCTTTTGGAACCCGACACTCTCGGCCACCTTGCGGGCGGCGACATTTTCGATATCCGTCGGGAAACTGATCTTGGGATACGATTTCGAGTCGCAGATGGCCTTCGTCACCTTCGCGAGGCACTTCTTTGAAAGCCCCTGGTTCCTGAAGTCGGGGACCGTCTCGACGGAAAGGGTGCCATTGCTATTATCAAAGCAGAACGACACGATCGCGCGGTCGACCACCTTCACGGCGAAATGCCGGTGTTTTTTGAGGTACTGGTAGAGTTCGAACGTTTTGTGGGTCGGATCCAATTCGGCGTCGAGTCGGGCGAGGTCTTCGTTGCCCAGGATCGAATCATCGATGGGGATTTCCGTGTTCCATTCGGCCAAGCGGTGGTAGTACACCGAATGGGTTAATTTCACCCTTTCGGGGGGTAAACGGAGGATGCGCGCAGTGATTTTTTTGATCGAATCCAGCGATTCAGGCCCGTAGAGTTCGTCGATCGCACCCAATTCGCCTTCGATCTCGGCCAGGAGAGATTGGGGAATTTGAAACGAAGTGTTGCCGTCGTGGGTCGAGCAGGTGAAGAAAAACGCTTCGTTGTTTCCGCAGAAGAAGGAGGTGGGGCGGGGGAGGAATTGATTCATGTGGTGCTATCGCTCCATTGGCGTTCCGAACCGGAATGGTCCGAAGGGGTTCTTTTCAGGCGCACATACCTCCGGAAATGCATTGGTAAAAGTATGGGGGTGATTCGTATCGAGGTCCCCTAAATTTAGGATCCCGCGAAGCGGAAAGAGCATCCAAGCAGCCCACCCGCACCTGGGTTGGAAGGCATGCCGCTTGATTTTTTCCTGCGAAAGCGAGAGAGCCGCCCGCAGGGTCCCTTTCGTTGAAAGCTCCATCACGCGGGATAATAGGTTCAATTGGCTTCGATCAGATTGTCGCTTTTTGGTGGCATTTTTCGGCATAGCGTTCTCGGGTTTTCGAATGACAGTCCGGCGACTTTTGAAAAGGCCTGTCCCACGAGCCGATAATACGAGCCCATCGTCTCGGAAACACAAAACCTTTCATATAATGAAGTTGTCTCGGCATTCCCCGGGCCCGCGATCCCGCTTCCTCCACTCTCCTTCACGCGTCGACAGACGGTTGCGATAAGTGAAAGCCAAATTCCTGAACCCCTATTTCCCCTTCGCACAAAAAACCATTCGGGGATCCCGAAATAGGAATTCCAGAACATATCATAGGCGAGCGTCCATTGGATCATGCCGAGGAGCTTCCCGCTCCGTTCGGCGACGATGAGCTCCGCCACCGGACGATCGGAGAAATAGGCCTTTTTAAGGTCTTCGACGCTTCTTTTTCGCGACTCGGCGGGGTGGCCGAGGATATTCTCGTTGACTAAATCTAAGATCGACGGGAGATCGGAGGGAAGCGCGATTCGGGTGATAACGGTATCGGAAATCATTCAACACCAATCGTTTTCGCCATTGAACCTATCGAATCGTGAAAAAATTGATTCGAAGTGTCATTTTCTAGAACCTTAACATCGCAATGGCCTGCGAGGGATTTCATCGCTTGAGTGGCTTAAAATCAGTCCAACGATTGCAGGTTTCCGAGCGAAGCCGATGCCAATGCTTTCCTTTCGATTCTCCCAATTGTCATTGATTACGAAATATCAATCAGTCAGGATAGGGGCCTGCCTTCCTCTCCTCACGCTTTCTTCGAACTCCATCCCAAATAGAACACCCCCATCCACAACCCCAGGGCGATGAGCTGGTGCAGGCTCGCCAGGGGCACCGGAACCCGCAGGATCACCACGTGCACCCCCACGGCGATCTGGAGCAGGGCGAGGCCCAGGAGATGCCATAGCCACACGCGCTGGGTGCGGGAGGCGAGGCCGCGGCGCAGGCCCCAGATGGCGAAGGCGCAGGCGCAGAGCACGGCGAAGAGGGCGAGGGTGCGGTGGATGAAGTGAACGGTGACGGGATTATCGAAGAGGTTGCGGAGGAACGGGCTCATCCACCCCATTCCGTTTGGGATGAGGCTGCCCTCCATAAGGGGCCAGGTGGTGGAGACGACGCCGGCCCGAAGGCCTGCGGTGAAGGCGCCGTAGAGGATCTGCACGGCAAATAGCGCCAAGAGCAGGAGGGCGCCGCGGTGGAAGGCGGGGCCGCGGTCGGCGTTGGCGGGGGCGGCCTCTTCGGATCGAAAGCCGAGGGCGAAGGCCCAAGTGACGGTGATGAAGAGGATGGCCGCCGAAAGATGGGCGGCGAGGCGCAGGTGGCTGACCCGGGGGAGTTCGACGAGGCCGCTTTTCACCATGAACCAGCCGAGGAGCGCCTGGAAGGCCAGGAGCGCGAGGAGCACGGCGCCTTTGGCCGCGTGTTCTTTGCGGAGTTTCCCCGCGAAGAGGAGGACGGTGAAGGGGAGGACGAGCACGACGCCGATGAGGCGGGCGAGGAGTCGGTGGAGCCATTCCCAGAAGAAGATGCCCTTGAACTCGGGCAGGGCCATGCCGTTCGCTTTGTTGACCTTGAGGTATTCGGGCGTGGCCTGGTACTTGGCGAACTCCGCCGTCCAGGCCGCCTCGCCGATGGGGGGGAGCACGCCGGTGACGGGCTTCCACTCGGTGATGGAGAGGCCCGATCGGGTCAGGCGGGTGATGCCGCCGATAGCGACGAGCAAGAGGGAAAGCAGCACGACGACGGTCAGCCAACGGGAGAGGACGCGGTTCGGGTTCAAGGGGGCTCCTGCGGGTCGGGGGGATTGCGGCGCGGGGCCGCGGGGGAGGAGCCCCTACTGTAACGGCGGACGGCCTAAATTTCAACCCACCGAAGGGGCCGGGCCCCGCGCCCCCGAGGCGGCGCGCTTCTGGAAGCGCTTCGGGGTTTCCCCGGTGACGGCCCGGAAGCAACGGGCGAAATGGTTCAAGTCGTTGAAGCCCACGGCGTGGCCGACGTCGCCCATGCGCTCCGCGCCGTCCATGATCAGGTTCATGGCGCGGGAGACCCGCAGGTAGCGCAGGTAATCGCCCAGGGTTTTCCCCGTGCGCCGCTTGAATTGGCGGCAAAGGTGGTGGGGCGAGCAGCCGAAACGCTGGGCCAGCACGGAAAGTTGGAGCGGCTCGGCGTGGTTGCGCTCGAGGAAGGCGATGATCTCTTCCGTCTGGGCGCTGCGGAGGGCGGGGGCCTTTCCCCCCGCGATCCCCGCTCGTTCACGGGCCGCGTCCAGTAGGCGATGGACCAGGGAGAACGCGGCGAATAGCGTACCCGCGGCCCCCCGTCCCTGGGGGGTGCCGAGGGCGAACAGGGCCTCGACTTCGGTGCGGATGAGGTCGAGGTTCAAGTCGAGGGCCGAGTTCCCATGGAGCAGCCAACCTAGGTCTTTGTCGTTGAGGATATCAGGTGAGAACTGCCGCGCCATCGCCAAAAGCCGCGCGGCGCTCAGTTGGATGAAGCGTAAGCCGCTTTCCCTCCCCACGGGCACGGTCCATGTCGCGTGGACCAAGTTCGCGGGGATGACCAGGGCGTAGCCATCCTTAAACGGCAGGCGCTCCGTGGGGGTATAGGCCTGTCCTTGGAGCCCCTGGGGCATGAGGATCTCGACGGCGTCGTGCCGGTGATCGGGGAAGAACCCCTCCCGGTGAACCGCTCCCGCGCGGCTTCGGAAGAGGCCCAACCCCGAAAAAACGAGGTTTTCTACTTTTTCCGCCGTCACGGAGAAAGTATAACCGCTAAACCCAGATCAATCTAGTATGCTTTTTTGCACCCCTTTGGAGAGAAATCAGAACCCAGGCGGACTATGCTTCTCCCGATGGTGCCTGTGTCTCCCATGGTTTTCCTCCGATTTTTCCCAGTCCATTCGCGCTAGGCTTTTTCGTCATTTCCTGGAAACCGTCCGACACAGGCCTCCAAGTTCGATTCTTCTATAATAGAAGGAGGCCCTCGATGACCGCAAAGCCCGTTCGCATCGGTATCGCCGGATGCGGCAAAATCGCGACTTCAAGCCAGATCCCCGGCTTTCTGAAATCGCCCAATGCCCGTATCACGGCGCTTTTCGACACAGACGCCAGCCGCGCCGAGGCGTTGCGCGCCTCCAAGGTTCCCGAGGCGCGGATCTTCAATGATTTCGAGGCCCTCATCCGCTCGGGCGAGGTGGATGCGGTGACCCTCTGCACGCCGAATTTTCTCCACCATCCCATGACCCTCGCGGCCTTAGGCGCCGGCCTGCACGTGCTCTGCGAGAAGCCCATGGCCGCCACGCTCCGGGAAGCCGACGAGATGGTCGCGGCCTCGAAGCGGGCGGGGCGGGTGCTCCAGATCAACCAGAGTTGCCGCTATGCTCCGGTCTACCGCCGCCTGGCCGACCTGGTGGCCCAGGGCGAGATCGGCACCGTGCACCATATCCGCTGCATGCGTTCCGGCGGCTCCTCGCCGGACGTGGGCTGGTCGCCCGGGGCCACCTGGTTCGTCTCCAAGCAGGCGCAGGGCGGCGTGCTCCTGGATATCGGAATCCATATGGCCGACATCATGCGCCACATCGTGGGCGAGGTCGACCGCGTTTCCGCCATCGTCGACACCCGGCGCCCCGAGATCGACGTTCCCGACAACGTCACGGCGCTCTTCCGCTTCCAAAACGGCGCGACGGGCGTGCTCGAACTCAGTTGGACCTTCCCCGCGGGGGCGGGCCTCCTCGAGATCTACGGCAGCGCCGGCACCCTGCGCACCGGCTTCGCCGCGGCGGGCATCGAAGTGATCAAGCCCGGCGTCCCCAAGCCCGAGACCCGCATCGACACGCCGGTGGATGACGGGTTCAGTAGCTACGCCTCTTTCGTCGCCGCCATCCGCGGCGAGGCCCCCTCGCCGACCCCGGGCGAGTACGGGCGCCGCGCGCTGGCGCTGTGCGAGGCCATCGCCCTTTCTTCCGAATCCCGCGGCTTCGTCGCCGTGGATCATGCGGCCCGGGCCCAAGCGCCCCGGCCGGCATGAGTCAACCCAACCCCATCCCCCAAAAATCCCCCATCCACGGAGTTCCCATGAAGATCGGCGTCAGTTCCTACAGTTATTCCCGCCTCGTCAAGAGCGGGGCCCTCAAGCAGATCGAAGTCATCGCCAAGGCGAAGGAGCAGGGCTTCGACGTCATCGAGTTCAGCACGATCGCGGTGCCGGAAGGCAAGACCCTCCCCGCCTTCGCCGCCGAACTCCGCAAAGAGGCCGAGCGCTGCGGCCTGCCCATCGCCAATTACACCATCGGCGCCGATTTCCTCGGCGGGTCCGCCGGCGACCTCAAGGCCGAGATCGAGCGGGTGAAGCGCGAGGTCGACGTCGCCGAGATCCTCGGCGTGCCCGGCATGCGCCACGACGCCACGGGCGGCTGGCCCGAGAACCACGCGGGCGCCAAGAGCTTCGAGGCCGCCGTGCCCCGCCTGGCCGAGGGCTGCCGCGCCGTGACCGAGTACGCCGCCGCCAAGAAGATCAAGACCATGGTCGAGAACCACGGCCGCTTCTGCCAGGATAGCGAGCGCGTCGAGAAGCTCGTCTGCGCCGTCGACCACCCCAATTTCGGCGTGCTCATCGACATGGGCAATTTCGCCTGCGTCGATGAGCCCTCGGGCCTCGCCGTCGGCCGGCTTCTGCGCTACGCGTTCCACGCCCACGCCAAAGATTTCCACATCCGCAGCGGCATGCTCCCGGTGCCGGGGGAGGGCTGGTTCCAGAGCCGCGGGGGCAATTTCCTGCGGGGCGCCATCATCGGCCAGGGCGACATCCCCGTGCTCCAATGTATCCGCCTCCTCAAGGGCGCCAAGTACGACGGGGTGCTCTCCATCGAGTTCGAGGGGATGGAAGATGTGCTTACGGGCATCCGCATCGGGCGCGATAACCTGAAGCGACTCCACGACCTGGCCTGACGCGGGCGCGACGGGGCGAAACCGATGCGCCTGACTTTCCTCGGCACCGATTCGGTCCTCCCCGTCGCGGGTAACGATACCGCCAGTTACCTCGTCGACGACCACACCATCGTCGACACCGGCCTCGGCGCCTACCGCAGCCTGCACGAGGCGGGCGCCGATGCCCGGGCCATCCGGCGGATCTTCCTCACCCATTGGCACCACGACCATTTTATCGGCTTGGCCGGCCTGCTCTTCGGCCTGGGCCACGGCCGCCCGGGGCCCGATAACGTCCTCGAGATCTTCGCGCCGCGGGCCGGGTTCGACGAGAAGATGGAAGCCGTCCTGGCGTTCCTCGGCGCGGCGCGCACGCCGACGGTGGTCCCCAAACTGAAGTACTTCCCCCTGGATTCGGGCGACGCCGTAAGCCTCCCGGGCTACCAGGTGCGCGTGCTCGGCCTCCGGCACGCCGTGGCGAGCCTCGCCTACCGCTTCGAGGAGGATGGGGCGCGGCTGCTCACCCTCTGCGGCGATAGCGCCCCCCATGCGCCGCTCGCCGACTTCGCCCGGGGCAGCCGCCTCCTCGTCCACGAGGCGTCGCACCCCGCCGATTTCGCCGCCGATGACCCCCAGCGCGGCCATAGCACCGCCCGGGAAGCGGCGAGCCTGGCCCGGGACGCCGCGGTCGGCCGCCTGGCGCTCATCCATTTCCCGCTCTCCCAACGGGCGGCCCGCCTGGCCCAGGCCCAGCCGATCTTTGCCCAGGCCTTCGCCCCGCGGCCCGGCGACCGCGTCGAGCTCTCCTCGGTTCGATGAGGTTCGTCGTCCTCGGCGACCTCCATTGGGATGGCCGCTGCGAAGCGGCCGTGCGCGAGGCCTTCGCCGACCTGCGGGCACTGGCCCCCGATTTCATCCTGTCCGTCGGCGATCTCACGGGCGGAAGCGGGGTGGGCGGCGGGAAGGCCCTGCGCGAAGCCAAGGCGCTCCTCGATGGCCTGGGGGTCCCCGTGCACGCCGTCGCAGGGAACCACGATTTCGAGGGGGCCGAGTTCTCCACCGACCGGGAGAATCTCGATGATTTCCTTTCGGTGTTCGGTCGGCAGACCCCCTGGTACGCGCGAGATTTCGGCGCCTGGAAGGGGGTCTTCCTGTGCAACGAACGCTTCCGCGACCACACCGTGCAACGCCACGAGGTCTACCTCTCGCCGGCCCAACTCGCCTGGTTCGAGGAGACCCTCGCCCGGGCCTCGGCGCCGGTCTTCGTCGTCTGCCACGCCTCCCCCCTGGGATCCGGGCTCCGCATCCTCCCGGAACTCCACCTGCGTGGCGGGAACGCCTACGTGAACCAGAATTACGAGCCGGGGAGGATCGCCCATATCCTCTTGAGCCATCCCGGCGTTCGCCTGTGGTTCTCGGGCCATACCCACCTCGGACACCAGTATCCCGATGCGATCTCCCGAGCCCTGGGGGCCCATTTCGTGCATTGCGGCACGCTCCATCCGGGCCAGAATAGGGATGGGAAGCGCCATAGCCGCGTGGTGGATCTTGTCGGCGAAGGGTGCACGGTGGCCACCATCGACCACGACCTCCGCCGCCTCGACGGGACCCTGGAACGGAAGATCGACGTTCGACGCCTCGGGGCCTAGCTCGCCTGGCATTCAACCGGATCCCCGACGGGCGCGGGGACCCGGAGGCGGAACCCGAGGTTCGGAGCGACGGCGTCCGCCGTTTGAATTAATACGACGCACGGGGTATATTGGCCCACCCCGGCCATGAACCCCGATGCGGGTCTCCTTTGACCCCTCCCGATTTTTCCAAGGTCACCGCGTGCCCCGTCACGGGCCGTCCGGTGCGGTTCCTCGCCGCCGTCGAGGGAACCGGATCGTCTTCTTACCGGGCCGAGTTCCACCGCATCGGCGACGATACGATCCACGCTCGCGTGTGGGGGTATAGCGACCTCAACGAATCGAGGCGGTACGCCCGGAAACTCACCGAGATCCTGGAGGCTTCCTTCCCGGGGAACGCCCCTTTCCATCTCGTGGAAGATTACACCCGCCATGACGGCGCCTCCGTGGCGGCCAAGGCGTTCTATATCAATTACGTGCGCTCCCGGCCGGGGCTTCGCAAGTACGTCTTCTACGGCGTCAAGCCGTTCTTCAGACTCCTGATCAAGATGGCCCGCCGGCTCAATCCGTCCCTCCATTTTTCCGTGGACATCATGGAGGATTACGGGGCGACCATGGCCTTCCTGGGGGGAGGCATCGCGGGGGAAGCGCCCGTTTCCGGGCCGCGGGGCAGCGCGCCGCCGATCCCCCCGCCGCACCTCGAGCCCGAGGCCGCGCTCCCCCCGTCGGGCGACGAATGGATGCAGGTGGCCCTGTGCCCCGGGTACGCCGCCTCCTTTCGCATGCTCGGCCCGCGCATCGTCTACACCAAGCCCCACGGGTATAGCGGCGACCATGGCATGGGGCGCTTCCTCGAGAAGCGCGAGGCCTTCCTCCGCCTCCAGGGATTGTGGGACGAGCCCCATGTGGAGATCAAGGATTACGGCGGCATCATGGGGGGGCTCAACCGCATCGCCCGCGCCGAGTTCATCAACTTCATCCGGCGCGAGGCGGTGCGGGGAAGCCTGAAGGCGATGGTGCACGTGAACTCGAGCCGGCTCGTGCAATTCAGCATCGCCATGGCCCTGAGACTGGATGGCTCGTCGTTCCCGATGCCGTTCGCGGCGAATCTCCCGACGGCCATCCAGACCGCGCACCATTGGCTTCCCGACGGCCCCGCCGAAAAGGCTCCTGTATCTACGGAATCCTTGCCCCGACGCCTCGAAGCGGCGTGGAATTACCATAGCCCGACCTTCTCGCTCCACCAGGAACGCCTCGGCGCGGATCTCCTGCGCATCCAGGCCGTGGGCAGCCCCCATCCGGCGGATCTTGAGGGGACCATGGCTGCCGCATGGAAGATCGTAGAAGCACAGCCGCCCCTGGGGCCGTCCCATATGCGCCTCTATGATCTCGCCGAATTTGGACGGCCCAGCCTGGCGTTCATGGCGCGCTTCATGCCGCGCATGCGCGCTCTCAACGACCGTTTCCCAACGGAGCGCATCTTCATCTACGGCCTTCCCAGGGCGCTCAACTCCTTCATCAAGGTCTACGCGCCCTTCTACGGCGCCTCGGTGAGCCTGGTAAAAAACGAGGCCGAGGCCCTCGCCCAGGCCGCGCAACTTCGCAATCTTCGCGGCCAGGCGCCCAATCTCGCCCCGTCCCGGGAGGGCTGGAGCGTGCAGGGCCCGTCGATGCGCCTCGAATACGCCCTGCTCGAGGATTCGATCCTCCTGGAACGCCTCATCGGCTCGCCCCGCGAGGAAGACCTCGAAGCGATGGAGCGCTGTCGGGAAAGGGTCCTGGCTTCGACGGAGTTCCCCGCGCCGATCCTCGGCCGCCTGTGGGATTGGTCCCAATTGAAGCGTTTCCCCGCGCGTCTCCTGCGCGCCTGGGTGGTCCCCAAGGGCCGCGCGGGTTCCGAGCGGATCCTCTGCTTCGGCGCGGGGCCGTGGCGGCGCTTCCTCCTCGGCGGGCGCCTGAGGCGATGGGGGGCGGGGGTGGAGTTCGCGGCGGACGCATCCTCCGCATTGGCGCGCTTCACGGGCGCCTTCGCGTTCCCCGATTCCCGCTTCGCGGGCTTCGAGGTCAAGCGGTCCCCCGAATGGGAGTACCGCTCGCCCCATTACGAGATGCGCATGCTTCGGTTGGGGAAAGACATCCTCTACCTCGAGGGCCGGGGGGAAGTGCGCGAGGCCGACCTCCCCGGCATCTTCGCCTGCCACCGCCGCGCGCTCATGGAGATTCGCCCCATGGCGCCCGTCGCCTACCGGATCTTCAATTACGAAGGCGTGCGCCGCGCTTCTTTCCGTACGGTGCGGCACTTCCTTTCGACCATCAACGAGCAGAACCAGGAGTTCGGCGTCGCCTTCGCCGTCGCCTACGGCCTCAAGGGGATCCTTCGGCGCCTATCGGTATTCTCCCGGGCCGCCATCCGGGCCCCCTTCGAGACCGCCCGCGACCTTCCCGATGCCCTTCGGCGCATCGAACGTTTCCGCGCCCGCGGCGCCGCGGCGCCGGCGCCCCTCGAGGCTGTCGAGACGATCCCCCCCATCGGAGAGATCCAGGCGCTCCTGCAGTTCATGGGCTCCATCAATTGGGAACTCGTGGGGATGGACCTCGAAGCCATCCCGGTGGGGGAGGAGCACCCCATGCGCCCGCTCTACGAATCGGTCGCGCTCCTGAAGCAGGATTTCGATACGGTGTTCAGCGAGAAATCCATCGCCGAAGCCCATCTGGCCCAGGAGAACGAGCTCCACCGCCTGAGGGCCGATTGTTGGCGCGCCGTCGCGGACCTGTCCGACGATTTCAGGTCTTTGGCGATCCGTTTGGCCCCGCGCTTGGCCGCGCCCCTGGCGGCCTCTCGTTCCCGCTATTACCATCTCGACGGGGGCGCGGTGGTCTGCCTCGCCGATTCCGATGGCGCGCCCGGAGGAGACCGGTTTCCCGCCGCCCCGCTGGAGGCCGTCTGGGCGGGCGGGGTGGTCCGGGTCGGCGAAAAATTCCTCCGCGAGCACCTGGGCCCCGGGTCCGTCAACGGCCCGCCCCCGTTGGCCTACCTGATCCCCTACCGTCCGAGCGGCGCGCCGCTGGGCTTCTTCTCCGTCGAGTTCCGCGAGGGAGCGGGGCCCACGGCCCAAGCCGTGGATTTTCTCGAGCGCTTCACCACCGAGTTCCACGTGCTCCTCAATTCCATGGCGGCGCGCCGGGAAGCGGAGGAAGCCACCCGCCGCGCCAACGAGGCGCTGGAAGCGCGGGTGGAGGAGCGCACCCGGGAACTCCAGGGCGCGATCCGCGACCTCGAGGCGGCCCGGGAGGCGGCGGTGGCCGCCAACGAGGCGAAGGGGCGCTTCCTCGCCAATATGAGCCACGAGATCCGCACCCCGCTCAACGCGGTCCTCGGCTACGCCCAGGCCCTGGCCAAGGGCGCCGCGCCCGGGGAGCGCGAGCAATTCGGGGGGCAGATCCTCGCCGCGTCCCGCAGCCTCCTCGAACTCATCAACCAGGTGCTCGACCTATCCAAGATCTCCGCCGGCAAGATGGAGACGGCCTCGCTCCCCTTCGCCCTGGAGCCCCTGCTCACCGGGGTGCTCGAGGGGTTCGAACAGGCCTCCCGGTCCACGGGCGTGCCCCTGCGCCTCGAACTCGGCCCCGATCTTCCCCCGTCGCTCTTGGGCGACCCGGTGAAACTCCGCCAGATCCTCGTCAATCTCGTCGGCAATGCCGTGAAGTTCACCGAGAAGGGCGAGATCGTGCTCCGCGTGCGGCGCGTGACCGCCCCCGACGCCGGCATCGGCCTGCGTTTCGAGGTGGAGGATACGGGCCCGGGCATCCCCCCCGAGCGCCTCGGTTCCCTCTTCAAACCGTTCGAACAGGCCGACGCCGACCTCGCGCGGCGTTTCGGGGGCACGGGGCTGGGCACCAGCATCGCCAGCGAACTCGTCAAACTCCTCGGGGGGACCCTCGGCGTGCGCAGCCAATTGAAGCGCGGCTCCCAATTCTGGTTCGAGTTGCCCTTCGCCGCCGCAGGAATTTCTTCCCGGTCCGCCCCGGCCGCGGTGCCCGATGATAAGCCTTCCCGGGGCCTGAAGATCCTGGTGGTGGAGGATTACCTGCCCAACCAGGAACTCGCCCAATACATGCTGGTCCAAGCGGGGGCGGAGGTCACCGTGGCCTCCGACGGCCAAGAGGCCCTGGAACGCCTGGAGCGGGGCGCGCGCTTCGATCTCTGCCTCATGGACGTCCAGATGCCGCGCCTCGACGGCCTCGAGGCCACCCGGCGCATCCGCGCGGACGCCCGCTTCGCCCGCATGCCGGTGGTGGGCATGACCGCCTACGCATTCGACGAGGATCGGGCCCATTGCTTCGCCGCGGGGATGGACGATGTGCTCACCAAGCCGGTGGACTGGGACCAGGCCCTCGTCTCCCTCGCCGCCCGCGCCCGTGGAATCCCTTCGCCGCTCTTAGGTCGCGGCGACAAGCCGCCCAGCGTCCCCGACGCGGCGATGCTGCGCATCCTCGACTACGGGACCCTCGCGGCCCAATTCGGAGAGCAGGCCGAGGTGCCCCGGAAGATCCTGGGGAGCTTCCTCGCCCAGCTGCCGGTGAGTATGAGCGAACTCGAAACGGCGGTCGGCGCCCGCGATTGGGCCCTGGCCCGCCGCCTCTCCCATGGCCTCCGCGGCTTGGCCCTGAACCTGCGGGCGACGGAAACCGCCGAGGCGGCCCTGAGGGTGGAAGAATCCTGCCATGCCGGAGGGATCCGAAATCTGCCCGCCTATCTCGCGGAACTGCGCGGCGCGGGCGATCGCCTCAAGGCAGCGGCCCGCCCCCTGATCCTCGCCGCCTTGGGCGACCCACCGCCGGCCGTTTAGGCCCGATTGACCCGGAACGATCCCTGAAAATAAAATAGATCGCCCTCCATCCCAAGGATCGACCATGAAGAAAACCCTCGTCCTCCTCCTGCTCGCCGGCGCCCTCAGCGTCCCGGCCCTCGCGAAAGCTCCCGCCCAGGGAAGCACGGTGCTCGGCGCCATCGGCCTCAATTACTCCTTCTTCAGCCTCTATACCGACGGCCTCGGCCTCACCGGCCTCGTCGGGCATAAGAACCACCCCTTCCAGGTGAACCTGCACTGGAGCTTCGCCAATTATTTCGGCGCCTCGGTGGATTGGCTCTTCTGGCGCGGCCAGATCACCCAGACGCCCTTCTGGTACTATATCGGCGTGGGCGCCGGCATCGGCCTCGGGGGCGGCTTCAACCTCGGCGCCCGCGTGCCCCTCGCGCTCCAGTGGTTCCCCGTTTCCCAGATCGAGGTCTACCTCGAATGGGCCCCGGGGGTGCAAATCATCAGAACACTCGGATTCGACCACGCCCTGGCCATCGGGGCCCGCTGGCATTTCGGGAAATAAGTCGCGGCCCGATTCGGGCGCCCGGCTTTCCCCTCAGGGCGCTTCGTCGGGGCGCTGGGCGAGTTTCACGAGGAACTCGTGGATCCCCTCGGCTCCCATTTTCCTGGCGCTGGCGAGTTCTCCGGACTTGGTGACGTAGGCGACTTTTCCCGCCTGGGTGAGCAAGACCAAGCCGGGAATGCCGCGCTTCAAGGGAAGCCCGTAGGACGCCGCGAGTTCAAGGTTCTTGTCGAATTTTCCGACGTTGACCTTCACCACCTTAAAGTGTTTCTCGACGAGCGGGGCGTTATCCGCGCTCTTTAGGGCCGCGTCGAGGGCCCGGCAATCCCCGCACCAATCGGCCCCGAAGACGACCATCACCCGCACGCGGGTGGCGGCGGCCCCTTCGAGGGCGGCCTTCACCGCCGCCCCGGCATCGGCCATCGGGTCGTAGATCGAGGGAGGATCGGCCAGGAGCGCGCCGCAGGCGAGGGCGAGTCCCAGGATCCACCCGGCTGTTCGGGCGCCGATTCGCCCGGTCACGGCGCCGCTCATGGCGCCACCACCTCGAAGGACACGGCGGGCAGCACCCCCAGGAGCGACGGATTCCCGGGCCGCGCATTGGTGTTGGTGGAGGGCCGGGGAACCGTGAAGGCCTTCACGATCAGATTGCCGCATTGCCCGGGCTTGGCGCTGTAGGGGTCGGCCTTCAGCACGAGTCGGGGCGCGTTGGTAGGGTCGCCCTGGACCACCTGGGCCACGCTGATGCCCGGCGGCGGCTGGTCGAGTTCGAAGTTCAGGTTCACCACGGGGAATCTCCTCCCGGCCGGCGTTCCCGGGAACCGGATCCCCAGTGACAGATTGGAACCCGGGATGAGGCGGGCGGTCTGCCCCGGCTCCTGGTCCACCGCGAGGAAGGCCGGGGCCCGGGGGGCCAGGGCGACGATGAACTCTTCCGACGGCACGAAATGGCGGTAGGCGAAGGCCTGCATCATGTCCTCCGCGGGGAGGGCCCGGCGCACCACGGGCTTCCCGTCGAGGACGGCCGCGCCCCAGACGTCGAGGTTCAGCAGGTTCGTCTGGGGGTTCAGCGGGGCGCTGAGCGTGATGCGCTGGTTGCGTTCCCGGGAACGGAGCTCCGCCCCGCCCAGGACGAACCCCGCGGGGGCGTTGGAGAGGAAGAGCGTCACGGGCCCGGCGAAATCGTCGATGCGCGAGAGGAGGACATCGAGGGCGACGGTATTCCCCCGGCGCACCTTCACGCTCGACGGCGCCAAGCGCAACCGGTAATCGGGGCGCGGCGGGCTAAGGCGCAGGCGATAGGCGAAGGCCTCGCCGGCGTGGTCCTGCACGTCGCGCAGGGCGAGGAGGTACTCCCCGTCGAGCGGGAGCTTGCAGCGCAGGAACGAGTCGGCGTAATGGGTCTGGAGCCCCGCCATGGGGTCGCTCCAGTCGTCATTGGTGGCGAGGACGCGGCCATTGGGATCCATGAGTTTCAGGGCCGTATCCATGGGCGAGCCCAAACGGCGGGCGTAGGTTTCGGCGATGAGCTCCTCCCCCGCCTTCCCCTGGAACTTGAAATAGACGGGTTTCCCCGGCTGTTCCACGCGCCCGTTGACGATGACGGGCAGCGCGAGGGCCTGGGCGGAGGCCGGGGCCAGGTTGCCCCGGGACGCCGCGCATTCCGGAAGCGCCTCGGCGTGGAAGAGGATCGGGTTGGGGAGGAGCGCGGAGAAATTGGTGAGGATGACGGGCCCGAGTTCGTTGGCCGCGAGGTCGATGACGGCCCGGGGCTGGGGCAGGTTCACGCCCGTGAGTTCCACCGCCGTGCGCCCCCGGGCGGCGCCGCCCATGGGGAAGATGCCGGTGACGAAGGGGAGTTCGCCGGCGCTGATGCGGTAGACGAAATCTTCCCTGCCTCGGTAGATGGAGTCGCGGATCTGGAGGACATAATCCCCTTCGGCGGGGATCTTGACGACGAGGACCGGTTCGGGGTTATTGCGGAAGCGGTCGGCGTAGCCTACTTCCTTCCCGCGGGCGTCGGTGAGGGTGATGACGGCCTGGAACCAGCCGGGCACGGCATCGGCGAGGTAGGGCACCAGGGAGCGGGCCTGGACCGCGAAGACCAGGGTCTGCCCCTTCTTTGCCGGGATGCGCCAGGAATCTACATCGCCCGGGAGGATCTGGCCGGAGAGCACGGCCGGCAGGTTCGAGACCGCTACCGCCTGGCCGGGGAAATCGTTGGGCTCGCGCTCCCGCGCCTCGGGGAGATCGCCGATCCAGAACGCCAGGGGTTCCGACATGCCCACGGCGGTCCCCAGGCGCAGTTCGTGCCGGCCCGGGCTCGCGTTGGAGGGCACCGTGATCTCGAGGCGCACGCGGTCGGTGAGTTGGGCGTTGGGCTGCTTCTTCGGCTGCATCGCCCGCAGGTAGCGCGCGTAATCCGGATCCTCCGGCATCTTCTCCTCGTAGGCGAGTTGCTGGAGCACCTGGGCGAGTTGGCGCTCGATCTGGGGCCGCTCGGCGTCGCTGGCATTGGTGAACCGGGCCTCGAGGATCTCCTTTCGGTTCTTGAGTTGGCCGACGGTGCGGGGATCGAGGTCGCGGGTGAAGGAGTAGACGCGCCCGGGGATGTCGATGCCCGTGAAATTGAAATTGCTCGTGCCCTCGAGGTACTGCCCGCCGATGACGACGACAATGGTCTCGCCCGCCTTCGCGCCGGCCGGGTAGACGAAGCCCACGTGGGGCCGATCCTGGGCCGCGAGGACGCCCGCGGCGAGAGCGAGAGAAAGGATCCCGCGGCGCCTCATACCAATTCCTTGAGCCGGCCCCCGGTGGGCGTCTTCGCCTCCATCGGCGGCAGCACGCGCACGGCATAGCCCGAAGGGTGGGGCACCGTGGCTTCTGGGCTGAGCCCCAGGCGCTCATAGATGCTCCCGATGAGGTCCCAGGGGTAGATGGGGCGGTCCTTCACCGTGTCGCCCGTCTTGTCGGTGGCGCCGATGACGGAGCCCCCGCGAAAGCCGCCGCCCGCCACCAGATGGCTGAACGCCTGGCCGAAATGGTGGCGTCCGCCGTTCCATGGCGCCTCGGGCTGCACCTTGGGCGTGCGCCCGAACTCGCCGCCCACCCACACCACCGTGCTCTCGAGGAGCCCGCGGGAGGCGAGGTCTTCCAGGAGGGAGGCCACGCCCCGATCGAGTTGGGGCAATTTCTGGCGCAGGGCCGGGAAGATCTGCTTGTGGTGGTCCCAGCCGCCGAAATTGATGGTGATATAGGGCACGCCGCTCTCCACCAGGCGCCGCGCGGCGAGGCACGATTGGCCGAAGGGGTTCATGCCGTACTTGTCGCGGAGTTCCTTGGCTTCCTGGCCGAGGTCGAAGACCTTGCCCGCCGGACCGAGGATGAGTTCCCAGGCCTCGCGCTCGCTGGCGGCCGCGGGGGCGAGTTCGGGCATCGTCGCGCCGGCTTGGGCCAATGCGTCCACCTGGCCCAAGAGCGTCTTGCGCGCCTCCTGGCGCTCGGGGGTGAGGTCCTTGGAGACCACCCCCTCCACGGTGAAGCGGGCCTGGGACGGGTCGCCGCCGGTGGCGAAGGGCTTGCACCGCTGCCCGAGGAAGCCGGCTTCGGAGAAACGGCCCTGGGGTTGGGTGAGGACGAGATAGGGGGGGATGAGCCCCTTATAACTTCCCGCCGCGATGAGGCGCTGGGTGAGCACCGCGCTCAGGCAGGGGTGCACGAGGGTTCCCCCGGGCGTCCAACCGGTCTGGACCATGTAGGCCGCGGTCTCGTGGCCGTTATTGCCGTGAGTCATCCCCCGCAGCAAGCTGTACTTGTCGGCCTGCTTGGCGAGGAGGGGCAGGAGTTCGCCGATCTGCACCCCGTCGACATTGGTGGGGATCGCCCGCAGCGGGCCCATGTATTCGGTCCCCGCCTCGGGCTTCGGGTCGAAGGTGTCCAGGTGCGTCGGGCCGCCCGAGAGCCAGATCTGGATGACGGAGCGGGCGGTGCCCTTGCCCGAGGGGGTCTTTTCGGCCCGGGCGGGCAGGGCCGAAACGGTGAGCGCCCCGATGGCCATGAGCCGGAGGATTTCCCGGCGCGAGAGGGCGTCGGCGTCGCGGAGGATGTTTCGTGGCTTCATGGGGCCTCCCATTCAGGTCGTCTGGTCGCGATTCGATCGAGGTTCCGCCATCCTGCGCGCCGGGCGCTTGGCGGCGTGGCGCGCGTTGCGATGTCCGGGCCCTTGCGGGGCGCCATCGGGCTTGGGCTAATGCTTGAACTGGAACTCATTGGCGTTCACCAGCGACCAGGCCAGGTCGATCCACGGCTCGGCCCGGTTCACTTTGGAATAGGCGAGGGCCGCCTGGCGTTCCGCCTCGGTGGGGGCGCGGGAGAGCACCCAGAGGTAGACCTCGTCGACGGATTTCTCGGGGTCCTTGGCCTGGGCGATGGCGCGGCGGAAATTGCGGGCCTGCTTGAACTTGTCGAGGATATGGCTCGAGTTGAGGAGGTGGATCTTCTGCTCGGCGTTGGGCGTGTTATTGCGCTCCGCCTCGGTGCCGGTATCGCGCGCGGGCCGCCCGAACATCTCGGTGAAGGCGCTATTGATGCTGCCGTCGGCCAAGTCCACCGAGCGGCTGGAAGGGGGGATGAAGGTGAAGGGCTCGGGGATGGGGCTCGAGTAGGATTCGGAGGTGCCGGTGAGTTGGCAGATCGCGTCGATGAGCACCTCGGCCTCGAGGCGCCGGGGCAGGTAGCGGGAGAAGTTCAGATCGTTGCTCCAGGACACCGCGAGGGGGATGGAGGATTGCTGGTAGGTGCCCGAGGCCGCGATGAGGCGCATGAGCGCTTTGAGGTCGTAGCCGTTGGAGGCGAGGGCGCCCTCGAGCCACGCCAAGAGCGCGGCGTTCTGCGGCGGGTTGCCGTCCCGGAAATCATCGGGTTCGTGGACGATTCCCCGGCCCATCATCCAGTACCAGACCCGGTTGGCGATGGCCTTCCCGAAATATGGGTTCTCGGGCCGCAGGAGCCAGTCGGCGAAGGTCTTGCGGGGATCGACGGCGGGATCGAGGGCGGCCCGGGCACCGTCCGGGAAGACCGCATCGATGGGCTGCCCCCGTTCGTTGGTGAACGCGGGCAGGTCGGGATCGAAGAAGACGATCTCCTCCTTCCATTCGAGGGTGGATTTATAGGCCACCTTGGAGAAGAACGCGGCCAGGCCCGCTTGCTTCGCCGCCGGCCACGCCTCGAAACGGGCGCCCATGAAGGTGAGGGCCACCGCTTGGGCGATATTATAGGGCTCCTTTTTCTGGACGGCCCGGTAGAAATTGGCCGCGGGGTCGAGGAAATTGCCGCCGCTCGTGGTCAAGAGCGCGCGGCTGAAACGGTCGAAGGGGAGGTTGGTCTTGATGGAGGCGTAGATGAAGCGCTGGTAGGCCTGCACCGCGTTGGGCCAGAGGTTGATGGGGAACTCGCTCTTCACCCGCAGGAGATCGCACCATTTCATGGTGAAGTAGGAGGCGTAAGGATCCGATGCCAGCAGGCGGTCCACCAGGCGGGCACGTTTGTTCGTGGACCGGTCGGCGAGGAAAGCCCGCATTTCGGCGGCGGTGGGCAGGGTGCCGGTGAGGTCGAAGGCGACCCGCCGCGCATAGACCTCGTCGCTGACGAGGTAATTGGGCTTCTTCCCCGAAGCGGCGAGTTTGTCGAAGACCAGGTCGTCGATGGGCGAAACCCGCGGGGCGGTCTGGGGAAGTTCGAAGGGGGCGATGGGCTCCCGCTGAGGCCAGGCGGCCGAGGCCAGCAGGGCCGCGGCGATGAGGATTTTTCCGGTTGTCATACGGGGCGGGTCCCAAAAGGCGCCCGGTTCGCGAAGGCGCCCTTTCAAGTCTTTACTATATATGAGTATAGCAAATGGACCCGGAATTTGCCCATCGCGGGGCCCCGGCGATCCCGGGGATGGAAAAATGAACGAACCGGGTCCGAAACGCACCCAGGGGCGAAAGCCCGTGGGAGCGCAGTTCCTCAGGTCGCCAAAGGCCGATCGTCCCCCATCCGCCTCACTCGAAATAGAAGAAGGAGAGATTATAGGGCTTCATCCACCCCTCCTTCCCGTCGCAGGTGGTGATGGCCGTCTTGCGCCCCCCGCCGTCGGCGTCGTTGACCATGAGGCCGAGGCCGATGACGTTCCCCTGCTTGAGGGCCACCGGTTGGATGTATTTGGCGGGGAAACGCAGCTCGTAGCGCGTGACCTTCTTCGCATCATCCCGGATGATTTTGGCCTCCACGCCGGGCTCGAGGGTGTTATTCTGGATATCCAGCCAGGAGAGCTGGCGGTCCGGGCTGAAGGCGCGCCAGACCTGGTCGCCCAGGGGCGTCTTGGCGAAGGCGTAGGCGTAATCATCCTGCATGGCGAGGGAGGTCTCTTGGCCGTCGCGGAACGCATCGATGAAGACCTGCACGGAATCGCCGTCCCAAGTGCCCCCGCCGGTCTTGGCCTGGGTGTGGGTATCGTCGGAGACTTCGACGGCGAGGTAGAGGGCCGATTCATCCCACGCCGCCCAGAAGCGGGCGCCTAAGTCTTGGAAGCCGGCGCGGGCGCCCTTCTGGTATTCCACGACGTCGAAGGCGTCCTTGCCCACGAGCCCCGAGCGGTAGCCGGCCCAATCCGAAAGGTCGCCGTCGATGGCGATGGGCCCCTTGCGCCGGTTGCAGAAGAGGGCATGGTAGCGCCGCTCGCCCGACTCGCTGACGAGCTTGCCCTGGGCATCGACCAAGCGGATGGGCGTGGCGAGGCTATAGCGCGCCGAGTCGCCGTCCCCCCGTACGGGCACGGGCACCGATTGTTCCCCGAAGGGCCTTAGGGCGAGGGGGAGCTCCTTCGGCTTCCCGTCCACCTTCACCGACGCGGTCCCGCTGAACGCCGTGGCGCCCCGGTTCTTGAAATCGAGCTTCAGCGTCGTGAAACCGGAGAGGCCGACGGCGACGGCCACTTGTTCCGCCGCGCCGTACTGCACGCCGGATTTTTCCAGGGCCTCCGCGAGGGTCTTCACATCGGGGGCGCGCAGGATCGCGGGCACCTCCTCGAGGTCGAAATAGAGGTCGTCGCCCTCCCGGGTGGCGTGGCGGAGGGGCCGGCCGAAGAGATCGGCGGCGGTCGCCCCGCCCTTGGCGTGGAGGCGGAAGCGGTTGGGCTTGCGTTCCCCGGCCTCGAGGCGGTCTTCGAAATCCCAGATGGCGGCCACGCCCCGTCCGCCCCCGTCGTCGAAGAGGAGGGTCTTCACCCCGTCGGCGTAGGCGAAATCGCGCACGTAGCGGCTATTGCCGAAGGCCCGGGCCACGGCGTTGTATTCCACCCCCACGGGGCTCGGGGTGCCGTCGAGGGCGTTGAGGGCGATACCGACCTTCCAATTGAGGAACATGCGGATGCGGTCCGCGTATTTCAGCGTCATCAGCAGGTAGCGGATATTATAGGCGATGAGCCCGCGCCGGCCGGGCAGGTCGCCGGTGAGGGCGCTGTGGCGCGGTTCCACGGCCCCGAATCCGGGGAGTTGGAGCATGGGGTGGTTCCCCGCCTCGGTGAACCAGAGTTCGCCCTTGAACTCCAGCCGGTCGGCGAGGTCGATGAAGGCCCGGATATCGGCGTCGAGGTCCGGCCGCTCCGGCTTCTCGCGGTAGGGGTGGCCGGCGAGGATGTCGAGGACCTTCCCGCCGCCCGCGGCGAAGACCTGCTCGTGCCATCGGCGGGCCTGGTCGCCGATATTGGCCGGGTCGCTGGAGATGAGTTTCACCCCGGGGATGCCCGCGCGGAGGATCGGGGCGAGGTCGCGGTAGAGTTTGGCCATATTGCTCGGGCCGAAGGCGTCGACCCCCTCGGCGAAGGTGAGGTGGGGCTCGTTGAAGAACTTGATGTAGGGATAATGCCGGTAGCGGGGGATCCAGGTGTCCCGCAGGAAATTCGTGTAGGCCTCGTAGGCCGGGCCCTCGAAGCGCTTGAGGTGCCACAGGGGCGCCACGAGGGCCCGCTCGGCGGGGTCGGCGATGTACATGTTGTTGGCGTCGCTGCCGAAGAGCCCCGTGAATTGGAGGATCCCCTCGTTGGCGATGAGCCGGTAGGAGCCCTCGTCCATGGGGTACATCTGGGGCTGGAGGCCCCCGACGCCGAGTTCGCGCAGCCGGCGCACGTTGCGCTCGCGGTCGCCGCCGGGGGTGTTCCCCCAGGTGAAGAAGAGGCGGTGCTTCATCGCCGCGAGTTCTTCCTTCGAATAGGGATCGATGACCGTGAAGGGGAAGAAATCCCGGTCCTGCTGGCCGCCCGACTCGACCCCCACGCGCACCGTGTAGTACCCGATGGCGGCGAGTTCCTTCCCGGGGGTGAAGGCGAGGGGCACCCGCGCCCCGGGGGGGAGTTTCACCCCCTGGAAGACCTTGGCCGCCACCTCGTTCTTGAAGAAATCGCGCACGCTCACCACCGCGTTCACGGTGCATTCGACGTCGCGGTTATTGACGAGTTGGAGGGCGATCGGCTTCTCTTCCCGGAGCCCGTAGCAGGCCTTGAGGCCGTCGGCGAGGATGGAGACGGGCTTCACCGTGAACTCGGTGGCCGCCTCGCCCTCCTCCAATTGGAAGGCATCGGCCCAGAAATGGGTGGTCTCGCGCACGCCCTGGTAGGTCTCATCGAACCACCACGGCACGCCGAACATCACCGTGGTCAGGGTCTCGGTGGGGGCGAAACTGACGGTGAAGCGCTTCCAGTCGCGGGTGAGTTTCACGCGCGTCGCCCCCAGCCATTTGCCCCAGGTTTTCGCGCCCCAGGCCACCGTGCCGACGCTGAGGCCGTCCGTCTCGGCCTTCGCGTAGAAGCTGAGGGTGTACTTCTTGCCGACCTTGAGTTGGAACGCGTAGGGGGCCACGAGGGAAAGGGTGGTGTTGAAGTTGGTCTGGTAGGATGGCCGCAGTTCGAAGCGCAGGCTGCGCTTGCCCTGGAAGGCGACCCGGTCGTCGATGAGAAGCCAATCGCGCAGGTGGTCCAAATTGGTCACCCGGGTGGCCCCGACCAGTTCCCAGCCGTGGAACCCCTCCTCGAACCCGGGATTCTGGATGAGGTTGGAGGACGCGGCGAAGTTCGGGAGTTCCATGCGGTTGAATTTCCCGAGGCCGAGCAAGTCCCACGCATCCCCCTTCTCCTTCCCCAGCCGGCTTCGCCGGGCGTCGCTGAGTTTGCGCAGGTCCAAGGTGAGTTCGATCTCGTTCTCGGCGTTGAACCCCGGCCGGTATTCCATGCGGGGCAGACCCTTGTCGTGGCGGGCGTCGCTGATGCCGTAGCGGGTCTGCCGTTCGTCGTGCTTGAGCAGGCTTATACCGATGGCGCGGTCGGGGTTTTCGGCGAAGAACTCGGGCCTGTGGCCCTTGGGCAAGAGGAAGCTCTTGCGTTCCCCGTCGAACGGCGCCACGGTGATGTCTTGCCCCTCATCGCGGATGGTCGTCCCGTCGAGGGTCGATTTGGGGAAGCGCACCTGGAGCGCCTTGCTCTTCAGATCACCGAGTTCGGTGAAGCGCACCCGGTAGCGCACGAGCCCGTCGGGCAGCACCCCGACGCGGATCTCGTACTTCGCGTCGCCGGCCTTGGGCAGGGTCGCCGCGACCACCCACTCGCCCGCGGCGGCGTCGAGGCCGTTGACCGTTTGGGTATCCCCGTAGCCGGCTTCCCCGTAGGATTGCCCGGGCGCGGACCAGAACGGGTAGAGATTCATGAGTTCCTTCCCGTCGACCGTATAGAGGAGGTGCCCTTTCGCCATGGTGAGCGACTTGTCGGCGAAGCGGATCGCCCCGCTGGCGTCGAAGGCCGGCCGGGGAGCCTCCTCGGCGGCGAGACAGGCGAGGAGGAGGGCGAAGGGGGGGATGAACCGCATGGGAGGCTCCTGACCCCTTGATTATACCGGTGCGGCCGGGGGGCCGAGATACGCGCCTGTCATCATACCTTTTCTGTCATCGGTTTTCGTATGTATTTCGGTAGGCCCGCGCCGTCTGCCCATAGGCCCGCCGGAAGAGCCGGTTGAAGTGCACGTGGTTGGAGAACCCGCATTCCAGATAGACGAGGGTGACGGATTTTTTCGTGGAACGGAGGCTTCGGGCGGCCTTCTCCAAGCGGCGCTCGTTGAGGTCCTTCACGAACGGCTCCCCCATGAGGGCGCGCCATCGGCGAAGGAAATAGGGGGTGGACAGCCCCAGCTCCCCCGCGAGGAGCGCCGCGGGGCCCGGATCTCCCAGGTGGCGATCCAGGCGCCGCCCCCAATCCCGGCGCCGCTCGGCAATGTTGGGCTCCCCCGTTCGGTCGCCCCGCCTCAGCGTCGAAGCGCGGGCGAGGAGCCGGGGCGGCAGGAGGATCGCCTCGGGCCCGGGCCGCGGTTTCCCGATGAGTTCGAGGAGGAGCAGGAGCGCCTCGCGGGCGATGCGCCGAAAATCCTGGTGGATGGTGGTGAGTTCGGGGCGCGCTCCGAGGATCGAGCGGCTATTATCGAAGCCGGTGACCATGAGGTCCTCGGGCACGCGCAACCCGAGGCACCGCGCTTCGGCCATCAACTCCAAGCCCATGGGGTCGCCCTCGCACAGGATGGCATCGGGGCGGGGCTTCGCCGCCAAGAGGCGGCGGTAGACCGACAAGCGCGAGGACGTGGAAGGCCGGTTCCCCGGAGTCGCCCGCCACCTTCCGGGGAGGGGGGCGCCCGTCTCGACAGAAAATCCGTGCACCCATGCTTGCCGCAGGGGCCACCCCCGTCGGGAGAGCGCGCTGCGGTACCCTTCGAACCTCTGGCGCGTGAAGCGCTCCGCGGCGAAGGCGCACCAGCCGATGGACCGGGCCCCCTGGTCCCCCACATGCGAAACCAGGAGCTCGCAGGCCGACCGTTCATCGATGCCCACATAATGCCGGTGGACGGATTCGGAAAGGGGCGCGGACAGGAACGCCACGCAGGGGAGACGGCGTTCCAAGCGTTCCCAGGCGGCCACCGCCACGGGGTCGGACGAAGGGACGCACCCCAGGACCCCGTCGTAATCGCGCCACTCGCCCGTGCCCTCGAAGGCGTCCAGCCGGTCTTTTCGGTCGTAGAAGACGAGGTTGAGGTCGCGGCTGCGCCGCACTTCCCCCAGGGAACGCACCAAGTCGCCGAGCACGTCGTCGCCCAGGGAACGGAACGACATATTGCCGAAGAAGACGGCGATGAGTTTTCGGGGGCGCATGAGAAGCCTGCCGTGCCATTCTATGATCAGGCTAAGGAACCGGGAAAGCCGTGAAAGGGCCACCCATCCACGCAGAGTTGGAAGGATCGAGAATGGGCATTCCCGCCGAGCGAGGATCTCCCCTAATGCCTGGTGGTACGCTCAGGAGGCCGAGGAAGGCCGGCCTTCTCCGCCACCACCATGCCGTGCAGGTCTAGACGCGGGAGGATGACGGTTGTTTTCCCCGCGGCGTACGTCATGGGGAGTTTCGCTTCCCCGGGCACATAGCGCACGCTGCGGAACTTCCCGTCGAGGGTGACCTTCACGCCGTATAGGGGGACGGTCTCCTCGTGCACCCGGGAAAAATTGGTGTAATAGCCGTTCCAAGTCTGCTTGGTCAGGGGCGGAAGCCCGTGGGGATGGGCGTCGTTGAGTAGGTGGATGATCTGGCGCTCCCCTTGGGTGAAGGCGGTCATCTGTACATGGAGCGGAGCCTCCACCGAGACCGGGGCCCTTTGGCGGGCGGCGAAGCGCACCGCGTTGGTGATGATGCGCCGCTGGTAGGGGAAGGTATGGTGGTCGACGTAGGCGCGCCCCAGGTCCGCGGCGAGATAGGCGACTCGGCCCTTTCCGAAGCGCCGGGTGGTGACGAGGGGCCATTTCTTTCCCGGCTCCTGAGCGCCTTCCCACATGGCCAGGTCCGTTCCCGGGCGGGCCGAAACCTTCAGCATGGGGGCCATGAAGGGAAGCCGGCAGTCCGCGGGCGTTCCCCGCAGGAATTCCGGCATGACCTCGATGGAGTGGGCGGTGCGGATGAGTTCGTCGACGATGGGATGGCGGGCCGTGGCGAGGAACTTCATCTTCTGGCTATTGGGGTATTCGGTGCCGTCGCGCAGATCGCCGAACCAGGGGGGAAGTTCGGTCGTCTCCGGGAGTTCCCCGGCGAAGTCGACGCCGAAGAGGTCGGCGAGGAGGAAATTGGCCATCGGGGCGCCCTTTCCGTCCATGAGGGAAGTTCGGTGCATCGCCACGAGGCCGCCCCCCGCGGCGACATACTTGCGGAGTTTCTCCGCGGTCTCCTCGGGGAGGTAGCCGATATCGGGAAGGACGATCACCGCAAAGCGCGAGAGGTCGCCGTTTAATTGCCGATCGCTTAGGTACTGCTCGGGGATTTTTTCCTCGAAGAGGGCGCGCAGCACGCCGTAGGTGGTGAAATGGCTCGGCTCGGCGAAAGGAGCGGGGTCGCAGGCGTTCATGGAGCGCTCGGAAAAGACGATCCCGCAATAGGGCAGCTCTTCGGCGCCCACGCAATAGGCCGAACGCGCGGCGAGTTCGCGGTTCACGGTGCGCAGGAGTTCGGGGCGGCCCTTCATCGTGAAAGTCGGTACGCTTCCGTTGGCGATGGCGGTGAAGGCTTTGGCGCGCAATTCCTCCAAGGGGAGCGTGAGCGGGTAGCTGGGGCCGTACTGGAAGGTCGGGATATAGTATTCGGGGGTCTTTCCGTGGACGGCCCTCAGGATCTGCATGGACGCCGGCGCCCAAGACCAGGCGTTCTCGTGTTCGGCCATGTCGGAATAGTCGAGGAAATCCGTCGAGGTATTCTGCCAATTCCCCGATCCGATGCCGGTGATGAGGGGGAGGCCGGGCTTCACCCGGCGGATCGCATCGCGGAGGGACTTCATCGTCCCCCGAAGTCCGGCCGCCCGGTACTTCCGCCAAAGCGCCCACGATTCGGCGGGCGCTCCTTTTTGGGGCGGGGGTTGGCCGTGGAGTTCCTGGAAGCCCCGGGCGCACGAATCGCAATAGCAGAACTCCGGCGCCGAGGCCAGCCCCAGCCCATCGAACCAGAACCCCGCGATCTCGTAGTTTGCCGCGAGTTCCGCGCAATAGGCCGCCATGAAATCCTTAAACGGCGAGTTCTCGCAGAGCCGGGGGAAGCCGACGCGGTCGACGAGGCTGCTCCCGTCGGCCCGCCGGGGGCGCCATTCGGGGTGCTCCCGCCACGCCCGCATGTCGCAATCCACGGGCACATAGGCGACGAAGCGCAAGCCCCGTTTCTTGGACGCTTGGATGAGTTCGGCGACCAGATCGCGCTTCCCCAGGCCGGGATGCTTCTCGCTCACGGTGGTTTCGTGGAGCGCGTAATGCTGGTTCTTCGCGTCGGCGAACACGGTCTTGCCCCCGGCCTTCGCCGCCGTCGCCATGAATTTCTCGCCGGTGATGAGGGCGAGTTCGGCCCGGCCCGCCGCCGTATCGGCGATGGTCAGGTTATTGAAGACCCGGCCCTCGGGTCGGGTGAGCCAGGAAGCGTCGATGGATGAGGCTCTATTTTTCTTCATTTCAGGATCACTTTCCCGTAGCCATCGGGGTTCGAATGGTTCTCTGCGGATCCCGCCCACGCCGATTGGGTGCGGCGGCCGGCAACATCATCGCCATCGTCGAGGGAGACATCGAAGCCGAAGCGTTTAAGGGCCGGCGTCGGGACGGTGCCCCAGGCTTTCCAACCCGTCTCCGTGCGGGCGGTCTGTATTTGGGCGCCGGGGATCGGCTTGTTCCGCGCCCACCAGGTCTTTCCCGCCGCGGAGACCACCCATTGGTGCACGCCCTCCATCGTCTTGTCTTTTTTCATCTCGTCCGTGCGCAGGTCGAGGAAGATCTCGAGGGCGTCGCCGTTATAGAGGGCCCCCTCGGAAGGGAAGAACCGGTCGTCGGTGACCTCGAAAGTGAACGCGAGTTTCGCGCCTTGGCGCCGCAGCGTTCCGCGCATCGAAGCGTCTTTCGGCCCCTTCCACTGGCATTCCACGACGGTCCGCGCCTGGGCGTCGAGGACTTTTCCGCCCACCGCCACCTGCCGCTCGGCGTCGATGGCGAAGGCGGCCTCGCCCCCTTCCGCGAGGATCAGCGACGGGCGGGGCGAGATCTTCTTCTCGAAGAGGAAGGGTTGGGCGATCGCGCCGCGGAGGGCGCCCTCCACCAGGAGCCTCCCCTCGATGCCGGGGAGGTCGATCGTCTCCTCGCGGGATTCCCCAGCGGCGAGGCTCACGGCCCTTCGGGTAGGCGTACCGCCGCCGATCGACGCGCCGAAAGACGCCTCGCAGGGGGCTTGGGAGGGATTGCGCAATTCGATGCGCACGGCGAAGGTCTCGCCGCCGACGAGGCCGTCGGCCACCGATACCCGCACCAGGGGAGAGATCGTCGGGATCGCGGCGGTGCGGAGCGCCACGGGTTCTTCGCCGAGTTTCAGCACGCCCGCCCAGGGAAGCGCGTTGCCGAACAGGTCGAGGGCGCTCGGTTTCTCGCCGGCCCCGCCCAAGGCGAGGATCTCGCTGCCGCTTCGGGTCCATAGATAGGTGGTATAGCCGAGTGGCCCTTTGAAGACGTAAGCGCGGATGGACGGGTGGACCTGGATCTCGCGTTCATAGGCGCTCCCGCCCAGGAGGTTGGCGAGTTGGGCCTGGGCCGCGTAGGCCGGCTTGGGGGAGAAATCGTCGTTCACCGGACCGAAGGTCTCGGAATTGAAGAGGTAATTGAAATTGCGCTCGATGCCCAGGGCTTTCGACTGCACGTGCCACTGGACGATCCTCGCCCCGTGCTCGCGTTCGGAAAGCAGCGGCACGTTGAAGCACGATCCCAATTTCCCCACCCGCTCCGCGATGCCCGTGGAGGCGAAGCCCGTTTCGCCGTTCCAGATCGGCTTGTGGCCGTCTCCCTGGCTCGCCAAGTAATCCCGCAGGCGCTTCACCAGCAGGGTGCGGCTGTCCCACGATTGGCCGGCTTCGCCCGGGGTGTAGAAGTGGTAATCGAAGATCTCGAAATAGGGCTGGGGTTTGTGCTGGTAGAACTCTTTGAGGCCGTAGGCGCTGTCTTTGTCGGTGTGCGTCATGCGGTCGAAGAAATTATCCTCGAGGGCCGCGCAGAAGCCGCCCAGGGCGATGCGCGCACGGGGGTTGCCGGCCTTCACCGCCGCACCGCCGTCTTTCATGAAGGCGATATAGGCCTCGGGCTTGAAGGGCCAGAAATACAGGCGCGTATCGGTCTCGTTCCAGATCTGGTAATGCGTGATGGCATCTTTGTAGCGTTCGGCGTAGGCCCTCACCCATTTGAGCCAAGCCGGCACGTCGATGAGGGGCTCGAACATGGCCCCGGCGTAGGTGAAGTCGAACCTGCGCCGATCTTCGCGCTTGCCGATCATGAAATCTTTGGTGCCCCCGTGCAGGCAGACGTAGAGTTCGATGCCGTGCTTCTTCGCCGCGGCGACGAGGGTATCGACCCCCCGCCAATCGTAGACGCCCCGCACCGTCTCCACCTGGTCCCAGGTCGCCCAGACGCGGAACCAGCGGATGCCCAGGGCCGCCATGCGCCCGAAGGCCGTATCGAGTACTTCGGGGTTGACCGTGTCGGGGAAGGTCGGGTATTCATGGGTCATGCCGTAGATCGATTTCTCGGCCGGTTCCCGCTCCACCGCACGCGGAAGAAGGACGATGCCGCGGGTAATGGTTTTTTTCGCGATTTGGTAGGAGATTTCGGCCTCCAAACGGTAATAGCCCCACGGCAAGGCCGGAAGGGCGTATCGGTGGCGTTCGGCCGAGCGCTCCTTCGGCGCCAGCTTGGCCACGGGCTTGCCATCCGAATCCTGCACGCTGATGGCGCTGGTGGCCGCGGCCCCGATACCGCCAGAGAGGGCGAGGTCGACGGTATGGGGCCCGGGACCAGTGAAATAGCCGAAATCCGGGCCTCCCGCGAAGGCCGCCCGGATGAGGGGCTCATGAACCGCGATCTTGAATGCTTGGATTTCTCCATTGAGCGGGGCCGAGTTCACCCGCTCGCCGCCGATGACGAAGGGCCGCCCCTTGGGCCAGGTGAAGTCCCGCGTCGAGGGGGCCTGCCCGAAGAGGCCGCCGTCGAGCCAGGCGGTGAGTTCCCGCGCCGAAAGCAGAGCGCGCACGGTGCGCGCCTTGCCCGCTTCGATGACGAGGGGCTGGCGCACCTCGGCCCGGGCCCCGAGCATGTTCGGCAAGGCGCGCACGATCAGGTTATTCCCCGCCCAGAGCATGAGCGTGAACGAATTGGTGTCTTGGCCGAGGATATTGGCGCCCAGGGCGAAGATGCCATGGGGCTCGGACTCCCCGCGAGTCGACCATGCGGGGACGATGGTGGCCGAGACTTCGTAGACCAGGTCGGGATTCTCGCAGAAGGCGTCGGGCAGCGTGAACACCCAAGGCAGCGCGTTCCCCCCACCGCGGTTTTCGTTGGCGAGGACGCTCTTTTGGCCGCGAAGAAGCACCCGCTCCCCCTTCTCCAGGACGAAGCTTTCGAGGGTTCGAAACGCGCTCGTGGGGTCGGGTCCCGCGCTTTTCTCCGCGCCCGCCGTGTCGACCGCCGGGGCCCCGTCCCCAGGAGCGGCGGATAAATCGTCGAGATCGAAGCGGCCTTCGCTCTGCTGGAGGCGCGGTTGGAGCGACACGAACGCCGCGCCCACCGGGCACGGCAGACTCTCGCGGATGCTCCGCCACTCGGCGGAGAGGGGCGCCAGTACGGCGAGGATCCCCGCATCCCCCAAGCTCTTCATGTTTTTATCGTAGAAAAGGACGCAGATCCACGAACCCACGTGCATCGCAGAACGGGGCACCGTGCTGCGGTAGCGGAACGCGACGGCGAGGGCCTTCGCTCCCCCCAGGGGCACGGTGGGCGAGAAGAGCCGCGCGGTCGCCTTGCCCTCGGTGCGGATTTGGGCGTAATGGCCTCCGTCGGGATGCTGAACGAGGCCCACATCCCCCTGGGTTTTCCATTCCCCGAGGCTATCCTCGAAGTCTTGCTTCAGGCCTTGGGAGAAAACCCCGCCGGCGAGGACGGCGAGGAGTAGGATAAATTGCTTGACCATGGATGCCTTCCTGGATGGGATGGGCCAAAAAATAGGCTTTTTTATAGTATAAAGACCCGGCCATGGCCCCACAAGTCGAAAGAGGAACCTGGATGTTCGAAATATGAAACAAAATGAAATCGTCTACCGCATCCCCGAGATCTGGCGGGGCGTTCCCTTCCTGCCCACCGCGGTGGGTTTCAGCCCCGCCCAGGCCCATTTTTTTCAGCGGGACCGTCCCTACCGCACCTCCATCGAATGCCTCGTCTCCGGGAGCGCCGACCTCGTGGTCGATCGAATGCCCTTCGAACTCCGGCCGGGCGACGTCTTCCTCCTCCCGCGCTTTTCCACCTTCCGCTACGAGGCGCGTCCGCCCGCCTTCGCCAGTAAGTTCTATCTCTATTTTGAACGAGAGAGCATCGAACTCCTCCTCTCTTTGTTCCGCCTCGAGGGGATCTTCCACGTTCCCGCCGGCGCCACGCTGCTGCCGCTCTTCCGCAGCGCCCACGCCCTCGCCGAGGGGCTTTCGGCGGCCGATCCCCGGGCGCCTTTTCCGCGCCAGGGGAAGGATCTCGCCCATCTCGTCCACCGCGTGCTCCACACCCTCGCCGAGGGCGCGGGCACCCTTTTCGTGCGCCATTCTCCCCTCGTCCAACGCCTCAAAGATTTCCTCGACGCGCGTTTCCACGAGACGATCCCCTTGGGCCGCTTGGGCCAGCTCGTCGGCACCACGTCGACCTACGTCATCCGCCGCTTCAAGGCGGAACTCGGCGCCACGCCCCACCATTACCTGCTCGCCCGCCGCTTCGAGGCCGCGAGTTTCCTGCTCTCCCACGGCGAACTCCCGGTCTCCGAGATCGCGCAGCGGTGCGGGTTCGGGGACGGGCGCTATTTCGCCACCCAATTCAAGAAGCAGACGGGGAGGACGCCGACGGCCTTCCGGGAGGGAAATCGGGAAGGCGCGTCCGCCCTTTCCGCCTCGGGCACGGTGCTCCCGCGCTTCACCGGTCGCTAGGGCCTCCTCCGTCGCCGGGCCCGCGGGATCCTCGGGATCGGGTGAGCCCGGGAATGGATCTGGTCTTTGCCACCGGCAATTCTGCCGAGGGGTGAAATCCGTTCTCCCGCCCCCGCATTCCCGCTCGTCGTCCGGCCATCGCCGTCAAACCGACGCGCGAAGATCCACTTTGCCCCGGGGGTGCCGGGGAAGAATGGGCGCCCCGAGCCACGCTCGAAGCCGCTTTTATAGTAATCGGGCTCTGGGCGCTTCGATCGGTCGCAGCCGATCCAAAGAGTTGAATAATGGGGGTGGGCAGGATATCGTCGAACCGTGGAAAAGATTGAGAATCCTTCTCCTTCCGGTGCGTCGGCTCCCATGACGCGGCGACGTTTCGTGGCCATTGGCGGGATGGGCGCGGCGGCCCTTCTCTTGTCCCTGAAGGCTGCCGACACAAAAAAGAAATCTAGACCGGCCACCGAGGGGCTCGTCCTGGCGGGGGCGCCAGGGCATTTTTCCCTGCGACCTATTTCGGACCGCGTCCAAGAAGCCTCTTCGCTCCCCGGGAAGGGGATCCTGGAGGGCGAGTGGGGGCTCGAGTTCATGCAGGTGCGGGCCGTTCCCTCGAGGAATCCGCAGCAAATGCTGCGCACCGTTCCCACCGGCACCCTGCGCCTCGGCCTTCGGGGCGGGGAGCGGCGGTCTCTCCTGGAATTCCGGCAAGGGGGCCATCGCATCGAACTCGTCATCGCCGGGGGATCGGCGGGCCTCTCCGGTTGGACCGATACTGCGAGCAGCGCGCTGGGAGCCGGTGAAACCCTGCGGAGGGTCCAGGAGATCCGGCTGGAAGGGGAGGTGGCTCTATTAAAAACCATTTCCGGAGCCATGGGTTTTTCCGACGTGCTCCCGTGCCCCGGGCCGCTCTGGTGCCTGGCGGACCTCTTAGTCCTCCTTGCCAGGGGGCGGAAGCCCGAGGGAAGCTTCACCTTCCTCGACGAAAATGGAAACCTCGGGCAGAACCAGCGCCTCGGGGATGCGGGAGAAATCCCGTGGGGCGCCGGGAGCCTGCGGGGCTATTATCAGGTGGGCGACGCCACCCATCCCATCCATTACTGGTTCGACGCGGCCGGCCGGCCCCTTTTCATCACCCATGCCATGCGGTCCTACCTGCTGCAGAAGGTCGAGGCCTAGGCCCGTGGGCACCCCCAATCTCGTCTTCATCCATGTGGACCAGCTATACCACGGGGCCCTCCAATGCGAGGGCAATCCCCGGGTCCGCACCCCGCACCTCGATGCGCTGCGGGCTCAGGGCATTCGGTTTACATCCTCATTTTCCACGAACCCCGTGTGTTGCCCCGCCCGGACCTCCTGGTACACCGGGCGCATGTCCCGGGAGACGGGGGTCCTCGACAACGGCTATCCGCTCCAGAAGGACATCCCCGATCTCGGCCAATGGCTGGGCGGCCGGGGGATCGAGTGCGTTTATGCCGGAAAATGGCATGTACCGCACCGGGAGGTCCAGCGCAGTTTCCGCCTGCTCCACCCGGGGTTCGGGGTGGGGGAATTGGCCGATGCCCAAGTGGCCAGGGTGGCCGAGGCCTACCTCCAGGATCGAAGCCCCGCCGCCGGGCCGTTCTTCCTGAACGTGGGGCTCCTCAATCCCCATGATATCTGCTTCTGGTCCCATGCCCGAAACCCCGCCAAATACGAGGCCGCCGCGGACGTGGCCGGGCAAATTCCGCCGATGCCCGCGGTCTATGATCCTTCCCTCCCGATGCCGCTGGGTCCGGAACATCTCGGCTATTATCGCTACAGTTACGACCGGATGGTGGAGATGGTGGACCGGGAGGTGGGTCGGGTGGTCCGGGCGGTTCGCCAATCCCCCCACCGCGAAAACACCTACCTGATCTTCTCCTCCGACCACGGGCAGATGAACGGCGAGCACAATCATTACACCAAGGGGGTGCCCTGGGAGGAAGCCATCCGGGTGCCCCTCTTCATCGTCGGCCCCGGCATCGCTCCGGGTTCCACCTCCGATCATCTCGTCTCCGGGGTCGATCTCGCCGCCACCATCCTGGACCTCTTCGGGGCGCCCGCCATGCCTGACATGAATTATGCCCGAAGTCTCCGGCCCATCCTCCATGGCCCCCCCGTGGCCTGGCGCCCCTGGAACGTGACCGAATGCCTCATCCACGAGGTCATGACCGTGGTGCGCACCGCGACGCACAAGTCGGTGCACCAGCGGCGGGGGGTTGCCCTCTATGATCTCGCGAAGGATGCCCACGAATCCCGTGACCTCGCTTCGGAGACGGCCTACGCCGGGATCCTGGCCGAGCATCGGCGTCATCTGGCGGAATACCTCGCCATGATCAAGCCGTGCCCCGAGCCGGAGGAGGGTTGGGGCAGGTTCGGGAAGAACCTCGAGAAGGAGGAATGAGGGGAGGGAATCAGCGCCTCTTGAGGTTCCCGCAAAGAAAATCATAGACGACCGACATTTCCAGGTCTTTTTCCGCGAAGCGGAGGAGTGTCCCTTCGTGAAACAACGTTTTCGCGAGGTCGACGGCCGCCTTCGAATCCTCGCTCCATTTCGACAATAATTTTTCCGAGGGCCCCCGGCGATATTCGAAGACGCTTTGGATCGTCAATTGGATCGCCTCCATTTCGCCGTATGGACCGGAAACTTCGATCTTCTTCGCGGCGATGTATCCGCTAAGGCGGTTGATCTCGACGCCCCCCGCGTAACCGTCCCTGGCGGCGTATTCGATTCGCCTGATCCCGGACATCGCGATTGCGCAGAAGCACAACGGGCAGGGTTCCATGGTGGAGTAGAGGGCGTAATGCCGAACGTCCGGATGCTCTTCTTTGCCCACCTTCAGCAAGGCGTTCAATTCCGCGTGGGACAATTTATGGTTGACGATTTCCCCGGGAGAGCCCGCTTTTTCGTATTGTTGGCTCCTTCCTCCGGCGACGCGTGTTTTCGTTTCGTTGACAATGACCGCGCCGATGGGGATGGAGCCCTTTTTGAATGAAAGCCATGCCAAATCGAAGCAATCTTTCCAAGGCGGGTCGAGATCATTCCACATCTTCGTGGGCCTACCGAATGAGGGGTTTTGACACGGGCATAGGGAGGGGTTGGAAGCTCACGGACGGTGGAGTCGATGGGATGAAACCGTCGCCTCGTTCGCGACCGCGCGTCGGGCGCGAACCCAGCGGCTTCCCGCCGCGCCGCATGCTCCGAGCGGGATCGATTTCGGAAGGCGAACACCGCGGGTGTTCGGGTGGATAAATTCGAAATGAGCCATGGGTGAGATGCTTGGCGGTGTGCTTTTCGTGCAGCCCCGTCGCGGATTCGTATCCGTGGGATCACCAGGGCTTGGGAAGAGCGAACGATCCGAGGTCGATCGCATCCAAGCATCGGGTCATGGTTCGCCTTGCGAGCCGGGGGATTCTGCCGTAAAAGTATACAATTAATGGGATCGGCGGCTGCCCCATCGATCCTTGCCGGGCCCGGTTTCGGTTCGGCTTCATTCCTCCCCGGTGATGGCGACGACCGCGGGGACGGCGCCCCCCATGGCGGACACCACGTCGATCGAGGCCACTTTCAACCCGGGTTTCGGGTTTTCCCATCGGAAGCAATAAAGCCCGACGCGCGGGCAGACGGCGTTGGCGCATTCGAAGGCGATCTTCGCGGAGGGAAGTTCCTTCGGGCCCCACCAGCCCCCGATCTCCACGCCAAAGCGCACCGGGACCTCGAGGAAGGACCCCCCTTCGTAGCGGATGATGTAGGAGAGGACGGCGCCCCCATCGTCCCAGCCCGCGGTGTGGAGGAAATAGAACCGCGACGCGGGGCGCCCCACCGGGATCCCCGTCGCCCGCTCGGGCAGGTAGGCCCTCGGTTTCCCCCCGAGCACGAGCACGGCTTTCCCATCGTGCTCCCCGGGATCCAGGATCTGGAATGGCACCCCCGAGAAGGTACGCCGCCCGGGCGCCATGGCCCGCAGGTCGTTGGCCCCTTGGTCGAACCAGCCGCCTTTCTTGTCGCCCTCCACCTCGTCGCGGAATCCCATATTGGCCTGGCGCGAAAGATCGATGGCAAAGCATTTCGCTTCCCGCACCCCCTCGTAGCGCCTGGCTTCGGCGGCCTTGCGGTCGCGGTCCTCGAGATCGGATTTGCTCCCCGCCTTCCAGGCGGCCTCCTCGCGCCGGGCCTTCTCGAAGCGCGCGTCGAGGGCCGCCGGGCGGACCCAGGGGAGCCCTTTGGGCTCTTCGCGCTGGGCGAGGATCACCGCGCGCGTCTGGGAAGGCAGGATCAGCTCGATGCCGTTGGATGCCTCTGACTTCGTCCAGGCGAGTTTCCCAGAAGGCGAGGGGTACGCCTCGCCGGCCACCCAGTCGACGATGTAAAAAGGGTCCCCGGGCGTTTGGAATAGGCGCATACGGGCGCGTTGGGGTTCGGGCCCCCAGGCCACGGCGTAGAACAATCGGGTGTCGCCGCGGTCGATAGACTGGATTTCGCTCTGGGCCAGCCGCGTGCCGTTGGTTTGGAGGAGTTCCCCCATGCGGGTGGTTCCCGCCAAGGCGCGGTCCATGGCCGCGCGCCCCCAGGTGCCCGCGGGGGCGGCGGCGAGGTAGCGCACCCGGCCTTTTCCGACAGAATTCTCGAACAATAAGCCACGCCCTTCTCGGCTTTCCAGGAGCACCTTGGCGGTGAGGGGGGTGGCGTCGTAGGTCTCCTTGAGCGATTGGACCGGATCCCCGGAACCCCAGGTGGCCGTGAGGCGGCTTTCGCCGCGGCGGACCCCGAGCAAGCCCGAGGCGTCTTCGGGACGGCCGTACTCGTCGAAGCCCAGGGCGCCGGCGCTCACGACGACGAGGCCCCCCGCTTCGGCGAACCCCGTGAGGCGCGCGGGCGTTTGCTCCAATCGGTGGTCTAAAAAGGGCGCGACCACGGCTTCGAACGGAGCCTTGGCGGTGAAATCTTCTTCATAAACCACCTCCAAGGGCAGGTGGGATTCCAGGATAGTTTGGTAGAGTTCCCGGGCTAGGCGCAGGGTCGGGGCCTGGGTGATCGCCGCCTGGCGCAGGCTCGCGTAGGAAATCAAGAAGCCCACGCGGCCCCGGATGCGCTTGCCCGGAAGCACGAGAGCCCCCAGGCGTTCCATCTCATCGTGGAAATCGCGGATCCCGAGGTGCGCTTGCGCCGGGTAGGCGTAGGGGTTCAGCAGCGAGAAAGCCTTGTACCCGCCCTGCAGGACGTTCTGTTTGGCCTCTTCGGGGGTTTTCCAGTCGAAGGACCGCTTGTCCCAGACGTAGAAATACGAGGCCGAGGAACCGTGGATCATCTCGTTCCACAGCGAAGTGAGGAGGTCGCTGCGGCGGGAAGGCACCCGGAGCCCGTCCTCGAATCGGCCGCAATAGAGTTCGTGGTTGACCACCGGCTTGCCCTTGGCCAGGGCCGTGGCCATGTCGAGGTAGAGGGAATATTGGATCCCCTGGTTGTCGATCACGGCCTCGAAATCGGACAGGGCCTTGGTCTGGCGCGAGGAGCCGAAGGGCACCCCGCCCTCCACGCAGACCAAGTCGAGGGCCGCGGCGATCTTGCGGTAGTCCATCGAGGCCCCGCTGGCGGAGAGGTAATTCGGGATGGAGGCCTGCTCCGTGAAGTACACCCGCGGTCGCCCGTCGAGTTCGCGGATCGCCTTCTTCCCCTCCTCGAGGACCTCGACGTAGCGGTCCCCGGTGAACTGGAGCCAATCGACGAAGAGGCCGGGGCATTTCTCGAGGGGTTCTGTGGCGGCGGCTTGGTCGAAGTCGGCGAAGCGGCTCTTCCAGGCCTCGTTGGCGGCCGCGATGCTCCCCCACCGCGCGCGCAGGCGGACGGCGAACGCGGCGCGATTATATCGGCAGCGGCATTGGTAGGAGGATTCGTTGAAGAGTTCGTAGACGAACGGGTTGCCGCCGTTGGCCCGCGCCGAGCGCACGCCGCTTTGGAAATAGCGCCGGTAGATCTCCCGGCCCTTGGGGTGCTCCGGACAGAACGGGATGAACGCGTGCCACCCCCGGTTCTGCTGCAGGATGTCGGCGGGCAGCCGCCCCTCGCCGACGAGGTCGAGTTTCTCGAGGCCCCAAATCCAGGCGTAATCCAGGACGAACGGCATCCCCGAAAGCCCCTTGAGGAACCCCGGGTAGAATTGGGTCCGTTCGATGTCGCGCGGGATGATCGGCCCGTCGAGCCCCAGGATGAGGGGCGTATTGGGCGCGCTGCTGAGTTGCAGCGAGGTGAACCCGAGGGTCTTGGCCTGGGCGGCGTCGAGCACGGTCTCGCCGTAGCCCGCCGCCCCGTAGCCTTCCCGGTGGGTCGCGGGGCCCTTGAAATCGGTGTCGTTGTCGTAATGCCAGGGCCCAGCGAAGAAATGGGGCCGACCTTTCCAATAGAAGGTGCCCTCCCGAATCTCCGGTCGCTCGAAATCATCCCGGGTGAACGGGACCGCGGGCCCCTCGATCGCCTCGAGGGCCGCCCGGATCCCTTCCGGCAGGGCCGTGGGCGCCGCCAGGTTTTCGCGGTCGCAGGCGATCGCCATCGAATCGAAGGACGTCTCCTCCCCTTCCGGCGCGGCCGAACACTGGAACATGAGGCCCGCGAGGCGTTCCCCGCCCTCGGGCCGCATCAATTTTTGGAGGGGAATGCGCACGCGCGTCCATCCGCGTTCGAGGGGAGAGGCATAATCGCGGATGGGAACCGGGGGCGCGGCGCCCTTCTCGGCGATCCAGGCCACCTGAATGGGCGGCATCGGTCGCACGGCGAACTCGAGGTACCCGCCGTTCTCCCGATAGGCGGTGAACGAGGCCATGCGATTGATGGCCTCGGTGAAGATCCGCCAACCCGAGTACGCCTTCGTCCCGGCGGCGGCCCTAACCCGCAGGCGCTTGGAGCCCTCTAGTGGATCGATTTCCGTCTCCTCGACCGTCAGTCCGCCCCAGCTGGCCTTGCGCCATTGGCTGGGGAACGAATCGTCGTAGACATCCACCCGGCTCCCGGACTTGGCCCGGGCGACGGGGGCTTCCGTTTCCTCGTAGGCCATGGACAAATCGTCGAACCAGGCCTCCGCCATATTCCCCCAGCCCTGGGCGCAGGCGAGCACGATCCGCACCAACTCGGCATTCCGGGGGATCGCGTGCCGAACCGCGTATTCGCCCCAGGGGCTTTCCCCTTCCCCGTCCGGCCCCGCCTTCTGCAGGATCCAGCGCTGGTCCCGGGTCTTCACCATGATGCCCAGGAACACGTTGCCGCCGGTTTTCGAGAATTTCTGCCGGACCCAGCCGCGTAATCGGAGGGTTTTGCCCAGGACGGCTTCGACTTGTTTGGGGGGCAATGCATACGACAGGCCCTCGTTCGCCTGGCCGGTATGGGCGTCCTTGAGATGGAGGGAGGATCCGCCCCCATGGCGCGTGGTGGGGTCCAATGCGCAGATGGCGAACTCGTTCATCGGAGCCGGGGTCCACCCCGTCGGTAGTCCCCGATCGCCATCCCAGGCATCCTGTTCGAAGGATCCATTGGGGAGGGCGATGGGCACGGGCTCCACGGCGGCGGCGAGCGCGAACAAGGAGAGGATGCAAAGGATGGAGCGCACAGTCACCTCTAGGTAAAACGATTTATTTAAAGGATTCTACACTCTTTTCAAACGGTGTCAAGGAGGACTTTATCTGACTTCTTGGAGCGGAGTTTGAGCCCTCGGGCCACGGAACCGCACCTCCATTCGTGTGTTGACCGCGATTTCTTCCTATTTTTCAAGGAGCAAGCCCTGATAACCCGCGGGGATGACGAGTTTTCCGCGGAACTCCCGGACCGCCCCCGGATTCCCGGGAAGTTCGAACGAACGCCGCCAACTGGGTTTTTCCAGGGATTCGATGTCGACCACCTGCACCATCCCCGAGAAACGATCCGCGAGGTAGAGCGTCTTGCCGTAGAGGCTCGGCTTCCCGGAGAGGGGATGGCCGGCGAGGGTGAGGGGCTTCACGCCATCCGCGGGCGCGAACTCCCCCGGGCGGAGGATGAAATAACCCCCGCGCGCGATGGCCAGGGCGCCTCCGTCGATGAAGACCGCGCCGTCGGCGGGGCTCATATTGAGTTGGAAATTGCCCCCGTAGGCGGGAACTCCGCCCGTCTTCAGGTCGTACCAATGGAACCCGCTGACATGCCAGAAACAGAGGCCCCACCGGTCCTCCAGCGCGCCTTCGCTGATCTGGTAGCCGTATAGTAGTCCCGTGCGTTTGTCGCGATACACGAAGTTCGGCCGCTTCGGATCCGAGATGTCCACCACCTGCATCTGGGATCCGCCGACCTGCAGGAGCACGTAGGGCGAGTTGGGGACGGGCACCACCTGCTTGACCGGTAGATTCCCGTCGCGGTAGCGCCCGAGGAACTCCATCCGGTCGTCTTGCCAACGGGAGATCACGAGACCTCCCTTCCCTTCGGCGGTCAGGATGAGGTCGCCCCTGATCTTCACATCCAGGGCGAATCCCCCCGTCTCTACCACCGCGCGGCGAGCGAGGCCCCCCCCGCCTAAGTCCAACACGTGCAAGCCGGCGGCGCCCGCCGCGGCGAACGCGGTCGATCCCGAAATCGCGACGGCATAGACTTGGCCCCCCGCGGCATAGCGGTGGAAGCGCGCATCCGGCGAATCCGGCTCCGGCGGGATCGCGGGGGCCCAGCCGGTCTCCCGGATCTGGGGAACCGCCATCCCCGCCGCGGCGATGACGTGGAGGTCGGTGGACCCGCCGGCGACATAGAGGCAGCCCTTCCCGATGGCGAAGCCGCCGACGAAACCGAATTGCTTGCGCGCCGCGACCCAGTCGAGTTGGCGGTGCCCGGCGAAGCGCATGCGCGATGGGTCGGAAACCTCCACCGCGAAGACGCCGTTATAGGTATCTCCCACGAACGCGTAGGGCCCCGACACCTGGACGTCCCACATGTCGTTCCCGAGGGAGTAGAGCCTGGGGAGTTTGACCCGCGAGACGAGGACCGGCTTCGCGGGATCCGAGACGTCATAGCATTCGAGGCCATGGCCGGCGCCGAATCCGGGGTCCGAAGCGTCGTGCTTCCTGAGGGAGCGCGCGTGGTGGCCCGTGGCGACGAAGCAATACTTGCCCCGCACATCGACCCCATCGCCGAAGCCGTCCAACGGGGTCTTGGAGAGGACGCGGGGGGACCACGGATCGCCCACATCGCACACCACGAGTTCGCGGGAACCCCAGACGCCGACGTAGAGGACGCCATCCCGCACGGCGAGGGATTGGGCCTCGCCCGTGCGGACCGAACTCAGATGCCTGGGTTTGCGGGGATCGGCCACGTCAACGAGTTCGACACCGATGGAACGGCAGGCGATGTAGGCGAGATTCCCAGCCACCGCGATCCCCGTCGCCAATTCGATCGTGTCGTACTGGCAAAGGATCGCCGGTTTCAGCGGATCGGAGACGTCCACGAGAAATAGGCCGTCTTCCCGGGAGGTGATGTAGGCGATGCCTTTGGCAACATCGATCTGCCGGGTATTACCGAGCTCGGTCAGGGTCGAAACGAGGGCGGGGCGGGCCGGATCGTCGAGTCGGGAGATGCGGAGTTTTCCGTCCCCGATGGAATAGAGGTAATTCCCGTCGACGGCGCAGTCCATCGACGGCCCGACGCCCATTCTGCCGATCTCCTCCAGGGTCTTCCCGAAGAGGCTTTCCGGGTGGCCGGGCGCCGTATTCTCCGCGCCGATGCCGAACAGCATGAGGGCCCCCGTGAGGGCGATGCAATTCATTCGGCCATGGTTCACGAGGCACCTCCCGTTCTGGGGTAAGCATAGGCCGGCATCCCGTCCAGGTAAATGGAAGATCCTGCCCCGTTCGGTGTTTATTTGCCCCGCCGAAAGGCCCGGGGCCCCTGACCCTGGCGCTGGGTGAAAACCTTCGAGAAATGGAGGGCGTCGGGGAAGCCGACCTCGAAGGCGATCTCGCGGATCGGTAAGTCCGAGGACAGGAGTTTCTCGCGCGCAGCCTCCAGTCGGACCTGGATGAGGAGTTCGATGGGCGAGGCGCCGAAGGCGGCATGGAAGGCCCGGGAAAAGCGCGAGGCGGACAGGCCCGCGACCGCGGCGAGGTCCGAGAGGCGCAGAGGTTCGGGGTAATGGGTCTCCAGATGGCGCCGTGCACGGAGTAGTCGCTCATCGATGGCGGGGGCGGGACGGGGCTCTGAGGCTCGGGCCAATTCGATGACCAGGTTCTCCACCAGGTTGCGCACGAGGGCGGGATGGAAGTTTTCATGGGCGCTGAGTTCCCCGTCGATGCGGTGCAGGGCGTCCGCGAAGAGGGCCGCGGAGGGGCAGGGGATGGGCGCCTCGATGGGGAGCCGGTGGGCCTTCGCCCATGGGGCGAGTTCGGGGCCGCGGACGCAAAGGAAGCGCTGGCGGAAGCCCTTCTCATGGCCGTAGAAGAGGGGCCGCGAAGGCGGGAAGACGACCGCGTGGCCGCCGGCGATCTGTCGCTTGGCGCCGCCGAGGAGCACCGTCACCGCCGTCTCGAAATAAACGAAGGCCCAGGCGGGGTGGCCATGGGGATAACGGAAGAACGACTCGCGCTGGAAATGCCCGAGGGACATGACGGCGAGGGAGCCCGAATCGGGACGGTTCTCCGGCAAGTAGACACGGTACTGGCGGCGCATGGACAGATACTCTACCCCGCCGGGATCCTTCTCGCAAATCGGCGGTCGTGGGCGGTCCCCATGGCGGGACGCGATGGCGCTAGGGAATGATAGCCGGCAAGCGGTCGAACCGGTGCCGACGGGGCGAAAAAAAATTCTTGGGGCATTTCCAACGGATGGGCCAGGCGATTCGCCAATTATAGAACAAGGTGTCGTCGGTTCTCAAAGGGGTGGAATCGTCGGAGGCCGAGGGCCCGTACACCGGACGCTATCCTGAGGTCGAAGCCGCCCTCTTCTGGTAGGAAGATCGCGGCCATTTGGCCGGGGCATTGCTGAACCTTCTCCAGGACCCGGAAAAAATCTTCCGTACGCGCCCGTTTGCCCGCATTCCGCGGTCGCGCCATATCGATCGGCAGATGTTCATCACCGAGAACCATTTTCCGTACTGGGGAAAGCTGCGCCCCGAAGCTGGCCTGCTGTTTCCCGCCCGCGCTTCGTTCCAGGATTTTTCGGGCCCCGTGGCCCATTGCCAGCCCGTCCCCATGAAGGCCGGTGGGAAGAGGCTGCGAAGCGGCGCCTCAGACGTCACGATCATGGAAATGGCCATGATGGAGAACTGCCGGGGAATCCGGGGGCGAGAGGATGGCGCTGACACGCCTGCTCCTTGGAGCCGCAATGATACGCGATCGGCAACCGCGGCCCAGCACCCGTGTTCGAAACGGGCGATACCGAAATCGTCGAAGGTATCGGGAAAGGCGAAAGCTTGGCGCCTCGGTCTCTCTATGAGGCGCAAATAGCAGGACGGTCGGGAAAATGCCGAGTGCCCTATCCCCTTTATTCCTCCCGGATTTGGGACGGACGAAGGCCAAAGACGGACTTGAACTTGCGACTGAAATGGAATGCGTTGGCAAACCCGCAAGCTTCGGCGGTCGCTTTGACCGAAAAACCCCTCTGGAGAAAACGCCTGGCCTGGGCGCACTTGACTTGATCATAGAGTTTCATCAGCGGATGCCCCGTGCTCCGCTTGGCTCTCATGGAGAGGCCGGCGTCGGTGAAGCCGAAATAGGCCGCAAGGTGCTTGCGCCGGTGAAGCTGGTCCGGCTGGCTCTCCACGAGGGCTTGGAGGCGCTCCCCAAAATGACCCGGGGCTACTTTCTTTTCTGACAACGCCGAGCGGGAATTCGAGAACAGCACCAGCTCGGCGCACAACGCGTAGATTTTGCCCATGAGCCAGGCCTCGCTCGCCGGGTTGAGGTATTGCACCCGGTCCCGCGTCTCCCGGCGCAGCCAAAAGGCGTCGCAATTTTTTGGGATTTGGAGGGGGCCCCGCTGGGCGAGCTCGTGGAAGAGGCGATCCGACCCCGCAAAGGTGGCGTTGAAATAGGTGGTGTCGAGGCTCCCGGTCTTCCAAATCCCGTGATGGGTTCCCGGTGATAACAGCAGGATACGACCGGGGGCGATTTTCCAAGAACGGTCGGCGATGGCAAGGGTCAGTTCACCCGTGAGGCCCACGATGAGCTCATAGCGATCGCTATGGGAATGGGCCCGGAAGGTATAACGCCGATCGACTTTCCAGTAATAGCAGGTGAAGGGCCGTCCGATGCTCATGCCGTGCCCCCGGCGGGGAGGAGAATACGTTAATTATAGGTATGATGTGTTCAAATGGATATACCCGTGAGATCTCTTTATTCCCATCCTTTCCACATGGAAACCCAGATGAACGGACCCGAGAAAACACCCATGCACTTAAACCGTCCCACCCCGTTCCCGGGGAAGGCCAGTTGGCAGCCGCTCCTGAAATATACGATGGATCTTCATGAAAAAAGCATCCGGGCGCCATTGCCCCCTTTCATGACCCCTTGGGAAGAGATTGGGCCCGGCTATTGCTACGGCCCGGCATTTGGGCATTGGGATACGATCCACCAGGCACTCGATGTGCTGCCGGAAAACCCCGGGCATGCGCGGTCGCAACTGATGCACTATCTGGCGCTCCAGTACGGAACGGGGATGCTCCCCGGGGTGCTCTACGTTCGCGAGGGCGCTTTCCACCTGAAACCACAGACGTGGACACACCCGCCCCTCTGGCCGATTTTGGTGGACGAGCTGCTTTTACTTGGTGGGGACGAAGGCTTACGCGAGGAGACCTATGGGAAATTAATCCGTCAAATCGGGTGGTTTGAGCGGGACCGGAAGGCGGGGGATGGCTTTTTCTACCGTGACATCCTCGATCATGAATGGGAAAGCGGTGTCGATGAAGGGGTGCGATTTGACAAGGTTCGAAACCAAAAGGCGGCCTGCATCGATGCGAGCGCGCATCTCTTCCTTTTGTACCGGACGGCTGAGGAATGGTCAAAAAAACTTTCCATTTCCGCGGGGGAATACGCTGAGAAACGAACGAAAATACAGCGGTATATCCAGGACCATCTCTTTCACGAAGAGGTTGGTTTCTTTTTCGATGCCTGGATAGAAAGAGACAGCAAGAGCAAAGCGCTCAGCTTCGATGGGTTCTGGCCCATGGTGGTAGGAGCCGCAAGCCCGGCCCAGGCCCAGCGGCTCATCGACGAGCATCTCTTGAATCCAAAAAGATTCTTGACCGCCCACCCGTTGCCCTCCGTCTCACGAGATGAGCCCGCCTTCACGCTGCGCATGTGGCGCGGCCCTGTCTGGAATAGCATGGTCTTTTGGGTCGCAAAAGGATGCTGCGCCTATCAACGTGAAGACGCAGCCCGGCAACTTCTGGAAGGGGCACTGGATTCCGCGGCGCTTCAGTTTGAGCGAACGGGAAAAATCTTGGAATTCTACCATCCCGATCGCGGCTCCCAGGCGGATCTTGAACGCAAACCCCAGACCCCATTCAACCAGCCCTGCTGCGATTATTTGGGACATAACCCCCTGCTGGCCATGGCTCGCCTCTGGGATGCGGTAAAGCCCATGAGAATGGGTGACGGAAGCGTTGTGAATTCGGCGGGGGAAGCAAGCGGCAAGACCGAATGACCCCCATCGAAGGACTCAGTTACACGTTGGGCATCCTTGAAATCCGCCGAAGCATAAAGGCAAAATACGGAAAGACGGCCAGACCCAAAAAGGAAAATCCATGAAGCGCCTGATGCCCCTCCTTTTCATGATGTCCGCGGCTTTTGGAGGAACTGAAATCCGAATGAGCGGCGCCGTGGTCCAAAAAACCCCCGTTTCCACCGCCGTCTATGCCCGAAAAGCTTATCACTGGAACCAGTTCCCTGACGATCCGGAGGGGCGTCACATTCTTTTCGTCCAATGGCCCGATGGTTTAGAAAAACCGGCGCAACTGATGATCTCCCGTCTCGATGGTTCCGAGCCTCGGGTACTTGTGGAGGCCATCAAGGCGATCCCGCACACCGGGGTCATGGCCCTGTGGATCGGCGAGGAATCATTTGTCCACCGAGGCCCCAGCAACGAGATCGTGGTTCGCGAAAGCGCGACGGGAAAAATTTTACGCACGATCACGTGTGGAAACTGCGGACCCGTGAGTTACCACCCCGGCACAGGCTTGGTCCTCACCGGTTCGTTCGAAAACGGGAATGTCTGGACCGTCGATCCACGCACGGGCGTGACCCGGAAAATACTCGACATCGGGGCGTTCTCCAATTGGAAGGAAAGGATGGGCGGCGCGGTGCCCCAGAATATATGGCATCGCTATTGGAGCCCTAAGGGGGGTCGCATTTGGGTCAAGGTCCAAAAGCCGGAATTCGCCTTCACCTTTTCGACCAATGGAAATGAGGTCCGTTTTTTCCCCGGCCCCGGAGCGCACCCTTTCTGGTGGGACAATGAAAGGATCTACGCCGGTGGTACGCTTTTCGACTTGGACCGAGTCCAGGTCGGACCACCCGTGGCCCGCACCGAGAAGGACCTCTGTCATCCGGGAGTCTCCCCCGATCGAAGGTGGATCGCCGGAGAGACATGGTATGGATCCTCGCCTTTGGTCCTTTCCTTGGACTATGCGGGAGCGAAAGGAACCCGAAGACATTTCCTATTGGACGAGACAACCAACGTTGACCTTGTTTGGAAAAGGAGGATCCACGTCGATTCAAGTTTTTCGAGGGACGGTCGATATCTTTATGTCAATTGGCCCACCGAGTCCAACGGGATAGGCGTCTTCCGTTATGATTTAATTGATTTGCAACGCCTCGTCGCGAAAGAAGATCCATGAAACGATCCGAATTTCCGCCGGGACTGCGGCGCCGGTATTCAGCGAGGAGGTATGAAAGGAACGGCCCCCTGACGACGAGCGCTTTGCGCCTTGATTGGGCGCGATCCCTTATCGATGGCTTGGAGAATTTTGTGGGCTGTGTGCATCGTTCGATATGTCAAAAAATTGATTGGGATCATGATTCAAGAATTCGGTTCAAATCGTTCTCGGGACGCGAGTGCGGATTGTTCTTTTTGGACTGGAAACGCTATCCAATGATCCCTGATCGAGGGGCGTATAAATAGTTTAGATTTTGGACTAGGAAAATTCACGAAGCATTCTCGTATCGCCGGGCCGTCTAAAAATAAACCACGAGGGATATCGCGAGGTCGATCTTTATGCGGCAAACAAGGGATCTAGTTCAAAGAGTGCCCTTGCGGATCGTGAGGCATCTTGGAGCGACTGTTTGCTAGGCGTGTCGGGAGATGCGGAGTTTCCCTTCCCCGATGGAATAGAGGTAGTTCCCATGGATGGCGCAATCCATCGACGGCCCGACGCCCATTCTGCCGACCTCCTCCAGGGTCTTCCCGAAGAGGCTTTCCGGGTGGCCGGACGCCCTGTTCTCCGCGCCGATACTGAACCGCATGAGGACCCCGTGAGGGCGATGGACCGAATTGGGCCATGATTCACGAAGCACCTCCCGTTCGGGGGTAAGCATGGGCCGGCATCCCGGCCGGGTAAATGGAAGATCCTGCCCCGTTCGGTGTTTATTGGCCCCGTTGGAAGGCCCGGAGCCCCCGACCCTGGCGCGGGTGAAAACCTTAGAGAAATGGAGGGCGTCGGGGAAACCGACTCCGAAGGCGATCCCGCGGGTCGGAAAAACCGTGAACAGGAGTTTCTCGCGCGCCGCCTCCAGTCGGACCTGGATGAGGTGTTCGATGGGCGAGGCGCCGAAGGCGGCATGGAAGGCCCTTGAAAAACGCGAGGCGGACAGGCCCGCGACCGCGGCGAGGTCCGAGGGGCGCAGGGGTTCGGGGTCATGGGTCTCCAGATGGCGCCGCGAACGTATGAATCGCTCTTCGACGGCGGGCTAGGGCTCCGAGGCCCGGGCCCATTCGATGACCCGGCTTTCTGACAGGTTGGGTACGAGGGCGGGATGGAAGTTTTCATAGGCGTGAGTTACCCCTCGTTGCGGTGCAGTGCGTCCTCGACGAGGACCGCCCGCATCAAGGCCGTTCCCCACGGCGAAAGCGGTCCGTTTCATCCGTCGGCGAGATATCGATGCAACGCCCGCGCTAGGTCACGGCCGAAAGCGGTCGCGCTTTCCTGGTTCACCTCTTTCCCGCCGGCGTTGGCGTAGGGAATTTCGAGGGCGGTGCCGAAGCGCAGGCCAGGCAAGGTCCGCACCCAGGTAGTGATGAGACCCGCGACAGGTCCCTTCGGCCCCTCGGGGCCGGTCCAGGTCGTGAAGGCCTGGCTGTCGGCAAGCCTGAAAATCAGGGGGCCTTGCTGTACCTTCTCCAAGACCCTGAAAAAATCTTCCGTGCGCGCCCAATTGCCCGCATCCCGCAGGCGGTCGGGCGACATGAGGTCTTCGTGGAACGGCCCGCGGATGGAGGGGCAATGCAGGTCGAGGGCGATGGCGAGTTTCCCCCGCGACCATTCGGGAAGGAAGGCGGCGAGGGCGGTAGTCTCGGGGTAGAGGCGATGCTCCCCGTAATCCAGGGCATGGTCGTGGGGCTTGCGGCTTTTGCCCTGGTCGCCGTCTTCGACGCCGTCTTTGTCGACGAAGGGGATGGCGAGGAACTCCACGTTCTCGCCAAGCCATGCCCCCGCTTCCGAATCGCCCAGGATCTCTTCCAGAAGGCCCTCCAGGGAATAACTCGCCATCATTTCGCAGGCGTGGTGGCGGCAGGTGAGCGCCACCCGGTAACGAGGCGCCCCGTGGAGGCAGCCGAGATGGAGCCGTTCCACAGAGCGCCCTTTCCGCGAATGGCAAAGGCGTTCGCGGCGCAGGCGCGGATGGCCAACGTGGCAGTCGAGGAAGCGCTCGAGGCGATCCTCCTGGTAGGGCATGGCGAAACTGAAGCGGACCGCGTCGTCATCCGCGCCGAAGGTGAACGAGAAATCCGAGGCGGATCCCCGCCCCAGCCAATTCCAATGGCGGCCCTCGTCCCTGCTCACCGCGGGTCCGCGCACCCCGATCACGCTCTGCCAAGCCTCGCCGGTATCCGGGAAATGGAAGTGGAGCGTCCGCCCCGCCGCCCCCCGCACCCGGAAACACCAATAGAACCACCAACCCTCGGTATCCCGCAGGTCTTGCCGGAGGGTGACGTCATCCCCCTCGATCTTTTCGAGGAGGATATTTCCGCCGGGGAAGGCGTGGTCGATCTGCACGGGTCATGCTCCGTCGAGGCCAGCGCGATGCGCGCTTCGCCGATTGTATTTATACGTCATTATAGGCGGCTCTAACCGTAAAAACAATAAGAAATATAAGTCCGTAATGGTATAAATACGACATGGCCGATTCCCGGGTTCTCAAGGCGCTCGAAGCCCTCCTGGAAAATGGCGGGATCAAACGCGTGTTCGTCGCCCGCCGCGGCGAGGCCCCACCGGGGGCCTGGCTTCCCGGCCATCCCCACTTGGAGATCGTCCTCCATGGCGCCCTGCCCATCCAGTATTTATCGGGCTCGGGGCCGGTCCAACGCCGTCTGGTCCGGGGCGACGCCTTTTTCGCAGGGACCGGCGCCTGGAATCTCCGTTCCTTCGCCAGCGCACGCACCTTGTTCTGCATCCACTTCCTTCCCCGTGACATGCGGTGGACCCTCGGCCATCGGTCCCCTTCCGACCCCGAAGGCCTCGATCCGCAGGACCAGGAACTCGCGGGTTTCCCCCTGGGCGCCGACGGGCAATGGCTCCTGAACGCTTTGGTTTCCGCCGAGCGCGAGGGGCGCTCCCCGGAGCTACTCCTCGCCCTCTTCCACGTGATCCTGCGCACGGCCCGCGAAGCGTTCCACGGAAGCGCCGCGGCGTGGGCGAATCCCCCCGGTTCGATCTACCAGAGCATCCGCGAGCACATGAGGGAATGCTGCCACCTTCCCATCAACCGCAGCTCGGTCGCGCGCAGCTTCGGGTTATCCCCGGACCACATCTCGAGGCTCTTCCGCGAGGCCGGCTCCCTCGGGTTCCATAAATACCTCGATGAACTCAGGCTGGGCCGGGCCTGCGCCCTTCTCGCCCCGGGGAAAATCCCCGTCGCCGAAGTCGCCCGCCAATGCGGGTTCAACGAGCCCGGGTATTTCATCAAGGTGTTCCGCCGCCATTATGGAACGAGCCCCGGCCGCTGGCGCGGGGCCGAAGTCCCGGAGACGCGAAGGCGTATTTCGGCAAGGACTTGACGAGGCGACGCGGGCCATCGCGTGGGATGCCCGGTGCCACGGCCGCTGCTGCCGCCGGTGGTGAATCTGGGTGGATTGCGCCCGGCCTTCGAAGCCAGCCTCGATTTATGGCCCCGGACGGCCCAACTTACCCCGGCGAACGGGGCCCTCGCCGGCCAATACGGCCTCGCCCCCAGCTATTTCATCAGGCTCTACCACGCCGCCATGGGGCTGCCCCCTCGCCGATCTCACTTGACACAGCAGTTCGACCGCGCCCAGCGACTCCTTCGTCTGACACGCAAGCTCGAGGGGCGCATCGCCGCCGCATGCGGCTTCGAAACCTACCCCCATTTTTCTCTGCTGTTCCATTGCCATGTGGGGTTGGGCCCCCGGGCTTACCGGCAGCGATTCCACGAGGAGCCCGGTTAAGGACTGGATCGCTTCCCATGGAGCGCGGGCAGGCTTTCGGTGTCAGATCGTCCACAAGCCAGCCACAAATGGAGTGGGGGCTGGATGAGCCCACGCACGATAGGCCCCGTGTAAGACCCGCGACGGGGATGGGCATCCATTCGTTACGCGAATCTACTATAATATTTTGGGCCCGTAGACAGATTCTAATCGAGGGCGCGTTGGCGGCCTCCAGGGGCGATCTCCCGGACGAACTGCCTCGGCGGCGTTTTAGGCTGCGATCGAAGCGGTCAGGAAACTCCCATCGCCTGGAATCTGTATGTCGCGGTGAGGCTCTCGCTGCAATCATGCATCCTCTGCAAGTATTCATTCCCGGAAAAAGAACCATCCAGCAAAGGAAGTGGCGATTCAACTTTTCGTGAACCGGCTCTTATCCGGCATGCCGCAGGGGATCGGGTGGCCTTGCTTGTTTCTCGGGATGATTTCATACTCTAAAAGCACGGAGAACTTCGATGATGAACTCTGGAACGAAAAAGGCGTACCCACGAGGCGCCGCCCCCCTTGGCGTCGGGCTCGCCGCGTTTTTCGCCCGACTGAGAGGAGCATGGATGATGCCGGTGTTGAGGTCCCGCTTGGAATCGAACCCCGGCGCGCCCAACTGGGGAGTTCGGGGCTCCTTTTTCCTATGGACCCTCCTCATGGTCGTCCCGCTTCACGCCTGGAAAGTCGCCGCGGGCGACGAGTGGAAACCCGTCGATATGTCATCGACGGTCATCCAGGCCGGCTCGGCCCTCGATTTCAGCGCGCTCGTGGAAATCGGCCCGGCCGGCAAACACGGCCGGGTGGTCGTCGGTCCCCACGGCGGCTTCGCCTTCGAGAACACGCCGGGGTCCCCAGTGCGTTTTTTTGGCTACGACTCGATCGTCCACGAGAGGGGCTTCAGCGAGAAAAATAGGAATTACTTGGAATTTTCCATGCTCGCCCCCGATCGGGAAGGGGAGCATGCCAATGTGAGGGCCCACGTCACGGCGATCCGAAGGCAAGGCTACAACCTGCTTCGCCTCCAGAACCTCGACATGATCTTAAGCAGCGGCGCGCAGTGCGATGGAGAACTCCATCAGACGAACCTGGAGCGCTTGGATTTTTTCCTGTCCTGCCTGCGGGAGGCGGGCATCTACTACACGCTCGATCTCGCCTACCATAACGGCTTCCTGAAGGGGCGCTGGGACGAGGCGGACCAACGCCAGCTTCGGGAGAGGCTCCTCCTGGATCCGGAAGCCCGGAAAGCCTGGGCGTTCGGCGCGGAGGCCCTCCTGACGCACCGCAACCCCTATACGGGCCTCTCCTTGGCGGAGGATGCGGCGCTCGTCTCGCTGACCTTCTGGAACGAGCAGGATCTCATCGCCGAATTGGGCCTGTTCCAGAAGGAAGAACTGAGGGCGCTCGCCGCCGAACGATGGCGTGATTTCTTGGGTAAGCGGTACGCAGGATCCATCGAGCGCCTGAAGCAGGCCTGGGGCGACCAGGCCGACGCGTTCGCTTCCTTCGACGCCATCCCCTTCGATAAGAAATTCGCGCTCGAGTACGACCAGGCCCGTGGGAACGATGCGGGCCTGTTTCTTTTTGGGTTGCAGGAAGACCTGTTGGCGTGGTACGAGAGAACCATCCGCGGGCTGGGTTACAAGGGCCTGACCCATGTCTACGATACGGTCGTGCGATTGCGCAACCAAGCCGCGCGCGGCCAGAGCACGGTGGTCGCCTTCCATACCTACCACAACCATCCCACCGGTTTCAATACGCCGGGGACGAAGAACCCCCAACAGGGCGCCCTCGAAAACGGGGGGGCCTATTTCCGAAAAGCCGCGCAGGCGCGCTATGTCGATCGGCCGCTGTTCATCACCGAGAACAATTTTCCGTACTGGGGTAGGCTGCGCCATGAAGCCGGCCTGCTCTTTCCCGCCTACGCCTCGTTCCAGGGATTTTCGGGCCTCGTGGCCCATTGCCAACCCGTCCTCATGAGGGTGGCCTACCCCATGGGTTCCTTCTTCATCGGCCGCGACCCCGTGCAACGGGCCAACGAGGTCCTCGCGACGCTGCTCTTCGCTCGAAGGGATGTGCGCCCGTCGGAGAAGACCGCCAAGGTCATGCTCACCGAGGGTTTCTTGACGCAGAGCAACAGCATGCAGAAGAAGCTCAGCGACGCGCAGAGCCTGCTCTCGCTGCTCTGCCGCTTCGGCATCGATCGGGAGGGCCCGCGGCCCCCGCTGGTGAAAGGTCCCCGTGAGGCCCAGCTGACCCTGAGCCCCCAGACGGGGGGCGAGCTCACCCTGACCACGCATGCCAGCGGCGACGGCGGCGCCTTTCAATACGCGGATGCCGAGGCGTGGGTCTCCGAACTGCGAAAAGCCTCCATCCTGGGGCCTTCAAACGGGACCCGCGCGGCTCTGGGTATTTTCCAGGCCGAAACGGGCGAACTCCTTATGGACATCGCGCGAAGGTCCCTCTTCGTCCAGGCACCCCGGACGGAGGCGGCGGCCCTGAAAAAGGGCCAGGCCGCGAAGTTCGCCTGCCTCGAGGTCGAAGGCGCGCCGTCAGACCTCGTCGTCGCCCTCTCGTCGCTGGACGGCAAACCCATCCCGCAGTGCCGGCGCATGCTCCTCGTGGTGAACACCGACGCGCTCAACAGCGATTTCGAGGTTTCGGAAGACCGGGTGAGTTTGGTGAACCTGGGAAACTTGCCGGTGCTGATGCAGACCGTGGCCCTCACGCTGACCCTTCGACATCCGGATGCCGCACGGATTAGGGGCTGGGCCTTGGCCATCGACGGTTCTCGGAAAGGTCGCCTGAACTTCCAAAACGTCTCCAAGGATACGGTAAAACTCGCCTTGGATACCTCGAAACTGGACGCGGGGCCCACCCCGTTCTTTGAGCTGGCCGTGGAATGAAGGCCCGCCAAGGGGCGAGCCCGGGATGCTCGAACGGATGAAGGCGCGCCACCGCGAGATCAAGAGCCCGCAGGCCCCGATCCTCGAGGGGGTTCGGGTGTAGGCACGACCCTTGAAATGTGCCGCCGAGCGCGATGGCGGCCTAAGGCCCGCACGTTCCCCCGCTCGGTTAGAATAAATCACGGTCCCGAACCCGGTGGATCATTTTACCGCCACGAAGCTGCGCCCAAGGTGGGTCTTCAGTTGGGGCGCGGGGAGAAAGGGTGCGCACCGATCGGCGGTGTCCAGGAGGACATGCCGCGTGGAGGGGAATCGGCTCCGCCCCGCGCAACGGGCAGAGATCGAATTCTGGGGCGATGGGGTCGAGTGGATCCACCTTCCACAAGCGTCCGCGTTCGGCCGCTTCGTGGCTAGGGCGGGATCCCCACGGGACTACGCGTGAGCGCGCCCCCTTGCTGGACCGCTTTCAGTTGCCGGTAGCGCTTCGCCGCCTGGTTAAGGTTCGTCGGGGATTCCAACCGGAGCCTATCACGCATTCGGGCTGCGGCGGGGACCGGGTAGGTCGCCCCCATGGCGAAGGCGTGCATCACGAGATCCTTGCCCTCGGGGGTGAACCCGTCGAGGTTCCACTCCCCTTCCTTGGTGAAGAGGAGGGAGGATCGGGAAAGAAGGGCCTCCACGCTCGCGGTGGTGCGTTTCCATCCCGCGCTCCCCCGCGTTTGGTGGTAAAAGAAGGCCCAATCGGTGAGGAAGCGCAGATAGAACCCCGCAGGATCCTCCTGGACCGCCTCCCGGGTGAGTTCCTCCCAGGATTCGGGGGGATCCGGCAGTACCGGCCCCCCGCCGAGGAAGGGATAGAGTTCCGCCAAGTATTCCGGGAGTTGGGCTTCTTTCAAGAAGGCGATGAGCGACTCTTTGCGGATGGGTTCGTCCCATTGGTCGGCCATGGAAGCCAAGGGATGAAGCACGAGTTGGGGGATGCGCCGCCAAAGGATTTCCTGCAGGTTGTCATCGTGGGCCTCGGACCACCAAAAGGGTCGGGCCTTCTGTACCGCCTCGTCCACGCGGGAAATTTCCCCTAGGAGGGTGCGGAGCGCCTGGCCCTTTTCCGGTTCGAGGGCCATCCGAATCAGGCAGAGGCGCCCGACGGGTTCCCGGATGAGGAAGCCATCGAGGTAGAGTTTGAAGAGCTCCCGCATCTTCAGGCTGAACTCATCTTGGCCCCGGCCCTTGGCGACCTTGAGGATCTTGCCGGGGGCCCAGATCTTCATGAGGGCCAGGGCGGAGCGGATATGGTCTTCCTTGAGGCCGACCCCACGGAGGGCCGAGACGATCTTGTCCTGGTCGACGGTTTTCGAAAGGAGCATTCGCACGAAATGGCGGATGCTATTGATATGTTCGGGCCCGAGTTCTCTCAGAAAACCGGTATAATGGGCGGCGGCGAGTTCGCCGAGTTGGGCTTCGAGTTCGTTGAGACGGCGCTGCAGGAGCACCTGGGGGAGATCTTTGCCGGTGAGTTTATCTGTGGCCACCTCCACGGCGGCCTCGAGGACGAGGGCGATCTTCTCCTGGGGCATTTTCCCGAAGACGGAGAGGGCGGTCTTGAGGTCGAGGTCTGCCACAGGAGTACATGCCTAAAGATCGCCCATGGAAACCGCTCGGTCAAAGCCATCGGCCACGGTTGACTTTTGGGGGGGTCAAGCAAGTTTTCCGGTTCCCCACGGTTAAAAAGGGGCCACACCCGGCCGCCGACGTGGGCGGGGTCCATGCCCCTGAAGTGGCCGCCCCGACCACGGGAAGCGGATCGAAAATCACCGTGCCCCTCGGGGCCCTAGGGGGGACTCGGGTCGAATCGGTTCCGTTGACGTGCGGCGATTCCATCGCAGATTTTGGCCAGATCGGCCACCGGCGCCTGCGTGTAGGGCAAATGATGGAGATAGGGGAAGGGCCCAAACTCGGGCGTCAGGGTCGTCGTGGCTAGGCCCCTCCTTCGTTGGTCGGCCCAAATTTCCTCCCACCACCGTTCATGGGCCGCGAGGTGATGGGACCACTCCGGGGCGAAGGGATCGGGCACCTGGGGTCCTTCTTCGAAGCCCACCCGGGCGTGGACATGCAGGGCGCGCCCGGCGCAGAGTGCGAGGGTCTCCTCCATGTCGGGAAGGAGGCGTTCGCATACGGTCACCCAGTGGCTATAATCCGCTGTGATCTTCAATTCGGGTAGATTTTCGAGCACGCGGCGGGTCATCCACGGGGTTGAGAAGGACCGCTGCCGGTGGGTTTCGTGGCTCAATGCGATTCCGAAACTCTTTTCAAGCGCGAGCGCCCCGCGGAAAAATTCGAGGTTTTGTTCCCATTCCCATGTATCGCTCCCCGAATGGGAATTGATGAAGAGGGGCTTGTGGGGAAGGGCCGCCTCAATTTGGGCACGTAGGCTCTGCAGGTGGTCGGCCACCCCGCCTCCCGGCTTGGGAGCGCGGGTGAAGACCATGGCGATCCATCCGAAGCCATAGGTTTTCCGGAAGGCGTGGAGGTCTCGGTCGGGACCATCCCCGGGGATCCCGCATTCGATGATTTGATAGCCGAAATCCCTCCAATGTTTACCGAAGGGCTCCAGACCCTGGCGGAGGTCGACGCCCCAGAGGTGGCGGGCGAGTTGTAGCTTCAAGACGGGCTCCTTGTTCGGGTTGCGGTCCGGTGGCGAGGCATTTCCCCCGAACTTTTCGGGGCGCTAGGGCGGTGGGAAGGTTGTTCGGGGGGGAGACCGCCCACTCCCTCGCGCTCAGAACCCATCCGACGCGATATGATCTGCTGGAACCTGGAAAGCCGCCAGTATTTCACGGACGGCCTTCATCATGCTCGGGGGGCCGCTTTGATAGAAGCCGACGGCGCGCGGATCGGGATGGGAGGCCAGGGACTAGTTTCGGGTGACCGCTCCGGGGAGCCGGGCCCGCTGGTCGAGGAGGCGCATCCTCCCATAGAGTTCCCCAAGTTCACCGAGCGTGGCCTAGGCCACGCCCCGTTTTCCGAAGGACGGGATTGCGAATCGCATGAATTGCCCGGGTTCATCGGCGGGCAGGGGGGCCCCCGAGGGTGAGCCGAGTTAGTGTTCCCGGATGAAAGGCGTGACCAGGCGGTTGGAGACGACCTTCCGAACCCAGGGGTCGTGGCCTCCACTTTCTCCCGTATCCCGGGGGCGGGCCTTCATCTGGGTGAACCCGTCGACTTCCCTCGCCGGGTGGACCCCGCGGGGCACGCACACGGGTGCACACCGGGCGACCGATGGGGGCATCGAAGCCGCGGTTGTGTTTTCGGCACCCGATCGTGCTGCCTTTGACCAGCCCCTTGGAAAAAAGGGTGGCGCCGTGGGTGCAAAAGCGCCGCACCCTCTGCGCGGTCGCCACTTTCGGCGAGAGGTCGATCATGAATGCGGCGCCCCGCTCGGCCAGCGTCGTCCCGGAGAACACTAAGCGTCTTCGCATCGTCCACGGGATCCTGAGTAGAATCCAACGATAGGGCCCAGGAACTCCCGACCTGGCGGCGATTCCCTCCCCCCGGTATCCGAAATGGCACCCACGGCTCCCCGGCGAAGGGTTGATTTTTCTGTTTGTTAAAATATAGTTCTGCCGTGAAAGGAAAGTATCGTAGCATCCTGGTGGCCTATGACGGGCGGGGCGGGGTTTCGCGCTCCACGGCGGCCACCTTCTTCCACGGGGTCGCCCACGGCGCCGCCACCCAGCGCGGCGATACGGTGGCTCACTTCGCTGCCCTCGACTTCATCGAGAGCCATCTCGATGAACTGGGCGACATCTTTCCCGATCTCTCGGCGATCATCGTCCATCGCAATCCTGTTGGCGCCAAAAACCTCGCCGTCTCCATCGGAAAAGCGCTCCCCGTATTGGGTTACGGTTCCTCCGCCTACACGGTCGATGGGCCGACCCAGCACTGGGTGGCCATCGATGAAGAAGAGGTCGTGCGCCGGGCCCTCGAGCACCTATTCGAGCACGGCCATCGGCACATCGGCCTCCTCATCAAGAACGGCCCCGCGCAACGCTTGCGCCAGAAATGCTGGCGGCGTTGGCTCGAGGCGAGGGAACTCCCGGCCTCCGACGACATGGTCCTCGACCTCGAGTCCGTCCCCGCTCCGGAATATTTCCGAAACCCGCGCCGGCTCAAATCAGTCCTCGAAAAGACCACCGCCCTGTTCTCCACCACCGATTTCGATCTACCGCCCCTCATGCACGCCGCGACGCGCTTGGGCGTGAGCCTGCCCCGCGACCTTTCCCTCGTGGGCGTCGATAACTTGGATTTCGACGCCTTCCTCCAACCCCCCTTGACGAGCGTTGACCTCAACCAGGGCGCCGCCGGCGCCCAATGCGTGGAAGCCCTCTCGCGCCTGTGGGCCGGCGACCGCACCCCGATCCGCGAGTTCGCCCAGGCGATTCTGGTGCAGCGGGATTCGGTGGCGAAGCCCGGATCGAAAGATGGTTAGGGCCGAACATCCGATCTCAGCGTCGCCGCAGCGGCGTCCGAAGTGGCGCTTTGTTGGGCCCTTGGTAGGTATGGTCCCCTGACCTGGGTGACACTTTAGTAGGGGGACATTGGTGACACTTTCCCGACATTGTAGCACCGAGAGGTGCCCAATGCCATGGAGAAAAGTAACCCCAATGGACAAAAAAATTCCGTTTCTTTCTGACTACTTGAAAAAGCGTCATACCATGAGCGAATTTTGTGACCGTTACAACATCGGTCGAAATACTGGATATGGAATTTTGGACCGCTACATCAAAGAGGGCCCTGCTGGCCTTGTGCCAAAATCCCAGCGACTACGTAAAAGCCCTACGAAGACAGCCCCTAAAATCGAGCAGGCTTTGATCGCTACCCGCCTGCGCCACCCGACCTGGGAGGCTAAAAGGTCTTTATTGCCGTAGCGCGTAATTATCCTGACTGAGAATTGCCCCACTGCTCTACGGTCTGTGGCATCCTCGGAAGGAACGGGATGATTTGACGCAAGCGGCGACGAAGAGTCAATGGGCACCCCGGTAAACCGCACAGCAACATTTTGGCCCCTAACGATGTCTGGTGTGCGGACTTCAAAGGACAGTTCAAAACAGGCGATGGCGAGTGTTGCACCCCCCTGACAGTCACAGACGCCTATAGTCGCTATCTGTTTGCTGCCCATGGACTTCTATCTACTGAAAATTTCGGCGCAAAGAAGTTGTTTTTTTGGCTCTTTAAAGAATATGGCCTTCCTACGCGAATCCGGACTGACAATGGTGTCCCAATTACCGGTGTGGTAGCGTAAAATATCTTTCTCAGATTTAAAAAAGGCCCCCCTGTTGGCGAGAATGAATTGCCAACAAACCCGCAACGGAGGGACCAATGAAATCATCGGCAAGTTTGGTCGAAAATGCAATAAAAATTGATAGGCACCAGGTGGAGGAACATCTCAAAACGCTGGTCGAGGGCACGGTCGCGGACACCCTCAACCAGCTCCTGGATGGCGAGGCCCAGCAGATTGCACAGGCTTCACGCTACGAAAGGAGCCCGGGGCGGAAAACCACCCGTGCCGGGCACTACGCACGGAAACTTGAAACCCCGCTGGGGAGCGTGACCCTAAAGATGCCCAAGCTCCGGAGCCTACCCTTTGAAAGTGCCATCATCGAACGGTATCGGCGCAAAATGATCTCGGTCGAGGAAGCCCTCATGGAGATGTATCTGGCAGGGGTATCGGTAAGACGCGTCGAAAACATAACAGAAGCACTCTGGGGTTCCAAGGTTTCCCCTGGAACGATCAGTAACCTCAATAAACAGCTTTATGAAAAGATCGATGCCTGGCACAACCAGAAACTAGCGCCCGAATACGTCTACCTCTACTTGGACGGCATTTGGCTCAACCGCAGCTGGGGCGGCCATTATAAGAACGTGAGTGTCCTCGTCGCCTTCGGGGTGAATCTTGATGGTCACCGGGAAATTCTGGGGGTTTGCGAGGGAAGCAAGGAAGATAAGGATAGTTGGCTCCGTTTTCTCCGCCACCTAAAAGAGCGAGGGTTGCAGAAGGTGAAGCTAGTGATTTCGGACAAGGCCCTGGGGTTCGTAGAATCGCTCGGGGAGATCTTCCCCCAAGCGAAATGGCAACGTTGTGTCGTGCATTTCTACCGAAATGTCTTCGGGGTGACCCCTCGCAAGCACGGCCGAGAAGTGGCCGCAATGCTCAAAGCCATCCATGCCCAGGAAGACCGCAGTGCCGCCCTTGCCAAAGCCCGCCTCGTGGTGAAGAAACTTAGAAAGATGAAACTCCAGCAGGCCGCCGCGTTAATCGAATCCGGCATTGAGGAGACAATCACTTTCATGCGCTTCCCACGCAGTCATTGGACGAAAATTCGGACCCACAACCCGATGGAGCGGATTAACCGTGAGGTACGTCGTCGCACGCGTGTGGTAGGCGCCTTCCCTGATGGCTGCTCGGCGCTCATGTTGGTCGCAGCCCGTCTACGGTTCGTTTCCTCGACCAAATGGGGCACCCACCGATATCTCAAAATCTACCGGAGGCCCGTGATGAATGCTGCTTAAGGCTGACAGGGGTGGTCGTGAATGTGCGAAAGAAATTTGACGTTACCTGAAGCCAGGATTCGCGCCGGGGTTTCTTATGTATCATTACTGATACTATTAAAGGCCGGAGAAAGCCCTGCGTCAATGCCGGCACCTGCGGCCCCGATCCTTCCTGCCAATCGGCGCGATGCGGCCCAAACGGGATCGCTGGCGGCCATGAGTGGGTCGGCCAATCCCGCCTCACCCCACGGGAACCACGCCGGGCATCGGTTCGGCGCTGAATGGCAAATCGATGCGGCACGCCTTGGGGTTTCCCGCCGTGGGGGCCGCCCACCAGGTCGAAAGCAGGTCTCCGAGGTTCTCGCGGGGCGCGAAGATGCGGGTCACCGGCAGGGCGAAATGCCGGGGCAGCGCCCGATTGGCCATCACCACCAGGGGGATCTTGAGCCCCCGGTGCAGGAGCCGGGTTTGGAGTACCTCCGCCCACACGTCGTTCTCCACCACCGCCCCATCCATCGAGCCGTCCCGATCCAGCGCCTTGTCGAACATCGCGGCCCCGCCATCCAGGTCCCCGCCGATGGGCAGGGGAGCATCAACCGGGATGATCTTCGCGTCGGAGCTGTTCCCCAGGGGACGATCGCCGGAAGGCGCGGGGACCCAGGATGCCCGGTGGAGCCAAAGGGGGCGACGAACCCCGAGAGGCCCAAGAACCTCGAGCGCCTTCCGACGAAAATCGCCCAGATCAAACCCCACCACGACCCGGTGGAGGGGATTTTCAAGCTGGGGAAGGATGGCGTACATCGCGAGGCCCGCCTTTTGGACCGCCCTTGAAAAGTCGCCGTGCCAGCGGCCGCTGCCCACGTCCACCGCGAAATCGAAACGCCCGGTGGCGAGCCGGTCCATGATGGCGATGCGCGGGATTTCGGACCCATCCTCCGCCACGGGGCACAGGGCGACTTGGTAGCCCGCTTTCTCGAGGAGCAGCTCCACCGAGCGGTCCAGCGACAAGGTGAACAGGGACAAGGGGCCGAGCCCTTCCCGGAATCGGTTGTGGATCAAGAGCACCGTGCCGCGGGTCAAGGTGGTCGCCAGGTAGGTGCCCCGGCCTTTCTCGCCGGCGAGCACCCCATCCTGGCGCAGCAGGCCGAAGGCCTTGGTGACGGTATTGAGGCTCACCCCCAGGGTTCGGGCGAGGTCGCGGGCGGAGGGGATTGGGGTCCCTGCCGTGAGCCGACCGGCGCGCGCTTCCCCCGCGAGGTAATGGCGAACCTGCAGCGCCCTTTCCGAAGGAGGGGCGGGAGGGAGCGCGCCCCGTTTGGGTCTGGGGCGCCGCTTGGGGGGACGACCCCGGGCGCGCTTCACGGGGCTTTGTTTCGCACCGTGATCCCCCGCACCCATTGGTTGGTCATCACCTGGAGGCCGTTTAAGTCCATCACGTTCGTCCCCAGAATGCGGATGTTTTCGAACGTGATGCCCTCGACCGTATGATCGGCGTCGAAGCCCTTGAGATCGGTCCGGGGGAAGAACGGCGCCGAGCCCAATTGGATATTCCGGAACAGGATATTTCGCACATGGCCGGGCAAGCCCGTCTTGGAATAGACGTTGGGTTTCACCTCCACCTGGATGAGGTCGATGCCGTTATTTGCGAAGGGGGGCGAGAGGTTCTCGATGCGGATGTCGTCGAAGATGACGTCGTGGACCGTCCCGTTATCGCCCACGTGGATGGCGAGCGCCCGCGAGTTATCCCGGGGCTCCCGCACGTGCAGCACGTCGATGTTGGTGAACACCACGTGGTAGACGTTGTTGAGCACCTCGGTGCCCACCGTGAGGGCGTGGGCCTTGTCGGTCCAGATCACCGAGTTCTCGGCCAGGATCTCGCAGCTGTGCAGGTCTCGGGCCTCGATGGCCACCTTGACGACAATGCCGTCGTCATACCCCCGGTAGAACACGTCGGAGACGTGCACCCGCTGGCAACCCACCAGGTCGTTCTGGTCGGTGTTGCCATCCTTGGCGATGATCTTGACGTTGCGGATGCGCAGGTCGGAAGAACGCCGATAAACCGTGCAGAAGGTTTCGGCGTCGAGGAAGGTGAGGCCTTCCACCGTGAGGTGGCGCGTGTTCAGGGCCCCCAGGCAATGGGTGGTCAGCGGGTCTTTCTGGTAGTTATTCCAGCGGCCCGCCGTGTCCACGATGCCACGCCCGCGCACGGTGACCCGGTCGGCGTCTTTCACTTGGACGCGGGCGCGGTAGAGGTAGGCCCCGCCGGCGACGTAGAGCGTCTGGCCGTTGGTGAGGTTGATCATTCCGACCTGGTCGTGGTAGCCGGGGCCGAAATAGACGACGCCGGGCGTATCGGGCAGGGGCGGATTCTTCTCCAGCGGGTTGACGAACAGGTGCACGGCCCGCTCAAGGCGCTCATCCAATTCGATGCTGTACTTCCCGGGGCCGGGGATCTTGAATCGGATGGACTTTCCCTTCACCATGGCGGCGATGCCCTTGGAAAGGGGGCGCACCTTCACGGCGGCGGGAAGTTCCCCATCCACCTGGATTTCCACTTCCCCCTCCACCGTCGAGTCGATGGACCCGTGGCAGGCCTCTCCGGCGTACACCGGCGCCGAGTAGAGGGGAATGTCGTAGGATTTCCCCCCGGCGCGAAAGACAGCCTGGACCCCTTGGGCCATGGGCGCCCCCGCGGGGGCGGGATAAGACCGGACGCCCTTGGTTTCCCAATCTTCATACGCCCGGTAATCTTTCAGGTGCACGTACGGGGTATTCGTCACGATGCGCAACGGGCTCTCGGGCTTGGAAGGGGCTGCGGGCTCGATCGTGGGCGCCGCGCTGGCGACTTCCGCAAAAAGCAAGGGAGCCAGGGGCCGATCGGTAACCGCGTCGATTTCGACCACGCCCCCATCGGAGACGGGGATATTGGCCATGCCCAGGAAGATCCGGGTCAAGGTGGATGGATCGATGCGCGCGGCCGTGCCTTTCAAGGTTTCCAGGAGCCCCCGGGAAAGGGGGATGGCGCGGAAGCCGTTCAAGGTTTCCCGGAAATTGCTCAGGGGCAATACCGCATTGGCCCCGGGGCTCTCCATGAGCAAATAGTAGGAACCACCGACGGGGAGTTTCGGCGCCTTGAAATGAAGATAGGCCGCGCCCTTGGTGAGATCGAGCGCGCCGCGGGGGATGGAGACTTCCATTCGAACATAATCGCCCGGCCCTTTGACGACCGTGTGGGTGAACTGGATCGATACGGCGCCGTCGCCCTCCACGGGGTTGTTTCGGGTCTCGGCGAGTTGCACGGTAAAGGCTTCGGCAGGCGTGGCGACGCCTTTGACCTTCACCACGCCTTCGATCTTATCCATGGGGATGAGCACGTTGGCTTTTCCCCCGGGGCCCGCCGAGAGGGCCAGCGTGGCGCCGAACAGGATGGGGAGCAGAAGCATCGAATGGCGGGACAGGGCCAACATGGGAACTCCTGTATTTAGTGTATTGATACACTTAATAAAAGTCAATGGTTCGCATTGCATCACCAGAATTCCGGACGAAAGCCCCCATTGCCTCAACTTAAAATCCGGACGAAACGGTCGGCTCTTTTGGGAGCCAATCGTGGAAATGGAAAAAAAGGGGCGATGAGCCTCTCCATCGCCGAAAGACACCCTTTAGTCGCCGAATGGGCCCCCCGCTACCAAGTTTATTCCAAGACTGACAAGTCTCGAATTCTCAACGAGCTCATGGTGCTGTCAGGCCTTACAAGGAAGCACGCCTCTGCCCTGCTCACAACCTTTGACAGAAAGGCCAGAGTTTGGGATCGCGGGCGCTTGATCATCCTTCAGGCCGGCACCCAAGCGCGAAAACCACGGTCGCGAAAAAAGGATTAGGACCCCCCGGTTTTAAGAGCGCCGCTGACAGCCCTTTGGGACCTATCCGGAAACCTATGCAGCAGACGCCTCCATGTCTTCATCCAAAATCTCACGCGAAGCGAAGGCATCTTCGAGCACCTCGATCTCCTACCCGATCAGATGCTCGCCCAGAGGTCGATGTCCGCGGCAACGATTGATCGGATTCTTCGCCCATGCCGGATCAAATAGAATCTCCATGGACGAAGCTACACACAGCCAGGCAGGACGAGCCTGACGCAGATTCCAATTGTCCCCTACTACCTGCACAATACGCTCCAACCGTGCCACCCAATACGGTCCAAAGTTTCCACTGAATACGGTCTAAACTTGCCACCCTATACGCTCTCATGTTGCCACCCTGGCGCCGAATTCGCCCGGGGGGGGTGACAACGGCAGTTTGAGTCCCCGATTTACCCTTCAAGGGGGGAAACGTGGCTAATACACGAAATGCCATAAAAAAGATCAAGGACATCCTGCGCCTGCGGAAGCCGGCATCGCCAGCCAGAGGCGTATTGGGACCGTGGCCGGTGTCTCAAGGCCTGCCGTGGGGAAACTGCTTGCCATAGTCCGAGAACACGGCATCACCTGGCAGGCGATCTTCATGCGGGAGACCCTCGGCGTCGAGGATGCCGTGCCCACTGCCGTCCAGGCCATTGAGACCTCGGGCGAATACCTCGAGCCCAATCCCCATATCCTCGTCATCGCGGCGGACGGCCTTTTCGCCGACAACGGCACTTTCCGCCCCTTGCGCGGGCTCGATGAAGGCGCCCACCTTTACCTCCTTTCACTATGGAAGAAAGCCGTGGCCACCTTCGCCGTCAAGCACGAGTTCATCAGCCCGGAGATGATGGGGAAAATAGTCGGCTGGCAACACACCGGCTTTTCGGTCTTCGCCGAGAGACGCGTGGACTTCAAAAGGTCGAATGCGGAAAGCGTCGAGGAGATGCGCCACCCAGGATGCATGGGCGAGCAGTGAGCGCAGCGAACGACCAGCCTAGCAAGATACATCGCTAAGCCACCGTTCGCCCTGGAGAAAATCATCTGGAAGGAGGGTTCGGACACCGTGATCTACAAGGGCGTGCGAATCACTAAATGGCACCCCCAGAACTTTGAGACCTTCAACCCCCGCAGGACGAAACGGTGGTCGCCGGTCGCCATGGATGGCGACTTAAGGCGATGTGCTGGACTTCATCGCCGCCGTGGCCGCTCAAATTCCCAACCGAAGGCAGAAACTCGTCAATACTATGGGGTGTACTCGAACAAAACGCGGGGATGCATCAAAAAGCAAGGTGGCGGCGTCAAAGCTGGCGCCGGCTCAAAGGCCACCGAGAGCCAGGCCAATTTCCGGCAAACCTGGGCGATGCTCATCCAGCGGGTTTGGGAAATGGATCCCCTGGAATGCCCTCGGTGCCACAAGCCCACGAAGTGTGCGCATGTGGCGCATCCTATGCCGCGCACATCAACGGCATCCGTGCCGTTTGGATCGTGGAGATCGTGGAAGACACCGGCCTGTTCGAGGCCACCTTGCGCCGGATGGGTCAGTGGCAGGACCCGGTGCCAAGGGGGCCGCCTATTGATCTTCATCCCCCGCCAGTGCCAGAAACCGAGCGGGAGAAGTGGCTGGTCGCTCACTTCGTTCGCTGCTCGCCCATGCGACCGGGGTGGGACGACATGCCGGGAGAGGAGTAGATAGGGTGTTTCGGCCGAATACGGTCGATGTCGGGGAAAGGCTGCCCTCGGGGTATCTGAAAACTTGCGTAATTCTTGATTATGCAAATATTTTCAGGGACCGATCTTCGGGAAAACGGCGATTGTCAATCAGGGGTGACAAAATACGCAAATAGTCGATAGTCGTGGAAAGTCGATTTGAAAATCGTGTGGCCACGGGGTATAGATCCTCCGTGATTCAAAAAGGAAGGTCCTACTCCTGCTCTCATTGATGAATCACAACCGTCATCCACCTTTCCCGAGAAGGAGAACCAGGTGCATTCTAAGGAGTTTCCGACAACTTGCGACCAAAGAGTACCATGGTTGTTACGGTTTCCAGTCTATCGAGTTTGAAAAAGCGGTCTACATGCGCATCGGGGTGATTTGCTTGCTGGGGCCTTGGGAGCTAGCAGGACCTCGGTTTCGTGATTCACTGTAAGGTTCTTTATTGAAATATTTTCAATAAAAAAGTGAAAAATACTATAAAAAATATTGACAATTTGCCGAATTTGAATTAGATTTTTGCGAATACTTTTGGAGGGGAGATGATCGCAAAGAGGATCACGATACACGATGTTGCGCGAGAATCTGGTCAATCGGCATCGGCTGTATCACGAGTCATCCACCACTATCCCCACATTCTAGAGGAGAAAAAACGGAAAATACTCGACGCCATACGGAAACTCAATTACCGCCCCGGTGCGATGAAACGAGCGACCGCAGCGATTTTAATAGACGATTTTGAAGTTATCTCATCAAGCGGGTATGAGAGCACATTGGTATCCTGCCTTTGCAGGCACTTTACAGAGATTTCGATGCCTTTCGAAATCATTCCTGCAGCCGACTCGGGCAGGCTCGAAGAGAGTTTTATCCGAGCGGCGGTGGCCGTTGTTTCAAGATCGGTCTCATTCGAGTGTTTGCGCGCGTTTCCCGGGCTTCCTGTATTGCTTTTAAACCAAAAGGCGAGCGGATTCCCTACCCTCGCCTCAGACCATCGTGAATCGACGAGAATCGCGGTCGAGCATCTTTACCGAAAAGGGCATCGGCGCATCGCCCTCATCCATTCGAATCACCCGAGCTGGGGCAATCGGGAACGGATTTCCGGGTACCGTGAAGCCTTGGAAGATCTTGGCATACCCGTGGATGAGAATCTAATCTCCCGGCGGTATTCGCCAAAGGAGCCTGATTCGCTTCTTGAGGTACTTGCGCCGAAACCAACCGCGCTGATCGCCGCAGGCGAAGAGATGGGGCTTTCGGTGTATTCTTTCCTCTACCGTTTGGGGAAATCGGTGCCGAAAGATTATTCAGTCGTTTCATTCGAGTACCCATCGATATCGCCGCTCATGATCCCACCGCCGACGACTATTTCTCAGAATCTCGACATGCTCGCACGCCAAGCCGTCGCCAAGATCAATCGGGCGCTTGTGGATGAAGCGCTGCCACTCGAAACAAATCTCATTCCGAATACACTCATAGAAAGGGAGTCTGTCCGTGAATTATAAATCCATCCTTTTTATCGCCGCGATAACCTTGGGCAACTTGTGGGCGGCCGTCGACGACGCGTTCGTGCGCGTTAGCCCCCGTGATCCCCGCTATTTCGAGCTTACTGACGGGACGCCCTACATTCCCATCGGCATCAATCTCATCCACCCGCCCTTCGCGGTCACCAATGAGGCTGAGGGGCTTCGGCTTATGGACAATTGGATGACCAAGCTTGAGAAGAACGGGGCGAACTACATCCGCGTGTGGTACAGCATCAATTTCTGGGACATCGAAAACGAGAAATTCGGCGAGTACAGCGAATCTCAGGCCCGCCGCATTGATTCGCTCCTAACCATGGCCCGCTCGCATCATATCCGAGTCAAGGCGACTTTCGAGCATTTCCGCCAATTCTCCCAGCCGGGAAAATGGCACACAAAGGCGAACTATGGCGCGGCAAATGGAGGCCCGTACCAGGATGTGACCGATTTCCTCATGAATACCTCCAGCCGGGAGCTGTACAAGAAAAAACTTGACTGGTATCAGGCGCGCTACGGGAACGATCCGGTGATCTTCGGATATGAGTTATGGAATGAGATGGAAAATGTCGCTGGGACCGGTTGGGAAGATTGGACCAAGGTCTTCCTTGGCGAAGTGAAGAAACGCTTCCCGAAGAATCTCGCGATGCAGAGCCTCGGCAGCCTCGACTTGAGTAAAAAAATCCCGATGTACGAGAGCATCTGCTCTCTCGCGGGTAATGAGGTCGCCCAGGTGCACCGTTACCTAGACCCGGGCGCTGAATGGGAGGTCTGCCAACTGCCGATGGACCAAAGTCTGGCCCAAGCCGTCGGCGTGCTACGCGGATTCCGCCTTGCCAAGCCGATACTCGTCGCGGAGAGCGGCGCTGTTGAGGCACACCACTCCGGTGAGTCGAAATTATATGCGAAAGACAAACAGGGCATGATCCTGCATGACGTGCTCTTTGCCCCGTTCTTCTCCGGAGCAGCCGGCACCGGGTATAACTGGCATTGGTACAAATATGTCGACCCGAACAACCTGTGGTGGCATTTTGGGCGTTTCGCCGCAGCCGTGAAAGACCTCGACCCGCCGGCGGAAAAATTCGAAGTCCTCTCCGCTGAGCAAGGTCCGGTCCGTGTCTATGCGCTTCGCGGGAAGCGCACGCTCCTCATTTGGTGCCGGGATGCAGGCAATACCTGGAAGACCGAACTGCAGGAAGGGAAGGCGCCTGAGGTCATCTCGAGACTCATACTCGATGTGGGGCTGGTGGCTGGAATCGGGTCGAATGCGACGGTGAAGATTTATGATCCGTGGAAAGACCGCTGGGCCGATGGCGCTGTCGACGCGAATCGTATCCGTCTCCCGGATTTCAGCCGATCCATCGTGATTCGGGTCTCAGGCGGGCCATTTACCGGAGCAACAAAAAGAGTCGATGCGGTAGGCCGGGCCGCTGGACCTTCGTCGCGTGGCATACGCCTCATGCCCGCTGGGGAACTCGACATCGCCGGAGTGAAACTCGGGGTGCAGGTTCAGGATAGCAAATGGAAAGCGAGTCGCCAGATGGAAGGGACCGTTAATCTTGAATCGAGCGTGCCGACGCTGACGACGGTGAGGGGGCAGTGTGACCTAAGGGGATTATTCACACTGACAGGGCAGAAAACGCGCTTGGAGTTCGCGGAGCAGGTAGAATGGTCGAATGACAGGGACCTTCGCCTCGACCTTGCGTTGAGCGGGGATGACGTACATCTCAACGCCGTTGTGTACTCCGTGTATCTTCCCGTCGAACAGTTCAAAGGAAGGGAATTGTCTTTCGACGACAGGGCCATCCTCCTGCCGGAGGGATTCTCGGGGAAAAAAGAATTGTTCTCCGGGATTTGTAAAGGGGTACGCATTCCCACGGACTCAGGGGTTATTCATCTGCGGGGCGACCTGAAGGTAAAAATGCAGGATGACCGCAAATTCAATGAATCAACGTATCAAATACGCTTCGACTTCGAACCGGCGGATGGGCTCATTCGCAAAAGCACCTTGCAGTTATCAGTCGCCTTCGAGAAGGAATAAAGCCCGTGTAAGCCCTGGAGATGAGGAAGCGATACAGGAATGACATTGCTGCAGCGTAATGGCGCTAGCGCTTGCCATTAATTTCTGGATCTCTTGATTTCTCACCTATTCCCATTCTCGGCATAACGTCGAGGTTGAGGTAGCGTAAAATATCTTTCGCAGATTTAAAAAAGGCCCCCCTGTTGGCGAGAATGAATTGCCAACAAACCCGCAACGGAGGGACCAATGAAATCATCGGCAAGTTTGGTCGAAAATGCAATAAAAATTGATCGGCGCCAGGTGGAGGAGCATCTCAAATCACTGGTCAAGGGCACGGTCGAGGATACCCTCAACCAGCTCCTGGAAGGCGAGGCCCAACAGATCGCACAGGCCTCGCGCTATGTGAGGAGCCCGGGGCGGAAAACTACCCGTGCCGGGCACTACGCGCGGAAACTCGAAACCCCGCTGGGGAGCGTGACCCTAAAGATGCCCAAGCTCCGAAGCCTACCCTTTGAAAGTGCCATCATCGAACGGTATCGGCGTAAAATGATCTCGGTCGAGGAAGCCCTCATGGAGATGTATCTGGCAGGGGTATCGGTAAGACGCGTCGAAAACATAACAGAAGCACTCTGGGGTTCCAAGGTTTCCCCTGGATCGATCAGTAACCTCAACAAACAGCTTTATGAAAAGATCGATGCTTGGCGCAACCAGAAACTAGCGCCCGAATACGTCTACCTCTACTTGGACGGTATTTGGCTCAAACGCAGCTGGGGCGGCCATTATGAGAACGTGAGTGTCCTCGTCGCCTTCGGGGTGAATCTTGAGGGTCACCGGGAAATTCTGGGGGTTTGCGAGGGAAGCAAGGAAGATAAGGATAGTTGGCTTCGTTTTCTCCGCCATCTTAAAGAACGAGGGTTGCAGAAGGTGAAGCTAGTGATTTCGGACAAGGCCCTGGGGCTCGTAGAATCGCTGGGGGAAATCTTCCCCCAAGCGAAATGGCAACGTTGTGTCGTGCATTTCTACCGAAATGTCTTCGGAGTGACCCCTCGCAAGCACGGCCGAGAAGTGGCCGCAATGCTCAAAGCCATCCATGCCCAGGAAGACCGCAGTGCCGCCCTTGCCAAAGCCCGCCTCGTGGTGAAGAAACTTAGAAAGATGAAACTCCAGCAGGCCGCCGCGTTAATCGAAACCGGCATTGAGGAGACAATCACTTTCATGCGCTTCCCACGCAGTCATTGGACGAAAATTCGGACCCACAACCCTATGGAGCGGATTAACCGTGAGGTACGTCGTCGCACGCGGGTGGTAGGCGCCTTCCCGGATGGCCGCTCGGCGCTCATGTTGGTCGCAGCCCGTCTACGGTTCGTTTCCTCGACCAAATGGGGCACCCACCGATATCTCAAAATCTACCGGAGGCCCGTGATGAATGCTGCCTAAGGCTGACAGGGGTGGTCGTAAATGTGCGAAAGAAATTTGACGTTACCGAGGTTGAGCGGCGCCCCTGGGCGTCCGCTCTAACCTTTTTGTTAGGCCAAAATATTGTCTGAGAAATCGAAATCTATTTCAAAGGAGTTTGCACCACCTATTGTACGAAGAGAATTCAATCGTCAGAAACGCACGCATTAAATATCGAAAGCGATTCGTTAACAATTTCAGGCGGCGCCTGTTCGATAATTTTCGCTTTGCGTGCTCGAAAATCAATAGACTTAACTTGGTCGACCATTACAACTCCATGCGTAACGAGATTGTCAGGAAGTTGAATGTGCAACCGTAAGCCTCGATTTGTGCTTGTGATGGGACACACAATTGCTAACCCCGTTGTGGAGTTAAATGTCCTATTACTAAGTACTAGCGCAGGTCGCCAGCCTTTTTGTTCGTGACCAGATTGGGGATCAAAGAGAAAAGCGATAATATCGCCACGTGCTGGAATCAGGTTTTTTACCACGATTCATTCCCCTTAGGCTTATCGCGAAATAACTCACCCGGACGATACGTTTTAGGCCAATTCTTTAGAAGATCTTTTATATGGTATGTGTTAGGTTTGGATGTTTTGCGGATCGGTTTCATCACAACGACGTCTGCTTTCACATCAAGTGTCACTTGGGAACCTGAATGCAGATCAAGTTCTGCAAGGATCGCCTTTGGAATGCGTATCCCTTGGGAATTGCCCCACCGTTGGATTGTTGCGTTCATTTGACCTCTGTATATACAAGTATAGCCGTATTCAATACCCGTGTCAAATGGGGGATAAATGCCGGGAATTCTAGTTTTTTGGATAGTTTTGTGGGAAAATAGTTTGTTGCGCATTCATATAACGCCAGGCACTCAAGAAATGCACCGTCTAGAGCCTGCCATGGAACCTCGTGGAAAGTTCACCGGTGCATTTGGTTCGGAAGGGCGCCCCAAAAGAGGGCGATAATTCCCAGAAAGCCCTCTTTTGGGGCGCCCTGGAGAACCTGACGAACCCCCGAGCCGACCTTGGCGAGTGGGGTGAGGAACTTGAGTGGCCCCGTTATATGAATGCGCTCTAGCCATTTTCATTCCCACTTCTTCTCTATTCAATCATTCCTAAGTTCTTCGCCTAACGACGGCGTTCAGCGGGGCGGACAAAACGGGTGGTTTGATTGAAAGGAAATATTAAGTCCCAGAGGATGTTATGATCCCTAAAGTGACATTGGAACGCATCGATAGGCGGTTTGGCGGTATGGTCCCCTGACCTGGGTGACACTTTAGTAGGGGGACATTGGTGACACTTTCCCGACATTGTAGCACCGAGAGGTGCCCAATGCCATGGAGAAAAGTAACCCCAATGGACCAGAAAATTCAG
>JAFLEE010000139.1 GCA_017302015.1 Spirochaetota bacterium | reverse complement strand
ATGGCGTTCTTTTCGAAAGCCACGAAATCCAGTGGTTCCTTGTCAGATTTAGTCATAGTCTGATCCATTTCCTACCTCCTTATTGTAGGCAATTGGTGGCTATGACACACTTAGGCTAACAGACCCTATCCACCCCGTCTTCAATCTTCGGGGGGAACTCATCCGAGTTCCATAACCGTTACTTGTTTTTACCCTGTATTTTCGCGTCACAGGAATTCCATAAAAACCATCGATTTTTCCATGTCGGCCCCCCAAAACACCCTGTAAAATAGGGGTGTCTCAAATAGGAGTCGCTATGGACCCGTTCCGCGCGCGCGCCCTTGCGGCGCTCCTCGGCTTGATCGTGTCGGCCTATGCCATCGATGGCAAACTTCTCGCCCTCGACCCGGAGGACCTCGGCGCGAGGATGGGTTGGACGGTGCGCAATGGCCATGGGGAATTGGGCGAAATCGGGAAGGCGGCCCCCGGCTATAATCTGATCGGATTCTACCAGCCGGCCGTCTACGGCGCGACCCCGGACCGGGATTGTTTTCCGACCACGAGGGTCGAAGAGGATGGGAACCGATACGTCTTGGTTCCGGGGTATCGGGGCTTGGCGGAATACAATCTATCGCTGGCGCCGTACCTGCTCGATCGCGACGGAGAGGTCGAACTTACCTTTCGGGCCCGTTGGGTCGCCGGCGAAGATGGGCAAGTTCGAGACGGCACGCGGGTAAACCTCGATTACCGCTGCCGCAATCTCGATCTTCACAACGGGTCGGTGAGCGAGCGCTACCCGGTGTTGGAAAGCCGTGGTTTCCGTCCGACGACGCAGTGGCAGACGTTTAAGTTTAGTCTCAAGGTCAAGAAGGGTTTCCGTTATCTCACGTGGCTACGGGTGAGCGGGCGGAATCCACAGGAAGGCGTGAACGGATTCTGCATCGATGATGTGAGGCTTAGCACCGGAGATCGGATCGCCGATTTCAAAGGTGAACTATCCCTGGTCGTGACCAATCCTGCGGCGTCGCTCCTCGCCGGGGAGCGCTCGTTGGCCTCCGCGATCGCCATCCTTCCGGGGAACGCCGAGAAGGCGAGCGTGCGCCTGCACATCCAGCGCGACTGGGAGAACGACGTGGTGAAGACGGTGGGGCTCGAGCTCAGGCGCGACCCCTCGTATCGGGGAGAGGCGGGGCGAAGCCGCTATACGGGCCGCGTGGAGCTCGTCGGGGAACGCTTTGGAAGTTTCCATATGACGGCGAGTGTTGGAGACGATCCGGTCTGCCTGCTCGGGGGCGATTTCACCGTGCTCCACGCCTTGGCCAACCAAAGATCCCCCGTGCAGCGGCGCTTGGGCTCCCATTACCGCGTTCATGGGAGCACCTGGGGCAGCCTCGCGGACAATGGGCCCGCGGTGGCCTCCCAGAACGGCCTCGGCATCGCCTCCTACGCCCGGGATTTGGCCCTCACCGGCCTCGGGCACGGCATGTACGCCTTCGACCTCAAGAAGGTCCAGCCCGAGCCCAAACGCATGGACTTCGCCCTTCCCGACGCGGAGATCGCCGCCCTGGAAAAAGCGGGGATGGAAACGGTGGGATGCCTGGGCGGATGGTGGATCTATACCGACCGTTCCAAGCGCGGTGAGGCGCTGGTGGGATCCCTGCCGGATTGGTTCTACGACGACGCCTATACCCGCGCGGTGGCCGGGAGCGACCGCAAGATCGCGCGCACCCTGAACGAGGATGTCTGGCGTTTCCACGTGGAGCAAATTGTCGAGCGCTACGGCGGGCGCATCCATACCTGGATGGTGCAGGTGGAGCCCCAATGGGTGCTCCCCGCCGAGGAGTACCTCGCGCTGCAGAAGATCGCCTACGAGGTCGTGAAGGCCCGGGATCCCAAGGCCTTCTTCATCGCCGGCGACGCCACGAGCGATAGCGGGTATAACCTCACCGGCTGGCTCGAAAAACTACACGCACTGGGCTTCGAGAAATACCTCGACGCCGCCTCGTTCAACCCCTATAGTTCGAGCCTCGATTTCATCGGCGGGGAGCGCTTCCGCTTTTCCGGCCTCGTCGACCGGGTGCGAAAGATCCTCGCCCCGGGCACGGCGCTTTGGGAGGAGGAACTCTATTACATCGCCAACTCCAAGCGCCCCTGGCGGGCCGCGGAGCAGGATGTCTTCTCCGCCGGCGACGTGCAGCACCATTACCTCCTGGGTCTTTTTAACGGTCTGCGCGGCGTGACCGCCATCGATCCAGGAGCCCATTACAAGGCGATGGGTGGGATGAACCGGCCTGACTCGACGGTTTTGGGGGATGTCGGGGCCGGCCTCAATGCCCTGGCCTCTTTCCTTGCCGGGAAGAAGGATGTGGAGCCTTTGGCCCTCTCCAATAAGCTCCTCCGGGCGGGCCTCTTCACGGCCGGGGAAGGCGAAAACGCCGCGGGCGTGGTATGGGCGCTCAGCCCCAAGGGCATGGGCCTGCGGCTCTCCGAAACCGGGGGAGTGTCTTTCTTCGATCGCTACGGCAACCCGTTTACGCCGGGGGCCGTCCTCGAACTCGGGCTCGATCCGGTCTTTCTCAAGGGGGCCCCTGGGGCGATCCGTGGGATGCTCCTGCGCAGCGCGGTCGTGCTGGCCGAACCCATCGCATTGCGGGCACGGGCCTTCCAGGACCGCACCTGGCTCGAGGCGCTCAATCTCACCGGCTCGAAGAACGTCATCGCGGTCCAAGGGGAGGATTTGCCCCCCTTCCGCGCGGCTTTCTTTGACTCGGAGATGAAAGGCTATTCCCTGGAGCGCAAACTTTCGAAGTCCGGCTATCAGGCCTTCCTCGAGGGGGATGCCAGCCCGCAATCCGGCGCCATCCTTCCCATCCCGAATACCGGGGAGTTCGTCCTCCCCGAGGCCGATGGTCTCGCGCTGGGCGCCGGCCCGGATGCGCCCCTTCGTCTCTGGATTGAAGACGGGATGCTTCGCATCCAGGCCCGGGTGAAGGACGCCCAGGTGACCGCCGCCCCGGATGGTAACGTGTGGAACGGGGACGCCCTGGAGGTCTTCATCGACCGGACCCCGTTCGCGCGGCTGGATGTGGATATGTTTAATGGTAAGAATATTCCCGGCCTGTCCGTCCTCCAATACATTTTCGCGGTGCGCCCCGCCAAGGGCGGCCTCGAACGCACCGCGGTGGACAATGCGAGCGGCAAAGCCATCCCGGGTTCCCGCGCGGTGGCCAAAGAGATCGCGGTCGCGGGCGGCTGGGGGCTGGATCTCTCCATTCCGCTTACCGAGGCCGGCCCCCTACCGGGTGGTGGGGGGATCCTCGGGCTCAATATCGAGGTCAGTCGTCGGGATGGCGAGAAGACCCTGCCCAAGTTCCGCCTCTTCGGGACGCCGGCCCAGGAGTCGTGGAAGCAGCGGCTGCATTACGGCCTGTTCCAAACCCCTCAGGCCCCGAAGAACCTGGTGGTGAACGGCGGGGCCGAAGATGGGCTCTCAAAATGGGGCTGCATCGTGAAGACCGACCTCGCCCTCACCGATGCGGCGTGGAGCGGGAAGAACGCCATCCGCGTGGCCCTCGGGGAGCAGCCGGCCTGGGGGCCGACGCTCCAGGCCGGGCGCATCTCGGTCACCGCGCCCCCGCTGGCCCCCGGCCGCTACCTGGTGCGCCTCATGGCGCGCGCCTCCAAACTCGTCGAGTTCAAGGTGGCGATCCCGGGCGCCCCGCCCCGTTCGTTCCAGGGCGCCGCGCTCCCGGCGGCCGAATATTGGACGGCCTACGAGACCATCCTGACGGTGAAGGAGGCGAAGACCTATGGCCTCGTGGGGATCGACTTCCTCGCTTCCCGAGGCGCGCCCGATTCCTGGGGGATGGTCGATGACGTCGAACTCTACCGCCTCGACGAAGGCGCCGCCCCATGAGCCGACCTCGAGTGGATGGGGCGGCGTCCGTTCCAAGCATCGCTCCGGCTCCCCGGGACTCGGGCTTCCGCATGGAAGGGTGGCACGTCTGGTGCGGTTCCGTCATTCGGGGGGAGGATGGCCTCTACCACCTCTTCGCATCGCGTTGGCCGGAGGCCACGGGGTTCCCCGGTGGCTATTTCCAGCATTCCGAGATCGTGCGCGCCGTGTGCGAAAATCCCTTGGGCCCCTACCACTTCGCGGAAGTGGTGATCGGCAAGCGGTCCCCCGGGAAATGGGATAGCGCCATGGCCCATAATCCGGCGATCTACCGGGCGGGCGGCGGGTACGTCCTCTATTATATCGGGCTCGATGAGGGCTCCTCCTTCCGCCGCATCGGGTTGGCCACCGCGCCCACACTCCGAGGGCCTTGGGTCCGCCGCGATGAGCCCCTTCACCTCGGCCTGCACGACGACGCCAATAACCCTTCCGCGTGCTTCGCCGCCGACGGAAGCCTGCGCCTCATCTGGCGAAACGCGGCCCTCAAGGTGCGGCTCTCCAGCGCGCCAAGCTTCGAGGGCCCCTATCGCCTGGAGAACGAAGACGTTTGGCCCGGGGCGAAATTGGAGGATTTTTATTTCTTCAAGAAGGACGGCGCCTGGAGGGTCCTCTGCGAGGACAATGTGGGGGCCGTCAGCGGGCATGAACGCTGGGGCGTACTCCTTGGGAGCGCCGACGGAGTCGGGGGATGGGAAGCCTTGCCCCGTCCCGTGGTCTACGACCACACGATCCATTGGGCCGAGGGCGGGACGTTCGAGGCCACGCGCCGCGAGCGCCCCTGGCTTTTGGTGGAGCAGGGCGCAGCCACCCATCTCTTCACGGGGGTCTGGGACGGCAAGCGGGCGTGGAACCAGCCGGTGCCCCTGGAGGCGCGCTGGCCGCTCTAGGCGTCCTCCCTCGCCCACGGCGGCGTTCGATGGAACAATCGAACGCCGCCGATGCCACCCACACGCCGTTCCCCCTTTTTTTCCGAGACCCTTAACCACCTCCATTTCTCCATCTGCCATCACGGGTGGGTGGAACTCGGGCCCGAGTGGCACGAAGAAGATACGGTCTCGCCCTATAGCCGGCTCTATCTGGTGAAATCGGGCGGGGGGTTGGTGCGCACCCAGGGGCGGCGGGTCACATTGCGGCCGGGAAGGGCCTATCTGTTCCCCCTGCGCGTGCCGCTCTCATTCAGCACGGCGGGCCGGCTCGAGAAATTCTTCATCCATTTCAACCTGCGCCATTTGGGCTTCCTGGATCTCTTCGAACTGCTCCCCCCGCGGGTGACGGAGCGGCCCCTTCCTCCAGGGCTTCTCGCGGCCGTATCGCGCTTCGATCGGGGCGGCCTCGCCGACGTGCTCCGGGTTCAAGCGGAACTCCTGCGCGCGCTCCACCCCTTCCTCGGTCCGGCGACGCCCGCCACGGCCGCGCGCCTCGAATTGGCCCGCCAGTACCAGCCCCTGGTCGAATACATCGACGCCCATCTCGGGCCGGAACTCTCCATGGGCGAACTCGCCGGGGTGATGGGGCTCTCCGCCACCTGGCTCTCCATGCGCTTCCACCGGGATACCGGCGGGACGCTGAAGCGTTTCATCCTGGAGCGCATCCGCGTACGCGCCGAGCGCGAACTCTCCGCCAGGGGCAAGAAGGTGCGCGAGATCGCGCGGGAACTGGGCTTCCGGGATGAACTCTATTTCTCCAAGTTCTTCCGCCGCGAGACGGGGTTCTACCCTTTGGCCTGGCGGGATCGCTATGCGGGCGCGGTGAGCCGAAGCGTCCACGCCCTGGGGGAATAGCCGGTCTTTTTGCGGAAGGCCGCGCTAAAATGCTGGAGGGTCTTGAACCCGAGGCGCTCCGTGACCTCGCGCGGTTTGCGCCCGGCGGCCAGAAGGCGTTCGGCCTCGCCGAGGCGCAAGTCGAGGTGGGCTTCCGCCGGCGTGCGTCCCCGCTCCCGGCGGTAGGCGCGTACCAGGGCCGCGGGGTTCATGCCACAGCGGTCGGCGAGTTCGGCCAAGTCGAGGCGGCGATCGAGGTGGGACCCCAGGAACTCCTCCACGATACGCATGCGTTCGACCGGGCCTCCGGGGGCGCCTTCCCGATGGCGCCTAGCGAGGGCGAGAAAATGGAGGAGATGGATGCCGACGAGGCCTTCCCACCCCGGTCGCTGCTCCACCATCTCGCGATGGAGCGCGGCGAGGAGGGCCCGCGCCGCGGAAAACCCCTTCAAGTGGACGACGGGAGCCTGCGCGCCGAGGCCCAATTCCCCCTGCACGTCGAGGGCGATCCCCTCGAGGGCGCTTGCCAAGCCGGCGTCTGTTGTGCGACGCGCGGCCGCTTCGCGCACCCCGAACCAATAATAGGAGATCTCCGTCCCATCCAAATGGAAATGGTGGCGGTAACCGGGGGCGATCGCCAAGAGGTCGGATCCGGCGACTTCGAGGGCGCGGGTCGCCTGGCGGGGGCGGGTCTCGGCGCCCAGGTCGACGCGGGCGCGCCCGTCCATGAAATAGAAGAACTCCACCCCGCCGTGCTCATGGTCGCCGAAGCGCTCCCAATCGACCCCGTGGTGCAGGCCGAAGTGGGAGAGGCGGGGCCCCGGGCGCGTGTCGATGGGGACGGCGTCGAGTTTCCTGGAGCGTCGGAGGCTTTCGGGCGGCACCATACGGGCATTATAGCCGCCTCGTTCCAACGAGACAAACGGGCGACAAGGCCGCGAGGTTGATTATCAAATCAACTGGGGGTATGCTGGGGGTGGGAATGTTAAAGCGTTTCGCCCTGCTATTTTGCTCCCGAACATTCGCCGCGGCGCTCCTGCTGCTCGGCTGGGGCGCGCTGCGCGCCGAATCCCTCACCATCGGATTTGCGACCGGTTTTCCACCCTACCAATGGAGCGATGCCACCGGGCCGAAGGGCCTGGATATCGACCTCGCACGGCTGGTATTCGCCGAAGCGGGCCTGGCCAACACCTTGCGCCAGGAGAAATGGGACGATATCGTCGGGCACTTGCGCTTCGACGAGGAGATCCAGGTCGTCGGGGGGATGGAGATCACCCCGGAGCGTTTGGCTTCCTTCGCCTTCTCGACGCCCCTCTATGCGAGGGTCAACCGGGTGTTCGTGCGCGCGGACGACGACGGCATCCGGCAACTGGGGGATCTCGCCGGCAAGGTCGTCACGGGGGACCGGAACTCCTTCATCGAGGGCGCCCTCGCCGCGGCGGGCCTCAAGCCCCTGGTGCGTATCATCCAAACCCCCACCAAGGCCGAGGCCATGAAACGCCTCAAGGCGGGCGCGGTGCGGGCGGCCTTGATGCCCGAGCACGTCGGGCTATTCTTGGCCCGCCAGGAAAAGCTCGCCGTGCGGTCCATCGATGTCGGCGACCCCGGGACGCCCGTGGCGTTCGCGGTCAGGAAGGGCCGTGAAGGGACGATCGCAACCCTCGACGCCGCGATCCTCTCCCTCACCAAGAAGGGCCGGATCCAGGAGACGCTGGCGGCCTGGGGGCACTAAGCGCCGCGCGGGACCTATTTCCCGGAGCTCGCGACACCGGCCGCCGCGTTGGGCGTCACGAAGCGCAGGGGATTGAGGAATTGCCCCCGGAAGCGGATCTCGAAGTGGAGGTGGGGCCCGGTGGACATACCGGTGGAGCCGACCTCGCCGATGGGGTCGCCCTTTTTCACCCGGCGCCCCGGGGCGCAGAGGAAGCGGGAGAGGTGCCCGTAGAGCGATTCATAGCCGGAGGCGTGGCGGATGATGATGGTGTTCCCGGCCCAACCCGACTCGCCGGCGAAGGTCACGGTGCCCTCCTCCGCCGCGACGACGCGCTCGCCCTGGTTGGCCCCCACGTCGATGCCGGAATGGAAGAGGGGCGTGTGCATGATGGGGTGCAGGCGCATGCCGTAGGGCGAGGTCAGGAACCCGCGCACCGGCATGGCGAATTGGACGCCGAAGCTGCCCGCGCGCATGGACGCGGGGAGGCGCGCCTTGTAGAGGAAGAGCACGGTGCCGACGGCGAGATAGGGGCCGATGGCGTTGTAGGTGCGGATCTCCTCGGCATCCACCTGGTAGAGCCGGGCGATGCCGTCGACGGTCTCGTTCTTGCGGACCTCGTGGAAGACGCCGGGCAGGCGCGGGATCTTGAGGATCTCCCCGGCGGCGAGGCGCGACGCCTGGGAGAGGCGGTTGAGGGTGACCACGCCGTCGACGTTCACGCGGTACTTGCGCGCGATGCTCCAGACCGTATCCCCGCCCTTCACGCGGTGGGTGAAGAAGGCCTTGCCCGTTTCGGCGGGGCTGCGGGCGTCCTCGCGCTCGGGCACGCGGTACGGGTTGAGGGTCTCCTGGTCGATCTCGTTGTCGTTCTCGTCGGTGAGTTCGGCGATCTGGTCGAGGCGGATGAATTGGTTGGTCCCCTCGGCGTTGGCGATGCGCTCCAACGCGGCGACTTCCTTCTCTTGGCGGACGACCAGGGGGGGCGCCTCGGCGCCCTCGACGACGGAAGGTTGGGTGAACACCGGGCTCTTCAGCAGGACGAGGGCGGTGCCGAGCAGGGCCAGCGGCGTCAGGAGCCCGGCGAGTTTGAGCGCCACGCGCGCGGGGCCCGCGCCCCGTT
>JAFLEE010000138.1 GCA_017302015.1 Spirochaetota bacterium | reverse complement strand
CCGCCCTTCGTGGCCCCCCCTTCCCATCCTAGAATCCCCCATGGCCCGCGTCCGCTTCCACCCCGCCATCGAGTCGATCCGTGGCCGCGTCGGCGACGTGATCTTCCAAGGCTGGAAGGGCGTCTTCTATATAAGAGCCTACACGCCCCCCCGCCCAACCCATACCCCGACCCAAGTCCGCCGCCGGCATGCCTTCGCCCACCAAGTCAGCGCCTGGAAAAGCCTGGAGCCCCGGGAGCGCCTCGATTGGAATCGGCGGGGAAAAGAACAAGGCCGCTCGGGTTACCACCTCTTCCTGAGCACCAGCCTTCGAGCCCCGCGGCCCGAAGAGGCCCCCCCGCGTACCCGCCCCGCAGGGGCCATGACTCGGGAACCCCGGTTCCACGGAGTATCGAACGGGCAAGGTATGGGATTCGCTTTGGATTCGTTTCACCTTCGTTCTCGCCCCGCTTCGGCTCCGAAGGGGCCGGTGGAAGAGCGGGGATCGCCTCCACCCGGGGCCGAAAGCGATTACAATAGACTCCATGAAGCATCGCACCCCCTTCCTGCTCATCTGGACCCTCGTCGCCACCGCGACCGCCGCCATCCTCCCATACTCGCCCCCCGGCGATCTCTCGGAAATCGCCCGCCTGGGCCGAAGCGAAGATTACGCCGTAACCATCCGGGGCCAGACCGGGGGGGAGAAACCCTGCTTCGTCTACGCCTCCACCAATTATTGGGAACATAAGGCGCGCAAACCGCAAGACTCGGTCTCGTTCACCTCCTTCGCCTTCGCGGACGAACCGGTGACCGTCACGGTGGAATGCCTCTTCCCGGTGCAGACGGCGGAGCTCCACCCGAAGCAGGGCGCCGTTCCCCTCGCCATCGACGGGAATTGCATCCGCTTCACGCTTCCCGCCCCACGGCAATTGGCACTGGCGGTGAACGATACCCAGCGGCCCCTGCTGCTCTTCGCCGAGGCCCCCGAGATCCCCGATACGAACGCGACCCATTATTTCGCCCCCGGCAGCGTCACCCGCCTCGGCGCCAAGTTCGAGATCAAGGACGGCGAGAGCGTCTATATCGCCGGCGGCGCCGTGGTCGAGGCCACCTTCTTCGTCACAGGCAACCGCAATACCTATCGGGGCCGGGGCATCCTCAGTTCCGGTTTCATTCCCTGGCCCCAATGGGACGCCGACAAGACCCTGTGCCAATTCGGAGCGCCCAAATTCCGCACGCTGAGGGAAAACCAATTCGAGGGGCTCATCCTCCTCAATAGCCCGGGCTGGTGGGTCTACGGCGATGTGGTCCAGACCACCGTGCGCGGGGTGAAATCCATCGCGTGGAACGGCAATTCCGACGGCATCCACCTCGGGGGCGATAGCCTCATGGAGGACTGCTTCTTCTTCGTCAACGACGATTGCCTCATCGCCAACGGCGGCAGCCGCAATACCTGGCGCCGCTGCACCATCTGGCGCAGCCCCTGGGGCCATCCCATCATCTCGCTCCTCACCAAGCGCCAGAGCCGCGATTACCTCTGGGAAGATATCGACGTCATCGCCACCGAAGGCGGCGGCCCCATCATCACCCTCAAGAACTACAAGAATTGGGGCGTCGGCGGCACCCTGGAGAACTTCACCGTGCGCGACGTGCGCATCGAGGGTCCCCGGGTCGGCCCCCTCCTCAAGATCGAAGCCGCCGCCTGCACGGTGAGGCGCTTCCTCCTCGACCGCGTGCGCGCCGAGACGACCCTCGACCGCGAGGGCCTCCTGGCCTTCCCCGCGGAGGGCGCCGACGACACGGTGGAGTTCCGCGACGTGACCCTCGCGGGAAAACTCGTCACGAGCCTCGATGAGACGAAGATGAAGACCGAGGGGGATTGCTCGGGGGTGAAGTTCAGCACGGGGCGGTGAAGGTGGTGCTGGAGAAGAATTTCGTGGTTCGGTGTTTCAACGTAAACCACGTTGAGAGCCCACTGCACAAGACACTCGATAAGTTCAACCTCTTCCTTCTATAGTCAATCCCTCCGCCCCATGCGAAACAACATGCCCCCCACTACCCCGCCCTACCGCACCCTTCTCCTGCTCCTCCTCGCGCTGCTCGCCTTCGCCTCCGCCTTCGTGGCGACGCGCGCGGCGGTGGCGGTGATCCACCCCTCGGCCCTGGCGTGCGGACGCTACCTGACGGCTTCCCTCGTCTTCGCGGCGATGGCCCTGGCCAAGGCGCCGACGCGGCCGATCGGGCGGGAATGGATCCGCCTCGCCGTGTGCGGGGCGCTGGGCATCGGGCTCTACAATATCGGGTTCAATCAAGGCATCCACGAAGTGCCGGCGGGCACCACCAGCCTCATCATGAACGGAGTCATCCCCCTTGGCACCGCCCTCGGCGCCATCGCGCTCCTGCGGGAAAAAATCGGTTGGCGCTGGTGGCTGGCCATGGCCGGCGCGGTCGCGGGCCTCCTCGCCATCGCCCTGGGGCGCGATGGGCGACTGGGCGGAAGCGGCATCCCCTGGCTTCTCGTCGCCAGCGCTTGCGGCGTCGTCTTGAACCTTGGCCAGAAACCGCTCCTGCCCCGCATGGGCGCGCTAAGCGTCACCAGTTGGATCATCTGGTTCGGCACGCTCCCGCTCCTTCCATGGGCCCCGCAACTCGTTTCCGATCTCCGGGCCCATCCTGCGGCGCTGGTCCAGGTGCTCTATCTCGGGGTGGTGCCCGGCGCCCTCGCCTATCTTTTGTGGGCCATCGCCATGCGACGTTTCTCCGCGGCGCACACCGGCATGACGCTCTTCACCCTGCCCGCCCAAGTCGTCTTCTTCGCCTGGCTCTTTCTCGGGGAATTACCGGCCCCCAGCGCCCTCGCCGGCGGGGCCCTCATCATCCTTTCGGTGGCCTGGGCGGCATGGCCGAGGGGTCAACAGAGTCCCGTCCCGAAGGCTCCCATCGACACCCCCACAAAAAGCATCGCTCCCTAACACGCATCGAGGGCTGTGGCGAGCCAGGGGAATTTCCCCCGGGCAACGTGAAGTTCTTGTTAAAAATCCTCCTTCTCCCCCAAGTAAAATGCGAAGCATTTTACTTCTCCCTCGACGCCGGAAAGCCCCACCCCGCGCCCGGGGGTATATCCCGGAGGCTCGCATCGGCGCCCCCACCAAAATAAGCATCCCACACCCACCAGCAGGGCGCCGCGGCGAGCCGGAGGGATATATCCCCGGGCGCGGATGAGGGCCCCCCCGGCGAGGAGAAGCTTTCCCCCGGTTGAAAGTATTCTAACTTTGCGCTAATCTACCCCCACCCGGCCCCCCCGGGCCCGCGAGGACCCCCATGAACTCCGTCCCCCTCAACAAGACCGAACTCCTCCCGGTCATGAAGAAATCGTATATGTTCCGCCACTTGAGCGAGGCGGAGACCGGGCTCGTCCTCGATTCGGCGGTGATGCTGGAGTGCCTCAAAGACGAGAAGATCATCGTCGAGCACGAGCCCAGCGATTCCCTCTATCTGATCGCGGCGGGCAGCGTGCGGGTCACGGTGACCGAAAAAGAGAAGGAAGTCTACATCTGCACCTTGGGCGAGGGCGACGTCTTCGGCGAGGCGGCGCTCTTCGTGAACCTGAAGCGCACCGCCAACGTGGTGGCCTCCGACGACGGCATCCAGGTCCTGCGCATCCGCCGGGAAGACTTCATGAAGTACTTGAAGGGCCAGCCCAGCGCCGGCATCAAGGTGCTCTTCATGATCATCTTCAGCCTGCTGCGCAAACTGCGCGAGGCGAACATGGAACTCGCCTACGAGCGTAAAGACGACGCGGGCCAGGACGATATCGACAAGATCATGGCGAGTTTCCAGGAAGAGATGAAATAGGGCGAGGTCGGCGCATCCTCCCGACGCCCCCCGGTCAAAAGCTTCGTGGTTGAAGGGGTATTTTCGAGAAAACGATCAGGCGCCAAGAGGGGGGAAGGTTCCATCCCCCCGATCGTCAGTCGTCCAGTCCTTTTCCTGCGAGAATCCTGGACAGGCATTTCTCGATGCGCGCCTCCCGGGTCTGCGCCTGTTTGGCCGACGAAAAATGAAGGAGGTAGGCGCGCTGGCGCCCGGGGGTGAGGGCCTCGAAGGCCTTTTTCACCGCGGGCTTGGCGCCGAGGACCTTCCGGAACTCCTCGGGGAGCTTGAACTCGGCGGTTTTCTTCAGGACGACCTTGGCCCCCGACTTTTCCAAGCCGATAGCCTCCTCGACATAGGCCTTGAGGGCGGCCCGCATCCCGAGGATATCGCTGGCCTGGGTGAACCGGATCTGGCGGCTCGCTTGCACGTTTTCCGTCTGGCGGACCAGCAGCCCCTTTTCATCCTTCAGCAGGGATCCCTTGAAGAAAAGCAGCGCGCAGTATTCCTTGAAGCCGTGCATCAAGACGACATTGCCCCCCTCATAGGCGTAGCACGGGACGCCCCATTTGAGGTCCTCGGTCAGCGGCGCGCCCAGGAGGATCGACCTTAGGGCCTTGAACTCGTCGCGCCAGGCCTTCGCCCCCGCGAGGAAGGCATCGACTTTCGGATTCGGTTTATTCATGGAAGAAACCCCTGGGGAATCGCGGCAGGATGGTGGCGGTCGGTCCCGCCTTCGGGAAAAGATAGCGCGGGCGAACCGGGGGAGCAAGTGTATTCCCGCGTCCCCTCAGATGCTTAAGCGGCGCCCAGGAAAGGCCCGCCCGGGCGGCCATGATCACTTGCGGCTTGTCCCCCGGTTCGGGAATCTCAAGCCGCCGGTTTTCTCAACAGCCCCAACGCCATCCGACCGCAGCACAGGGCGGCGATGAAGGTCAGCGGGGTGAAGGCCCATTTCTCGAAGGCGCTCACGGCGGCGAGATTGCCGACGGTATTCAAGAGGAACAAGAGGGCCATGGCCGCGAGTACCGCTCCCAACACGACGCGGGACGCCCTCCCGCCTGCCCGGGGAACCGCGAAGGCGACGAGCGCCATGAAAGCGAGTTGAAGCGCCACCGAGATCCCTTCCATGCGGAACATGGCCGCGCGGTCGGGAAGGCGCCCGCCCCAGGCATAGCGATAATCGACTAAGCCCGAGAGGATGAGCCCGTGGTAGGCTAAGGCGACCAGGCTGATGGCCAGAAAAACCAGGCGGGCCATGTTGAACGAAGAAAGGGGTTTGGAATTGTCCATCAGGCGAGGGCCTCCACCGGTCCCGGATGCTAGCATGGCGGGAAAGGGGAATGGGGATCCCCCAGCGCATCCCCCCGATCTTTTTCCCAGGCATCGCCTCCCGCGCATTAGGTTGGTGTCTTTGATATCTCGGCCCTCGCGTCCTACAATCTAGCGACCTCCACGGAGACCCCATGCCCGACCGTAAACTCTGGTACGCCAAACCCGCCAATCGCTTCCTCGAGGCGCTCCCCCTGGGTTGCGGGCGCCTGGGCGCCCTCGTCTACGGCAAGCCCGGCGAAGAGCAGGTTTCGCTCAACGAAGATTCGATCTGGGCCGGGAGCCCCATCGACCGCCATAACGTCGACGGCGCCGAGTCGGTGGCGCGGGTGCGCCGGGCGCTGCTCGACGGGAAACTCGACGAGGCCCATTTCATCGCCCGCCACGGCTGGTTCGGCACCCCGCCGCGGCAGAACCCCTACCAATGCGGCCCGAAATTGAAGGTCCAGGTGGATGACGGGCGCGACCCCGCCGAGCCCTACCGCCGCGAACTCTCCCTCGCCGAGGCGATCGCCACCACCCGTTACCAGCGAAGCGGCGGCGAGTACCTGCGCGAGGCCCTCTGCTCCCATCCCGACCAGGTCTTCGCCATGCGAATAAAAAGTAGCAAGCCCGTGCGCCTCGCGGCGAGCCTGGAACGCCGGGGCGAAGAGGGGCAAAGCGTACGCCTCGACGCGCGCACCGTCGCCACGCGCTACGAAGCGCGGCCCGGCGCGGTTTCGTGGGTATGCGCCCTGCGCCTTATCGCCCCCGGGGCGGCCCTCCTCGGCGAGAGCGCCACCGCCTTGGCCGCCGAGGAGGCGCTCCTCCTCGTCGCCATCCGCACCTCGTTCCGGGAAGCCGATCCCGTCGGGGCCTGCCTGCGCGACTTGTCCTCCGCAGAGAAACTCGGCTGGGCGGGATTGCGGGAGCGCCACGTGGCCGACCACCGCGAACTCTACGGGCGCCTGAACCTCGACCTGGAATGCCCGACCCCCGACCTGCCCACCGATCGGCGCCTGGAGGCCCTGCGGCAAGGGGCGAAAGACCCCGATCTAGAGGCAACCTTTGTCGATTACGGGCGCTACCTGCTCATCGCCTCGAGCCGGCCCGGCTCCCTGCCCGCCAATCTCCAGGGCGTGTGGAACGAGGAACTCACCCCTCCCTGGGACGCCAAGTACACCATCAACATCAATACCGAGATGAATTATTGGCCCGCCGAGGCCGCGGGCCTGGGCGAATGCCACCGTCCCCTCTTCGATCTCGTGGAGCGCATGGCGGCGAACGGGGCCGAGACGGCGAAGCGCCTCTACGGCGCGGAGGGCTGGTGCGCCCACCATAATACCGATCTCTGGGCCGACACCGCCCCGGTCGACGATTATCTGCCCGCGACGACCTGGCCCTTCGGGGGCGCCTGGCTCGCCCTGCATTTCGCCGAGCATTGGCGCCATGGCGGCGACGCGGTATTCCTCAAAGACCGGGCCTGGCCGATCCTCAGCGGGGCCGCGCGCTTCATCCTCGACTACCTGATGGAAGTGGATGGGCGCCTCGTCACCGGCCCGTCTATCTCCCCGGAGAACACCTACATCCTCCCCGATGGCCAGCGCGGGGTGCTCACCCTCGGCGCCACCATGGACCGCCAGATCGCCGATGAAGTCTTTCGCGCCGTGCTCGAGGCCTCCGCCGCCCTCGCCGATCCCGACTCCGCGCTCCTCGCGCGCATCCGCGCCGCGATGGAAAAGATGCTCCCTCCCGCCATCGGCAAGCACGGCCAATTGGTGGAATGGCTCTCCGACTTCGAGGAGGCCGAGCCCGGGCATCGCCATATCTCCCAACTCTTCGGGTTCTACCCCGGCACTTCCATCACCCCGCGCGGCACGCCGGAACTCGCGGGGGCCGTGAAGGCCACCATCGATCGGCGCAGGGCCCACGGCGGCGGGCAGACCGGGTGGAGCGCCGCCTGGCTCCTCAACCACGCCGCGCGCCTCGAAGACGGCGAAGAGGCCCACCGGCAACTGCGCGCCCTCATGGCGGCCCAATGCGCGCCCAACCTCATGGACCTCCACCCCCCGGGCATCTTCCAGATCGACGGGAACCTGGGCGGCGCCTCCGGCGTATTGGAACTCTTCGTGCAGAGCCATGAATCGCTGCGGCGCATCCCCGAGGGGACCGGCGCGATCCCCTGGGAAATCCGCATCCTTCCCGCCCTCCCCCGGGCCTGGCCCAACGGAAGCCTGTCGGGTTTCCGCACCCGCGGGGGCCTCGTCATCGACCTCGCCTGGCAAGCCGGAAAATTGACCCATTGCGCGCTCACGGCCACCCGGGCCGGCGCCTTCCGCATCCACCTCCCGGGGAAAGATGGGCAGGGCCTAACCATAAAGGCTGGGGAAACAAAGAAGATCATGGGATAAGGGGGAGTATTCAGGTCGTTTCTGAAATTTAAAATGTGTTTCCTTATTGTATCCCCCCATTTGCCTATACTGTTATCGTATCTACTAATAGAACTCGCCACCAACAAATTACTACGCATGTTCAGGATCTTTCACACACGCCCCCTTACACGATTTAATTGTTCGAGTCAAAAACTGTCTCCAACTCGACAGATCCTCGGCCAATTAATTGGCAACGCCAAAACTTCCTCAATGACTCACTAGAATCACGTATGACTTAATTCAAAGCAAGGTATCTACTTCTACACCTGAAGCCACGTGCGCCATTGACGTTTTTTGGGAACTCACAAGAGGAACTTACTTATGTCAAACGAATTCGACAAAATGCGAAATTTCCTCAAAGGCATGCACGAAAATTTAGACGCTTTGGACAAATTAAATACAGCCGAGCACGAACTCAATAAAGAAAGAGAGAAACAGGAGCAACGACTAGAAGATCAAAGAATGTCTCTAGAAAGACTAAAGTGGAAAATTGATTTGGAAAAGGAACTCGATCGGCGCCGGAATGCTAAAGAGGTGGCAGAAACCGAGTTAATTGCACGCACTGAACGCACAGAACTATCTTTGCTTAGACTTGAAAAACATTATTTCGACAAGACAATTACGTTAAAAGACGAGGAAAGGGAATTGCAGACGAGTGTCCAGCGCTCTAGAAATATCAAAAAAGAACTGCTCCGTTTCCAAGGAATCAAAAGGGCGATAATGCAAGGCATCCAACAGTTATCAATCGGAAAAATCGAAGAAGCAGAACAATTCGTTTCGATGCTTGAGGCGATGAGAGAACATGACCTTGAACCATAGATTTGGATATATGAGGCTGTTAACCTAAGTGTGTCACCCTCTCTCATCCCTTAATTGTCAGGGGAACCCTTTCGCCGTATAGCGTGCAAAGGGTAGAGAGGATTTGGTTCCAGTTATGAATGGGACGCTCCCATTTCT
>JAFLEE010000137.1 GCA_017302015.1 Spirochaetota bacterium | reverse complement strand
TTTTCCGAACGGCATCACCTGGTGGAGGGCGTCGAGTAGTTCCTGTTCCGGGGACGGGGCGGGGGGGACGGGGGGATCTGACTCGCTCACGGGGCGTTTTCCGGGAGGGCGAATTGGGGATGGGTCTCGATGCGCCCCGCGAAGGCGGCCTTCTCGGCGTCGGGAATCCCCGGGGGGAATTTGGATCCGCTGCGGCTCCAGCGCTCCAACCAGCGAGCCCCGAGGAGTTTGGGGAGCATTGGGTGTACGGCGGCGCCTTCTGCCTGGGCGAAGGCCAACGTGGTGGTCGCCTTGGGCCCGGTGGCGATGCCTTCCGCGACGAAGAACCCGGCGGCGAGAAGCGCGGCCCGCACGGCCGTCGATGCCGAGTAGGTATAGAGTTCGGCGCAAGTGCCCCGGCAATGGGCCGCCAGGCGGGTGAAGAGTTCCGGCGCCCAGAGCGCCCCGTCGGATTTGGAGGAAAACGGATCATAATAGATGAGATCGGGAACGGGGGCTTCCACGAAGCGCTCGGCGAAATCACCCAAGTGGAGGTCCCACACAAATTGGCCCCCCCCGTGCTTCCACGCGTGGTTTTGCAGGAGCTCGTGGGGCGCGCCGTGGCGCAGGTGGCGGAAGCGGCCGGGGTCCCCCAAGGCCAGGCGCAGGGGATCCAGGTCGCGTTCGAAACTCACGAGATGGAGCGCTCGCAGCGATGCGGGTGATGCGGAAAACAAAGCCTCGTAGCAGCGCACGGCGGCCATGGCGTTGGTCGCCGCGCCCAGGCCCACATCCCACACCACAAGGGCTTTCCGCCCGGGGGCTCCCCCGTCCGCGAGCCTTTTCGCCAGGAAGGACTGGCCGACGTAGAGGCGTTCGGCTTCTTCGTCCGGCGGGTTGACGGAATGCATGGTCTCGCCGCTGCTGGTCTGGACCACGCTCGAGAAGCCCAGGGGCGAATCGCGGATCTCGTAGTCGCCCAGACGCCCCGGGCGCGGGGCCTTGCGGTGGCGCGGCGGGGTGGGTTCGCAGGGGTTTTCCTCGTCGGAGCGCATGAGATCCAAGCGGGTCTTTTCGTAGAACGCCAGAAAATCCCCGCGGAGGATGGCGTCGCGAATGCCCGCCATAAGGCGCCGATAGAAGGTGAGATTGTGGACGGTGAGGAGTTGGCCCCCCAGGCTCTCGTTGGCCTTGGTGAGGTGGTGGAGATAGGCGCGGGAATAGCCGCGGCAGGCCTGGCAATCGCAATCGGGGTCGAGGGTCTCCTCGGAGAACTTGTAGACGCTGCGGCGGAATTGGAGCTTGCCCCGGGAGGTGAAGGCCATGCCCCGGGCGGCGACTTGGGAGGGGATGATGCAATCGAACATATCCACCCCGCGGTGGACGGCCTCCAGCAAATCCAGGGGCGTGCCCACGCCCATGAGGTAGCGCGGTCGATCTTCGGGCAATTCGCCCGTGACCAGATCGGTGAAACGGTGGCGCTCTTCATCGGTCTCGCCCACCGCCAGGCCGCCGATGGCCAGGCCGTCGAAGGGGAGATCCCGGAGGAACGCGGCGCTCTGCTTGCGCAGGTCGGGATGGCAGGCGCCCTGCACGATCCCGAAGAGCGCTTGGGGCGAATCGCCGCGGGCCGCCAGGGAGCGCCCGGCCCAGCGGTGCGTGAGTTCCATCGCCTCCCGGGCGACCTCGAGGGGGGCGGTGGAGGGGATGCACTGGTCGAGGACCATCATGATGTCGCTGCCGATGGCCTTCTGCATGTCGATGCTGGCCTCGGGCGAGAGCAGGTGGGTCGTGCCGTCGACATAGCTTTGGAAGCGGGCGCCCTCCTCGTCGAGGCGGCGGGCATGGGGCAGGGAAAAGATCTGGAACCCGCCGGAGTCGGTGAGCACCGGGCCGTCCCATTTCATGAAGCGGTGGATGCCCCCGAACTTCTTGAAGACCTCGGGCCCGGGGCGAAGCAGCAGATGGTAGGTATTGGCGAGGAGCACGCGGGCGCCCGTGGCCGATAATTGGTCTACGGTGAGCCCCTTCACCGTCGCCTGGGTGCCCACGGGCATGAAGACGGGGGTGAGTACCTCGCCGTGGAGCGTCCGGAAGCGGCCCGCGCGCGCCTTGGACCCCGCGGCGCGAGCGTCGAGGGCGAAGTTCAGCCGCGACAAAGAAAACGCCCCCCATCGGCGCGGGTCGGGAGGCGGGGGCGCATCAGCGGCGCAAGCTTTCGACCAGGGCCATGGCGGCCCGGCCATAATCGACGTACATATTGAAGCGTTCGGTCTCGTTGGGGAACGGCATGGGCCGGCGGACGTACTGCTCGGGCTTCACGTGGGGTTCGATGGAAATGCCGCCGTCATAGCCGCGCCCAAAGAGATCGGCGAGGATCCTCTTCACATCCCCCTCGCCCTCCCCCGGGAAAACATGGACCTTCACCTTGTCCGGGGCCTTCCCACTGGCGGCCGCGGCCTCCCGGGAGGCGACGAAGCCGCCGGGGTGCGCCTCTTCCGCCGCGCCGGATTTCGGGGGCTCGGCCATGAGCGCGTCTTTCATGTGGAAGTATACCACGTGCTCCTTGACCTGGTCGTAGAACTCCCAGGACGAGAGCGGCTTCCAGGGCCCTTCCCCGACGATGCGCGAGGAACCCACGGGATTGCCGGCGTCGAAAACGAGGCCGAAGCCCTTGGAAGAGGCCGCCTGAACCAAACGCAGGGTGTGCTCGGGGGAAAGGGAACCGTAGCCGCTGCAATTTTCGTGGACGTAGACGACCCCCGCGTCGGCGCACCGTTGGGCCAGCGTGCGGATGGTGGTGAGGACGTTCTTCTCGTAGAGGCTCGAGAAATGGTCCCCCGGCCCGGGGAGTTTGAAACTCATCCCCCGGAGCAGCTTCGATCCCATGCGCTTCATGCGTGGGAGCGCCCGGGTTAGTTCGGCCACCGCCACCGCGAACTCGTCCTCCCCCGGCTTGACGTTTCGGCCATTGGCGATGGCGCTGCCGAAGCAATTCACCGAGAGGCCCGCCTCGTCGAGTTTCCCGCAGACGACGTCGAACTCGGCGTCGTTTAGTTCGGTGAGGTTCTTCCCGCCGACCCCGCGCATCTCGATCGCCTTCCAACCGAGGGCCTTCGTGGCGCGGATCTGGTCATCGAGGTTCTGACTGGCTTCGTCGGCGAATCCGGTGAAATACATGGGCTTCTCCTAATTTTGTGGGTCTCGAGGCGTTTTCTTGACTTTGGTGATTGGAAATCGGTTGAAGCGTTTCGATTTTTCTATTGGATATCGACCCGTGCTTTCATACACGATGAATTTAGAAAGAAAATTTTCATTTTGATTCCAAAACACACGGGACTCGCATTTTGGGCGTATGACGGAGTGGGTTCGTGATTGGGCTGGACTCGTGAGGGACGATTTATTTCCACGAGGCCTGGAAATCCAGGTTCCCCGCGGCGACCTTCTTCTTCCAGCGGGAGCCTTCGATGAGGCCTTGGAGTTTGTCGTCGAACCCGTCCACGTCATCGAGGGAGACCGTGCGGCCTTGGAAGGAGGAAAGCAGGATGGCGTTGGACATGGAGATGGAGGCCAGCCCCTCTTCCGCCTCGGCGATGAGGGGCGCGCCGAGGGTGATGCCGTCGAAAAAGGCGTCGATCACCTTGCCGTGGAGTTTCAAACTCCCCGATTCGGGGGGGATGGGGATCTCGCTCTCGGCGCATTCCGGGAGTTTGAAACCATCCTGGACCTCTTTCGAATGGTCGAGCATAGAAACCGCGTTCTTCCAATGGCGGATCTTGCCGTCTTCGAGGACGAGTTTCCCGAGTTCCCCCGCGATTTCGAGGCGGTTGGTCCCGGGGCATTCGGCGGTGGTGGTGTGGAAATGCCCCACGAGCCCGCCCTCATGCTCGAAGAATGCCGTGGCTTCGTCCTCCACCTCGATGTCGTGGTACTTGCCCAGGCTCACCCGGCCGATGACGCTTCGGGGGCGCCCCACTAGCCATTGGTACAGGTCGAGGGTATGGGGGCACTGGTTGAGCAGCACCCCGCCTCCTTCGCCCTTCCAACTGGCGCGCCAATCTCCGTGGTCGTAATAGTATTGGCTGCGGAACCACTTCGTATGGATCCAGGTGGCGCGGGTGAGGCGCCCCAAGATCCCGCCCGTCAGCAGCGCCTTCAGTTTGGCGAAGGCGGGCTGGGTGCGCTCCTGGAACATGATGGCGTAGCGAAGCCCCGGATGGTCGACCCTCGCCGCGCGGTAGGCGGCGAGGGCCTCCCGGGCGCGCCGCGCCGTCACGGCGATGGGCTTCTCGCTGAGCACGTGGATGCCCTTGGCGAAGGCGTCCATGGAGATGAGGGGATGGTCGTAATGGGGCGTGGCGATGGTCACGGCGTCGAGGGGTTCCCGCGTCAGCAGTTCGCGGGGGTCGACATAGGCCTTAGCCCCGTGCTTCTCGGCGATTTCCCGGGCCCTCTGGGGGTTTGTGTCGCACACCGCGACGAGCCGGGCTTTGGGATTGGCGGCGATATGGGCGGCGTGGGTCGATCCCATCCCGCCGACGCCGATGACGGCGACGCGCAGTGTTTTTTCCATGGGGGAATCATGGGCTTTTCCCGCGCGGAATGCTTTCGGAAAATGGGCGCGGATTGTCGGAAAACGAGCATGGGCCGAGGAGCCCAGAAACAGGGATCCCATCGCGACGGGAACGGCCTTACTCCGTGCTGCGGAACCCGTATTCCCGCCAGTCGCCGGTGGGCCCGTAGGTGCGCCCCCCCGATTGGCGGTAGGCCTTGGGGGTGACCCCCACATGGGCGCGGAACGCCTGGGAGAAATGGCTGAAGGAGTCGAAGCCGACCTCCAGGGCGATATCGCCCACGGCCAGGGTGCTCTCGGTGAGCAGAAGCCGCGCCTCGTGCATGCGGAGTTCGGTCAGGCGGGAGAGGATCGTGCGGCCGCGGGCGGCCTTGTAGACGCGCGCGCATTGGGAAGGCGAAAGGCGGAAGGCGCGGGCGATGCCCTCCCGCCCCAGGTCCTCCCGGAAGCGCCGAGACATGAAGTCGTCCATCGCGCGGGCCAATTCTTCCGACCGCGTGGTGGGATCGGCGGGTGCCCGGGAACCCGCGGGGCCCCGCCGCGCCTCCCGCGCCGTGCGGAGTTGGTGGAGCAAGAGGCGCGTGAAGAGGACCCACGACATGAGCCCGCGCTGGTGGAGTTCGGCGCCCCGAAGTTCATCGACGAGGGCCAGGAGCGATTCGCGCAAGGACTCGGGGACGGCGGCGGGCCGGGCCGAGAGGGCCCCGAGGTCGAGGGCGTGGGTGAACTCGCAGATGACGTAGCCCGGCGCGCGGCGGTGGCAGCGGGGGGAGCGCGTCGCCCCCGGGGGCACCAGGATCGACGTTCCGGCCTTGAGAAGGTGGGGTGCGCCCTCCACCGTCATTTCCACGTCGCCATAGACGACGCAGTACCATTGCCAGATGTTGCGCTGGTGCGGCTGGGTCTGGTAGCGGGGCCCCTGTTCCCGGTAGAAGAAACTTCGGATCTCGAGGGGAGGCGGGAGCTCGTCCACGGGATCGGGGCCGCCTACTCGATCAGCCCGGTGGCGGCGAGCCACTGGTCGGCCATGCGCTGGTGGCCGGCGAGGGTGGGATGCACGCCGTCGGCGGCCCAATAGGCGGGAGGGGCCTGGCGCAGCGAATCGTCGAAGAGCGTTTGGAAGGGGACCCAGACGGCGTCGAACTCCTTCGCCAGCCCCGCGACGACCGCGCGGCGCTCGTTCATCTCGGCGACCCAGGCCCCGGTCACCACGCCGCAGGAAAGCACGAAGGGCTCGCAGAGCACGAAACGCGCCTTGGGCAGGGCCGCGCGCACCTCGGCGAGGAACTCGCGGTAGAGGCGCTGGTATTTCGGCACGGGCACCCCGTTCTGGTAATTGAACTCGTGCCAGGTATCGTTGACCCCGATGAGGATGCTCAGCACGTCGGGCTTCAGGTTGATGACGTCGCCGCGGATGCGGGCGGCCAGATCGAGGATGCGGTTGCCGCTGATGCCGCGGTTATAGATCGAGAGGTTTTTTTCGGGGTGGGCGGCGAGGAGGCGCGCGGCGATGAGGGAGGCATAACCCCCGCCGAGCCCGCCATTGGGCCCCGCGGCGTCCCGGGCGCGGCCGCAATCGGTGATGGAATCGCCCTGGAAGAGGAGGGTGGCGCCGGTGGGGAGGGTTTGCTTCATGGGGGAAACTCCGCTTGTTCCCGGGATTTTATCCTGGAACCTCGGGCTTCCCCGGAAGGTTCGCCGCCGCGCTGCGGTGGGTCTGGCGGTAATCCCGGGGGGTCATGCCCATCACCGCCCGGAATTTCCGGGAGAAATAATTCCCGTCGTCGAAGCCGCAGCGGTAGGCGATCTGCGTGACGGGGAGTTCTCCCCGGGCCAGGAGTTCGGCCGCCTTGCCCACCCGGTAGCGGATGAGGTAATCGATGGGCGAGCAGTCCATGGCCCTCTGGAAGGCGCGTTGGAAACTGCTTTGGGTCATGCGCGCCTCCGCGGCCAATTCGGACAGCCTGATTTTTTCCTGCCAGCGCCCCTCGAGGCGGGCCAATGCGGCCGCGAGGCGCAGGAGGGCTTCGGGATCGCCCCGATGTCCGCCGGGATAGATGCGGGAGAGGAGCACCACGAGGGCGGTGAAATGGGCCACCACGAGGCTTCGGTAGGCCGCCTTCTTCCCGGAGAGTTCCCCGTGGATGCGCAGGCAGAGGTCCCGGGCCACGGCGAGGTCGCGAAGCGGCAGGCGAAGGTGGTTGCGCACCCCATGGCGTTGGCGGAGGCTGGGTTCGAGGGAGAAGAGCGCCTGGTAGCCCGCGCATTCCCTGAGATCCTCCCCGGGGAGGCCCAGGCCGGCGGGATCGAAGAGGAGGTTGATGATCTGGAAGGATTCGACCTGGGTGTAGCCGTGCTTCTCCGCGGGGCGGATGAGGAAGACGTCCCCGGCGGCGACGGCGTACTCGCCGGTATCGGTATGGTGGAGGCCCCGCCCCGAGAGCACCAGCACCAATTCGCAGAAATCGTGGTCGTGCATGGGCACGGCGTTCTGGCTCTGGTCGTGGATGACGTGGAGCGGCAGGCCGCTTCGGGCGAAGAAGGTCTCGCCGCGGTAATGCTCCGGAAGGCCGTGGGGGGCGAGCTTCATGGTTTCGGATCGTGCGATCGGTCGCTCTGGTGGGTCAAGGCTCCCCCTGTGGGTCAAGGCGCCGCGCCGTCCATCGCATCCAGATGGCCACGCATCCATCCCAAGAGTTCGTCCAACCCCGAGAATAGGCGTTCGGCGGCGGCGAGCTCGCTTCGGCCGCCGACGCCCCCCAGCACGCCGAAGCCCCTGGCGCCGGCGCGGCGGGCCATCTCCATATCGGCGGGAGCGTCGCCGATGACGAGTACGTTCCCCGGAGCCAGGCCGTGGAGCCGGCAGAACTCGTTCACCGTCCATGGATCGGGCTTGGGTTTCGCCGCCGTATCCCCGCACCCCCAGAAGCAAAAATAGGGTTCCCATCCCAAGGCCTCGAACTCGGACCGCGCATGGGTCAGCGAATCGGAAGTGGCCAGCCCCTGCTTCAGGCGCTGCCGCGAAAAAAAGACGAGCGCCTCGCCGGCCGCGGGGGTCGGGTGCGGGACGACGGGTCCTTCTTCGAGCAGGAGGCGCCTGAGGCTTTCCCGGGCATGCTCGAGGAAGAGAGGCGGCTCCTCCACCGGGACCCGGTTCGACAAAACCCCGCGTAGGGCGAGAAGCAGGGCCTCTTCGGTGCCATGGGCGAGGAGGCCGTGGGGGAGGACGCGGCCCTCCTCGACCCCGAGGGCGACGAGGGCCGCGCGGTCGAGGGCATCGAGTTGATCGGTAGAAAGGGGTGCGGTCGAACGTTCCCGTGCGAGGCGCTGCACGAGGCGCCGGTCGCGGCGGATCCAATCGGCGAACCCGTCTAGGAGCGTCCCGTCTTTGTCCCAGAGAACGGCTTGGATTTTCATGGAAGGAAGTTCGGGGGGGCGCCCATGGAACACCGTTTATCCGATTTTCCCATCTATTTCCATGGGATCATCCTCGCGGGGACCTTTGTGAACATCTACGCCGATGCCGACGCCCTGCCCAATGCCGTGAAGGAGATCCTCTTCCGCGCGGCCGAACGCACGGGCATCCCGCTGCTCCTGGTGGCCAATACGGCGCTGGGGATCCCCCGGTCGGAACTGATCCGGTCGGTCGTCGTCGCGGCGGGGCCCGACGAGGCGGATAAGCACATCGCGAGCCTGGTGCGCCCCGGCGATCTGGTCATCACCGCCGACCTGCCCTTGGCCCTGCGCGTGGTGGAAAAGGGCGGGGTGGGCCTCGACCCCCGGGGCACGCTCTATACCGAGAATAATATCCGGTCCAAGATCGCCAGCCGGGATCTCCTCATGGCGCTGCGCGAAGGCGGCGCGGAGATCGGAGGACCTGCGCCCTACAAGCCCAGGGATCGGCAGGCGTTCGCCAACCAATTGGAGCAGTACCTGGCGCGGGCGGTGCGGGCCTAGCTTCGCCCCGCTGGGTCCGCGGCCCGGCGCAGCGCCTCGGTGGCCGCCACCGGGTCCGAAAACGGTCTTTCCGGAGCTCGAGGAGGCGCTCGTCGACCCCGCCGACGCTTCCGGCAACCAGGCGCTCGCCTACCTGAAGGAAAA
>JAFLEE010000136.1 GCA_017302015.1 Spirochaetota bacterium | reverse complement strand
GCATCGCCCCCTATTTCGACGCCTTCAATTTCCACATCTACCGCGAACTCCACCAGTACGACGCCCTCATGGCCGATGTGACCAATTTCCTGGGCCGCTACGGGGCCGCCGACAAGGAACTCTGGGTGACGGAGAACGGCCTGGGCCACGAGGGGGGCGGAAAGATGAAGCCGCTCGTCGCCGGTCGCGCCGAGGTCGAGCACGACGACGAGCAGGAGCGCCTGCACGCCGAGCACCTGGTGAAGGGGATGGTCATGGCGGTCACCCGCGGGGTGACCCGCGATTTCTTCTTCGTCTTCCCGCCGTACAATGAGCGCGACAATACTAAGGTCTGGGGGCTCTTCCGCTGGGACTTCACCGCGAAGCCCGTCTTCGCGGCCCTGGCGAACCTCACCCACCAATTGGGCGCGGCCGCCTGGCTCGGCCGCATCGACGTCGGCGAAGGGATCGAAGCCCATCTGTGGGCCGAAAAAGGCGGCGGCCAGACGCTCGTGTGGTGGTCGATCTCCAACGACCAGCGGTCGTTCACGGTGACGTCCGCGGCCAAGGCCATCGAACTCGTGGATCTCCTCGGGAAAACGTCGACGCTCGCCCCGGCGGGCGGGCGGGTGGCGCTTCCCTCCGGCCGTTATCCCCAATTCGCCCGGGGGTTCTCGGGCCTCAAGCCCTCGGTCCTGCCCTGGAAGCGTCCGGCGCCCGCGGCGGCGAACCGGGAACTCGAGGTGGTCTTGCGCTTCAACCCCGGGGAGGGCGTGAGCACCCCCAATAAGATGACGGCCCGCCTGGACCAGAATCCGGCCAAGGCCAGCCTCGATGTGTTTAATTTCTCCTCCAAGCCGAAAGAGGTGCGACTGCGCAACCTGGGCAAGGATTCACAGATCATCGGCCTCAAGGAAACGGTGCGCGTGGAGCCCATGTCGTCGGTGCGCCTGCCCTTCACCCTGGGCACCCGTTCCCCGGGCCTCTTCGACCTCCGCCTCGCCGGCACCTGCGACGGGAAGGAGATCTCCCCGGCCTACGTGCCGTTCTACCTCGATATGCGCACCCGAAGCGACGTGGTCGCCCGGCCCCTCGACATCCTCCAGGTCGATCGTTGGCGCAAGAACGCCGCGGGGACCATGCGCATCGAGCGCGACGAAGCCGAGAAGGCGGTGAAGTTCAAGGTGGATTTCCCCCCGCTCGTCGATCGTTGGGTGTATCCCGAGTTCCCCTTGGAGGCGGGCGAGGATCTCTCCGCCGCGGTCGGCATCAGCTTCGATGTCCGCAGCGAGCGCCGCAGCCCCAAGGAGATCACCTGCCTGCTCATGGCCGTGACGGAAGCCGTCCACGAGAAGGGGGAGGCCCAATACTTCCCCTACCCGAACCAGACGACGAATTGGCAGAACGTGCTCATCCAATTCTCCTCCGAAGCGCCGGCGGCGTGGCGGCCGGACAGGGTGAAGATGCTTCGCATCGGCTGCAACCCGGCCTTCGAATCGTGGACGTTCTGGGTGCGCGATTTGAAGGTCTACTACAAGAAATAGCCGGAAGGGGGTGACACATGGCGTCATGGGATTTCCTGGTTCCGGTGGGGATGTTCGGCGCCTTCGCGGTCCTCTCCGCCGGGATCCTCGCCTTCGCCGCGCGCGCCCAACTCCGGGTGCACCAGAAACTCCGCGAACTCGCGCCCCGGCTCCCGCTCCGTTTCACGGGGCCGGCGGCCGATCTGGAAAAGGTCCCGGGCCCCGAGCGCCTGAAACCTCTCCTGCAAGCCTTCTTCCCATGGCGCCTGGAGGGTAGCCGGGGGGGCTTTGAGGTCGCCGCCTACCCCGAGACCCGCGGGAGCGGCAAGAGCAAGACTTCCTACACGGTGGTCGAAGCCGTACTCAACCGTCCGGTCGGGTTCCCTTTCCGGGCGGGTCGCGAACCGGCACTCCTTTCCTTAGGAAAAGCGCTCTTCAAAATGCAGGATATCGAGGTCGGCGAGAAGGCCTTCGACCAGGCCGTGCGCCTGCAAGGCGCGGACGCGGCCGCCATTCAGTCCCTCTTCTCGGATCCGGTCCTCCAAACGGCCTTCTTGGGCGCCCTCGAGAAGCACCCCTCGGTCACCCTCCACGACACGAGGGTCCGTTGGGAGGTCCAGGCCGTCCTCACCGACGAGGAGACCTACCGCGAAGCGCTCGACTTAGTCGTCGACCTCGCGGCGATCCTCGAGAAGACCGCGGCGGCCCAGTAGGTCCGCCTGCGGCGGGAAGGCCGCGCTTCGCTCGGCGGTGGCGAGGGTCTATTTCCCCGAGTCTTTATAGTACTTGCGCAGGAAGGGGTTGGCGATCCATTCGGAGGGGATCTTCTTTCCCGAGGCCTTGTACTCGTCGATCTTCGCTTGGAGTTTCACGGCGGCCTCGAAGCGGGGCTTGTCGGCCGGCTTGTGCTTCAGGTTGCGCTTGATCTCCTCGTCGAAATATTGGGCGAAGAGCTGCCACGATTCTTCGGCGGTCTTGTGGCGGGCGTCCCAATAGCCGAATTGGCCCCGGGCGCGGTCGTACTGGGTCGACTGGGCGAACGGGGTATCCTCGGGCGCGCACGAATGGTTATAGAAGATATTGGTGTAGGGCTCGTGGAAGGCCCACTCGTTGGTGTATTTGGAGGGACGGAGGAGTTCGGGATCGGACCAATAGCGGGTATCGGGCGGCAGGCCGTCGGAATCCCGGGCGAGTTCCTTGTTGTAGTTGGAGGAGAGGAAATAGCGCAGGTACCAGGCCGCCGCCTCCTTGCGCGGGCTATTGCGGTACATCGAGATGCCGCCGAAGACGAAATCGGTGACGGGGTAGCCGCCGTTGGGGGGCAACATGGTTCCCATGGTGACGGGGTTCTTGACCTGGCGCATGAAGATGGCGAACCATTTGCCCCCCCGGATGGCGGCGAATTGGTTGCGGCAGAAGAGGGAGAACGACGGGCTATAGTTCTGGTCGACGTTGAACGATTGCCACTCGGCGGGGGTGGGGATGAGGTGCTCCTCGTAGACCCAGCGCTCGTAGCGGTCCATGAGGCGCCTCCGCGGCTCGTCGAAGGCGGCCGCGCCCGTGCCCGTTTCGTTGAGGAAGGAGAGCCCCGAGGCGTGCAGCAGCAGGTCGAGGCCGACGCGGTCGGCGTAGAAGATTTCGCGCCGAGCGCGGCCTTTATTGCCCTTCGCGCAGAACTCCCGGGCCATGGCCTCGAACTGGTCGAGGGTCGGCGCGAGGGGCGGGGGCGCCATGCCCGCCGCCTTCAGCGCGTCGAGGTTGATCATGTAGGCGTTGGCATGGATGCGCATGGGCACGCCGTAGAGGTTGCCGTGCTGCAGCAGGTAATAGGAGATCTCCGGGGTGCGCTCGAGGTTCTTGCGCACCTGGTCGGCCAGGTCGGGGAAGGCATCGAGGTTCTGCATGATGCCGATGCCCTCGTAGAAGGGCACGTCGAAATTGTGGACCGTGATCACGTCGGCGGCGACGCCCGAGACGCCCTGGATGACCGTCTTCTGACGGCCCTGGCTATTGACGTCGACCGAGACCTCGGTGTCCATGGCGCCGGGCTGGTTGGAGAGCCACTGGCGGAAGAGCCACGTATACTTGTTGTGCATGGGGTTGATCACCGTCGACCAATAGACCTTGCCGCCGACGGGGCCGCCGGCGGACTTGCGCATGTTCATGAATTGGGTGGCGATGACCAGGGCGGCGAGGATGAGGAGGAAGGCGTTTCGCATCATGCGGGGCTCCTGACGGTGGCTTCCATTATACAAAGAAAGGCCCTGTTTTTCCGCGTCATCGGGCCCCCGGGGCCCATACGCGAAACCTTAATGGGCATGCGCCGTACCTCCCCGACCCCCGCTTAAGGCGTTTTCCAGGACCAGGGGCGGGGAAGTTCTCCGAAGGGGTGCGCCCCGAGGCCCCTGGGCGCCGGGGCGCCGCGGAACCGGTGGTCCGCGAAATCGAGGAGGGTCCTCCAGTCCGCGATTTTGTGGGCGTGCTCCCCTTCGCGGAAGGAGACGGCGACGGCGTTCTCCGCCCCCAGGAAGCGCCAGACCTCCCGCGCCGCGCGGTGGGTTTGGAGGGTGCCTTCGGGGTTGGCCCAAAGATCGCCCAGGGCCTCGGTGGTGAGGAGGGCGCGTGGGGCGATGAGGGCCTTGAGGAAATGCTGGTCGAAGGGGAGTTCTTTTTCCCTCCCGATATATTCCCGCAGCCGCGGGGAGAACCAGTAGGGGATGGCCTTGAGGATGTCCGCGAGGGTCTCGCATTTCTCCGCCTGCCATTTGAAGGATCCCGCGCCGCCGCATCCCGAATTGTTCGGGTTCGTGAGGGCGATGCGCTCGTCCAAGGCCCCGGCGAGGAGCACGCATTTGCCGCCGCGCGAATGGCCCGTGAGGGCGACCTGCCCCGGGAGGATCTCGGGTCGTGAGACGAGATGGTCGATGACCCGGTGATAGCCCCAGGCCCAGGCGGCGAGGGCCCCGAAATCGAGGTCGGGGTAGAGCGGATAGATGCCGCTGGCGCGGTCCGAGCGGCCATTATCGGCGGCGAACTCCAGGCGATTGAAGGCGGCCAAGGCATAGCCGCGGGCGATGACTTCCGTGATGATCTCGTCGGTGAGGTAGCGCCAGCAAGCGTCCCCATTCACCACCGCCGGGAAGGGCCCCGCTCCCGGGGGAAGGTAGAGATCCGCGAGGAAGGAGAAAGGTTTGGGGCCCTGGGCGGTCAAACGCAGGGAGTGGTGGACGGCGTTCCCGTAGCGCGCCACCGGATGGCGATGGAGCACCTCGGCGTCGGTGGGGGCGGGGGGAGGGAGTTCCCCGTATTCGAGGGACAGGAGTTTGATGATTTCGCCGCGCCGTCGGGACCAAGAGGCCGGGTCCGCCACGGTTCGGCCATCCTCCATGCGGAAGGGATCGGGAAAGTCGGATGCGGGGAGGGTCATGCGTGCTCCTGAGGGGATGCCGCCTTTCGGCCACCCGCCGCGGCATCCAGGGGCGCCGTCTTCCTGAGGGCGCCCCCGGATTATCGCCTATCCACTAAAAGGGGGACGGAAAGCCCCGGCGAAAGCAGGGCCAAAAATAGTGGAATCCCCGCCGAGGCGCCTTGACCGACCCCCCGACCTAAACGACACTTTCGAAAACGAACGGGGGCGGGCCGGAAGGCTCGCCGATCCCGAAATGACGAAACGGAGCCAATCATGTTGAGGAACCTGACGCTTAGCGCGATGATCCTGGCCATGGCCCTGGGGGCGGAAGAGGCCCAGGGGTGGGGCGTGCTGGCGCCGAACCCGGCGGGCATCAAAAAGGGCGACACGGTCTTCTCCGCGGATTTCGAGAGCGAAGCGGGCCGCAAGGCCTGGGGCGAGGCCCCCTTCGCCAAATGGGTGAAAGAGGGCGTGGGCGGCGGCATGTGCCTCAAGGTGAGCGTACCCGCCGATGCGACGCCCGGCCACCATAAACTCAACCTGCCCATCGACCTCTCGCGCTACAAGGGGATGAAGGTCCTCTGCACCGCCAAGGTGCGCGCCGTGGGCGCCACCAAGGCGCCCCAGGCCTATAACGGCGTGAAGTGGATGCTCCACTACAAATCGGCCGCTTCGGAAAATTACGTCAACCAGAACGACGTCTACGGGACCTTCGATTGGAAGGAACTCTCCTTCACCACGGTCCTCTTCGCCGACCTCCTCACCGCCGACCTGAGCCTGGGCCTCGAGATGTCCACCGGCGAGGTCTGGTTCGACGACCTGAAGATCACCGTGATCTCCCAGAGCCTGCCGGTGCGCCCCGCGCCCAAGGCCAACGCCCCCGCGCCCGACCGGGGCCACGATCTCTCCCGACTGCGCGGCGCGATGCTCCACCCGTCCTCCCTCGGCGATGCGGACTACCGCGTCTTCGCCGGGGAATGGAAGGGGAACCTGGCCCGCTGCCAGATGACCCGCGCCTGGGGCAAGGCGGGCACCGACCTCGACCTCGTCGAGTACGACCATTGGATCGACGAGACCTGCGTCGAGATCGACCGCATGCTCAACGCCGCCCTCACCTACGGGTTCAAAGTCGCCATCGACCTCCATTCGCCCCCCGGGGGACGCCTCGACGACCGCAGCATGCGCATGTTCTACGAGAAGAAGTACCAGGACCATTTCGTGGCGGTCTGGGAAAAACTCGCCAAGCGCTACAAGGGGCACCCCGCCGTCTGGGGCTTCGACCTCATCAACGAGCCGGTGGAGACCAAGCCGACCGAACCGGGCATGGGCTACCTCGAGACCCAGGCACGCGCCGCCCGGGCCATCCGCGCCATCGACCCGAAGACCCCCATCATCGTGGAATCCGCCGAATGGGATTCCCCCGCCGCCTTCGCCTACCTCGAGCCCATCGACGTGCCCCGGGTGATCTACCAGGCGCATATGTACGAACCGGGAGAGTACACCCACCAGGGCGTGCACAACACGACCACCGGCATCGCGTATCCGGGCGAAATCCGCGGGAAGAAATGGGACAAGGAAGCCCTGCGCAAGGTGCTGGCGCCGGTGCGCGAGTTCCAACGCGCCTATAACGTGCCGATCTATTTGGGCGAGTTCAGCGCCGTGCGTTGGGCGCCGGGGGCCTCCCGCTACCTCTCCGACGTCATCGAGATTTTCGAGGAGTACGGTTGGGATTGGTCCTACCACGCCTTCCGGGAATGGTCGGGCTGGAGCGTGGAGTTCGCCGACGAACCGGTGGACAAGAACAAGCACATCCCCGCCGCCACCACGGCGCGCAAGGAAGTGCTCTTGTCCTGGTTCGCGAAGAACGAGAAGCCGAAATACCCCGATCGGGCCAAATGGATGCGCGCCGTCCCCGAAAAGGCCCCCAAAGAAGCGGCGCCTGCGGTGAAAGCGGCCGAGGCTTCCCAGGCGCCGGCCGCGGCGCTTCCCGCCGGGGTCTTCTTCCAGGAATCCTTCGCGGGCGGCGAGGCCAAAAGTTTCCCGGCGAAGACCTACACGCTGGAAGCCGGTCCCGCCGGCAAGGCGCTTTGCATCGCCCTCGAGGAGGCCGGGAAGGTGAAGAACACCACCGCGATCCTCCCGGTGGAGGCCATGCGGGGGAAGAAGGTCACCCTGAAGGCGCGGGCGAAAGGCGAGGCGATCAGCGTCCCCCCCAAGACCTATAACGGCCCCAAGTTCATGATGGTCATCACCAAGGACGACGGGAAAAAAGACTACCCCCAGGCCGCGCTCAAGACGGGGTCATGGGATTGGCAGGACGCCGCCTTCACCGTCGACATCCCCGCGAACGCCACGAAACTCGAACTCACCCTCGGCCTCGAACTCTCGACGGGAAAGATCTGGTTCGACGAGATCCGGGTCGCCGAAGCGGGGAAATAGGGGCGCATCGATCTGACGGGTCGCGGCGCCGCGAATCCACCCGGGGGCGGGCCGTTGCGGGGAGCCCGATCCCCCATCCCGGCGCGACCGATTCTTCGGGCCTTGACGCCGCTGCGCGGCGGGGCATAAGCTCTCCCATGCCGCGCGCGCCGAAGGGATCCAGGAAAACCACGGCCCGGGCGTCGGCGACCGCGGGCCCCATCCCGTTTCCCGCCACGGTGCTCTGGACGGCGCGCTACGAGTACCGCCCCGCGCGTTCGCTCACCCGCCATAGCCACCCGTTCGCCCAACTCATCTTCGTGGTCCACGGGCGAGGGCAATTCCATCTGCGCGAGGGTCTCAGGCCGGCCGCGCCCTTTTCCTGCCTCTTGGCGCTCCCCGGTGAATCCCACGGGTTCACCGCCGATGTTGGCCAGCGGGTCGCCACCCTCGAGGCGAAGTTCCGCCTCGAGCCCCGGCTGCGCCGGGCGTTGGCGGCCCTGCCGAGGATCTTCCGCGGGGATGCGGGGATGCACCAACTGCTCTCGGCGCTGCGCAGCGAGGGGGCCCGCCGACGCGATTTCCGGCGGGAAAGCTGCGACCTCCTCTTGTGCGAGTTCCTGCTGCGCCGCCTCCGGCTGGGGAAGCGCGGGGAGACAGCGGCGGGCCCGGCCGCCGCGGATCTGGTCTCGGGAGACCGGGCCTGCGAAGCCGCCCTGCGCTATATCGAGGCGCACCATGTCCACCCGTTCCGCCTAGGCGAACTCGCCGCGGCCAGCGGCCTCTCCTACCGGCAACTCAGCCGGCGCTTCCAGGAGCGCCTCGGGCACAACCCCGGGGCCCAAGTGCTCGCGCGGCGCATGGAGACCGCCGAGGGGCTCCTGCGCGCGGGAAACCTCACATGCGAGGCGGTGGCCCGGCGTTCGGGGTTCGAGAGCGTGCCCCATTTCAGCCGGGTCTTCAAGAAGTCCCGCGGCCTCAGCCCGGCGGCCTGGCGCCGTCGGGAGCGGGAAGGCGTGCGCCAAGACGTCATCCTGGCCGAGGGGTTCGTCGACGAACGCAGGCCCGATGTCTTAAATAGATAAGCCGATGACTGAATAAGGCAACCCGCACGCCCGGGAATGGGTTAGAGTTAGGGCATGAACCCCAACGCCTTCCCCCGCTACACCGAGTTCGACCCCCGCGTGCCGGTCTGGTGCGTCACGCCCAAGACCGACCGCTGCCTCCACCGTTTCTTCGACACCTCGCCCCTGAGCCCCAGCGGTCGGTTCTTGGCCGTCTTCCGCCTGCCCTTCGAGGACCGCCAGGGCCGCCCGGGCGAGGCGGGCGAAGTGTTCCTCGTCGACCTGGAATCGGGCGAAGAGCGCAAAATCGCCGACACCTGCGGCTGGGAGCCCCAGATGGGCGCCAACCTCAATTGGGGCGGGGGCG
>JAFLEE010000135.1 GCA_017302015.1 Spirochaetota bacterium | reverse complement strand
GTCCCAAATCCCCCACCGAAACCCATTCGCCCGCCTTTCCCCCGGCCAACCCCGCGGAGGGAAAATCCCCCCCCTTGAAGAACCGCTGGGAAGCGGCCTCGAGCTCATTCCACGCCACCGACTCATCCGCCTTTCCGTCCTTCGCCAGAGGCTTCACCGAAACGACCTCTTGGGGCAGGTCTTGAATGAGACCCGCGGAGACGTAGACGAGATTATTGAGGGTGACGAAGGGGAGGGAATCGGCGAGGGTGGTCAAGGGCCGGCGATGGCGGCCGGATAGGTAATCGTAATAGTGCAGGTGGTTCTCGAGCACGTGGTCCATCGGCGCGATCGCCTGCTCTTCCACGCGGCCGTCTTCCCAGGCGATGCGGTAATTCTGGTAGAGCGTCCAGGTGATCTCGGCCCGCTCGAGGCGCACGCGTTCCCATTGCCGCTGGGCGCCGTCGCAGGCGTGGCTCATGGTCACCCGAAAGGGGACCTTGCCGGCGGTCCGGCCCTCCGCGAAGAAGGTGTCGCCGCCCTGGATGGCGTGGGCGCGGTAGATCTCGGCGCGCACCGCCTCGATGGGCGCCCAGTGGTGCACCGATTCGCTCCCCAGCCAATGGAAGAGATTGTGCACCTGGTGCGCCATGGCGTTCCCGAGGGGGGAATCGAGGACGAGCTGGGGCCCCTGCACGAGGCGCCCCGCCCAGGCCGCCCGCCGGTAATAGGACCGGGGCCGGGGCCAATGGGCCATGAGATCGGTCGACTGCAGCGCGCCGAACTCCCCGGCGCACAGGCGTTCTTTGAGCCTCTGGCGCGCGGGCTCCACGATGAAATTGAACCCCACCATGGTCTGGTGGGCCGCCCGGGCATCCACGGCGATCATCGATTCCAGTTCGGCGGGATCGAGGGTCGGGGGCTTCTCCAGATAGACGGCCAGGCCGGCTTCGACCCCCGCGCGGTGCATCTCGGCGTGGAGCGGGATGGGGGTCGGCACCACGAGCACGTCGCACCGGCCCTTGATCGATTCGATCATCTTGCGATAATCGTCGAAGACATCCACCCCGCGGGCCTCGAACTTCCATTCCTGCATGTTCGCGCGGAAATTCCCGGGGAAGGGATCGCAGGTCGCCACCAGGCGGGAAGCCCCCCGGGCCTCGAGGGCCATGAGCACCCGATGGTGGGTGGCGGCGAAGCCGCCCAGGCCGATGATCGCGATTCGAACGGGGGTGGATGGCATGCGGGGTCCTCGGTCCGAAATTGTATAATACGCGACCCCCCTATGCGCCCCGTCAACGAACAACTCGAGATCCTGCGCCGCGGCGCCGCCGAGATCATCTCCGAAGCCGAACTGGCCGCGAAACTGAAGGAAGATCGTCCCTTGCGGGTGAAGTTCGGGGCGGACCCGACCGCCCCCGACATCCATCTGGGCCACACGGTGGTCATGCGCAAATTGCGCCAATTCCAGGACCTCGGGCACCACGTCGTCTTTCTGATCGGCGATTTCACGGCGATGATCGGCGACCCCTCGGGGCGGAGCGCCACGCGAAAGCCGCTCTCCCGCGCCGAGGTCGAGTCCAACGCCAAGACCTACCTCGAGCAGGCCTTCAAGGTGCTCGACCGGTCCAAGACCGAGGTGGTCTACAATAGCGCCTGGTGCCGGCCCATGGCCCTCGAAGACGTCATCGGGCTCATGTCGAAATATACCCTCGCGCGCATCCTGGAGCGCGACGATTTCGAGAAGCGCTACAAGGGCGGCCAGCCGATCCACATGCACGAGACGCTCTACCCGCTCCTGCAGGGCTACGATTCCGTCGTGCTCAAGGCCGACGTCGAGATGTGCGGCACCGACCAGAAGTTCAATTGCCTCGTGGGCCGCGCGCTCCAAGAAGAGGCGGGGCAACCCCGCCAGGCCATCCTCAGCATGCCCCTCATGGAAGGGCTCGACGGCGTGAAGAAGATGTCCAAGAGTTACGGCAATTACGTCGGCGTCCTCGATTCCCCGAAGGAGATGTACGGGAAACTCATGAGCATCCCCGACGCGCTCATCCACAAGTACCTCACCCTCCTGACTGACACCCCGCTCTCCGAAATCGCCGCCATGCAGAAGCGCCTCGCCGAGGGCGAGAATCCCCGCGACCAGAAGGCGACTCTGGCGCGGACGATCGTGGCCCTCTACCACGATGACGCGGCCGCCCGGGGGGCCGAGGCCGAGTTCCGCTCCGTATTCAGCGGCCACGGGTTGCCGGCCGAGATCCCCGAACTCCGGGTGGCCGAGGCCGAGGTCTGGATCGCCGAACTCCTGGTGCGCGCCGGGCACTCCAAATCCAACGGCGAGGCGCGGCGCCTCGTCGCGGGGGGCGGGGTCAGCCTCCTCGACGGGTCCGGCGGCGGCGAACAGAAGATCAGCGACGAGAAGGCCAAGGTGGCGGTGGTGGATGGCGCCATCCTCAAGGCCGGGAAACGGGGTTTCTACCGACTCCGGCGCGGCTAGCATGGCCGCGCGCCCCTCCCTCGCCTGGCGGATCGCCTTCGATCTCCTGTATCCGCTCCTTTTCCCCTTCGTGCTCCTCTGGGGCCTCGCGTTGCTGGCCCTGCGGCGCAGCTCGCTGCGCGAGTTTTCCCAGAGGCTCGGTTTCGGCCCTTGGCCCGCGGCGCAGCGCGTGGCGTGGGTCCACGTCTCCAGCATGGGCGAGCTCGCCGCCGCCCGGCCCTTCCTCCAATTCTGGAAGGAATGGAGCCGCGAGCCCATGGTGCTCTCCCATTTCTACCGCGATGTGCCCGGCGCCCTGAAGGGCGACCGCCTGTTCGATGGCACCTTCTTCCTGCCCCTCGAGAACCCGTACGCCTTCCGTTTCCTCCTGCGCCGCCTCAAGCCGCGGCGCGTGTTCTTCTTCGAGACCGAGATCTGGCCCGTCCTCCTGGCGCGCCTGGCCGCGCGGAAAGTCCCCGTGTGCCTCCTCAATGCCTACATCTACGATAAAGACATGCCGTCCTACCGGCGCTTCCCCTGGCTGTTCCGGCCGGCCCTCGACACCTACCGATTCATCGGGGCGCAAACCGAGGGCGATCTCAAGAAGTTCGTCTCGCTGGGCGCCTCCGAACGGCGCGTGAAGGTCTGCGGCGACCTCAAATACGACGCCGCCCTCCCCGCCGTCGGCGACGCGAAGAAACTGCGGAAGAAATACTTCCCGGGCCTGCCCGAAGGCGTCGCCATCGCCGTGTGCGGCTCGACGCACGAGGGCGAAGACTTAGACCTCGTGCGCCTGGCCTCCCGCCTCGCCCAGCCCCCTCGTCAGAAGAAGTGGAAGGTGGATGGGGTCCTCTTCGTCGTGGCCCCCCGGTTCATCGAGCGGGCCTCCGCCATCGAGGGGGAAGCGAGGGCCTGCGGGCTCCCGGTCTCGCGCCGTAGCGCGGGCGAAAAGGCCCCGCTCCCGAAGGGCGCGGCGCTCGGCGTCTTCATCCTCGATACCGTGGGCGAACTCCGCGAGGTCTACGCCGCCGCCGATCTCGTCTTCGTCGGCGGTTCCCTGGTGGCCCACGGGGGCCATAATCCCCTCGAGCCGCTCTACGGCGGGCGCCGCGTCTTCATCGGGCCCCATACCTTCAAGTTCGCCCGCATGATGGATGAACTCAAGGCCTACATCACCCAGACCGACCTCCCCGGTCTCGAAGCGGCTTGGGACAAGGCGCTCTGCGGCAAGCTCCCCCCCCCCGACAAGGCGATGGGGCCGGCGATCCGCAAGGAATTCGGCGAGGTTTCCCGAAAACTAGCCGAGCAGGTCGAATGGGCCGATTGACGCCCTAGTAGCGGTTGTTCTCTTTATAAACTTCCAGCAGGTACTCGTAGTCCTTCACCGCCACGGTGGGCGGGATGGAATGGTCGCTCATGAAGATCCATGGGGCCCTCAGGCGCCGCATGCCGTCGAGCTTGGAAACGGCCTCGTCCCGGATGCGCGCGCGGTCGCCCGACTCCAGGGCCCGCACGTCGAGGTTGCCCATGAAGCAGAGCTTGTCTTTCCACGTTTCGGCGAGGGTGACGACGTTCATGCCGGTCTTGGCCTCCATGGCTTGGATGCAGTCGACGCCGGCCTCCACGAGCGCGGGGATGTGCGGCCTGAAATCGCCGCAGGTATGGACGATGAGGGGGACCTTGTGCTCCTTGAGGAAGCCGAAGAGCCGCACGTGGTGGGGATGGACGAGTTCCCGGTGCATGGCGGGCGAGGTGAACGGGGCCTGGGTGTAGCCGAGATCCTCGTAGATGTGGAACCCGTCGGGCTTGCCCACCTCGCGCAGCACGTACTCCCAGAACTCGATGTGCTTGCCGGTGATGACCTCGCAGAAGTCGCGGATGAACTCGGACTCGTCGACCATCGCCTCGAGCATGGCCACGTCTCCGATGATCTTGCGCATCTCCTCGAAGACCGAGAGCCCGGAGAAGGTGACGAATTCTTCCCCCGCCATGAGCGCGGCGTACTGCTTCTTCGCCTCGGCCAGATCCACGGTGCGGCGCATGTCGGCGGCCTTCGCCGCTTCGCGGAAATCCCTGCGCCAGACCTCCGGGGAGGTGACCGCGAAGCCCAGGTGCTCGGGCGTGCCGCCCTTGTGGTTCCAATTCTTGAAGGTGGCCCCCCAGGCGTTGCGGGTGACCTTCGTGTCGGCGGTCTCCTCCAGGGTCGCCTCCAGGTCGGGCCTGGGCCCGGGGGCCGCGCACCAGAGCATGGAGCGCAGATCGAGGTTGAAACGCTTGACGAAATCGGTGCCCTCCTTCACCCCCTGCTCGATCCAGGCGTTGTCCATGATGTGGGGCCAGAAATGCTCGTGGAGGCCGAAACGGTCGGGGATCTTCTTGTCGAGGAGGGTTCGGATGACTTCGCGTTTCGGCATCATGGCGGGCTCCGGGTATTTTGGCGCCCCGGGGCGGAATCCCGGCGGGCCATTTAAGTGGTCTCTTTGGGATAAGTGTAATCCGCATTGGCCTGCTTACAATTGCCAAAATCGAGCGTAAGTGGTAAAAAATGACCATGCCCGTTCCGGCCCGTTCGGTCTCCGTCTCCTTGTCCGCCCGACCCTCCCTGGTCCACGCCGGGATCAGCCGCCACCCGGGCGGCGTCGAGGATTACCGGGTCTCCGCCCATACGCTCCATCTCTACGCGTGGCGGGGACGCATCGATTGCGCCGGGTCGAGCCTGCCCGTGCGCTTCGGCCATGTGGGGTTCCATCCCCCCGGCCTCCACACCGTCTACCACTACGAGGACCGGTCTTGCGAGCACATCTATTTCCATTTCCAGCCCCGCGGGCAGGGCGGGGAGCCCTTCCCCGCCATGGCCGATTGGGCCCCCCATTATGCCGAATTGCGTGAATCGATGGAGCACATCCTGCGCCTGATCCCGGTGAACCGGGAGCGGGCCGAGTTGCGGCTATGGGATCTCCTCCTCGAACTGCGCGACCTCCACGCCTCCCGAGACCCCGAGCGCCCCCGGGCCCATCCCGGGGTGCGCAAGGCCATGGAACTCATCGAGAAGAGCCTCCACGATCCACTACCGACCCCCCGATTGGCGCGGGAAACCGGCTTCTCCCAGACCCATTTGAACCGCCTCTTCCGGGTGGCCTGCGGGAAGTCCCTCAAATCCTACGCCCTCTCGCGGCGCATGGAGCGGGCGCGCTACCTCCTGCGCCACACCGATTTTCCGGTGCGCCAGGTGGCCGCGGAATGCGGCCTGTTCGACCTGCAGCAATTCAATAAATTATGCCGGCGGCACCTGGGCTTGTCGCCGCGCTCGATCCGGGGGCGCCCGTGAAGGGGGCCAAACGCGCGAAGGCCGGCCGCGCCGAGACCGACATGTACCCGGCGCTTCGGGATTGGTTCCTCGCCCGGGGTTTCACCGTGCGCGGCGAGGTGCGCCATGCCGACCTGGTCGCCCGCCGCGGGGAACTCACCGTCATCGTCGAGATGAAGACCAAACTCACGATGCACCTGCTGGCCCAGGGCCTGCGCCGTCGCCGGTTGACCAGCGCGGTCTACGTCGCGGTGGAGCGGCCCGAGAAGCTGGGGCGAGGGTCCCCCTACGCCGATTTCAAGGCGGTCGTGAAGGAGCTGGGCCTCGGGCTCTTCGTCGTCTCCTTCGCGGAGGGCCTCCCACAGGTGCAAGAAGTCTTCGCGCCGAAGAAATGGAAGGTCCCCCCGCGGCAGACGAAGGCCCTCAAGCGCTCCAAAGCACGCCTCGAGAACGAATTTACGGGGCGAAGCGGCGATTGGAACCCGGGGGGGAGCACGGGGACGCCCCTGGTGACGGCCTACCGCGAGAAGACGGTGCGCATCGCGGCCTGCTTCATCGTCCATGGGCCGTTGACCCCCAAGGCCCTGCGCGAACTTGGGTTACCGCAGAACGTGCAGGCCATGGTCAGCCGCGACTATTACAAATGGTTCAAGAAGGTGTCGCCCGGGATCTACGACCTGAGCGAAAGCGGGTTGGCGGAAATCCGCGAGCGCCATGGGGCGCTGTTGGACCATTATTTAGGGGCGCTGCGGAAGGCCCCTTAAGCGTCGGCGGCGTCCCACGGCGTACCGCGCGCATCGTCGACCTGGCACGCACTCTTCGGGCCGCGAGGTCTCGCCGGGCGGTGGTTCAGGGCGTCTCGTCGAGGGGTTTCCAATTCCCCTTCCAGTCGTAGTACTGGGTGGCGTGGAAGGAGGCCTTGTAGCTGTAATCGGAGGGCTCCCGGAAATAATAGCCGGTGTAGAGCCACGAGAGCCCCTGCGCCTTGGCCCATTCGATCTCGTGGAGCACCATGAGGATGCCCGGGCTGGCCTCGTGGTAGGCAGGATCCCACATGGTGTAGATCGCGGAGGCCGCCCTTTCCCCACGGTCGAAGAAGCCCACGGCGACGAGGGTCTCGCCGTCGGTGAGCCGGCATTCGTGGATCGGCGCCGGCACGCGCTGCGGCTCGTCGCCGAGGAAATGCTCGAGGCTCTCGGGGAGGTGGTGGGTGAACCGCGTGACGTGCTTGCGGAAGAGGGCCTCCTTCTCATCGCCGAAGGCCGCGAGGGAGAACTCGGCCTTCAGGAAGCCGCTCTTGGCCCATAGTTTCCGTTGGGTGCGCCCGGGCCGGAAGGCGCCGAGGTCGATGCGCAGGGGGAGCACGAGGCAATCCCGGCCCCGATTGGGCTGCTTCGTCTCCCGGAAAAAAACCGGGCCGAAATGCCTCCAGCCTTTTTCCCATGCGCGGTCGAGGCGCTCGGGACGGATGGACCGGAGGTAACGTACTTCGTCTTCGGGAAGCTCGATCACGCGGCTAAACTACCCTTTCCGGCGGCGGGATGCAAGCCGGGAAAAAACGGTTCCGCGATCGGGGCCGGCCCCTTCAATCGATGACGCGATCGATGATCACCCGGGGCCGGTCCTTGATCTGCTCGTGGATCGAACCGACATAAAGCCCCAGGATCCCGATGGTGAACAATTGGATGCCGCCCAGGAAGAGGATGGTGGCCATGATCGCGGACCAGCCCGGGATGGAGATGCCCGCGAACTTCATGGCGACGACGGCCAGCAGATAGATGAACGAAAAGAAGGACGTGGCGAACCCGAGGAAGAGGGCCCATTTGAGGGGCGCGGTGGAGAAGGAGATGAGGGCGGAGTCGAGGAAATTGGCAATAACTCTAGGCCCAAATAGTGGAAATTTTGTATCCCCGGAAAACCGAACTTCACGTTCATACTGAATTGTAGTCTGGCGGAAACCAATGGACTGAACGAGGCCCCGAAGAAAAGGGTTGGAGTCTTTAGTTGCACAAAGGTAAGTGGCAACTTTTCGTGAGATTAATTTAAAATCCCCTACTTCAGGGATAATCATGCCGCCCGTAACACGTGTTAGAATGGCGTAACCCATTCGATTCCAAATTTTTTTCACGGGAGATTCGCCGACTCGCTTGAAACGTTGTGTGTGCACTACTTCTGTTTTTTCGCTAATCTGGGCTTTAATTAATCGCGGGATTAATTCTGGAGGGTCCTGAAGGTCAGCATCCATGTAAACGATAAGGTCCGTTTTTGTGTGGGCTATGCCAGCAAGTACACAGCGTGAGACGCCAAATCGACGAGAAGTGGTCAGGATTGTTAGATCGTTATGATTGGCTTTTTCGGATAAAAGAATATCAAGACTATTGTCGGTACTGGCATCATTAATAAAAATCATCCGGTAAGAGGAAATAGTTTTTCCGATTTCCGGTTTGACGGAGAGTCTCACGCGACGGATGAGTTCTGCGAGCACATCCTCTTCATTGAGGAAGGAAAAAATGATAGACAGAGATTGGAGCCGGAACCCCTTACGCTTTTTCGTGAGCATTTGCCCTTCCCTAGTTGCCATTATATCACTTCTCGATTTTTTTCATCCAACGGGCCAAAAGACAATGAAAATTGATAACATAGAATTGGCCTGAATTTGGAATGATATTCAACTAGGTAATTGGAGAAAGGTTAATAGAAAAATAGGGCGCTCAAGCAGTTTCAACGTGAATTCTAGAATTCTAGAATAGATCAAGTCAAGTTGCGGTAATTAAGGGTAAGGTGTATCCTTAGGTTCTGCCGCCTTAAGATTAAGTTTTAAACGAATCCACTCAAATTAATAGCCCCAATCTGATTTTTCACATGGTCCGGTTTCCTCTCAAACGGGGGCGGGCGGGCCCGGAGGACACAGTCGGATGACGAATCGCTACCTTTGGCTGCTCGTGCGCATTTTCTTGCGAATGGTTGCGAATCGCAAGATCACCCTAGGGAAGCTCGTCAACGCGGCCTATTCTCGCCTTTGCTTCTACCTGCGGCGCACGCGCAGCGGCCGGGCCCCATTCCTTATCAATTTCGAATTGAACAACGAATGCAATATGAATTGCGTCTTTTGCCGCGAGGCTGTTAACCTAAGTGTGTCACCCTCTCTCATCCCTTAATTGTCAGGGGAACCCTTTCGCCGTATAGCGTGCAAAGGGTAGAGAGGATTTGGTTCCAGTTATGAATGGGACGCTCCCATTT
>JAFLEE010000134.1 GCA_017302015.1 Spirochaetota bacterium | reverse complement strand
CCCACTACGGCGTCCTCACCTCAGGCGGCCGCCTCGCCGGCCTCCGCAAGGAATTCGACGCGCTCTCCAAAGCCCCCTACACCGATTCCCTCCGCCGCCCCCTCATCCAAATCCCTTCCACCCATCCCCAAACATCAGGAGTTGAAAATGGATAAGAGCCTCAAAGGAACCCAGACCGAGAAGAACCTGCTCAAGGCCTTCGCCGGAGAATCCCAAGCGCGTAACCGCTACGAATTCTTCTCCCGCCAGGCGCAGAAGGAGGGTTTCGAACAGATCGGCGCGATCTTCCTGAAGACCTCGCTCCAGGAGAAGGAACACGCCAAGCGCTTCTTTAAATTCCTCGAGGGGAGCGACGTGGAGATCACCGCCACCTATCCCGCCGGGAAGATCGGCACCACCGCCGAGAATCTCGCGGCCGCCGCCGGCGGGGAGAATGAGGAGTGGACCAAACTCTACCCCGCCTTCGCCGAGACCGCCAAGGCCGAGGGGTTTCCCGAGGTCGCCAGCGCCTTCCGCCTCATCGCGAAAGTCGAGGCCGAGCATGAGAAGCGCTACCTGAAATTGCACGCCAATCTTGGCGATGGTTCGGTGTTCAAGAAGAAGGCGCGTTGGGAATGCCGCAATTGCGGGTACATCCACGAGGGCGACGGCGCCCCCGAGAAATGCCCGGCCTGCCTCCATCCCAAGGCGTACTTCCAGGCGGCCGAAGAGAATTACTGAAGCGTCGGGCAGGGCGGGAGGCCTCGTGGCTCCCGTCGGATGCTTCGCCGCGATCCCAACGATCCGGGCGGTTGGGGGGGGGCGTTCAGGCTGACCGGCTCCGCCCCCTGCGGGGGCGATCGACGCCAAGGCGGTCCGGCATCCGCGACTTCGACCCGGGTCGCGCGAAAGGGAGCGGCCTTCGCCGCCTTTTCATGGGCGCTCCGATCGATGGGAAAATGGCGGCTATGGATCTTTGGAATCGCCGGGAAATCATCGGCCTCATGCAGGCGGCGGGGCGCATCGCGTTCAAGCATTACGAGGCCCCCCACGCCTCCCTCAAGGGCGATGAGTCCATCGTCACCCTTGCCGACCGCGAGATCGAAGCCTATTTTACGGAGCGTTTGGATCGCCCGGAGGCCGGGCAGTACCTCCTCGGCGAGGAGACCATCGAGGGCAAGAGCGAGGCCTATCTCGAGGCGGCCCTGAAGCACACGGCGTGGGTGGTGGACCCCATCGACGGCACGGCGCCCTATTCCAACCACATCCCGATCTGGGGGATCTCCCTCGGCCTCATGCGCGGGGGGCGCTTCGTCGAGGGCGCCATCTACCTCCCGGTGACCCGCGAGTTCCTCATGAGCGAGGGCGAACGCATCTACTACAGCTCGGATCTGGGCCTGACCGGAGAGGCCGTCCTCGCGCCGTTCGTCCCCGTGCGCCATCCCTGGTGCGATAGCCGCCTTTTGGCCCTCACCCAGGGCGTGGCCAAGCGCGGGTCGGTGGACCTCAAGAACCCCGTGATGGCCAATTGCTGCGCGGTCATGCCCCTGGCCTATCTGCTCCTGGGCCGTTACCAGGCCTACCTCGGGAGCCTCAAACTCTGGGATTTCGGAGGCGGGCTCCCGCTCCTCCTCAAGGCGGGCTTCACGGTGAAACGCCTCGATGGGGTCTCGCTCGGCGCCGAAGTCTCGCCACGGGACTACCACCTGGAAGCCGGCCACCCCCGGCGCTGGCGCACCAAGACCGACCTCGTCTTCGCGGCGGACGACGAATCGGCGGCGAAGGTGCTCGGGGCCGTGAAGCGATAAGTCGGGCCAGAACGCGCCCAAGCGGCCTCCCTTGTCGAAAGGGCGGGTCCGGTCCCCCGGGCGGTATCGTCCGACAGGAGAACCGGTTCCACGCCTGTCCCGAGTACGGCCCATCCCGCAAGCACGCCCATCCCAATTCCCCAAAAAGCGGGCCTCGGACCACGCTATAATTCCCCATCCCCCTTTCCCCGTCTTCCGGAGGCCCTATGTCCCGTCATAAGCGTCTTGATGTCTACCTGCGCATGCGGCAGGTCGGTTTGGTGCCTCTCTTCCATAATAGCGACAGCGCGGTGGCCATCGAGATCACCAAGGCCAGCCTCGCCGGCGGCGCCACCGTCCTCGAGTTCACCAATCGGGGCGACCATAGTTTGGGGGTCTTCACCGAACTCGAGAAATTCCTGGCCAAGAACCACCCCGAAGTGATGCTCGGCGTGGGAACCATCGTCGACGCCCCCACCGCGGCGCTCTACATCGCCGCCGGCGCCGCCTTCGTGGTGAGCCCCTCCCTCGACGACGAGACGGCCGTCCTCTGTAATAAGCGAAAGATCCCCTACCTGCCGGGCTGCGGCTCGGCCACCGAAATCCAGCGCGCCCACGCCCTGGGGGTCGAGGTCTGCAAGGTCTTCCCCGGCAAGGAAGTCGGCGGCCCGGGCTTCGTGAAGAACGTCATGGCGCCCCTTGCGTGGGCCGACCTCTTGGCCTCCGGCGGCGTGAAGGCCGACAAGGAAAACATCCGCGAGTGGCTCGCCGCGGGTACCGCGTGCCTGGGCATGGGCAGCGACCTCTACAAGGCCGATTGGATCAAGGCGAAGGACTGGGGCGCCGTCACGGCCGCCGTCAAGCAGGTGCTCGCCTGGGTCCAGGAAGTGCGCGCCGAACTCAAGAAATAGCCGGGGATCTTTTCCCCACCCACCGAGGAGCCCCCATGAGCCTTAAGATCAAGAGCGCCGAATCCTGCCGTTTCGATATCCTCAGCCTGGGCGAGGTGATGCTGCGCCTCGATCCCGGCTTCGGCCGCATCCATACCGCCCGCACCTTCCAGGCCTGGGAGGGCGGCGGCGAGTACAACGTCGCCCGGGGCCTGCGCCGCTGCTTCGGCAAGCGCGCCGCCCTCGTCTCGGCCTTCGCCGACAACCCGGTGGGGCGCCTGCTGGAAGACTTCATCCTCCAGGGCGGGGTCTCCATGGACTACGTGAAGTGGATGCCCTACGACGGCATCGGCCGCGAGGTTCGAAACGGCCTCAATTTCACCGAGAAGGGCTTCGGGGCCCGGGGCGCCGTGGGCTGTTCCGACCGGGGCCACACCGCCGCCAGCCAACTCAAACCCGGCGACATCGATTGGGAGAAGATCTTCGGGAAGGACGGCGTGCGGTGGATGCACACCGGCGGCATCTACGCCGGGCTCTCCGAGAGCACCAGCGCCGTCATCCTCGAGGCCGTGAAGGCCGCCAAGAAGCACGGCACGATCGTGAGCTACGACCTCAATTACCGGCCGTCCATCTGGAAATCCATCGGCGGCCAGAAGAAGGCCCAGGAGGTCAACCGCGAGATCGCCAAGTATGTCGACGTCATGATCGGCAACGAAGAAGACTTCACGGCGAGCCTCGGCTTCAAGATCGAGGGCACCGACGAGAAACTCTCCGAACTCTCCACCGACGGCTTCAAGAAGATGATCCTCGAGGCCGTGAAGACCTACCCCAATTTCAGCGCCGTCGCCACCACGCTTCGCGTGGCCACTACCGCGACCGTCAACGATTGGGGCGCGCTCCTCTATCTCGATGGCAAATTCCACGAAGCCATCCACCGTCCCGGTCTCGAGATCTACGACCGCGTCGGCGGCGGCGATAGTTTCGCCTCGGGCCTCGTCTTCGGCCTCATGGAACAGAAGGGCGGCGACGCCGCCGTGAATTACGGCGCCGCCCACGGCGCCCTGGCGATGACGACCCCGGGGGATACGAGCATGGCCCTCCAGAGCGAGGTCGAGAAATTGATGAAGGGGGGCGGGGCTCGGGTCGACCGCTAACCGCGCCTCCTGCCGGACGGCCTATCGCGCCCTCCGGGCGCTGCCGTCCGGGCATCTTGGCATCGGTCGACTCCCGGGCATCCATGCCCTCGAGGTCGACCGCTTCTCGCGCCTCGTGCCGGACGGCCTATCGCGCCTTCCGGGCGCTGCCGTCCGATTTAACGCCATCCTGGCGTCACCTGTTAGTCCGGGATCCATCCTCGTTTTTTAAGGAGCGTGGTCAGGTCCTCGATACGCTTCGCCAGTGGGCCCTGGGCTAGGTGGTATGGACTTCGGCGCTTATCGAGCTCATCGAGATGGGCCCGGTGTTGCTCGAATTGGGCGAGTTCATCGGGGCGAGTGCCGTCTTGGACGAGGGGGAAATCGGGGACGCAGAGCACGGTGAGGTCGTAGGGGCGGGCGGCGAGTTCCTCCAAATCGGACCCAGGTGCGCTGGCGTATTTGCGCGCGAATAGGAGCGAGGTGAGGGGTCCCGTGTCGCAGAAGAGGATCCGGTTAGCTTCCCCCGCCAAGGCTTCTTCCCGAAGGACCTGGGTACGGGCGATCAGGGGGAAATCGAGTTTGCCGCGGGGACCGGCGGAGGCCCGGGAATATTCCCGGGCATATTCGGGGGCCCAGCGGGTTCCCAGGCGCTCGGCCATGGCGGCGGCGAGACTCGTCTTCCCAGAGCCTTCGGCCCCGAGGATGCAGACCCGTTTGACGAAATGGCCGTAGACGAAGGGCGCGCATTGGGCGCGCCCCCCGTGGAGGTCGGCGCGCAGGGCTTCGCTTTGGATGCCCGTGAGGGGTCCTACGATGGATCTCTCTACCGGAATCGAGGGGGAAGTAGGCGTGGTCGCGTGAAAATAGGACGAGAGCGCTTCGAGGAATGCCGGCGGCGCCGGAGCGCGGGAGTAAAGGGCGTCCATCGGGCGGCCATGGGCCCAGAGGAAGAGGCCCCCGAGAAAGCGCGCGTACGCTGAAGGCCCGGCGGATTTTTCAGGGATTTCCCGGGGCAATTGGGATTGGAGTTCGGGCATCCCGGTAGGGGAGGGCGCCCCCCTCCACCGCAGGAGGTTTTCGGGACGGACGGCGAGGACGAAGGCTTCGGGAAAGAGGCGGCGAAGCCACGCTTCCCTTACGGGGGTCGGGGCGGGGTCCCAGTCCGGGTTGCGGAAGACGAAGATCGACAGGCGCTCGCATTCTTGGAGGGCCGTCTGGATAAGGACCTCATGCCCCCGGTGGAGGGGCGCGAAGGAGCCGGCGATGAGACCGTGGTGGAAACGTTTCACTCGGAAGCAATGATGCGATGAATCCTTGGTGCCCGTCGGGAGGTACCAGGTGGGTATTTGAAACCCTGGCCTCGCCGGGGCATGCCTTCCCCCCGCGGCCGGTGGGAATCCCTTCCGTCGCGCCGCAGCGCCAGGCATTTGGCTCGCTTGCGGGTGTGTGGGTTGCGCTGAGGCGCTCCTCCAGGGACTCCCACCGGCCGCATGGGATATGGCTTCCTCCGTCGACTGCCAGGTAAAAGGCTTCGCCTTTTGATGGGGGGTGGGGAGAATTGGAGTCAGTCTCTTTTCTAACTCAGGTTTCTGTGACCCATGGTAACCATTTCTTAATTGCCGATGGGAACGTGATGAAATGGTGAAAAGATATCCGATTTTCGCGGCGGGGGTTCGTAAAACGCGCCCATCCTCGATCAACATGCGGACTTCGGGGTATAATTTGGTATTAACCCTATGATCATCCTAAAAGACTCCCCGATCCTGAAGACCCTTCCCGAGCCCGCCGGCGAGATCCTGGGGAAATCGCCCAAGATCGTCCTCGCGAAAGACGCGCTCAGCCTCGTCGAACTCTCCATGCACGATTCGGTGGACGGGGTGAAGTTCGTTTCCTATCTCGTCCCCGGAAAGGGCAAGGTCCTCGAGGCCGAGATCACCCGGGCGAAGAACGGGCTGAGCGTCAATTATCCCGAGCCCTATATGCGCCGGCGCGATCCCGACTCCATGCTCATCGGCGACGAGGGTGATACCGACAAGCCCCGCTACCGCGACGCCCACGGAAAGCCCTTCGAGGGCCTTCGGCGCGAGACCCTCGAGTGGCTGGCCGAGCATGAACTCCTCCTCGTGCCGTTCTATGCCGGCCAGCACAAGGGCTTCCCCGCCCTGGCCATCATGCCCATGAACGCGGCGTTCTTCGGCTACGGGCTCTCGCTCCTCCAGGGCATGATCCCGGGGGCCGAATTACCGGCGGATTTCACCCCGCGCTGCGTCGTCTACGTGGCGCCGCCCTTCCGCCATAGCCATTTCGCCGGCAAGCAGATGGTCGTGCACCACCGCCTCGACGCCCATTACGAGATCTACAGTTACAACCTCTACCCGGGGCCTAGCGCCAAGAAGGGCGTCTACGGCGCGCTGCTCCATTTCGGCGAGAAAGAGGGCTGGGTGACCGCCCACTGCTCCGCCGTCCAGGTCGTCACCCCCTACGACAACCGCCTCACCCTCATGCACGAGGGCGCCAGCGGCAGCGGCAAGAGCGAGATGCTCGAGCACCTCCACCGCGAGCCCGACGGGTCGCTGCTCTTCGGCGTCAATACCGTCACGGGGGAAGAGCGCAATATCGTCCTGCCCCGCGGTTGCCTGTTGCGCCCCGTGGTCGACGATATGGGGCTGTGCCACCCGTCCTTCCAGAAAGGCGGCGGGCGCCTGGCCGTGGGCGACGCCGAGAACGGCTGGTTCATCCGGGTCAACCATATCACCAAGTACGGCACCGATCCCGACATCGAATCCCTCGCCGTCCACCCCAAAGACCCCCTGTGGTTCTTGAACCTCGACGCCCCCGCCGGGAGCACCGCGCTCCTCTGGGAGCACACCGAAGACGCCCCCGGAAAGCCCTGCCCCAATCCCCGGGTCGTGCTCCCGCGCCAGAGCGTGCCCGAGGTGGTCAACCATCCGGTGGAGGTGGACGTGCGGAGCTTCGGCGTGCGTACCCCGCCCTGCACGAAGGAACTCCCCAGTTACGGCATCCTGGGCATCTTCCATATCCTTCCCCCGGCGCTCGCCTGGCTCTGGCGCCTCGGCGCCCTGCGCGGCGCGGGCAACCCGAGCATCATCAGCAAGGGCGATCTCGAGAGCGAGGGCGTGGGCACCTTCTGGCCCTTCGCCACGGGGAAGAAGGTGCGCTGGGCCAACCTGCTCCTCGAGCAACTCGTGAAATCGCCCAGCGTGGTCTACGCCCTCGTGCCCAACCAGCACGTGGGCGCCTGGAAGACGGGCTTCATGCCCCAATGGATCATGCGCGAGTTCCTCGCCCGCCGCGGCGGCGCCTGGTTCCGCCCCGAGCAGGTGCGGGCCGCCCGGTCCCCGCTCCTGGGGTGGACGCCTCGCAAGATCATGATCGAGGGCCAGACCTTCGATGCGCCCTTCCTCGAGGTGCACCGCCAGGCCGAAGTGGGCGAAGCCGCCTACGACCGGGGTGCCGAGATCCTGCGGGATTTCTTCCTCGAAGATGTCGCCCAGTACCGGACCCCCGAACTCGACCCATTGGGGAAGAAGATCCTCGATTGCCTCGCCGCGGGCGGGAACGTGGAAGACTACGCGCGCCTCATGACCGGCGGCCTCCTGGGGCGAAACGAGTGATCGCGGTTCGGCCCATTGGAAGCCGGGTCCGTTTATCGGGGCGGTTCTTGCCGGCCTGGTTCGCCGCCTGTTCGTTCGCCCTCGTCGGCGCAGCGCACGCGGCCTCGCCCGCCAAACAGGCCCCTGAAAGTTCCTTCCTGACCTCCGCCCTCGGCGGCGCCGGCGGCGCGGGCGATCCCCGGGGAACCGTGCTCTGGGCCTATGATGTGAGCAACCGTAATTATGGATCCTTCCGCCCCAAGCCCGCCCCTGCCGGGACCACGAATAAGGCGATCGCCGCTTCCCGCACGAATGCTGCGGAGCACAAAACCAACGCCAGCCTAGGCGCGTCCGCTTCTCCCGTCGCCGCATCGCCCCAAGTGTCGAACGCACCCGCGTCGGTATCGGGCGCCGCGAACCCCGGGCCCGTGCTTTCCGCCACGAATCTCTCGAGCATCGAGGCGGTCCCTTCCATTTCGAACGTTGAGGCCGCGGGCGCCAAGCCATCCTCCGAGGCGCAGGCTTCCCCCTCCCATGCGGCCCCGCCCGCGAGGGCCCTCGCGATCGCGCCCCTATGCAATGAAAGCGGCGAGGCCCGCCTCGATGCCCTCTGCGATCTTTTTCCCGCCCTCCTCGCCCAAGTCGTCGCGTCCCTCCCGTCGCCGCCCCGGCTCCAGCAGGAGAAGGGCCTCGTCGACATCCTCTTCTTCATGCGCAACCGGTGGACGCCGAAGGTCGACGCCGGCCTCACGGGCATCCTGGTGGAGAAGTACGAGTTGCGCTGGCTCCTCGTCACGCGCCTCGTGGCCCATGACAAGCAGATCTTCGTGGAAGGGAGGCTCCTCGACTTAAGCGGGGCCCGAGATCCCAAGGTGGAAGAGCGGCCGCTCCCGGAAGACCGGGGAAAATACCAGGAGGTGGCCAGCGACCTGGCCAAGCTCCTGGTCTCGGTCGTTCCCGCGCCCTGACGGAGCCTTTAGATTCCCGGGTCGAGGGAGAGGTCGGGCCCGGGGATAAAGAGGCCTTTTCCCGTGGACCGGGGCGCGCCCTTCGCCGGCGAGGGCAGGGCCCGCGCGCGGGCGGTGCCCGTCTGGAGATCGACGAGGATGAGTCGGGGGCCCACGTCCGGCAGCGCCAGCACAGGTTTCGAGCCGTCGAGGACGACCCCCTCCCATAGGGAGGCGGTGAGGACCTTCTCCGTGCGCACCACGCGGAAGCGCCGGTCGATCTCATGGAGTTCCCCGGCAGCATTCACCACCCAGATTTTCCCGCCGCCGTGGTAGACCTGATGGCCGGAGAGCGCGCCCACGCGCACGCCCGTGCGGGCGCCGGCCTCGTCGAAGAAATAGAGGTATTCGGTCCGGGTGGCCACCGCGAGGGCGGACCCGACCGGCGCGATGAACCACGCCTGCGGGGGGGCTCGGACGGCGCGGCGGAAGACCGCGAGGTAGCGCTCCTCGGGTCCGGGAGTGCGCCGATAGAGGAGCCACGCGTCGCCCTGGAGCAGGTGGAGGCCCTCGGGCGTTTCGGCGAGGAGGGACGCGGCGTCTAGGAACGCGCTTCGGGGAAGGCCCGCCTGGGCCTCGGGGGCGCGAGACCGGCGCTCGGGCGCGGCGGCTTCCACGGGCACGGGCGCCGGCGCGGCCGCCTCCGCGGGGGGATCCTGGTGCCAGGTTTCGCCGGAGGGGATGATCTTCCGTTCCCCATCGCTCTC
>JAFLEE010000133.1 GCA_017302015.1 Spirochaetota bacterium | reverse complement strand
GAGGACGAGGATACGGTCGGCGTCCATCACCGAGGTGATGCGCTGGGCGATGAGGAGGCAAGTCAGGCCGGGATCGAAACGCCGCAAGCCCTCCCGCACGCGGGATTCGGTGAGGGTATCCACGGCGCTGACGGCGTCGTCGAGCACGAGCACCCTCGGGCGGCGCACGAGGGCGCGGGCGATGGAAAGGCGCTGCTTCTGCCCCCCGGACAGGTTCACGCCGCCCTGGCCGAGGAGGGTCCCGTAGCCACCGGGAAAGGAAGCGATGAAATCGGCGGCTTGGGCGCATTCGGCGGCCGCCGCGATCTCCTCCTGGCTGGCGTCTTCCTTCCCCATGCGCAGGTTCTCGAGGATCGTGCCGGTAAAGAGGATGACCTTCTGGGGCACCACGGCGATCTGCTCCCGAAGCGCCGTCTCATCCCATTCACTCACATCCCTCCCGTCGAAGCGGATCCGGCCACTGGAGGCGTCATAGAATCGGGGGAGCAGGTTGACCAGGGTCGTCTTGCCGCTGCCCGTGGATCCGATGATCCCCAAGGTTTCTCCGCGGCGGACGCTGAACGAGACGCCCGAGATCACCGGGGGGACTTTTCCCGGCAAATAGGAGAACTCGACCCCCTCGAACTCGATCCTCCCGTCTCCCGCGGCGGGTCCGGGGGCCGGGAGCGCGCGGACCACGGGGCCCGTGCCGGCGGGCGTGGCGGTGAGGACCTCTTGGATCCGGTCCGCCGAGGCCCGAGCGCGGGCGAAGGTTTGGAACACGAAGGAGATCATCATCAGGGAGAAGAGGAGCTGGGTCATGTAATTCATGAAGGCGAGGATCTGCCCGACCCGCGTCCCGCCGTCGTCCACCAGGCGGCCGCCGAAATAGAGCACGGCGACGATCCCCCCGTTCACGAGGAGGCCGATGGCCGGGCCGAAGAACGCCATCGTGCGCATGGCGCCGACGGTGGTTCGCACCAGGTCTTGGTTCGCCGCCTCGAATCGCGCGGTCTCGTGGTCGAAGCGGGCGAAGGCTTTCACCACCCGGACGCCCGCGAGGTATTCCCGCAGCACCCCGTTCACCCGGTCGAGGCCCTGTTGCACCCGCATGAAGAACGGGTAGCCGATGCGCAGGTTCGCGGCGATGAGGAGGGCCACCATGGGCACCACGGCGGCGAGCACGAGGGAAAGGCTCGGGTGGAGGATCACCGCCATGACGATGCTGCCGAGGGCCATGACGGGCGCCTTCACGAAGATGCGCATGAGCCCGTGGGAGAAGTTCTGCACCTGGGAGACGTCGCTGGTGAGGCGCGTCACCAGGGAGGCCGTCTCGAAGCGGTCCCATTCGGTGAACCGGAAGCCCAGGATCTTGCGGAAAAGGTCGGCGCGCACGTCGTTACCCAAGTTCTGCGAAACCCGGCTGGAAACCACGTTGCGCACCAAGGCCGCCGCCGCACCGAAGGCGGTGACCCCGAGCATGAGGGCGCCCATGCGCAGCACCACCCCCAGGTCCTTACGGGCCACGCCCTCGTCGATGAGGCGCGCCATGAGGGTGGGCTGCAGCAGATCGCAGAGCGCCTCGAAAACGAGGAAGAGCACCGCCGCGAGGAAGGGCCAACGGTAGCGCCAAATATAGGAGGCGATGAGCCTCATGGCGCGAGGCCGAGACCCCTCGGGGGGATCACTTGAGGTCCTTCTCCAGCCCGCGGATCTGCTCATTGAGCCGGCGCAGGGGGGCCGCATCCCCCTTCTCGTCGCGGCGGCGCTCGGGGAGTTCGCTGGGGTACTCGATGGCGTATTCGATGCGGAACTCCCGCGTCTGCCTGCCCGGGAGCGCGAGATCCCAGCGGAGTAGGCCCTTCGCGTCGGGCTTCAGGTCGGGGGCGATCTTCACGCCGCTGACCTTCACCTCGTCGTTCTCGGAGACGGGGATGCGCTCGGTGAGTTGCACGGTCCGGGCGGCCTCGCCCAGGTTCTCCACCGTCACGAGGAAGGAGGCCTGCACCCGGGTGCGGGCGCCGCTTCGCTTCAGTTCGCTGCGCTTTTTATCGAGAACGCGGGAGAGTTTGATCTCATCGGCCACCCCTAAATAGAGGGAAAAGGACTCGCCGGGGGCGACGAAATCGGTTTCCGTGAGGCCGAGGAAGGCCCCGTCGAGGTAGAGGGAGACCTTGCCCGGCAGCAGCGCCTGCTTCCCCGTCAGGGTGAGTTCCACGACCCGGGCGGCGTTGGCGGAGACTTCGGGGGCGGCGAGGATGCGGTTGACGGCGGCCAAATCGAGTTTTCCGAGGGGCGCCCGCACGGGCCGCCCGTCGAAGCGCACGGTCTGGGCCCCGATGGCCGGGAAGAGCGCCGTCGTGCCCCGGGAGAGGAATCCCTCGAAGATCTTCTCCACCTCCCGGGCCTTGCCGGAGAGGGCCTGGGTGTTCATGCGGTATTCCTTCTGCTTGACCAGGTCCGCGTTGCGGCTATTGAACCAGGCGATGTTCTGGGAGGCGAATTGCTGGCTGGCCTCGCCGAAGGATTCCGCCGAGGCGCTGACGACCCGGCCGACCTTCCGACCGGAGCCGAGGAAGAGGGACTCCAGTTCGGGGATCCGCATGGTGGCCGTCGTGCGCTGGGTCCCCAGGGAGAGTTCGACCCCCGCCCAATCTTCGCCGCTCGTCTGCATGATCGTGGCGAAGGAGGTCAGCGAGACGCTCGCCCCCTCCCGCGCGGCGCGCAATTCGTGTCCGGGCTGCCACGTGGCCCCCGGGAGCAGGTAGACGAGGCTGAGGGCGGCCTTGCCCTTCCCCGCCGACACGGTGACCACCACGCTGCGCTGCTCCAATTGGGCGCGCTGCTTGAGCTCGTCGAGGCGCCGCTGGCGGGCGGCGAGTTCGGGCTGGAGGGCCCGCTTCTTCTGCTCCAGCAGGCGCTTCTGCGCGCTGAGTTCCAGGAGCCGGGTGGAGAAGAACTTGAGCGCCTCGCCGTACTCGGCGGGCTTCACCTCGCGCACGGCGAGGTCCCGGGGAAGCTTGTCGAAGGCGAAGAGCCTCAGGGAATCGAGTTGCTTCTCTTGGGATGCCAGAACCGCGCGCTCGTCCTCGAGGGCGGCGATCTGGTCCCCGAGTTGGCGCACGGCCTCTTCGGCCTTGCGGAACTCCTCGTCATCCACCCGCGCGAGGTGGTGGCGCAGCACCTGCACATCGAGCACTTGGGCCGCCTCGGGGGGCGTCACCAGCACCCGAAGCGACGATTCATCGATCCAACCGGGAAGTTGGGAAAAGGCGAGGCGGGAGGGTTGGATCCCCGGCTCGAAATCCGCGGATCGGGTCACTTGGGCCCGATCGGCGTATACCGTCACCGCCGCGATGCGGGAGGGGAGCGCACGGGCATCGCCGAGTTCCTCGTTCTCCAGGGGGAAGAGGTTGGCCAGGGCCATCATGCCCGACAGCGCAAAAAATGTTTCGATCTTCATGTCTCCCCCGTCGCTCAATGAGCGAGCTTCGAGGATAACCGGAAGCGGGCGAAATATCAAACCCGCCCGCCCTACCCTCCGGTGACCCGCTCGCTGAACCCCGTGATGGGGCGTTGATCCCGGTCGCGCAGACAGGGAAAGGGCCGGGCGCTGGGATGGGCGTGCACGGTGGTTATCCCGAGGGTGTTTCGGGAAAGGTCGAGGTCGATCCAGCCCGCGTCCTCGGGACGCACGGCCAGGAGTGGCACGGCGCCGCTTTCATCCTCCACCGAGAAATCTTCCAGGGGGTTCCCCACCTTCACCCAGCCCGGGGCCCCGAGGTCGAAGGAGAGGCGGATGGTGGGCGATTTTTGGGGCAGGCGCTCCGCCCGCAGGAGCCGGATCCCCGGGGACCGAATCGGGAGCCCGTACACTTCTTTGAGGGCCGTCTCGGCGTATCGGCGACCCATCTCGAGGTTGGCCTGGGCGGTGAGGTGGACCTCATCCCCGATGGGCAGATCGAGGAGCGGCACGACCTCGTGGCCCAATTCCCGGGCGAGTTGCCGCTGGTGCTCGCGCATACGGCAGATCTCGCGGTGCGCCTCGGCATCTGCGGCGGAGGTCCAAAGGGCCAATTGCCCGGTGACGAAGGGAAGGTTTTCCTGGTGGAGAGAATCCCGAAGCCCCTTCACCATCCCTCGAAACCCCGCGGGGTACTCGGCCGATTTTCGCGAAAAGGCGTCGGATTCCCCCTGGTGCCAGACGATCCCCCTCACCGAGCCGCCGCTTAGGCGAACCATCTCAAGCAGGTTCTCGAAACATTTGGCGCCGGGCTGCCATAGGGCGATGGGGCTCCCCCCCAGGGCGCAGGGGATGAGCCCGATGGGATAGCCGAGTTTCCGTTTTAGTTGCCGCGCGAAGTTCAGCCAGGGCGCATGGGCCTGGAACACCCCGTGCACCGTCGCCGGGTGCCGACTGCGGGTCGCATCTTCCAGGGGATGGCTGGCGAGTTTCCACGTCTCGTCGTTTCCGAAGAGGTGGAGCCCCAATTCGGGGGGATCTTCCGCGGGGCCGGTGCCGGTGCCGCTGGCATTGCTTTGGCCCGCGATCGCCCAGAGATCACCGACCCCGAGGTGATGGACATAATCGCCACGCATGGGCCGGATATCCTGGCAATCGGCGCGCCACACCCGGGTCTCGAGGCGGTAGAGGCCGCCCGCGGGGAGGCGCAGGCTCGCCTTCCACTGGTTCCCCGGCTCCATCTCGGCGGCGCACCAATCGCCGCACCCGGCGGGAAGGGAACCATCGGCCTCGCTCACGGCGCGGGTTTCCACCCGGCAGCGGGGCGCCTGGGTGAGATAGACGCCGCGAAGGGAAACGGTGGCGTGCCCATCGGGCCCTTGCTGGAGGATTTGCCAATCTGCGGGGCCCTCGCTGATGGACGCGCCGGGAAGGGGAGGATGGATCATAAAAGCGCTCCGGGGGGATGGCGCCTATTCTAGAATGGACGGCGTTTCGGCCGGGGGCACCCCATGGCATGATGAAAGGCGCGTCGCGCTCGACCACCCCGCCTGAAAATCCCATGAACCCCGCCATCCCCCCCTGCCCCGTCCACGTCGACCCGCGCCGCCGCGATCATTTCAGCGCGATCTCCCACCTCGTCGGCGCCGCCCTCTCAGTCATCGCTCTCCTAGTCCTCGTCATCCTCGCCGCGGAGCGGGCCACCGCGTGGCATGTCGTCGGGTTCTCCGTCTTCGGCGCCTCGCTCATCCTGATGTACCTCGCCAGTTCGTTCTACCACCTCGCGCCCAATCCATCGAAGGTGCGCCGGGTGCTGCGGCGCCTCGACCACATCATGATCTACGTGCAGATCGCCGGAACCTACACCCCCGTTTGCCTCACGGTATTGCGGGGCGGCTGGGGCTGGTCGCTCCTGGGGGTGGTGTGGGCCATCGCCCTCTGGGGCATCATCGTGAAGGGCGCCTGGCTCAAGATCCCGCGGGTCGTCTCCACGCTCTCCTACCTGATCATGGGTTGGCTCATCGTGATCGCCATCTACCCCTTGGCCAAGGCCGTTCCGGCCGGCGGACTCTGGTGGATGGCGGGCGCGGGTTTCTTCTATTCAACGGGGGTCATCTTCTACACCCTCGACAAGAAGTTTCCCTCCTCCGGATGGTTTAATTTCCACGATGTCTTCCACCTGTTCATCCTGGGCGGGAGTTTTTGCTTCTTTTGGATGATGTTCCGGTATCTCCTACCGCCCGGTTGAAATGATCTGTCTTGTCCACGAACGAATCTAGGGCCATCCTGTCCTTGGACCGTGTGGATCATGATCTGATTCGGCGCTGCCGGATGAGTTTGGGGCTGACTTGGCCGTAATCGGTCGGACAAATTTGCACCCCTGTGTTGCCGGAAAGGACTCGGCCGTCCAGTCCTGGACCGTTGCGCAAATGAGCTCCGCCTGTGCTGCCGGACGGGTTTCGCCCGTCCTGGCCATGGACCGTCCAGCCTTTCGTGCCCCGCCCGACTTATTTCTCCAATAAACCCTGTTCTTTCATCTTCTTTTTGAGGAAGATATTCTCGACCAGGGCCGCGGGCACGGGGCGTTTCTGGGAGAGGAGGAGATCGATCTGCTTCTGGCGGTCCTGGGCGAGGGCGAATTTTTTCGCCAAATCGGGATTCCGCTTGAGCCCCCGGGCGATCTCCCGGCGGATCTCATCGGCGACATTCGCGGCGGTCTCCTCCGCAGTCTGGCGGCCGTTCATGAAGTTCTCCACCTGCAGGCGCTCGAGGCGGGCGGCGGCCCCAGATTGGATATAGGGGGAGTAGACCCCGGCGATGGCGGTGGTGGCGGCCTCGGTGACGAATCGGCGGTTCATGGGCCCCTCATGGGGGAAGTCTTTCGGATTCACGAACGACTCGTCGCTTAAGTATTTGGGATTGGGGGGAAGGCCATCGCCGTCTTTCACCACCTGTAGGTTGTACTCCCGGCTGCCGAAGAACGCCATGGCGCGCAGGGCCATGGCGCGCTTCTGGGTCGTCAGGCCGCGATAGACCCCCACCGCCCGGGCGGTGATGAGGGTATTGGGGAAGCCCTCGTCGGGCAGGTTCACCAGGCGCACATTGGTGAGGTTGTATTGGCGGAACTCGACGAAGGACCAGCGCCCGGTGAAGTGCAGGGCCACCTTTCCGGTGATGAAGAGCATGGTGCGCGCGCCCCAACCCGAATTGATGGCCGCCGACCCCGCCACCGACATGGCGCCGATATCGGCGTCGCTCGGCACGATCCGATCCTCATACACCCATTTTTTATAGCGCTTCAGGAGCGCGATATAGGCCGGCGTATTGAGCGGGCAGGCGCTGAGGCTTTCATTGAATAGGGAGAGCCCGGCGCAGCGGCGCAGCACCTCGAGACCGGGGCCGTAGGCGAAGAAATTGCGGACCTTATCGGCCTGCTTCTCGCGATCCCGGTTGGCGCGCGCGACATACTCACGGCCGATGGCTTCGAACTGGTCGAGGCTCCAGCGCCCCGGAGGGGGCGCCATCCCCACGGCTTCGAAGGCGTTCATATTGGCCACGTAGAGGGCGAGACCGATATTGGCGGGATACCCCAAAAGGCGGTCTCCCGCCATGAGGTCGGGCCAGACCGAGGCGAAGGTATCGTTCGGCCCGTAGCCGCCCTCGCGGGCGGGTTGGGTGAGGTCTTGGAGGAGCCCGATATCGGCGAAATACGGCACCCCGCCGGAGTAGATATCCATGAGTTCGGACCCGACCCCGGAGACGCCCTGGATGATCTGCTTGGTGGCCCCGCCGTTGACCGCATCGAGGCGCACCTCGAATCGGGGCCCGCTCTGGCGCGCGAGGTACTGGTTGAATAGGGTGATCTCCTCGAGGCGGGAGGCGTTGATGCCCGTGATCCAGTGGATTACGGCCGGGCCGCTGCCGACCATGCCCGGGGACGTTTTCGAGATCATGAATTGGCTGAAGAGGATGAGGACGCCGAGGAGGATGAGGAATAGGTTCTTCATGTTCATTTTCTTTTCAGGGGGCCGTCGCTTCGATGGGCGAACTTAACATGGGCCCAACGGAATTACGGCGCGAGGCGGAGGATGCCGAACGCGCCCGAGTTCTTGCTTCCGAAGATCCCCGGGGTCCATTCCAGCCAACCGCGGAACTTATCGCCGTCATTCTCGCTCACGGCGAAGGACCACGACAGGGTGCTCTTGCCGGGCCCGCCGGGAAACCCCAGATCGGCCCAGGGGATGGCCGCTTCGTAGATCGTGTGCGTTCCGCGGCGCTCAATAGCGACCTTGGCCCCGGGAATTGGGCGTTTCAAACCGTAATGGTAGACCAGATTCCCGGTGCTGGTCTTGGCCAGGCCGATTTCCACCTCGCGGTTGTCCCAGCCCGCGCCCAGGTTGAGCCCTTCGCGCAGGGCGATTTGGATATGGTCCCCGCTCCAAAGCCGCTCGCCGACTTCCCGCTGGTCGAAGACATCGTCGAGGATGTCGGCGGCGAAATAGAAGGAAGCCCCATCCCAACCGGCCCAAGCCTTCGCCGAGAGATCTTCCGCGCCCTTATAATCCTTCGAGATCTTCACGGTCGGTCCCAAGGAGCCGCCGAGGAGGACGGGGGGCGCGGTCCACTCCCCGAGTTCGCCGTCGATGGCCGGGGGCCGCACGAAATGGGTCGCCGTCGCATCCCCCCGCGCCTTCTGGATCTCCACAGGCAGGCGCTGCTGCGTCGTGCCTCGGGGGGTCGTCAGAAGGATCTCCGCTTGGGCATCGCTCGCCTTGGCCTGGGCCGGCACGAGGAGGCTCCACGATAATTCCCTGTCGCCGCCCGGCGGGACCTCGATGCCGCGGGGTGCACCCGGAGTCACCACCGAGTTGCTCGGACCGCGGAGTTCCACCTGGGCGGCGATGGGCTTAAGCGATGCGTTTCGGATGCGCACCGCCAGGTCGCCGGCGACCCCGCTGACGAGGCGCGCTTTTCCGACGAGATCGAGTTCTAGGGGCTCCCGGCACAAGCCGACCATTGGCAGGTTCAGGGATTCTTTTCGCCCATCGCCCTCGACCTCCAGGCGCAGTTCATAGGTAAAGACTCCCGGGGCCCCCGCCATGGAGAAACTCAGCGGGATCGTCTGACGCCCGCCCGCCGGGAGGGCCGCGAGTCCCGACTTTCCATCAGGCAGGATCACCTTGAACTTTCTGGGCGCGCTCGCATCGTTTCGAAGGAAAAGGGTGCCCTGGAGATTCTCGCCCTTCACGAGAACGGACAGGGAACTCGACCACTCCATCCCGATCCCCCACCCTCCCAAAACCCCGTAGACTTGGCGTCTTTGCGCCATTTTTTGCGCTTCGGAACCCGCGGGCGCGGCGGGCGGCTTGCCGGCAAGGTCCCCCGTACTCGCGGGGCTTAATTCCAGATAGCGCACCTCGCGGGGCGCGAGCACCTCGCTCAGCAGCAATCGGGCGCCCCGGGAGAGCCAATCGGGGATCAAGTTCCCCTCCACGAACCGCTTGACCTGGAAGGTCTTTTCGTCCGCCGCCGGGATGGCATCGGAGAGGTCGTAGCGGGCGTCGAAATGCCGGCTCTCCCCCGTAAGATTGGCGAGGAAGACACCGAGGGAGCCGTCACGGGCTTTCCAAATCGTGCCCAGGACCGCCGGGAGGCTCACGTCATGGGGTTGCCCCGCCACGGGCGATTTGTAATGGTGCGCCGTCGTC
>JAFLEE010000132.1 GCA_017302015.1 Spirochaetota bacterium | reverse complement strand
TTCGATCCGTATTTGGGCACGAAGGTCTTTGACCGGGCGGATGCACCCAGCCTAGTCGATCAGAATGCGAACCGGCTGCTGAGACGGATTCCGGTGACACTCCGAGAAGCCATCGCCGAACGCCTCGGAGTGAATCCGGCGACCCTCTCCGGCAGCGGGGCCCATGGCCGCGTGGTCTCCCAAGACGTGATTCGGACCGCCGACGGGGGCCCCCGCGTCTCTCCCCTCGCCCGCGAATGGGTCGCCGAAGGCAAGCGCCTGCCGGCCGCCGGCACGGGCGCCGGCGGGTTGATCCGCGCCGCGGATCTTCTCGAGCCCGGCGTGCCCCTCTCCAATATGCGCAAGGTCGTCGCCGCTCGGATGGCCGAATCCCTGGCCGAGACGGCCCAATTCACCGCCAGCGCCTCGGCCGACGCCACCGGCATGATGAAGCTGCGCGCCTTCCTCAAGAAGAACGCCGCCGCCCTGGGCCTCCCCGACATCACCTTCGGCGACATGGTCATGTTCGCCACGGTGAAGGCGCTCCTCGAGCACCCCGAGATCAACGCGGAGTTCACCGGTGGACAGGTCTTCCGCCATAAAGCGATCCACCTCGGCTTCGCCTGCGATACCCCCCGCGGGCTCATGGTGCCCGTGGTGAAGAACGCCCAAGACCTCTCCATCGGCGCCCTCGCCGCCCGTATCAAGGAACTCGCCAAGCAGGCCATCGACGGCAAGATCTCCCCCGACGACCTCTCGGGCGGCACGTTCACGGTCTCGAACCTTGGCAGTTTCGGGGTCGAATCGTTCACCCCGATCATCAATTACCCGCAAGTGGCCATCCTCGGCGTCTGCACGATCTCCCTCAAGCCCGTGCGCCGCGACGGGCAGGTCGCCTTCGTCGAGCATATCGGCTACTCGCTCACCAGCGACCACCAGGTCGTCGACGGGGCCCCGGCGGCCCGCTTCCTGCAGACGGTCCTCAAGAAGACCGAAGACATCATCGCCCTCTCCGGCATCGCCGTCAGCTGATCCCGAAGACCCCCTCCCGATCCATCCCCACCCAAGGACAGACAAGATGTACGACCTGATCATCATCGGCGCCGGCCCCGGCGGATACGAGGCGGCGGCCCACGCCGGCCGCATGAAGAAGAAAGTGCTCCTCGTGGAGAAGCAGTACATCGGGGGCACCTGCCTCAACGTCGGCTGCATCCCCACCAAGACGCTCCTGCGCAGCGCCAAGGCGTTCTCCGAGGCCGGCCACGCCTCCCTTTACGGCGTCGAATGCGGCGCCCCCAAGTTCCTCATGAACAAGGTGCTGGAGCGCAAGAACGCCGTGGTGGGGCAACTCACCAAGGGCGTCGAGGGCATGCTGAAGCGCGCCGGGGTCGAGATCGTGCGCGGCACGGCGAAGATCGTGGAGCGCAACGCCATCGAGGTGGATGGGAAACGCACCGAGGGCTCGAACATCCTCATCGCGACCGGGAGCGTCCCTGCCAAGCCGCCCATCCCCGGCCTCGACAACCCCAAGGTCATCGACTCCACCGGCGCCCTCGATTTGGCGACGGTGCCCGAGTCCATCGCCATCATCGGCGGCGGCGTCATCGGCCTCGAGTTCGCCTCGTTCTTCAGCGAGGTCGGCGCCAAGGTGACGATCGTCGAGATGCTCCCGAACATCGCCCCGGTCATCGACGGCGACATCTCCAAGCGGCTCCAGGAAGCCCTGCGCAAGGCCGGGGTGGTCTTCCATCTCTCGGCCAAGGTCCAGAAGGTCGACGGGGCCACCCTGTTCTTCACCGATAGCGAGGGGAAAGAGCAGAAGCTCACCAGCACCTATATCCTCAATGCCACCGGCCGACGCCCGATCACCGAGAACCTCGGCCTCGAAACCGTCGGGGTCGATTTCGACCGCAAGGGCGTCAAGACGAACGCGGAAGGCCGCACCAATGTCCCCGGCATCTGGGCCTGCGGCGACGTCACCGGGCGCATGCAACTCGCCCACGTCGCCACCCGCGAGGGCGTCGTCGCGGTGAACAACATGTTCGGCGCGAAAGACCGCATGCGCTACGACGCGATCCCGTCCGTCGTCTACACCCACCCCGAGGTCGCCGGCGTCGGCCGCACCGAGGAGCAGCTCCAGAAGGACGGCGTCGAGTACAAGAAGAACGTCATGCCCATGGCCGTCGCCGGGCGCTTCACCGTCGAGCACGAGGGCCAGAACGGCACCGTGAAGGTCCTCGCCGGCAGCCGGGGAGAGATCCTCGGCGTGCACATGATCGGCGACCCCTGCAGCGAGCTCATCCACAGCGCCGCCCTCATGATCGAGATGGAACTGCGGGTGAAGGACATCCGCGACGTGGTCTTCCCCCACCCCACCGTATCGGAAGCCCTGAAAGAAACGATCCTCCATCTCTGAGAACCCGGCGCCACCGCAACCCAACCCCAACGAAATTCCTCTCCTCCTCCCCCTTCCCTCGGCGTTCCGCCAAGGGAAAGGGGGCCGGGGGGATAGGGTCAGGAGCCCCCCATGCCCAAGAACCTCGAAGTCCTCCCCCAGAACGTCTTCAAGCCCGGCGCGATCACCTTCAAGGACATCCCCGCCAACCAGTACAAGAAGAGCCTCGAGGAGGAGAAGAAACTCTTCTCCAACGAGGATCTGGTGGCGATCTACCACGACCTCTGCGTGCTGCGCGAGTTCGAGACCAGCCTCAACGAGGTGAAGACCAAGGGCGCCTACAAGGGCCTCGAGTACAACCACGCCGGCCCCGCCCACCTCTCCATCGGCCAGGAGGCCGCCGCGGTGGGCCAATCGTGGGCCCTCACGGTCGACGACCACCTCTACGGCAGCCACCGCAGCCATAGCGAGATCCTCGCCAAGGGCCTCTCCGCCATCCGGCAACTCCCCGATGAAGAACTCATGAAGGTCATGAAGGGCTTCCTCGGGGGCGATACGCTGCGCGTGGTGGAGGGCGGGCACTCGGGCACGGTGAAGGACCTCGCCCGCAAGTTCCTCCTTTACGGGGCCTACGCGGAAATTTTCGCCCGGGAAACCGGCTTCAACCGCGGCCTCGGCGGCTCCATGCACACCTTCTTCATCCCCTTCGGCATCCTGCCCAATAACGCCATCGTCGGCGGTTCGGGCAGCCTCGCCCCCGGGGCCGCGCTCTTCAAGCGCGTCAACCGCAAGAAGGGCATCGTCATCGCCAATATCGGCGACGCCTCGTTCGCCTGCGGCCCGGTCTGGGAGGGCATCTCGTTCTCGGCCATGGACCAGTACCGCACGCTTTGGGACAAGGCCCTCGGCGGCGGGCTCCCCATCATGTTCAATTGCATGAACAACCACTACGGCATGGGCGGCCAGACCGGCGGCGAAACCATGGGCTACCAGATGCTCGCCCGCATCGGCGCCGGGGTGAACCCCGACCAGATGCACGCGGAGCGCGTCAACGGCTACGATCCATTGGCCATGATCGACGCGGTGAAGCGCAAAAAGAAGATCCTCGAGGAGGGCGGCGGGCCCGTGCTCCTCGACGTGGTGACCTACCGCGTCAGCGGCCACTCCCCCAGCGACGCCTCCTCCTACCGCTCCAACGAGGAGATCGCGGCCTGGCAGGCGGCCGACGCCATCCCCGCCTTCCGCAAGAAGCTCGTCGACGGCAAGATCGCCGCCGACGCCGATCTCGAAAAGATCAAGGCGGCGGTGGGCGACCTCGCCTTCTCCATGTTCAAGACGGGGGTCGACCTCAAGGCCTCCCCCCGCTCGGCCATGGACAGCGAGATGATCGCCGGCTATATGTTCTCCAACCGCAAGGTCGAGGCCTTCGACGACCGCAAGCCCGAGCTGCTGCAGCCGCTCTCCGAGAACGCCCGGGTGATCCAGATCAAGGGCAAGGTGCGCTCCGCCTTCGAGGGCGGCAAGCCCGTGCCGAAGATGAAGCAGTACAACCTGCGCGACGGCATCTTCGAGGCCCTCGCCCACCGCTTCAGCATCGACCCCACCCTCGTCGCCTTCGGCGAGGAGAACCGGGATTGGGGCGGCGCCTTCGCCGTCTACCGCGGGCTCACCGAACTGCTGCCCTACCACCGCCTCTTCAATAGCCCCATCGCCGAGGCGGCCATCGTCGGCGCCGGCATCGGCTACGCCCTCGAGGGCGGGCGCGCCGTGGTGGAACTCATGTACTGCGACTTCATGGGCCGCTCGGGCGACGAGATCTTCAACCAGCTCAGCAAATGGCAGAGCATGAGCGCCGGGCTCCTCAATATGCCCGTGGTGCTGCGCGTCTCCGTCGGCGCCAAGTACGGCGCCCAGCACAGCCAAGACTGGTCGTCGATCATCAACCACATCCCCGGCCTCAAGGCCGTCTACCCGGTCACGCCCTACGACGCCAAGGGCATGTTAAACGCCGCCCTCGCCGGCACCGACCCGGTCATCTTCTTCGAGAGCCAGAAACTCTACGACATCGGCGAGACCTTCGTGGAATCGGGCGTGCCCGAGGGCTACTACGAGGTGCCCCTCAACCAGCCCATCGTGCGCCGCGGCGGCAGCGACCTCACCATCGCCACCCTGGGCCCGGCCCTCTACACCGCGCTCAAGGTCGCCGACGAACTCAAGGCCAAATGGAACCTCTCGGCCGAGGTGGTCGACCTGCGCAGCATCACCCCGATGGACTACGCCGTGCTCGTCGAGAGCGTGAAGAAGACGGGCAAATTGCTCCTCGGCACCGAAGCCGTGGAGCGCGGCAGCCTCATGCACAACGTCGCCAGCATGATCACGACCCTCGCCTTCGACGACCTCGACGCCCCGCCCGCCGTGGTGGGCAGCCGCAACTGGATCACCCCCGCCGCCGAACTGGAGGCCATGTACTTCCCCCAGGTGGAATGGTACCTCGACACCATCCACGAGCGCCTGCAGCCGCTTGCGGGCTACGCGCCGAAGACGAAGGCCAACGAGATGGAACTCATGCGCCGCTACCGGGAAGGGATCTAGGCCCTAGGGTTTCTGGTCGCCGCGGTTCTGGATCAGGAACTCGACCAGGCGCGGCTTGCATTGGCCGCAGCCGGTGGCGGCCTTCGTCTCGCGCTGGATGAGGAAGAGGCGCCGGGTGCCCCGGGCCATGAGGTCGAGGATCTCCCCGGCCGTCACCCGGTTGCAGGCGCAGATCACCTCGTCGCGGGGATCGGTGGATCCCGCGGGCAGGCCGCGGGCGGGCTTCGGGTCTTCGTTCACGGGATGGATCTTGGTATGGGTCCGCTCCCGGGGGAAGGGGCGCCCCGGCCCATGGCCTTTTCCCAATCGCCGCGGTATTCCTGGGGCGAGCGCCCCTGGTGCTTCTTGAAAAAGCGCGAGAAATAATGCTCGTCGGCGAAGCCGAGTTCGCGGGCGAGTTCCTTGATGCGCCGCGGATCGGAGAGGAGCAGCGATTGGGCCCGCTCCATGAGTTGGGCGGACAGCCACGCCTTGAGGGTCGACCCCGTATCCCGGCGGAAGGCGCGCTGGAACGAGCGGGGGCGCAGATTGAGCCCGGCCGCCAAGCGCTCGACCCGTTCCCCGGCGCGGAAATCGGCCTCCACCTTCGAGAAGAGTTCGCGGTACTTGGTGCCGAGGGCGAGGCGCCGGGCGAGTCGGGGCGCCTGGCGCTCCACGAAGGGCGCGAGGACCCTGAGGAGCCAGGCCTGCACTTCGATCCCCTCCGCGATCCCGCCGCTTCGGATGCGGCCCACGATCCCGTCGGCTCCCTCCCCCGCCCCCAGGACCCGGGAAAGGGTGCGCTCCTGGTCGGCGAAGGCGTCGACGGTGGGGCAGAGTTCCAGGCGGAAATGGACGTAGAAGGTCTCGAAGGGCTTCTCCCAGACTTGGGCGTAGCGGTTGCGGGGCGTATTGAGGACCACCAGATTTTTTCGGAAGCGATGGGTGGCGTGGTCGTCGACGATGGCCCCCCCGGGGCCGAAGAAGAGGTGCAGCCGGTTCCACGGGAGTTGGAGATCCCGCCCGGCCCACCAGGGTCCCACGGTGCCCCAACCATGGTCGAGGATCCGCAGGCGGAGACCCTCCGAGAGATTCTGGAAGACGGGACTATGGTGGATGGCCTTCAGCATGGGGGCCGACCTGCGGGCGCCGCGGCCGAGGCGGCCGCAAAAGTCCACCAGACGGGGAGTCTTGTCCATGGACGGACGAAGGGATGCGCCGGATAATGGAGCATGCTGAAAACGAAACTCATTTTAGGTTCACGCGTTCTGTTCGTTTGTGCGGCGCTCGCCGCCCCGCTCGAATCGGCGATCCTTTCCCAGAGCTTCGACTCCTGCCCCGTCGGCGCATTTCCCGCCCAAGGCGAGTGGTACTCGCCGAAAGGCGACGCCGAAGTGGAGGAAGCGGCGCCCCTCGGGGGGAAGGGCCGGGCCCTGCGTCTACGGGCCCCATTCGGGTCCGTGGAAAGGGCCCTGGCATCGGAGCGACCGGGGGCGGTCGTGACGCTTTCCTTCAGGCTTCGCCTGGCCACCACCGACTCCAAATTGCTCTTTTACGCGCTGGACGCTTCGGGGCGCGCCGCCGTTCTTTTCTACCATGACACCGGGAAAAATTGGGGCTTCGCGAGCCGCGGGCAGTACCAGGTTGTACCCGATTCGACCGTCCCCGGGGCCTGGTTGACCGTGATCCTCGCCATGGATTTCGACGCGCGAACCTATGGCGCCTGGATCGATGATGGGCGACTCGTCAAAAGCCTTTTCACGGACCGAGCGTTCAAGGACCCCGCCGCCGATGGCCTGTCGCGGCTTCGTTGGACGCGAAACGGCCAGGGAGACGAGGCCGCGATCCACCTCGACGACATCGACTTGGTGGCGGGACGGTTCGCTCCGACCCCGGTCGAGGCGCCGACGGACCGGATCGTCGTCTCGCCCCTGGTTCATCCGCGCCACGGCATCTATCCCCATGGCGCCGCGCCCGAATGGATGTTCGAGGTGCGCCGCGTGAAACCGGAACCCGATTCCCTCGATTGGAGGGCGTTGGATTACCGCGGGGCCCCCGTCGCCTCGGGGTCGGCCCCGGTGCCCGCCCTGACCAACGCGCTCATTCGGGTGGGCCTGCCGGTCCTCCCCGCGGGCTATTTCGCCATCCACGCCAAATGCCGCGCCTCGGGGCTCGCCATCAGCCGCGCGGGCAGCCGGCCGCAGGGTTTCGCCACGGTCGGGGTGCTCCCCGAACGCCGGGCGATCCTCCCGACATCCTTGGACGGCTCCCGATTCGGCATCCAGGGAACCACCTTCGTGGCCACCGGCCTGTGGACCAACGGGGATCCCTTCCAACCCGTCTACGGGCTCCTCGGGGCGCGCTGGGTCAACCTGATGCGCTGTTGGTCGCGGCTCGAGCCGGATCGCCCGGGCACCTTCTCCCCGAAGGGTTCCTTCGCCGCGGTCGGTTCGGGAGGCGAAGAAGACTTCATGGCGGCGGGGGGCCTGGTGCCCCTCGTCTGCGTCAACGGCCTCCCCCAATGGGCGATCGATTGGCCCGCCGGGGTTGCGCGCCCGAAGGGAAAACTCAACGACCAAGCCTATCCCCCGAGCGATTGGGAAGCCTACGGGGCCTTCCTCGAGAAAGTCGCCCGGGAAACCGCGGCGCGGCGGCGGGACCAATTCCCCGGCATGAAGCGAAACTATTACCAGATCCAGTGGGAGCCCGACTGGCATTACAAGGGCAGCGACGGCGATTGGGTGAGGCTCTACCGAACGGCCCACGGGGCGCTCCACCGGGGCGACCCCGACGCCGTCGTCCTCGGCCCGGGGTCCGGCGTGCTGGCAAAGACCGTCGAAATCCTCGCCCGGCTCCTTCCCATGGGTTTGGCCGACTTCATCGACGGCGTGGCGACCCATGCCTACTACCTTCCCTTCGGCAACCCCAATGCCACGAGCGCCGAGGGAAAACTCATCTCGCCGGAAGAGGGTGGCCTCATCGCCCAGATGCGCGCGCTCAAGGCCCTCATGGCCCGGCACCTGAAACCCGGCGCCCCCCTCCTCCAGACCGAGTGGGGTTTGGATTACCGCGGGCGCTACCTCGACCTGGATCCCGCCCTCCTCCCGATCCAAGCCGCCCTATTCATCCGCGGGCATCTCGCCCTGCTGGGCGAGGGCGCCGACGCCACCTTCTTCTTCTACGCCTCTGATTACGGCAACCTGGAAACCCGGGGGGAGGACGGCTACGGGATGCTTTTCAATCTCACCCTTCCCAAGCCATCTTTCGGGGCCACCCACGTCTCGCCCAAGCCGGTTTTCATGGCCGCCGCCGCCATGACCCGGCTATTGGAAGGCACGGGCACGATCGGTCCCCTGGCCACGCCGCCGGGCATCCACGCCTACCTGTTCTCCCGCCAAGACGCTTACCTGCTCGCCGCCTGGTCGACCAAGCCCGATGGCGCCCCGCTCGCACTGAAGATCGCCGATGCGGGTGGGATCCGAATCGATTTCATGGGCAATGAGTCCGCGGCCCCCGCGGAGAAGGGTCTCGTTCGGATGGAACTCTCCGAGTTCCCCTCCTACCTGCTCCTGAAGTCGAAACCCCAGGTGGCCCCCTGAGTCGCCAGCGTTTCATCCGGAGGGCGTTAGAAAAACCGCACCATCGGCGCTGGGGGATGGCCTGCGTCCACGTCGGCTCCTTTCGAACGAATCCACGGGCCGGCTTTATCGAACGGTTCGGGGGGCCAATAGGTCCCCGAGCGCCCCTTGCGGATCGGGATACGCGAAGGTAAACCCGTCATCGAGGAGGCGGCGGGGGAGCACCCGGACGCTCGCTAAGACGATCTCGGACTTCTCCCCGAGGGCGGCCCTCAAAAGGAGGGCGGGAGTCCGCAGGCATGAAGGGCGATGGAGCGCGTGGCCGAGCGTCCTCGAGAAAACGTCGTTCGAGACGGGCTGGGGCGAACTCAGGTTATAGGGCCCCGATGCATCGGGGCTTTCCAGCAGATGGCGGATCGCCGCCACCTCGTCGGCGAGGTGGATCCACGGGAGGAATTGCCGCCCATCCCCCAGGGGCCCGCCCGCGAAGAAGCGGAATGGGAGCGCCATGAGCGGGAGCACCCCGCCTTCGGGGGCGAGGACGACCCCGGTGCGCAGGACCGCCCGGCGCACCCCAAGGCCCTCTACCGCTTGGGTGGAGGCTTCCCAAGCCCGGCAGACTTGGGCGGTGAAACCATCCCCCGGCCCGCTGGCCTCGGTCAGTTCCCCGTCGCCGCGCGAACCATAATACCCGATGGCGGAGGCCTGGAGGAGCGTGCGGGGCTTCACCCGGGCCGCGGAGATGGCTTCGGTCACGGCGCGCCCCGCATCCAGCCGGCTCTGGAGGATCCGGTTCTTGACGCCTCGCGTCCAACGGCGCAGGGCGATGGCGCCCAGGGATTCGCCCGCGATACTTTCCCCGGCGAGGTTCACCACGGCCTCGGCCCCGTCGACCAGCGAGCCCCATCC
>JAFLEE010000131.1 GCA_017302015.1 Spirochaetota bacterium | reverse complement strand
AGAAAGGGTTGCCCGCAGGGCAGATCCAGGCTAAAAACACCCAAAAGAAGACCTACCGCTTGACCGGAATTTAGGTGAGGCAATGGGGGTGGGTTTCGTCCGGATTTTTAGGTGAGGCAACTAGGGGTTCAACGCAACGCGATCCTCGGGCCAAGCGGGTCGGTGTCAGGCCCTACGCCCCCGTGCCGACAATATCCGAAAGCGGTGGACGGCCAGAATTCCCTCATCCCCGCCTGATCCAAGGAACCCTTCCATGACCCGTTTTCCACGAATCCTGAGCGTACGCTTCGGTTTCATCCTCCTTTTGATCGGCGCGCTTCCCGCTTGGACCCTCGGCGAGTCCCTCAGCAATCTTATCGCCGGCCTCGAAGTCACCCGCCGCAGCAAGGCCGACTTGGCCCAACTCATCTATTGGCAGCAATTCGACGGGCAATACGCCAAGGCTTCCCAGACCGCCCGGTCCCTCTACATCCTCGATCCCGGCTGGGGGCCCCTCTTCGACGAACTCCTGTCGCGCCTGGCGGCCAAGGATCCCCTGGTGGCCATCACCGTCCGCGACCTCTACGGTTTGCCCGAAAAGGAGAAGCCCGGCCCCCGGTGGATGGCCCGCATCGACATGCTCCGCGACATTTCCCTCTCCGGGAAGATCAACGACGAGGACCGGTACCTCGCCTGGGTCCAGGAACTCTGGTACGCGAAGGGTTGGTCCCTGACCAAGGTCGCCATCGATATCTATGAGAAGTACGGCGGGAAGAAGGACCTCGCCTTCCTGTGGGAGATCCGGGTGGAGGCCTATTTCAAGGCCGGGTTCCCCGACGAGGCCATCGCATGGTGGAAGGCCCTCTACCGCAAGACCGGCGACGAATACTACCTCTACCAGCAGGCCCGCATCTATTTCCGCCGGGAGCAATTCGCCGAAACTTGGGGCCTCCTCAAGACCATGCGCGACGAGAACCTCATGTCGTTCCACTATTACTTCATGCTCTGCAAATCCTGCCGGGCCCTCAATTTCCGGGAGGACATGAACGCCTCCCTCTCCATGGCCCGCAGCAAGATCGGGAGCGACCGCGAGAGCCAGCTCTTCCAGACCCTGGTAAACTGAGGGGATAATCGGGGGCCATGTTCGCCAGCCGCCACGTCCAACTCCTCTCGCCCTACCAGTACGGGGAGCAGCCCCCCCCCGCCCGCGACCTCATCAAGCTCAACACCAACGAGAACCCTTACCCGGCCCACGCCTCGGTGGCGCGCCTATTGAAAGCCTGGCCGGTCGAGCGCCTGCGCCTGTACCCCGAACCCACCTGGAACGCCCTGCGCAAGGCCGCCTCCAAGACCTTGGGGGTCCCCCCCGAGTATTTGGCCTTCGGCAACGGCAGCGATGAGCTCATCGCCCTCCTCTTCCGCACCTTCTTCGACCCCGAAGACGAGGTCGTCTTCACCCAATACACCTATAGCGCCTACGCCGCCTATAGCGAGGCCCTCGGCATCGCCCACCGCGTGCTGCCCATGGGCGACGACCTCACCATCGACTTAAGCCTCCTCGACAAGCTCCCGGGGAAGGTGGTCTTCCTCACCAATCCCAACGCCCCCACCGGAATCGCCCTACCGGTGGAGCGCATCGCGGCCGCGGTCTCCCGCCACCGCAACCGCCTCTTCATCGTCGACGAGGCCTACGCCGATTTCTGGGGGAAGAATTGCCTGCCCCTGGTGCGGAAATACCCGAACCTCCTCCTGCTGCGCACCTTCTCCAAGGTGAACTCGCTCTGCGGGGTCCGCCTCGGCTACGCCATCGGCCAGCCCGACCTCATCCAGGCCCTGCTGAAGGTCAAAGACCCCTATAACGTCAATGCCCTCACCCAGGCCATCGGCGTCACGGTCTTCCAGCACTACGCCTACTACGCGAAGAACGCCAAGAAGATCTCCGCAATCCGCGACCGCTTCTCTCGAGATCTCGCGGACCTCGGTTTCCGGGTGCTCCCCTCCTCGGCCAATTTCGTCATGGCTTCCCTTCCCGGGCGCGAGATGGAGTCCCTCTACCTCGACCTGGCGAAGAAGCGCATCTTCGTCCGGTTCTTCAACAAGCCCGGCATGCGCGAGTGGGTGCGCATCTCCATGGGCACCCCGGCCCAGATGAAGAAGGTGCTCGCCGAGATCCGGGCATGGTTGCCCCGCCCGGGATGAAAACGCCCCACTGGTGCCGCCCGGCCCTGCTCCTTGCCCTCCTGGCGCCCGCCATGGCGGCCCCGGCGCCCGCTTCCAACGCGGCCCCCGAAAACCCCGTCGAGACCTTCCGCCGTACGTTCCGCTTCGGGACCTGGGCCCAGCAGGTCGAAGCCCTCGCCCTTTTCAATAACATCGCGAAATCCAACCGGGCGCCCTACGAGGCGGCCCTCGAACTCCTGTTCCCCCAACTCGACAATAACGAACTCGCCCGGAAATTCATGGACCTCATCGAGGCCCAGAACCTACGACGCTACGAGGGCTATTTCGCCGCCGTGGTGGCTCGCAAAGACGGCAAGGGCGACCTCGCTTCGCCGGAAGACCTGTTGGTGATCGGCGAGGCCCTGCGCCACATGAACGCCCTCTCCAACGCCGCCCAGTTCCCCCTCCTCGCCGATTTCGCCACCAACGCCGCGCGAAACCGCGGCCACGGCGCCCTCGTCATCGAGGGCCTGCGCGCCGTAGAGATCCACCGGCCGGCGGAGTTCCGCTCCAAACTCCCGCCGTTCATCAACGGCGAATCGTGGGCCGAAGGCGTCCAGGCGGCCGCGCTGCGGGCCCTCGTGGCCTATAAGAGCCCCGCCGACCTCGAATACCTCATCTCCCTGGTGAAGCGCGACGACCTCAAATCCCTCGTCCGCTGGACCGCCGTGGCCGGCCTCGCGGAGTACGCGCCCGACCCCCGCGCCTATGCCACGCTCCAGGCCCTCTACACGAGCGCCGATTTCGAGATCCGCGCCCGCGCCCTCTGGGCCCTCGGGCAATTCCCCGGGACCGAAACGCGCGAATTGCTCCTTCGCGCCTGCAAAGACAATGCCCCACGCATCCGATTATTCGCCGTGCGCGGCCTCGCCAAATGGCGCGAAGCCGAAGTCAACGAGCTCCTGGAGTTCAAGCGCAAGAACGACCCCGAAAAGTCTGTGCGGGAAGCAGCCGAGGCCCTCCTGCGGGAGCGCGGGCTGGCGAAATAGGGCGGGTTGACCCCCCTCCGCCGGGAAGGTACATTGTCTTCAGGCCACCCACGGCCACCGAACTTCCAAATTTTGCCCGCGAGGTTTCCGCCATGGCCCGAGATTCCGCTTCCGCGCCCTTCGATTTGAAGGGGGCGGCCCATCCGCTCCGCCCCGATGCCTTCGTCATGCCCGACAAAGAGAAGGTGCGCCTCATCCAGGAGCACATGCGCGAGATCCTCGAGATCCTCGGCCTCGACCTGGGCGACGACAGCCTGAAAGACACCCCCGAGCGCGTGGCCAAGATGTACGTCGAAGAGATCTTCTCCGGCCTCAATCCGGCCAATCGCCCCCGCATGAGCCTCTTCGAGAACCGCTACCAGTTCCGCGACATGGTCGTCGAGAAGAACATCACGGTGTACTCCCATTGCGAGCACCATTTCCAGCCCTTCTTCGGCCATTCCCACGTGGCGTATATCCCCAACAAGAAGGTCATCGGCCTCTCTAAACTCAACCGCATCGTCCAGTACTATAGCCGCCGGCCCCAGGTCCAGGAACGCCTCACCCTCCAGATCGCGGAGGACCTCCGCGACACCCTGGGCACCGAGGACGTGGCCGTCATCATCGAGGCCCAGCACCTCTGCGTGGCGGCCCGCGGGGTCGAAGACCCCCACAGCGAGACCTTCTCCTCCCATTATTCGGGGGCCTTCAAAGACAAGTCGATGCGCGACGATTTCCTCCACGCCGTGCGCGGATCCTCGACGCATTACCGCTAAAATTTCAGTGCACGTCGAGGAAGTTCCGCTGCAGGTAGCGGATGCGCTTCTTGGCTTCCGGGACCATCGCGCTGAAGGGGGCCTTGTCGAGGAGGAGTTGGTAGAACTCCACCGCCTTGACCATGTCGCGGCGCGTCGCATCGTTCTCGTACACCTGGCCCATGCCGAAGATCGCCTCGTCTAGGCGGGGCACCTGCGCGGCGCCCTTGTCGCGGTTGAGTTGGTAGAACGCCTCGAAATAGGGGAAGGCCGCCGCCCAGCGCTTCTCGCCGGAAAGGAGGGCCCCCAGGGCGAGGAGCGCGTCGGGGTAGCGCGGGCTGTCTTTATAGCGGGTGGCGAGGCGGAGGTACTGCTCCACGGCCTGGGCCGGCTGCTTGTTCGAAAGGTAGGCTTCCCCCAGGGAGGCGAGGGCGTCGGCGCGCTGGGAATCCTTGATCTCCGTCTTCTTCAGGTATTCCTCGTAGTTCGCCACGGCACCGGCGAAATTCGTCATGAGGAGCAGCACGTCGCCCTTCAGCCGCGTGGCCTGGTGGCTCATCGACCCCGCGGGGTACTTGAAGAGGTAGGCGTCGATCTCGCGCAGGGCCGCCTCGTGGTAGCGCGCCGTGGCGAGCTGCTTGGCCTGGAGGAACGCGGCGGCTTCGTCGTCCATCTTCTGTTTCTGCTCCGCCTTCTTGCGGGCGATAGCCCGGTTCACGGCCTCCTGCTGGGAATCGGGGAGGATCGTGACGCGGTAGTAGAGGAATTTCTTCTCCACCTGGTTGCCGCGCAGACGGTCGATGGCGAGGAAGGTGAGCCCCGGCTGGATCGGCGTGAACAGGAAACTCCGAAGCGTCTCGTCCTCCGGGAGCGGGGGAAAGGCCGGTTCCGCGGCGCCATTGGAGGCCGCCTCGGGGTTCGCCGCGGGCCGCTTCTTCGCGGCATTGGTCCGGGGGACGATGCCGTTGGAGAGGTAGGCCGGATTGAGCTCGGAGACCAGGAACACGTCATCGGGGCCTTCGGCGGCGATGGTGATGCGAAACGGCGACCCGACGAGCACCACCTTCTCTTGCCAGAGATTGGTCTCTCCCGCGCGGAGGAAGGGGGCGAGGGCGAGGAGCGCGGCGGTGAGCGCGAGTCGGCCAACCCAAGGGCGCGCCCGGTCGGCCACAAGGGGCCCCCCCGAACGGGAAGGAGAAGTTTGGCGGGGGGCCACGGGGTTCATCCCTTGAATTCTACCACTCCCATTGCCACCACTCCAGTACCCCTCCATCCGGCGATAGGCGGGTTTCTTTCCAGGGTTGCCCCCCGCGGCGCTCCCAAAGCCGGGTCTCGACCCGCTGGCCGTCCGGACCGCGGCGGTCCCGCCGCAATTCCGTGCCCTCCGTCTGCGCCTCGCCCTCGAACAGGGTGGTATCCTCCCAGAGGAGCACCCCCCCCGCCCGCACGGTATCCAGCCGAACTCGTCCCTCGACGCGCGTGCGCGTTTCCCAGAGCAGGGTGACCTCGGGTAGTTCGACGGTCTGGGTACTCCCGCGGGTCGTGGTCACCTCCACCAGGCGCCCCTCCTGCCATTCCCGGCTCTCCGCCCAGGCTTCGTCATTGGTCTTTCCCCGCCGCAGCTCGGTCATCCCGTTGGTCCGCCCCGAGGCGTCGAGACGGAAGCAACGATCCGCGTCGGAATATTCGAAAACCCGGGAACCGAGGAGCGCGCCGCCGCCATCCCACAAGGAGATGCGCAGGGGGCGCGCCTGGTCATCCCAGGCGTAGGTCTCGGTTTCGAGGGTTTCCCCGCCCCGGAGGTGCCGCCGCCGCGTGGGGAACGGTAAGGCATCCGTCGCGGGAACTTCCGCCTTCGCGCGGGCCGGCGCGGGCCCGAGGTCCAGGTCGAACGCGTTGGAAAAGGCTTCGGGGATGGGCACCCGCCGGGCCGGCGGATAGAGCGCCAAGAGGATCTCGATCGCCTTCCGGCGCGGTTCCAGATCGAGGCGGAGCTGTTCCCTCTCCGCGCGCTGCCGCCGCTTCGCGAGGAGAGCCGCCTGGAGGGGGCCGTCGAGGAGGGTGATGCGTTCATCCATGGAGCGCGAAGACCGCGGGGAACCCTTGGCCCGTTCCAGGCACTGGGCGGCCAATTCCATCCGCTCCGATTCCTTCGCGATGACGGCGCGCCAGTACCAGAGGTCGCGGCCGTAGAGGGCGGAGTTTTCGCCCGAGAGTTCCTTCAGACGATCCCACGCGTTCCTCAGGGGGTCCGGCCCCGGATCGATGATCCCCTGGCGATTGGTGAGGAGTTTGGCGATGGCGTTCAGGCGGTCCCGGATTTGCCGATCGGTGAGGAAGGTCTCCGGTCCCGCCCCCGATGGCTCTCCGCGGTTTCTCCGGGTCAGGCCAAGGGCCGCCTCGTCGATCCAACCCGACTGGGATGCCTGGGAAGGATCAAGCAGGAGGACCTTTGCGCGTGCCAAGGGATCCGCCGGATCGAGGGCCGCGGCCTGGCGCCAAGAGACGAGGGCCAAGGCGTTGGATCCCCGCCCCTCCAGGAAGAGGCCGCGCATGCGGAAATACGCCGCGCGATCCGGGGTGGCTTGGGTCCCGAAGAGGGACGTTCGCGTCAACCAGCGGTCGGCGCCGGGAAAATCTTCCAGGGCAAAGAGCGCCACCGCCTTCACCAAGGCGAAATCCGGATCGCCCGGGAAGTGCTTCTCGTTTTCCAGGATCCATCGCCGCGCCTCGACGTAGGCCCCCGACTCCAAAAGAAGCAGGCTGCGGTTGAGGAACGGCGCCGCGATCCGGCCCTGCGACCTGAGGAAAGCGCCCTGAAAATGGAAGAGGGCCGCTTCGGTCGAGCCCCCCATTTGCTTTGCGAACCCGAGGAGGTTTTCTTCCCAAGGCGAGCGCCCCGCGTCCGGCAGCAAGCCCTCGGCGCCCTGGGGATCCCCGTCCAAAACGACCCGGTGGCGTGCGACGACGTAGGCGGTCTCCCGGTTGGTGATGCGGTACTGCGCCCTCTTGAGGTCCTCCCCCAGCCGGGGATCCCCCGATGCCAGTCGGGCCCGATAGCCTTCCAGATCGAGTCCCGCCAGGGCCCCCAGCCAAAACGGGATGAGGAGGAAGGCCGGCAAGATGCGTTGGCGGGAAAGGGACGTCCGACGGGGGATGGGCATCGTCTTCTTATTGTCGGTTTTCGGAAAAAAATGATGATTGAATCCCCCCCCTTGGCCGAAATTGAGAGGGCATGAAAACGAAATTTTCCCTGGCGCTGCTGGTCCTCCTCCCGACGTTTTCCTGGCTTTCCGGGGAGGCCTGGCCGGTGATCTACCGCTTCCCCATCGAGACGAACTTCATGAAGCTCCCCGAGGTGGAAGTCAGCCGTAAGAGTTACAGCAATTATTACAGCCTCCTGCTTCCCCTCTACCTGGCCACCATGCCGGTGACGACCGCCGCCTTCAACCGAGACATGGGCAAGGCCATCCTCATCTCCCCCGACGTCATCACCAAGGTCGGCAGCCTCGTGTTCTTCGACCGCGACGCCGGCATCCTCCAGCGCTTCCCCGGCCTCGTCTTTCCCGTCGATTGGGCCGTGCTCACCGAGAAGGCCGACCGCCTGGTGTTCGCTTCCGAGCGCCTGGGCCAGGAAAAGAAGATCTACACGGTGGCCTTCTCCAATTACGCCCTCGACCCGAACCCGAATTACCAGCTCATGGTCGACCGCGTCGGCCGGGCCGACTGGCCGAGCATCACCCCCTCGGGCAGCCGCATCGCCTTCCAATCCGACCATGACCGCCGCCGCACCCGCATCTATGTGGGCGACATCGACCCCAGTGGGCGCATCAGCAACGAGTTCGTCGTCGAGGGCACCGGCGCCAACGGCTATCGCCCGCGCATCAGCGCCACCGGGCTGAAGCTCGTCTATATCCAGCAGGCCGCCTCTTCCCACCAACTCATCTACGCCGATCTGCAGGCCAAAATCTGCTACCCGATCTGGAACGAGATGCGCATGGAGGGCTCGGTCGACCTGTCCGCCGACGGGGAGCAGATCGTCTTCGAGGCCGGCCGCGAGAACCAGGGCGATATCTTCCTCGTCAACTTCAAGAAGAGCGTCATCTGGAACCTTTCGCGCCGGGATTCCGCGCTCTATGGCGACCCCAGCGAACTCAATAGCGAGAACTCCGATTGCGCCATGTCCGAGGACGGCTCCGTGATCGCCTACCAGTGCCGCGGCCGCTGGGACGTCTCCGCCGTGAAGGTCATCGATTTCCGCGCCAAGAAGACCTGGCACATCCGCGACGCCTTCGAGAACAAGGGCCATCCCTTCCTCTCCAAGGACGGCAACACCCTCGTCTTCCTCGTGGACAAGAAACGGCCCTATGTCGTCGACCTGAAGCGCCTGCGCGAGCCGGGCAGCTGAGGCCCTTCGTGCGTCCGAGCCCCGGGAACCTCCTCGCCCCGCTCTTCGTCCTCCTGGCCCTCCTCGGCGCCGCTCGGGTCCAAGAATTCGTCTTCCTCGCGGAGCGCACCCTCCCCCATCCCGGCCCGGTGTTCACCCAGGGCCTCGTCTACCACCGGGGAAAACTCTACGAGAGCGCGGGAGCCTCCGGCATCCATCCGCGCTCCTCGCTGCGCATCCTCGACGCGGGAACCGGGAAAGTGCTTTTGGCGACCGAGCCGCCGAAATCCGGCGTGTTCGCCGAGGGCCTGGCGCTGCGGGGGCCGGATCTCCTGCAACTCACCTGGAAAGACTGCCGGGTCTTCCGCTACGACGCCGAAACGCTCGCCCCGAAGGGCTCCTGGATGCTCGAGGGCGAGGGCTGGGGGCTCGCCCCGTGGGGCGACGGCTTCGTGATGAGCGACGGGAGCGCCTGGCTCTCCTTCCGCGATGCGCGCAGCTTCGCCGAAACGCGCCGCCTGAAGGTCACCCTGGAGGGGGAACCGCTGCGCGACCTCAACGAGCTCGAGGCCGGCCCCGGGGGCATTTGGGCCAATGTCTGGCACGAGAACTTCGTGGTGCGCATCGACGCCGCCACGGGCGAGGTCAACGCCCTCATCGACGCCTCCCCCCTCGAGCGCGCGGTGGCGCGCCCCCACGGGGAGGCCGTGCTCAACGGACTCGCCTACCAACCGGAAAAAGACTTGTGGTTCGTCACGGGCAAGGATTGGCCCGTTATTTTCGAGGCCAGGGTGGCACCACGTCCCCCTTCGTCGCGATCACCACGCTGATCCACTCCAGCACGTCGGCGGCGGAGGGCTCCTCCCCCGGGCGCGCGTCGAGGGAAGTGCCCGCCCCCGGGTCCTCCGCCGCCGCGGTCGCGGGCTCGGCGAGATCGGCCGCGGGAACGCCGCCGGCCTGGGCGCGGAAGACTTCATCGGCGAGATTGAGGCAGACGAGCACCAAGAGCCGGTAGGGGTCGTTCAGGCCCGTGGCCTTTCGGATCTCGGCGATGCGCAGATCGACGTGGGCGGCGAGGCGGGCGATGTAGGCGGGATCTTGCTCCCCCAGGCGAACGCGGTACTCGTTGCCATCGATGCGGACGGTCAGGATTTCCCTGACGTTTTCACGCATCGTCTTTCGAGGTCAGGCTGCGGAAAAACTCGTCGTTGTCGGAGAAGGCGTTCTGGTCGTCGCCGAACGGGTCGTCTTCCTTGTAGGCCTCATCGGCCTTCGGCTCGCTCTTCGCTTTCGGCGATTCGCCGGGAGGCGGGGCCTTCGGCGCCTCCTCGGGCGCGCGCACCGGGTGGGCTTCCCGAACCGGCGGGGCCGCCGGCCGCGGGGGGGGCTCGGAGGGCCTCCCGCTGGCTTCGTGCGTCGCGGGG
>JAFLEE010000130.1 GCA_017302015.1 Spirochaetota bacterium | reverse complement strand
CCGCCGCCACCCGCGCCATGGGAAGGTCCGTCTGCCTGAGGATCTCCTTCGCCCGCCGCACGCGCAGTTCGATGAGGGCCTCGCGCAGCGTCTTGCCGAAGGTCCGGTTGAACACGGTGGAGAAATAACTGCGGCTCATCCCGATGCGGTCCGCCAATTCCTCCAGGGTGATCTTCTCGCTAGCGTGCTCCTGCAGGTAGCGTGCCACTTCGAGCATGGCTCCCCCCGCCGCAGCTTCGCTCCCGTGCCGTTTGCGGTATTCCTTAAGTAGTAGGAAGAGCAGGAGGCGCGCCTGGTGGCGCATCAGGTCCAGGTTGCCCCGGGGGTCCTCCGCGAAGAGTTCGGCCATGTGCAGGGCGTAGAACCGCCACCGCGAGAAGGTGGGCGCCTCGGGCGAGAGTTTCCCCGGATCGTCCTCCCCCGCCGACTTCTTGAAGGGGCGCAGAAAATCGTAGAAATCGATCAGGTTGAAATTGGAGAGGAGTTCGTTGTCGAGCCCGAGGGTGGACGGCAGGAAGCAAAGATTGAAGACGTCCATATGCCCCGAGGCCACCTCGAGGGCGTGGGGCCTCACATGGTCGATGAAGAGGGCGTCGCCCGCGCGGATCGGGTGGCGATGCCCGGCCACCGCATTGAAGCCCTCGCCGTCGAGGACGAGCACGAGTTCGAAAAAATGGTGCTGGTGGGGCGGGATGCGGGTTTGGGAATCGTGGCGGTACCAGAACGGGAAGAGCCCGACCTCCGCCATCTCCGGCGTGAAGCGGACATTGCCGTCGGCGTCCCACCGGTGCACTTCGCCGCCGCCTTTGGCCCTGAGGTTCGGGGGGACACGAAAGCCGGCGGACCAGGCGGGGAGTTCCTCTTCGATTTCCATGGCCGTTGGGTGATTATCCCATCGGGCGGATCCTTCGCCAGGGATAGGCCGCCCCCGTCGCCAAGAAGTTCTTCTTTGACGCGCTAGCGCGCCTTAAAATGCCCCACAGCTTCCGACACGCGCAGCGCCCGGCCGAAGATCTTCAGTCCGCGCACGCTCCCGCCCTTCGGCCCTTGCATCCGCAGGTTTCCACCATTGACATCCAGGAGTTCGGGCAGCAGGCGGCCCCAGCCGAATTGCCGCTCCTCGCCGCCGTCGCACAGCACCCCGTCCACCACGAACATGAGGATCTTCGCCCGGCTATCGGCGATTGCCACGACATGGTGTTCCTTCCCGGCCTGGAGCGCCCCCGGGTCCGTCTCCCAAGCCGATTCGCCCCGGCCATCGCAGAGCGTGAGGCGCAGCGATCCCGCGCCCGTGGCGACGAGGGTGAACCCCTTCCCAGTCTCCGCCCGGTTATCGAGGAGGAGGGTCTCCGCCCCGGCCAGTCGCGCCGTGCATTCGATGGTGAGCCCCGTACCTTCGGGGATGGGGGACCATTGGCTCGGATGTTTTTTAAAAAGGGGAATCGACGGCAGCGCCGCGGACTCCAGCCCTTCCACCCGGTCCTTGGAAAGCAGAAGGCCCTCTTCGCTGCGCACCGCCTTATCGAATTGGTCCCAGAGTCCCCGCACCAGGCTCCCGTCGATATCGTGGATGCGCGCCACGGTCTTCTGGGTTTCCGTCACCCAGAAGCGTCCGTCTTCCTCCACCAGATCCGGATAACTCATGCGCACGAACGAATCGGGATCGTAGAGCAGGATCTCGGGCTGCGACCAATGGATGAAGCCGTCCTTCTCCACCCCGCCCGCAATCCAGGCGGGATTGCGGTCGGAATAGGGCTGCCATTCGGCGGTGCCGCGGATGAACTTCGCCCCGCCGTGGTTATGGTACCAGTAGAGGTATTTTCCGTTGCCGCATTTCCAGACGAAATTGGCGGCGCGCGGGTGCTTCATTTTTTTTCCGCCGGGAGTGTAGGCGGCGTAGGCCGGTGGGCTCCATTTTTTTCCCCCATCACGGCTATAGCTGCAGGCCGGGTAGCCGTCGATGGTGCGGTAGACGCAATACAGCGAGCCGTCTGAGAGCTCCACCACCGTCTGTTCTTCGGCGATGCGGTCGCCCCCGATGGGCGCGCGCAGGCCGATCTCCCCCTCGGGCAGCGTGTCGAATCGGATCTTTTCCGGGTCCCGCTCGGTCGGGAGGTTCGCGCTTTTGAGGAAGGCCCCCTCGGATTGGGCGAAAAATCCCTTCCCCATGGCGCCGACTTTGTGGAGGACGAGGAGCGCCGAGCCGTCCCGAAGCGTGATCGGCCGGCCCACGTTCCAGAAGAAGCGGATCTTCCCGCCGTAGACGTTCTCGCGGTCGCAGGCGAACGAGCGCACGGGAACCAGATGGCGCTTCACCGACCAGGTCTTGCCGTGGTCGTCGGAATACTTAAAGACATAGTCGCCGAGGGAATCCACGCGCTTATAGACGCCCCCGTCCTCCCGCTTCACCTCGGGAACGCGGTCGCTATTGTAGTTGTAGAAGCAGTACACCCGGCCGTAGGCGCATTTGTAGAGCGCCGAATACGAGGCCTCGGGCCCGTCCACCGGTTCCACGGCGGCTTTGTCGATCCAGGTCTTCCCCTTATCCAGGGACCGGTAGGTCACGATATGCTGCCCCGGATCGCCCTCTTCGCCCGTGCCCGTGGTCATGGTGACGAGCCACGCCCCGTCGTCGGTCTTCACGATATAGGGCTGATCGCAATACCCCTCGCTGGGGATGATGTTCCCCGCGTCGATGTGGCGCGAGTCGGCGGGCTTGGTTGGGGCGTGCATGGGTCTCCTCTCGAGAAGCGCGGGGGGCGTCGCCGGAGCCTTCTCGGCCCCGAACGCGCCCTTTGAGCATAGGCCCGGCCCCGCCGCGGCGCAATGGAAAAAGTGGACAAAGGGGCGAAAAAGAGGCGCGGGGGATGCGTGAGATCCCCTACCTCGAAAGGAGCATCTCCAGGATCCCGCAGACCGAATCCGAAAGCGCCCGGGGATCGTAGCCGCCCTCGAGGCTGAACACGATGCGGCCCCCGGCGTTGCGATCGGCCAAATCGGCGAGTCGATGGGCGAGGGCCGTGTACCCGCCCGAAGTATAGGCGAGGTGTCCCAGGGGATCGTCGCGATGCCCATCGAAGCCGGCGGAGACCAGGATGAATTGGGGCTTGAAGCGCTCCATGGCGGGGGCGAGATGTTCATCGATCGCCGCGAGGGCCGCGCCATCCCCCGAACCCTTTTCTATTTCCACGTTCATCGTGAAACCCGCTCCGCGGCCCCGGCCGATTTCTGACGCCCGCCCCGTGCCCGGGTAGATCCCCTTTTCATGCATGCTGAAAGAGTAGACGGAGTCGTCCTCCTCGAAAATCTCCTGGGTTCCGTTCCCGTGGTGCACGTCGAAATCGGCGATGAGAACGCGACGGAAGCCCCGGCTTTGGGCGTGCTTCGCTGCGATGGCCACGTTATTGAGGATGCAGAACCCCATGCCGCGGCCGGGCGTGGCATGGTGCCCCGGCGGCCTCACCAGGCAGAACGCCGCGCCATGTGCGCCAGCGCCCACCGCCTCCACCGCGGCGCAGACCGAGCCTGCGGCGAGGCGCGCGACCTCCCAACTGTCCCGGGAGATGGCCGTATCACCGCTGGGGAGGACGCTCTGTCCTCCGCGCACGGCCTCTTCGGCTTCGCGCAGATAGCTCGGCGTGTGGACCCCGGCGATCTGCCCGTCGCTCGCCGCCGAGAACTCGGGCCACGCCAGGCGGGCGGCCAAGCCCCTGGCGCGGATGGCGGTCATGACCGCTTCGAGGCGCTTCGCATTTTCCGGGTGGCCCTCGCCAGTCCCATGGTCGAGGAAATGGTCGTGGTAATAGACCGCGACGGAACGCTTTCGCGTCGTCATGCCCGCCACCTATGCGCGCCTGAATCCAATGGGTGTTCCGACATTTTCCGACCCTCGGTGAATCAGGCTAATCGCGATCCAGTATTCCATCTTTCGCCAAGGGCGATCCTCCCCCGATTCCTGTCCCCGCGCCTTGAATTCAAATCGGTGAATTCCCTAGGTGAAAGTATGGTGGGAATTAAAATTCATATAAAACCCAATGCCCGATTGAGGATCTTTACACTTGATACACCGATGCACTCCAGGGATTTGAGTAAGAAAGTTGTCATTTTAGGTGCTTTCCGGGGATAGATCTATGTAAGAGTTATTCTAAATGCGACAGTCATGAAAAATTCGCTTGAATTTTACAATCTGACGCTATAATTCAGAATCCTACCTATAAGACGCTTTTGAAAATACAACTTTCGAAACCATCATTTTTCGCGCCGAGTGGCGCGGTTTTGCCCGGCGAAATCCCGGTCGACCGCGGGATCGGCGAGTCCCCCGATGTGTTTACCTCCCGGGAGTGGCTCGAGACCAATCGCCTGGGGGCCCACGCCTCCTCCACGCTCTGCGATGCCCATAGCCGGAAGTACCACGGCCTTCTCGTCGCGCCCATTCCCGGGGGCGGCAAGCATGTCTTCCTCTCGAAGTTCGAAGCGGAACTGGTCATCGACGGCGAGGTCTTCGCCTTGTCCAGTTCTTTCTTTCCAAACACGATGTGTCCAGATTCCTGGAAGCGCCTCGCCCGTTTCGTCCAGGGCCCCGTCCCGCGTTGGCTCTGGTCCGAAGGCCCTTGGCAGACGGAACGCCAATTGCTCCTCGTCGAAAAATCCAACACCTTGCTGCTGCGCTACGACCACCGGGGCCCCGGGGCCCTGCTGCGGCTGAGGCCCTTCCTCGCCTACCGCGACATGCACCACCTCGCCCGCGAGAACGGCTTCCTCTCCGGCGCGGCCCACGCCGAGCCCTCCGGCGTCCGCTTCGAGCCCTATGCCTCCATGCCGCCCCTTCGCCTCGCCTGGAGCGCCCCGGGCGAGTTCAAGGCCGCCCCCGATTGGTACCGCGGGTTCGAATACCCGGTCGAGGCCATGCGCGGTTTCGAAAGCCACGAAGACCTCTTCACCCCGGGCGTCCTCGAGATCCCGTTGCGCGCCGACGAGCCCCTCTTCCTCTCCGCGTCGATCGAATCCAACGTCGAAAAGCTCCCCGACCTGTGGGCCGCAGAGTTCGGGGCCCGCCAAGACGAATGGAACCGCCTCCACGGCGACCCCGCCGGCCGCGACCTGGCGCCCCTCAAATACCACGGCCGCCATTTCCTCGTCACCTGCGGCAAGCCCCCGTCCATCTGCGCCGGCTACCCGTGGTTCGCCGAATGGGGCCGCGACGCCATGATCGCGCTCCCGGGTTTGACGCTCTATAGCGGACGCGACGCCCTCGCCCTCGACATCCTCGCGACCTTCGCCGGGGCGCGGCGCGACGGCCTCATCCCCAATTATCTCAACGCCGACGGCCGCCACGCCTATAATTCCGTCGACGCCTCCCTCTGGTTCTTCGCCGCCGTCCAGGAGTACCTGGCCCGCACCGGAGACCACGAGGGGGTCCTCAAATATCTCTTCGCCGCCATGGCCGATATCCTCGACGCCTTCCGCACCGGCCGGGCCCCCCAGGTGCAATGCCGCGAGAACGGGCTCCTCTGGGTCGGGAATCCGGGCACCCAACTCACCTGGATGGACGCCTGCGTCCACGGCCGGCCCGTCACCCCGCGCCACGGCATGGCCGTGGAACTCAACGCCCTTTGGTACAACGCGCTCCAATTTTTCCTCGAGTTCTGCAATACCGCGCGCAAGCCGGCGCCGCCCGCCCTCGGCGAATGCGCCCTGCGCGCCAAGCAGGCCTTCTGGAAGACCTTCAGCGCGGGCCCCTGGCCCTGGCTCGCCGACACCGTCAACGAGCACGGGGCCGACGCTTCCCTGCGCCCCAACCAGATCTTCGCCGTCTCCCTCCCCCATTCCCCCCTTTCCCGCGAGCAGCAGGCCCTGGTCGTCGAGGCCGTCGCCCGCAATCTCGTCACGCCCGTGGGCCTGCGCACCCTCGCCCCCGGCGACCCCCGCTACCTCGGCCGCTACGAGGGCGATGGCGAAGCGCGCGACCGCGCCTACCACCAGGGAACGGTGTGGCCCTGGCTCGTCGGGGCCTACGTGGCCGCCGCCCTGAAAACGGCCCCCGACCGGAAGGCCGCCGCCCGCGGGCTTTCCGAAACCTTCGCCCCGCTCTTTTCCCCCGCGCGCACCGAGTACGGGGTGGGCGGCATCGCCGAAATCTACGACGGCAACGCACCCCACCGCCCGGCGGGGTGCATCACCCAGGCTTGGAGCGTGGGGGAGATCATTCGGGCGCGTACATTCATCCAGGAGGCTCTATCATGAAGATACTCATGTTCGGTTGGGAGTTCGCCCCCCAGATCGCCGGGGGCCTGGGCACCGCGAGCAAGGGCCTGACCTGGGGCCTCGCCGAGAAGGGCCACGACGTCATCTTCGTCCTCCCCCATAGCCGCCAGAACTACATGAGCGAGACCGTCCGCTTCATCGACGCCGGGCGCTATTACGAGGAGCAGATGGAGCGCCAGGGGCGCCCCCAGGGCACGGTGAGCTTCCACCCCATCGAATCCCCCCTCCAGCCCTACCAGAACGAGAAGACCTACGCCGTCGGCCAGCAATCCTGGAGCGTGCTGCGCGTCCCCGGGCATTACGCCGGGAACCTGGTGGCCGAAGTCCAGCGCTACGCGCTGGCGGCCCTGGGCATCGCCGCCGACGAGGACTTCGACGTCATCCACGCCCACGATTGGATGACCTTCGAGGCCGCCGTCGCCGTGAAGCGCGCCACGGGGAAGCCCCTGGTCGTGCACGTCCACTCCACCGAGTACGACCGCAGCGGCGACGCCATCAATTGGGCCATCTACCACGTCGAGAAGTCGGGCATGGACGCCGCCGACCGCATCATCGCGGTGAGCCAGAGGGTGCGCGACCAGATCATCCAGCGCTACCACCAGGCCCCCGAGAAGATCGTGGTGGTCTACAACGCCGTCGACAAGGAACCCGTGCTCGACAAGGCCTCCGTGCGCAAGGCCCTCAACGAGAAGTTCGTCCTGTTCCTCGGGCGCGTCACCAGCCAGAAGGGCCCCGAGTACTTCCTCGAGGCCGCCGCCCGCGTGCTCAAGACCACCAAGAACGTGCGCTTCATCATGGCCGGCGCCGGCGACCTGCTCCCCCGCATGATCGAGGAGGCCGCGCGCCTGCGCCTGCAGAATAATTTCCACTTCACGGGCTTCCTCGGCGCCCACGAGCGCGACGAGCTCTTCGCCATGAGCGACGTCTTCGTCATGCCCTCGGTGAGCGAGCCCTTCGGCATCACCCCGCTCGAGGCCATGAAATACGGCGTGCCCGTCATCATCTCGCGGCAATCCGGGGTCTCCGAGATCCTCCCCCACGCCATCAAGGTCGATTTCTGGGACGTCGACGAGCTCTCCGACCGCATCGTCGAACTCCTGACCAAGCCCCGCAAGGCCAAGAGCGTGGTGGAAAAGGGGACCGAGGCCCTGAAACTCATCGACTGGCAATTCGTCGCCGATCGGCTCGTCGGCCTCTACCGCACCCTCGTCGGGGCGAAGTGACCGCGGGGAGGGCGAGAAGACCAACATGAGTGCCATCTGCTTCACCCTGACCGTCCACACCCCGGTCCGCCTGCGCACCGACTACTCGTTCTTCGAGATCGGGAAGGACCACCGCTACCGCGACGAGGGGGCCTCCCGCGCCTGGCTCGAGGGCATCATCGCCCGTTGCTGGCAGCCCGCCGTGCAGGTCCTCTCCGACCTCGTGCGCCGCCACGAGGGCAAGTTCCGCTTCGGCCTGGCCATCTCCGGCCCGTCCCTGCGGCTGATGCGCCAGCACGCCCCGCAGACCCTCGAAGCCTTCCGCCGCCTCCTGGCCACCGGGCACGTGGAACTCATTGGCGAGACCTCCCACCACTCCCTCGCGGCGCTCCATTCGCCCAAGGAGTTCGCCGCCCAGGTCGCCCTCTACCGCAAACAGGTGAAGGAAAGCTTCGACGCCTCCCCTACGGTCTTCCGCAACACCGAACTCATCTATAGCGACGCCGTGGGCCGCCTCGCCGAGGAGGCCGGCTTCAAGACCGTCCTCGCCGAGGGGTTCGCCGGCGCGGGCAACGCCCGTTCCCCCCAGCAGGTCTGGCAGGTCGCCGGCGGGCAGGCGCGGCTGCTCCTGCGCCACGCCTGGCTCTCCGAAGACCTCGCCAACCGGTTCTCCGACCGCAGCTGGCAGGAGCACCCGCTCTCCGCCCAGAAGTACGCCGCGTGGCTCCAGACGGCCTCCACCGAAGGGCCCGCCGTCAATGTCTTCGCCGATATCCGCGCCCTGGGCGAGTGGAACAATAAAGACTCCGGGATCTTCGATTTCCTGTGGCATTTCCCCGAGTCGGTGCTCGGCCGGGGCCTCGCCTTCGGTACGCCCTCCGAGGCCGCCGCCGAGGCCTCTTCGGGGCCCGCCCAAGTTCCCATCGCCACCTCCTGGGCCGGTCCCGAGCGCGACCTCACCCCTTGGATGGGCAACCCCCTCCAAGATTCCGCCCTCCAGTACCTCTACGATCTGGAGAAGCCCGTCTTCCGTACCAAAGACGAGGACCTCATCGAGACCTGGCGCGGCCTCCAAGACGCGGATTATTTCGACTGGATGTGCACCCGCCGCCTCACCGGCGGCACGCCCTACCGCCAGCCGAGCCCGTTCGCGAGCCCATACGACGCCTACGTGGCCTTCATCAACATGCTAAACGATTTCCGCGAAGTGCTGAAATCGGGCGGCGTGCGGGTCTGACGCCCCGGTCTGAGACCGCATCGAAGGGCTTCGGCGAGGTCCGCGGTACGTCGCCCGCACCGGTAGCGGGTTTTCTCCGCCCGTCCGGCGTCATGGCCTATTTCGCCCGCGCGAAGGCTTCATGGCTCATGAGGATCTCGCCTGCCCCGATCCCGCCCATGACGCGCTGGAACCGAATCAATGCCTTCCTTCCGGAGACGGGATGCGCGGGGTCACCCATGAGGATATCCCGGGCCGCCTCATCCCAATTTTCCGTGGCCCGGTCCGCGGCCAGAGGCAAGGGCCTTTCCTTTCGATCATGGCGGAGCGCCTCCATCTTCGCATCCGCCACACGGATCGGCTCGAGGAGCGCCTTCAGGTCCGATAATTCGCCCATCACGCGCTTGGCGAAACACCCTTGCGATTGGCGCATGGTCCGCGTCACCTCGTAGGCTCCGAAGATCCACAACCACAGGAACTTCGAAACCCGTTCCCTTGCGACCTCCCGCTCCCGATCCCCCGCGCCAAAGGAAGCATCCAGATCCGCGCCGAGATCCCGCGCGAGGGCGAGCAGCGCGCGTACACGGGATGCGAAATAGGGGGAATAGGCCGTCAGCGAGCGGTTCGACTCTTCCTGATTTTCCACGCGTCTCCGAATCGAGGAGCCCCCCATTCAACCCGGGCCTTCCCCCGCCAGATTTCCGTATTCTCCGAAACCGCCGAACGAAGGTTCAGTCGCCTCAAGCGCTTCAGGAAGGATTGAATCATCCCAACTCCAAGGAGACTGGACATCGGTTCCCCAAAATCATTCCGCCAGAAAATGGCCATTCCCGATGAATCGATAGGCGGTCGTCCCAGATTCTCGTTTGAGGCACCCCCGCCTTTCATGCTGGAGATAGTGCATGCGCGGGATCGAGATACGGTCTGGCAAAAAATGGATTGTATCAAGATCCCTCTCGGGACGATTGCCTTGCGCAATCCAGACCTCTGTCCCGACAAGGTTGCCGTAAAAGAATTGGACCTGCTCAGCGGAAAACCCCTCGATGCGATTCCAAGAAATACCCTTGATCGCGAGGATTTTCCTGGAAATGTCCAAGTTCAACGTTGAGGAGAAGGCTACGAGATAGTAGGGTTCTTTCCGAATGGGATCGTAGTATTGGCCTATTTTCATCGGCTCGCCGATCCGATCAAGGCCACGATTCGTTGAAAGAGTCAGCCATTCACCACGGCGGAAATGGGTCCAATGGTACCCCCAAAAGCCCCTGATCTGAATGAAATGGTGCAACTGGAGACCGATGGCCTGATCCCCGAGGTAAACGGAATGGATTTGAAATTTCCCGTCTGGGGCCCCCATTTTTTTTGCCCGGAACGCCTCCCGGGTGAAGTCGACATCGAAGGACTCAGTGTTCGAGAGGGTGCTTAAGATATTTGCAAGGCTTTTCGTTCGCAATAATTCCGCGGCCAGGCCGGGGTCTTCCTCGGCCGCAAGGGCCCCATGCAAGATCCCGTAGATAAGAATCAGCACGAATATAATCCCGCTCATTCGGCCGCGCATTGCTCTTGGCTTCATTTCCTTGCCTACTTTTCTGCCCCCAAACTTGCCGTCCCGTCCCCCCCGAACTCCCCCGCCCACCCGTACTCGCCCTTCCCCTCGGCCCCGCCCA
>JAFLEE010000013.1:19791-87061 GCA_017302015.1 Spirochaetota bacterium | reverse complement strand
CTCGACCGGTGGCGAAGGCGACATGCCGACATCACGATTCCGTGTGACAGGCCAGGATGAGGACGTTTGCGCGGGATCAAGGCACGCCGCGACCAAAATACCCCTATTGGCGGCGTGTGTTCCGACTAAGATCGCGCCCCGGGAGCAAGCGAATGGACTACCAGGGATTTTTCTCGCAGCACCTGGACCGGCTGCGCGCCGAGGGCCGCTACCGGGTGTTCGCCGAGCTGGAGCGGATCGTCGGCGCCTTTCCGCGTGCCAGACTGCACCGCCAGGGCCTGGCGCCGCGCGACGTCACGGTATGGTGCAGCAACGACTATCTCGCCATGGGCCAGCATCCCGTGGTGATCGAGGCGATGCGCGAAGCCATCGACGCCCAGGGCTCCGGGGCCGGCGGCACGCGCAACATCTCCGGCACCAACACGCTGCACGCGGCGCTGGAGCGCGAGCTTGCCGCCCTTCACCGCCACGAGTTGCCCGTGGGCGTGCTGGAGGCGCAGGCCGTCGACGCGGCCGCCCTCGCCGCCGACCCGTTCCATGCCGCCGTCGGCCCATTTGCCCGTGGCCGCCGCGCCATGGCTCTCGGCGCTGCTGGAGGCGCTGGCCTTCGCCGCCGGCGCGAGGTCGGCCCGGTCGGCGTGGGAGATATTGGGGAGGAAGCAGCCGTCGCGCAGGAGCGCCTGCTGGATCTCGCCGATGGCGCGTTCGCCGGCCTCGGGCAGCGCGAGTTTGCGCGCGAGGGCGATGGCGGCGGCGGTGCCGCAGGCCTGCCCCAGGAGGGCCGTGGTGCCCATGACCCGAACCGTGCCGAGGGCCGCGTGGGTCGTGGAGACGTTGCGGCCCGCCATCATGAGGTTGTCGAGGTCGCGGGCGATGCAGATGGAGAGGGGCAGGCCGTAGGGGCCGACGTAGCTCTTCACCGCGTAATCGCTGGTGCTCTGGTAATTCTCGGCCGCGGCGGGTTCGCTGGTGGGGGCGAGGAGCCCGCCGGGGGTGTGCAGGTCGATGAACCAGCCGCCGAAGGCGACTTCGTCGGGGTAGGCGTGCTTGGCCACGAGATCGCCTTCGGTGAGGAAGCGCCGCCCGAGGATGCGCCGGCTCTCGCGCTTGCCGGGCACCTGCCCGATCCAATCGAGGGCGTAATGCTTGCAGCGCTCCTTCATCACGGGGTCGCGGTTCTTCATCCAATCCCAGATGCCCAGGGCGTGGCGGGTGAGTTCATGGCGGATGAGTTCGGCGTCGGTGATGGTATGGTGCGGCATGCCGATCTCGATCCACCAGAAGCCGCCCCGGGCGTCGCTGGGGTGGCGCCCCTGCTTATAGAAATAATCGGGATCGGTGTGTTTCACGGCCCAATCGGGCGGGGTGAAGGGGCAGGGGCGCCCCATGTCCTTGGCCCGGATGTGGATGGAATTGCCCATGGTGTCGGTGGAGGCCGCTTCGGGGGCATGGGGCTCGCCGAACTCGCTGCGTCCCTCGCTGCCCATGCGCCAGGCGCAGCCCCCCAGGTCGGCCACCACGCCGTCGCCCGTGCAGTCGATGAACGTCTTCCCCCGGATCGTGAGGACGGTCTCGGCGTTGGCGACGCGGCAGACGACGGCTTCGAGGGTGCGGGCCTCGTTCACGGCCTCCCGCGAGGCGTAGCCGGCCTGGAGGTTCGGCAGGGCCTTGGGGTTCACGCGGGCGCTCCCGCGGATGCCGCCGGCGAGGACGACGTCCTCCACCGTGGTGTTCATGCGCACCGTGAGGTTCGCCTCGCGGACGGCGAAATCGTAGCAGACCACGTCGAGGACGCTATTGACCCAGCCGTTCTCGTTGATCACCTCGTGGTTGCGGGCGCGCTCCTCGGTGAGGATCTCGTGGAGGATGCCTGTCTCGCGGGCGTAGGCGTGGTGCGCCGCGGCCCCGTGCACGGTGACCCGCACCTCGCTGGAGGCGTTCCCGCCGAAGACCGGGCGGTCTTGGATGATGACGGTCTTCGAACCGTGTCGGGCGGCGGCGATGGCGGCGCAGAGCCCGGCGAGGCCGCCGCCGCAGACGACGATGTCGTAGGATTCTTCGCGGTGGGTCATGGGGGGCTCCTGAACTCGACCGGTCATCGACTTGCCGCCGGTCGTCTTATTCCGGAGCCACGACGACTCCTGGTATCTCTATTTTGGGTCAGGGGAGGTCAAGAATCCATGGGAAAGACGTCCAAAAACCTTAGAAAATAGTAGAAATTGATAATGAGTATTCCCGTGTGATTTGGGCCGCATGCATGTGGGATTCGCAGCGTCGCCGCCCCGGGCCCCTTCGAACCCTACCGGCGTCCCCGATTCACCCGCCGACTTCCAGCTCGCTCGACACCGCCCAGCGCGCCGATTCCGTGGATTCGAGCCTAGGCGACGACTCCTCGACCCGATAGACCGCTTCCTTGAGATCCAGGGCTTCCCGGGTGGGCGTATCGATGAGGACGGGGTCGGGGAGGTCCCGCGCCTCCACCCGCAGTCGGCGCGCGCGCAGGACCGGCTCGCCCAGGGCGGTGTACTCTTTGCGCCGCACCGAGCCCAGGCTCCCGAGGAACACCTTTCCCGTGGCCACGCCGATGGCGAGGCGAACGGGATCCTCCAGGGCCTCGGGCCGCACTTCATTATAGGTGGCCATGGCCCGCTGGAGTTGGCGCGCGCAGGCCACCGCCGCCTGGGCCCCGCGGCGCCCGAGTTCGGGGGAACCGAAGACGGCGAGGATCCCGTCGCCGTGCATCTCGAGGACGCTCCCGCCCGCGCCGTAGAGGATGTCCACGAGATCGGTGAGGATCTCGTTGTAGCAGGCCGCGAAGGGCCCGGGCCCCAGGCGTTCCATGATCGCCACCGCCCCCGCGAGTTCGGCCGAGAGCACGGTGAGCGTCTCCACGCCATCGCCCTCCTCGCCCGCGGATTTTCGGCGCAGGGAATCGACCTGATCCGCGGAGAAGTACTGGGAGAGGAGGCGGTTCTCGGCGGCGAGTTTCTCGCTCTCCGCGCTCAGGTCCTTTTCCTTGCGCCGCAGGCCCTCGATGACCTGGAACTGATGGGTGAGGTTGGTGAGGGAACCGGCGAGGAGCCATGGGCGGCCCTTGGCGTCGAATTGGCCGCGGCCCCGCAGGAGCACGTGGCGGTCCTTCCCGTCGCGGTGGCGCATGCGGAAGACCAGGTGCAGCACGGGGACCTCGCCCAGGAGGTAGGAGGAGAGCCCCTTGCGCACGGAAGGGAAATCGTCCCGGTGGATGCGCGAGAACCATTCCTCCACCCGGTCCTCCACCTCCGTTTCGCGGTAGCCGAGGATCTCCTTCCATCGCGCGCTATAGGCGATGCGCTTCTCGGGGAGCATCCATTGCCAAAGGCCGTCGTTGGCGGCGCCCACCGCGTGGCTGAACGGGGACGCACCGGACTTGAGGGCGCCGGCATGCTCCTCGTCGAGGGCCTCCACGCGTTCGACGACGTGCCCCATATAGCCGCCGGGCTTCCCGTCCTCGAGCGTCCACACGAAGGCGTCGAGGAAGGCCTGGACGTGGGAGCCGTCCTTTCGGCGCAGGCGCACGGGGTAGCGCTCCACCCGGCCGTGGCGCTCCACCGCCGCCTGGAAGCGGCGGCGCGCCAAGGGGAAGGCATAGGTCTCGTTCACGTGGAGGGCGGCGAAATCCTCCCGGGAATAGCCGAGGATGCGGCAGAGGCTCGCGTTCACCTCGAGGAAGCGGCCCTCGCGGCTCGTGAGGTACATCCCGTGGCCGTGGGCATGGAAGAAGATCCGGTAGCCTTCGCGCTGCACGCGCTCGATGGCGGAGGGGGTTTCCATCGCCGGCTCAGGCTTCGCCGGCGAAGGCGTCTTCGGGGAGTTCGATGCGGAACTCGGTGAAGGCGCCGGGCTCGGTCAAGAGCGCCACCTTCCCCCGGATCCCCTCGACCCAGCGTTTCACGAGATCGAGGCCGACGCCGCGCCCCGCGTGGAGGTCGACGCCCTCGGCGGTGCTGATCCCGGGCTCGAACACCAGGTCGCGCAATTCGGCGGGGGAGAGCGCGGCGACCGCCTCGGCGGAGTGGCGCCCCGAGGCGACGGCCCGCGCCCGCAGCTCCGCCACCCGGATGCCGCCGCCGTCGTCGCGGCACCACAGGAGCCAGCCGGGCCCCCGATGGGCGAATCCCACCTGGATACGGCCCGTTTCCCCCTTGCCCGCTTCCCGCCGGGCGGCGGGGGCTTCGATCCCGTGGGCGATGGCGTTGCGCACGAGTTGGACGAGAAGTTCGCGCACGAGTTTCCGCCCCGGGGCGGGGATGGCCACCGCGCCGAGTTCGCTGACGTCGAGGTCCACCTTTTTCTGCGCGTCGCGGGCCGCTCGCTCCCCGAGATTCCGCAGGGCGGCCGCCAGGAGCGATTCGGGCCGCTCGGGGAGGCTTGCCAAGGTCTTCTCGAAATCCCGAAGCCGCGCCAGCAGCGCCTCCATCTGCCCCTGGGTCTTCTGAAGTTCGCTCAGGCCGATGGCGAGGGAGAGGAAATCCCCCGGCTGGATCTCCCCCGGGTTCGACAGCAGCCCCTGGATGCGGGTTTCGAAGGCGTGGGCCTGGTCGGCGATGAAGCCCAGGTCGAGGAGGAGCGCATCGCCCTTCAAGGCGTGGGCGTGGCGCAGGAGCGTTTGCAGGCGCTCGCGTAAGCGCTCCGCGCCCTCCTCCTCCAGGAGGGAGCCGATGGCGCGCAGGCCGTCCCGCAGGCCGGCGAGGAACTCCGACAGCAGCCCGGGATCGACGTGGAGCATGCGGTAGAAGAGTTCCATTTCGCTTCGGCCTCGGTCGCGCTCCAGGCGCACGGCCTCCCCCAGGCGCGCCTCCTCGCTCACGTCGCGCACCAGCACCATGAGGCGCTCCACCTTCCCCCCCCGCTCGATGCGCCGGAAATGGAAATCCAGGTGCTTGCTGCGCAGGGCGGCGCCGGCCTCGAAGAAGCATTCGATCTTGCGCAGGGGGCTCAGCTTGAGCACCGAACGCAGGGGCTTCCCCCCGTCGAGGAGCATGTCGAAAAAGAGGCGCACCGTCGGGCGGTCCTTCTCCAGGAGGCGGGGGCCGAGGAGGTCGAGGAGGCCCTGGCCCGCGAGGCCGGGGCGCTCGAGGATCTGCTCGGTGGCCTTGGCGTAATAGGGACCGATGCGCAGCTCGCGGTCCACCAGGAGCAGCCCGTCGGCGACATGGTCGAGGATGTCGAGGTACTCGCTCTTGGCGACGGTCTGGGTCTGGAGCCCCCCGATGACCCGGTTATAGTGGCGGGCGATCTGGCCGACTTCCGTGAAGGGCTCCTCCGGCACGCGAAGCGAGAGGTCGCCGGTGCGGGATTGCTCGTCCATGACCCGGTAGAGGTCGAAGATCTCCGTCGACGAGCCGTGCTCGCTGATATTGAGCCCGTCCTGCTCCTCCTGGGGCGTGACCCTAAGCGGGAAGAAGCGGTCGATGCCCTTCATGATGAGCCAGGTGAGGCTGAAGGTCCATGCCCCGCAAACCGCCACCCCGAGGGCTTGCGCCCCGAGTTGCCCCCAGAAGCCGAGGCCGGTCTTGAGGAGTTCCGGGTTTCCGAAGAGGGCGACGGCTAGGGTGCCCCAGACCCCGGCGCCGAGGTGCACGGGGATCGCGCCCACGGCATCGTCGATGCGAAGGCGCTCGAGGAGGGCCTCGAGGCCCAGGGTCACCATGCCACCGATCGCCCCGATCACGAGGGCCTGCCACTCGTTGACCGCATGGCAGCCGGCGGTGATGGCCACCAGGCCCGCCAGGCAGCCGTTGATGGCAAAAGCGGTGTTCCAGCGGCGCGTCAGCGCGAAACCGACGAAGAGGCTCATCACCATGCCGCTGCAGCCCGCCAGGGTGGTGTTGAGGATGATGGGAGCTACGTCGGCGTTGAAGGCCAGCACGCTGCCGCCGTTAAAGCCGAACCAGCCGAAGAGGAGCAGCATGGCGCCCAGGACCGCCCCGGGGATATTGCTTCCGGGGATGGCGCGGGGGGCGCCGCCGGCCGGGAAGCGCCCCGTGCGGGGGCCGAGGATGAGGAGGAGGGCCAGCGACATCCAGCCCCCCATAGAATGCACGACGGTGGAGCCGGCGAAATCGACGAAACCCAGGGTGTTGAGCCAGCCGGCCGCCTTGCCCTCCAGAGCCCCGCCCCAGGCCCAGTGGCCGAAGACCGGGTAGAGGAGGGCCGAGATAAGGAGCGTGCTGAGGAGATAGGCCGAGAAGCGCATGCGCTCGGCCACCGCCCCCGAGACGATGGTGGCCGCGGTGCCGCAGAACATGACCTGGAAGAAGAAGAAGGCCGCGAGCCAGGTGCCGCCGCGGGCGTCGAAGGCGAAATACCCCGCGCCGACGAGGCCGGCGGCGGAGGGGCCGAACATGAGGGCGAAGCCGACGGCCCAATAGGCGACCACCGCGACGCCGAAGTCGGTGAGATTCTTGATGGCGACGTTGATGCTGTTCTTGGAGCGCGTCATGCCGGTCTCGAGCATGGCGAAGCCCGCCTGCATGACGAACACGAGGCACCCCGAGGTGAGCACCCAGAGGATGTCGATGAGCCGCTTCTCCATGGCTATTCCAGCCCGATGAGCAGGAAGCTTCGCCAGGCGCGCCACTGGATCGGGACGACGAAGACCGGCGGCTTCAGTTTGATCGTGATGTCGCTCGGCGCGCCGTGGAGCACCACCGGCACCGAGATCATGAAGGCGCTCCCGAAGGCCTCGCGGGCGTTGCCGGCGATGGTGTTGGCCATCTCGCCCACCACGTCGGCCACCGCCGCCTCGTCCCGCCCGTCGGGCCCCAGGAGCGACTCGGCGAGGGCCTGGAGCATCTCCCGCGGGGAGGTCACGCAGAGGCAGCCGCGGCGCGCCCCGCTGATGCCGATGACCCCGGTGAAATCGAGGAGCACGGGGTCTTGGGCCTTCACGTAGGGCACGCCCATGGCCACGGTCTCGCCCGTCACCTGGGAGAAATAGCGGATGACGACATCGATGAACGCCTTGAGCTCAGTCTCCAACAAGGGCGCCCCCCGCCAGGCCGAGCACCTGGGCGAACTCGTCGCGAACCTGGGCTTCGGTGAACGGCTTCTGGATGAACCCCTTGGCGCCCAGGCGCATGGCCGCGAGGCCGGTCTCCCGGTCGGCGAGGGCGGTGATGATCACCACCTTCGTCTCGGGCCGACGGTCCATGATCTCCTTGAGGCAGCCGAGGCCGTCGAGCAGCGGCATGGTGATGTCGAGGGACACCAGGTCGGGCTTGTGCCGATCGAAGAGCCCGAGGGCGTCGCGGCCGTTGGCCGCGGTGCCGACGATCTCCAGGCCCAAGGCGCGGGCGTACTTCTCCAGCACCCGGCGCATGATGACGCTATCGTCGACGATCAGGAGGCGGTTCTTCACGGGGCCGCTCCCGCCCGGTTCTCGGCCCGGGCCCCTTCCTCGCCCTCTCGGTTCTTTTCCACCGGGTGCAAGGAGCCCGCGAGGCAAGCCGGTCCGACCGCCCCCGCGCTCGCCGCCATCCGCGCCGCGCTGCGGGGGCCGAGCCACCAGGCGCCCGGGCCGGATTCACGGGAGAAGAGGCAGGAGCCGCCCTCGAGGGCCACCAGCAGATCGCCCGCGGCGAGGGGAGTTCCGGGCAGGGCCGGTCGACGTTCCTTCTGGTCGGCTTGGACCCAGAAGACCCGCCCCTCTACTCGGGTGACCCGGTAGGCCGGGGCGGCGGAGAGCGTGGCGAGCAGGGAAAGGCCGGCGACGAAGTTTCGGGCGGCGGTTGATGGATGAATCTTGCTCATGTTCGGCGGGCGGGCCGTCCGATTGGCTCGTCCACCTGATACTAGGCAAAGAGTGTGCCAAGTTTTCAGAGGCGAATGCGACCGGGAAAACCGATGCGTGGGCGAATGAGGGCGATGGGGATGGGAATGGCCTTGTGGATTTTGGTTGTCTTGCCAAATATTTCGCCAGTGCGTCGGAAAAAACGACGCGTTCGGCTCTCGGTGGGATTACGGGTCAAGAATCGAAGGGGAGAGCCTCGCCAGTCGAAGGGGGGCGCGTGAAGCATCCCGGTAGATCGAACGTTCCGATAGCGACCAGGCGTAGCCGAGCGGGATCCCGTCCCCCGAAGCGTAGAGGCGGAGGTTTCCCCGGCCGATACCTCCGTTGGTCGAACGTCCCTCGCGGGAATCGCCCGCGCCGTGGGGCCCGATCGTAGAGTCGATGATCGGCAGGGAATATTGCCGGGCGCCCGGGAGGATGGGCGGGGTCGCCGACCGGCCCCAATCGGCGGAGAAGTCGGCGGCCACCAGCATGACGTGCCCCGTATCCCGCCCGGCATTCGTCTCCTGGTAGCGCACGAAAACCCAATCCCCGGCGCGCAGTTCATCCACCTTCATGACGGGGAGAAACGCACGTCCCGGCCCGACGGCATCGAAGAGATGCTTGGCCAGCGGCCGTTCGGCGCCGGTATTCGACCGGAAACTCGCCCCGTTCCAACCGAACGCCTCCCGGAAGGTCAGGACCAGTAAACCGGAGCAATCCCCGCGGAAGCAGGCGGGCCCCGTCTCGGGCAACTGCCACACCAGGGGCCGGTGCGTATAGGCGTTGGAATCCACGGCGACCCGGTCGACCATTTCACGGGCGAGTTGGAGGGGGGAAGCGTTGGCCGTGAGGAGGGAGTGCCCCAGCCAAAGTAGGAGCGAAACGCGAACGATTGCTTCCATCCAGCGGCCGCCTACGCGGAAGGTCCTTCCCGCCTCGGAGGGCGCGCAGGGACTCAGTGCTTCCCGCGCACCTTCCGGATGAAATGGTCCACGGGGAATTTCCCGGGCATGATGTCGGCCAGCCGCGGTTCGCCGATGAAACGGGCCAATACCAGGCCCTTGATCTCGAAGGTCTGCACCCGCGACGAGAACCCGATGAGGAACTCGGCCAGGGGCCAATTCTCGGAGGCCTTGGCGAGGAAATAGAAGGGCTTCCAGTCGCTGCCGAAGGTGAGTTGCTCGTCGAAGAAGGTGCGCCCCGGCGCGGCGCTCTCGCGCACCACGATCTTGAGCGAGCCGGGTTCCTTGTCGCCCTCCTCGGGCAGGAGGCGCACGAAGAGGGCCAGGGCGTAGTACTCGTTGGACTGGATGCCCTCGCCGAGGGTGGCGCGGCCCAGTTTATCCCAGGCGTCCTTCCCCTTGGTCGGGACTTGGTAGCGGCAGATCGGCCCCAGGAGCTCCCCCTCGGGGAGGTACCATTGGGTCTTCATCTTGTCCCATTTGAACTTGGAGACGTCGGTGAACTTGAGTTGGTCGTCGCCGTCTTCCAGGAGTTGGGTGGCGGTGGGGATATGGGCCAGCGCCTCGTCGGCGGCTCCCTCCCCCATGGCGCCCTGGGCGGGGGCCGAGACGGCCAGGAGACCGGCGATGCAGAGGCGTTTGAAGGCGTTCATGGGGACCCCCCGGCATTCATCCATATAGTATATTCTGAATCCCGGAGGCGGGACGCCTCCGGCCACGACGCCGCGGCGGGAGGCCGCACGCGGGCGTCCTCCACGGAGTTCCAAATGGCCGTCCTGCTCGGAGTGAATATCGACCACGTCGCCACCCTGCGCCAGGCCCGGCGCACCTACGAACCCGAGCCCCTCCAGGCGGCCCTGGTCTGCGAGCAGGCGGGGGCCGACGGCATCACGGTGCACCTGCGCGAAGACCGGCGCCACATCCAAGACGCCGACGTGCGCCTGCTTCGCCAGCGCATCCACACGCGCCTCAACCTCGAACTCGCCCTGCGCGACGAGATCCTCGCCATCGCCTGCGACGTGAAGCCCGATAGCGCCTGCGTGGTTCCCGAGAACCGGCAAGAGGTGACGACCGAGGGCGGCCTGGCCGTCGCCGGGCGCGAGAAAGAGGTAGGCGCCGCCGTGGAAAAACTCCGCAAGGCCGGGATGTTCGTCTCCCTCTTCATCAATCCCGACCCCAAAGAGATCGAGGCGTCGGCCAAGGTGGGGGCCACCCATATCGAGATCCATACCGGGCATTACGCCAACCTGCGCAAGCCGGCCGAGGTCGAAGCCGATCTGGCGCTCCTCGCCCGCAGCGCCGAAACGGGGCGGAAACTCGGCCTCGTGGTGAACGCCGGTCACGGCCTCAATTACCACAACGTGCAACCGCTCGTCGCCATGGGCCTCTTCGAAGAGTTCAATATCGGCCACGCCATCATCAGCCGCGCGGTCTTCACCGGCCTCGACCGGGCCGTGCGCGACATGCGGGCCCTGCTCCTGGCCTAGCCGACCACCGGGGCGAAGACCGAGCGCGCGTTCTTGCGCCACCTCACCGGCGAGGCGCCGAAGCGCCTACCGAATAATTCATAGAAATGGGCGGCGCTGGAGAAGCCGCAGGCATGGGCCAAATCGCCGGGGTCGTCGTCGGAGACCTCGAGCCTCTGGGCCGCCCAGGCGAGGCGGGCTTCGTTGACGATCTGGGTCGGCGTCTTGCCGGTGTGGCGGCGCATCTCGCGGGCGAGGTGCTCCGCGCTGTGGCCGCTCTTCTCCACCAGGCCACGGGTGCCATGGATGAAGACCGCGGGGTCGCGGGCGAGGTCGAGGAGTTCGAGGATCCAGGGCGGCACGGCGGGGGAACCCATCCCCGAAGATCCCCGGAACGCCAGGCGCTCGAGGAGTTCCAAGAGCAGCAGGTCGCGGTCGAGGCGCGTGCGGGAGGCGCCGATGCGGCCCAGCCGAAGGCCGAACCAACGCACGGCATCGGGCTCGAGGCGCAGGAGACCGGGGAGGGCCCCGCCGACGAAGAAGGCGGGCAGGGGGTCGAGGTAGCGGCGCAGGAAGGCGAGGACCTCTTTCGTGTCGAAGGCGATGTTCACCATGCGCAGTTCCTCGCCGAGGACGGCGTGGAGATCCCTCGGGCGCATCCACACCAGTGAACCGGCTTCGAGGGGCACCCGCTTCCCATTGACTTCGTGCACCCCCCGCCCCGATTCCACCAGGAAGAACTCGCTGAAATCGTGGCGGTGGGCGCGGAAACCGCGGCCGGCCGGGAGGTAGGTCCGGCCGATGTGGAAGGCGGCCTTCGGCCGCAGCACGTTCTTGAGGCGTAGGATTTCGGGCATGGGCAGGGCGGTGGGCCGATGGATTTTACCCGGTTTTCGCCCCTTGATGGGCGGGTCAACCGGCCGGAATCGGCGATCAATTCCCCGGAAGCAAGATTCCCCCTGGAGGCTTAGACTTTGGATAAGAAGCCCAAGGGAGTTCCCCATGCCGACCCTCCAGAAAACCGCCCTCCGCCCCCTCGCCACCGAATTGGAGTTCACGCGGGTTTATCGGGAAAACCGGGATGTCCACCCGGCGATCCGGGAATGGCGGTGCCTCGAGGTTCTCCTGCCCGCGTTTTTCCAGGCGATGAAGCCGGGCGATTTATTCGCCGGGCGCATTCGCCATCCCCTGTGCGGCTTTTCGACCCAACCCGGGGGGTTCGGCTATTATTGCCACGAGGCCGCGATCCGGAACGTTCTCGAATCCTCCCCGGCCGATGCGGCCCTGCGCGAACATGTCGAGGCGATGCTCGCCTTCTGGCGCGTCGAGAACACCACCGCCAAAACCCGGGCGGCGTATCCGCCATGGGTATCGCAAGCCCTGCCCGTGGATAGCCTCGCGATCGTCCACCCGGCCTATCCGCTCTATCGCCTCGGGGGCACCCAATTGGATTATGGGCGGCTGCTCGCCCTGGGCATCCCGGGCATGAAAGCGGAGGTCTCCCGGAACTTCGAGGGCGCGGAGGGCGGAGAGGCGGCGCTGGGGGAGGCCCTGTGCGGGTGCCTCGACCTGCTGGCCGATGTGGCGCGCCGGTACGCCGGGGAGATTCGGGATGCGGGCTCCGCCATGGGCGAGGTGCGGTCCCTCGCCGAGGCCCTGGAATCCCTCCCCAACCGCCCTCCCCGAACTTTCCGCGAGGCCGCCCAATTATTCTGGCTCGCTTCCTGGGCCGCGGGTAGTTGGAATTATGGCCGGCTCGACGAGGTGCTCGGGCCCTTCCTCGCCCGCGACCTCGACGCGGGCCTCCTCGACGAAGCCGCGGCGACCGATCTCCTCGTCTCGCTGTGGAAACTCATGGACGCCACCGTCCCCTGCTGGGACGCCCGCATCATCGTCGGCGGCAAGGGCCGCGAGAACGAGGAGGCCGGCGACCGGTTCGCGCTCCTGGCGATGGAAGCCACGCGGCGCGCCCGGGTCATCGTGCCCCAACTCACGCTTCGCTTCCATGACGGGCAAAATCCGGCCCTCATGGCGAAGGCCCTGGATGTCTTGGCCGAGGGGGTCACCTTCCCCATGCTCTACAACGACGAGGTGAATATCCCCGCCGCCGCCAAGGCCATGGGCATCTCCGAGGCCGAAGCCGTCGAGTACCTGCCCTTCGGCTGCGGCGAGTACATGCTGTGGAAGAAGGGGTTCGCCACGCCCAGCGGCGCCATCAACCTGGCCAAATGCCTCGAGATCGCCCTGAACGACGGGCGTTGCCCCATAAGCGGCAAGGTCATGGGACCGCGCACCGGCGAGGCCGCTTCGTTCGCCTCGTTCGAAGACCTCTGGCGTGCCTATGCGGCGCAGGTGGAATACAGCGTGGCGGCCCTGACGGCCCAGGAAAAAATCGAGTACGACACCCTGGGTCGCGAGGCCCCCTGCCTCTTCACCACGCTCCTCACCGACGATTGCCTTTCCCGGCGCAAGGCGGCCCTCCGCGGCGGCGTGCGCTACCTCGCGGGCACCCTGGAGACCTACGGGAATACCGACGTGGCCGACGCGCTCACCGCCATCCGCGCCGCCGTCTTCGAAAATAAAACGGAGACGATGGAAAGCCTGCTTACGGCGATGGGGAACGATTGGGAGGAAGCCGAGGGGCTGAGGAAACATCTCCTCGCCCTGCCGAAATACGGGAATGACGACGACGTGGCCGATGCCATGGCCGCCCGCGTCCACGACCATGTCTGCGGCTTCACCCGCGACCAGGCCGCGGCCGTTGGCCTCGCCTATTACCTCGTGGTGGTCATCAATAATTCCATGAACGTGGCCTTGGGGAAGATGGTCGGGGCCCTGCCCGATGGGCGCAAGGCCGGGGACCCCCTGGCCAACGGGAATAACCCCGTGGCGGGGCGCGACCGCCAGGGCGTGACGGCCTTCCTCAATTCCCTCGTGAAACTGCGCACCGACCACCACGCGGGGGCGGTGCAGAACATGAAGTTCTCGAAGTCGATGTTCACCGCCCATCGCCCCAAACTCGAGGCGCTCCTGTCGGGTTATTTCGCCGCGGGCGGGGCCCAGGCCATGCTCACGGTGGTCAACCGGGGCGACCTCGAGGCCGCCATGCGGGGGCCGGAGAAGTGGGGCCACCTCATGGTGCGGGTCGGGGGCTTCAGCGCCCGGTTCGTCGAACTCCCCAACGACGTGCAGCGCCACATCCTCGAGCGCACGCTCAACGAGTGACGCGCGCCATGGGCATCGTCTTCGATCTCCAGCGTTCGGCGCTCCAGGACGGCCCGGGCATCCGCACCACCGTGTTCCTGAAGGGCTGCCCGATGCGTTGCCGCTGGTGCCATAACCCAGAATCCTGGGAGCTGGAACCCCAGTCCGCCGTCAGCGGGGATCCCCCGCGGACCTGGGGCCGGGAGTGGTCGGTGGAGGAGGTGATGGCGGTCGTGCGCAAGGATCGCCGCTTCCACCAAGTAAGCGGCGGCGGGATGACCCTCTCCGGCGGCGAACCTACCCGGCAGGCCGATTTCTGCCTCGCCCTCCTCGAGGCCGCCCGCGGCGAAGGCATCCACACCTGCCTGGACACCTGCGGATGCTTCCCATCGAACCTGCTCGACCGACTCCTGCGCTTCGTGGATCTTTTCCTCTATGATTTGAAGGCCACGGGCGAAGAACGCCACCGTGAACTCACGGGCATCCCGGCTTCCGTCCCACTTACGAACCTCGAAGCGATCCTCGAGCGCGGGGGGAAGGTGCTCCTGCGCTGCCCCATGGTCCCCGGCGTGAACGATTTCGAGGAGCATTTCTCGGCCATCGCGGCGCTCAGTCGAAAGCATCCGGGCATCACGGGGATCGAGATCCTCCCCTACCACCGAAGCGGGGAGTCCAAATGGGCGGAATTGGGGATGGACGCGCCCGACCTCGGGGCTCGCGAGCCGGAGGAGGGCCAGAAGAAAGCATGGGAAGCTTCCCTCCAACGCCTCGGCGCGCTCCGCTGGAAGATTCTTTAGTCGCCCGGCTCGTCCGTTCCCAACGGCGAGGCTGGAACGTTCCCGATCCCGCCGCTTAGTCCCCTTCCCAATCCAGCACGACGCCCATCGACGCGCTGCGGTCTGCCAAGAGCTGGGCGTAGAGCGCCGGGGCCTCCCGGTAGGAGGCCCGGTCGCTGATTAAGGGCGAGAGGTCGAGGGATCCATCCACCAGGAGATCGAAGAAGAGTTCATTATGCCGCGCCTTCGTCCACGGCGTCTGGGGCGTGGCTTGGGCGGGATGGGACCCGTTATGGGCGCCGATGATGGTGAAACTCGGCGCGTTGCACAGGTCGTGGAGATCGAGGAGGCTCTTGCCCCGGGGGCTGCTGAGCACCACGAAGCGGCCCTGGGGGCGCAGGCCCCGGAACTCGCCGGCGATGAGGTCGGCGGCGCCGGTGACTTCGAAGACCACGTCCACCAGGCGGCCCCCCGTGGCCGACTGGATGCGCGCCTCCACCTCTTCCCGCTTCGGGTTCACCCGGAGGATCGCCGGATCATTCGGCAGGCGCGCGAGGCGGCTCTCCGCCGGATCGATGGCGAGGACGGGTTTCGCCCCCGCGAGGCGGCAGATGCGCGCCGCGAGTTGGCCCAGGAGGCCCTGCCCGTAGACGGCCACCGCCTCGCCCCACTCAACGCCGCCCCGGCGTACGCCGTTCATGGCGATCTCGGCGATGGTGAAGAACACCGCCTGCTCTTCGCGGATGCCCTCAGGGAGGAGTCGGAGGTCCGCCGCGGCGCAGGTGGTGAAGCGGGCGTGCTTGCCGTAGGTGGCGACCTTGCGCCCCGTAAGCGTCGCATCGACGCCCTCACCGGTCTCGACGATGGTGCCCACGTTGTCGTAGCCCGCGAGGAACGGGAAGCGGGCGTACTCTTCCCACCGCGATCCCTGCGGGAAATCGCCGGAGAGCACCGTGAGCTCCGTACCCGTGCTGATGAGGGTCTTCGAGGTTCGGATGAGCACCTGCCCCGGGAAGGCCGCGGGGATCGGATGGTCCTGGAGTTCCACCTTCCCGGGGCCGGTGAAGACGACCATCGGGTTTCCCCCGGAGGCCGGGCGGGCGGACGGGGAGGCTTTCGGGCGATCTAAAAGGGCGGCTTGTGTGGAGTTCATGGAATCAGTATACTTGAGTGAAAGAGCCTGATCTTCGCCAAAAAGACTTAAAAAGTATGCAAAAACGACCCTATCTCGCCGCCAGTTCCCAGTACGATCCCATCGCCTTGGCAGCGGACTTTCCCATCACCGTCCCCATCCCCCACGATCGCCGGGGCGGGCAGAAAGTCCAGCCCCACGTGCACGATTGCTTCGAACTCGGCTATTGCGCCCGCGGGTCCGGCCTCTGCGTCATCGAGAACAAGGCGCTCCCCTACGGGGCGGGGGATGTGGTGGCCATCCCGCCCCGGGAGCTCCACATGGTGGTCTCGAGCCCCGGCGTCGTGAGCCATTGGTCCTTCACCAATCTCGATCCCAGCGCGCTCCTTGCCGGCTTCGCGCCCGTCGAGGAGCGCTACCTCGAGACGGCGGCCATGACCGGGCCGGGGTTCCACAACGTCTTTTCGGCGGCCGAACACCCGTTCCTGGCCGCCTCGGTGGGCGCGCTCATGGAAGAACTCTTGTCCAAGTCGCCGGGCCGGAGTTCCGCCGTGCGCGCCCTGACCTGGCTCATCCTCGTGCGCATCCACCAGGCGCGGCGCCTTCGGCCCCCCTCGGGCGGAAAGGGAAGCGGCCGGCGGGAACTCGGGAAGATCCGGCCCGCCCTGGAGTACATCGCCGAGCATTACCACGAGGCCATCTCCATCAGGCGATTGGCCGACCATTGCGGCCTGAGCGCGACCCATTTCCGCCGGGAGTTCGCCGCGGCCGTCGGCGGCGCCCCGCTCTCCTACCTCATCCAATTCCGCCTGCGCGCCGCGGGGGTGCTGCTCAAAAATAGCGCGCGACCCATCGTGGAGATCGCGGGGGCCACGGGTTTCGAGACCCTCTCCAGCTTCAACCGGCATTTCAAGGCGTGCTACGGCATGTCGCCGAGGGCCTGGCGCCGGGAGGCCTAAAAAGAAGCGCCCGGGGGAATCTCGCCGCGCCTTCCCGCGTTGGGACGCGGATGCTTCCTGGGGAAACGGTGCCTGCGGCGTCCTCGCCGTTCGCGGGACCTATTCGTTCAGTCGCCGGTCGCCGCCACGATCCCGTGCGCATCGGCCGTCACCGGTAGTGGGTCGGAGATGGTGTCGCGGCGATCCGTGCGGGTGCCGAGCAGGTAGGGGCGTCCTTTCCACACGACGATCTGCCCGGCATACACCGGGGCGCTCGTGCGCTCGATCATGCCGCAGAAGCGGTAGGGGCCCAAGGGCGAGTCGGAAACCATCGAGTAGGTCCCCGATCGAAGCGACGCCTCGGGCCCCGCTTCCCGCTGTGACGGGGCGATGAGGTGGCGGTGGGTGGAGAACACCAGGAACCATTTTTGGTTGAGCGTGAGGATGGAGGGGCATTCGAGCTCCTCCGCGAAGGGCTCGAGTGCGAAGGGGGGAAGCACCTCCCAATGCGCCATATCCGCGGTGCGCGCGACGCCCACGCTTCCCCGGCCCGCGGCCTCGCCTTGGCGGCATCGGGCACAGACGACGTGATAGACGTGGTCGCCGTGGCGGAACAACGCCGGGTCGCGCCAATGCATGAACGGCCTCTGGCCGCTGGTCGCGCGTTCGTAGTAGCGCTCATCGACCTCGGTGACGGGCTTGTCCCCGAACTTTTCCCAGGCATGGAGGTCGTCGGACACGGCGAGCCCGACGCGTTGGATCGTGGGGTCTTCGCCGCGGGGATGCCCGGTATAGGCCATCCAGAACCTGCCCTGGAAGCGGAGGACCGAGCCGGTGGCGAGGTGGTGCCCGTCCCAATCCCGGGGCCCGGGCCGGAGCACGATCCCCCGGTCGGTCCAGGTCGAAAGATCGCCGCTGACGGCATGGCCGATCTCCCAATTGGTGTGGCGCGTCGACGGGGGGTTCGTATCGGAGGCGGTGAGGAAATAGCAGTGGACCGTATCGCCGTCCACATAGAACCAGGGGTCGCCGATCCACTTTCCGGGGAGGGTGAGCATGGCTAGTTCCCCCGAGGAGCGGGGGCCGTAAGGCTCGAATTGGCGGGTGATTTGATTCTGATGGCCATGGGGTACCTCTCTTCGAGACGGCGTTGTCCCGGGATCCCTTCCAAGCGTACCGTGATTTTATCTTTTTCCCGGCCGCCACGGGGCATTATTCCTCCAGTCCCCGCTGTTGCGCATTGCCATGCCCACCACGTTGCGTTCCGATCGAATCCAGAAGCACAAAGACCAGCTTTCGCCAAGGATCCGTCCTCAAGACCCCAGGGCGGCTACTGCTCTTTCTTCCGGAACCATCGCGTCTCCCCCGCGAGCATGGGGAAGCGCAGCGAATGGGCGTTTTTCGCCGCGAGAGTTCCGGTGGCGAGATCTTCCACATCGCAGGCGCCCTTCCAACTCAGGGTCTTCTCTCCGTCCGAAAGCGCGTGGAGGCTGAGGAAGCCGTTGCCCCCGGAGCAGACGTCCCCGACGGGCCCGAGGGGCTCCAGGCCGGCTTCCCGGATAAGATTGCGCACGAGTTCGGGGGTGATCGACCCGGGCAGGGCGAGGTAGACGCTCGTCCAGCCGGGGAAGCGCCGGATCGCCCAGCCGGCCTTGCCCGTGCCGGGGATCTCGCCGAAGCGGATCGCCTGGGGGTCCTCCACCCATACCAGGGGCTGCTTCATCTCGGTGAGCACGTTATCCCGCAGCCCCTTGGCGATCGGGTCGTCGCAGGGAACCGGGCGGACCCGATAGACATCCACCGCCGCGCGGTCCATGCGGATCCGCATCCCCGTGAGGGCATGGATATTCTCCTCGAAACGGCCCGCATCGGAGACGGCGGCGGCCGCGTTGCAGAAGACGAGGATGTTGCCGTCTTTTTGCAGGTTCTTTCGGACGTACTCGATCTGGCGCGCCGGGAGGGTGGGCGCGGCGGCGAAATAATGGACCTTATAGGCGGGGCGGGCCGGATGGTCGAGATCGGAGAGGTAGTAGAGATCCCAGGAGACGCCCGAGCGGAAGAGCGGGAGTTTTCCCACCCCGATGGAGAGGTTATTGAGGCCGGGGCCGTAGGGATAGGAGGCCGCGTGGCGGGTGTCTTCGTCGATGTAGACGGCCATTTGCGCCCGGTCGGCGGGCATGGGCTTCTCGGCGGCGAGGCGCGCGGCGCGGGCGAGTTCCGCCACGACGCCGCGGTAGGCGGGCGTGGAGAAAAGATGGCGGTTCATGGCGAGGAACCAGGCCCCCTGGCCCCCGGCCAGGAGCGCCCCCAGATCCCGTCGAGCCTGGCCGGCGAACTCGGCTTCGCTCTGCACGCCGCCGTGGTAGTAATAGAGGTAATCGAAGGCGTCGGCGGAGATCCAGCAGGTGTGGGTGCGGTAATCGAGTTCGGAGAGGAAGATCTTCCCGTGGAGCGCGAGGGAACCGAAGGCCGAGGCGAAGGTGCCGGTGCGCCCCGCTTGGCGCCAAAGGCCGTACTCGGGCACGCTCACGAACCCGTCCACCCCGGGCCCCTCGAGGGCGGCGGCCTTTCCCCCGCGCCCGCTATAGCCCTGGGCGATGTCCGGCGCGTAGAGATTGATGAATACATTGCGGCCGAAGGCCTTCTTCACCGCGGCCCCCAGAAATTTCGCCGTCTCGGTGGCCCCGTCGTCGTTGTAGCGGTTGGAATCCAGAATCCACCGGTCGGCGCCGCGCTCGGGGTCGAGGAAGGAAACGCTGGCGCGGTTGCGCATGGCGAAGGGCGCGAGCGTGGCCGTCTCGAAGTCGACCTCGGGGTTGGCCCACGCGGCGCGCAGGCGGGCGACGTCCCCCCCGTAGCGCTTGCGCAGGCGTTCCCTGAAATCCTTCTGGGCGCCGGTGGAATAGTCGAAGCCCACGTAGTTGACGTGGGGGAACCATTGGTTGTCGGTGCCGCAATGGAAATTGATCCCCGCCACCGCCTTGCCGGTGGGGAAGGATTTAAGGTGGGCCGCCAGCGCCTCCAGGGCCCGCGCGGCGCTCTCCCGGTACTGGGAGGCGGCATAGCTGTGGGCCCAGAAGGCGTCTTTGCCGTTGTCCAGGGTCTGGAGCGCCCGGATGGTTTTCTTGAGCCCCGCGATCTTCTCGCCGTCGTGGTCGCGCCAGATCGCCTCGGGATGGAGATCGCCCCATTCCCGGTAGCGCGGGGAGATGGGCACCTCGAGCATGACGACCGCGCCCGGATCCCGCTGCAGCGCGGCTTCCAGGCTCGGCTGCACGTCGCTGAAATCGTAGCGGTCCTCCCCGATCCACCATTCTTTGTTGTGGGGCGCGATGCGCACGTAGAGCCAGCGGATGCCGGCGGCGAGCATGGGCCCGAGCTCGGCTTCCTTCGGGTCTACGACGTAGGCGTTATAGACGAGGGACGGTACCGGCTTGCCGTCGACGCGCAGCACGGGGAAGGGGCCGGGCGCGGTCTCCACGCGCACGCCCTCTCGGCCGGCCCAGAGCGAGCGGAGTTCCTCGAGGGGGAGGGCCGGGGCCGTGTCCGCGGCGGGGAGTTCTTGGACGATATTGGCGGAGGTCGGGGGCGCGAGGCGCAGGCCGAGCCCGTCCCATGAAATCGCCTGGCCCGCGCTGCCGCGCAGCCCGAGCACGGCGACCGCTTCCGCGATGTTCGCCGGGGCTTTCACGCGCAGATAAGCGTATCTCCAACGGGCACCGAGGAGCGGGGCGATGAGGGGGTTGAGGTAGGTCTGGTGGATGGTTTGGCTCTTGCCATCGGCCGTTCGCAGGGTCACCCCGAACAGGGCGACGGCGCCGAACTCGCTGCGCTCGGTTTGGTACCAGCCCGAGAGCAGGTATTCTTTCCCGGCCTCGAGGATCACCGGCGAACTCTCCCACCGGACTTCGCCGCCCTGGCGAAGTTTCTCGAGGCGGAAGGCGGGTGCGCCCGTGCGGGTCGCCTTGGCGTCGCGGGAGTAGGCCCCCGCGGGAAGGGAAGACGCGCCGGTGAGGGCGGCGCCCCCTTCGTGCCCCCAACCCAGGGTCGCCACGGCCCGGTCATCGACGACCCCCTTCCAGGACGCCCCACCCAGCAGGTCGCGGATATCCTGGGGGACGGCGACGAGGGTGTTATAGGTGTGGAAGTCGGGAAGCGGGATGCGCAGCACGCCCCGGGCGTCGGCGACCAGGAAATCATGGGGCCGCCCCGAGTAGTTCACGGCGTACCCCTGCCCGGGCTTCACTTGGAAGACCGCGGAGCGCACCGTCATCGTGCAGGGTTCGCTGGCGGCCACCACGAGGGCGAGGCGCTCGGCGGTGATGGCCATGCCGGTATGCCGCAAGAGCGTGGCGACGCCTTTCTTTCCGGGGAACTCGAAGTCGATCTCATCGGTGCCCGCGGGGTAGGGGCTGGCATCGCGGACCGCGAGACCCCGGATCGCGCCGTCGGCGATGGCGGCGCCGTAGCCGCCCACGCAGAGATCGACCTCGGCGAAGATCGACTCGGGCCGGGCCATGTCGCCCACGGGTTTCCCGTCGAGGAAGAGCGTGAGGGTGCGCGGGCCCCACGAGGCGGCGATCTCGCACCAGACGCCGTCGGGGAGGGAAACTTCACGGTAGATCTGGCCCCCGTTTTTCCCGGCGACGATGAGCCAGAGGTAGACCTTTCCGTTCTCCTGCAGGTTGGCGCCGATGGAGAATCCCGCGTAGTCGGGCGGGGAGGGGGATTTCACGGAGAGGAAGGTGGCCATGACCTTGGGGGTGCCCGAAGCCTGGCGGGCTTTCAGGCGCGGCGAGTAGTCGAAGCGGAGGAAGCCCTTCTCTTTGGGCAGCAGGCCGCGGGTGGCGTAGCGGATCGGGGCGAAGGCCCCCCAAGCCTGGAGGGCGCGCTTCCCGCCGACCTCGCCGAGCGCCGCATGGCCGTTTGGGAGGATCCAGGCGTCTCCCGCCCGGGCCCGGGCATCGGTCTCGAAGTCGGCCCTGAGCAGGTCGGCCCCGGCGAGGGGGAGCAGGCAGGCGAGGAATGCGAAAATCCATCTCATGGCGGGACCTCTTGAACTTATTGATATAAATCGAGTATACTTATATACATAAGTATTATAGGCGGGAGGATCGCGCCTTGTCAAGAAAGAAAAAGCCGGACGCCCGCGCCATCAAGGACGAGTTGGTGGAACGGGCCCGATCCACCCCGGGGGGCCTGCGCATTTCAGAGCACGCCCTCTCTAAAGAGTTCGGCGTGAGCCCCTCCACCGCCAATCGCATCCTCGCCGACCTCGCCCTCACGGGCCACGCCAACCGGAAGAAGGGCCGCCCCACCTACCTCCACGGGCGGACGGTGGAAGAATCGTTTACGATCCATTACGTGCTGCCGGACATGAACGCCCTCGACCAGTACGCGGACCCGAATAATTACCGGGTGAATCTCCACCTGCTCAAGGGCGTCATGGCCGCGGCCCAGAAGCGGCCCTGCCTGCTCAACTTAAGCCTCATCCCGCCCGGGGATTTCGCCTCGAAGGTCGATCTCCTGGTGCGCCATTCCATGCGGCCGGTCTTCCTCTTGAGTTCCCTGCGCGAATATGCGGGGCTCCTCGCCCACCTCGACGCCCACAATCTCCCCCGCATGGCGTATGCTGGGTACGAGGCGGTGGCGGGCCCCCACGTCCGCGTGGATGGGAGCACGGCCTTCCGCGAGCTCATCTCGCTCCTCTTCCTCCGCGGGCGCCGGCGTTTCCTCTACCTGCAGCAAGCGGATCCCCGCCTCCAATCCCCCCACAAGACCGCCGCATTCCGGGACGCGCTCGAGGGCCGGGGAGCCCAGGCGGTCGAGTGGGTCGGCAGCGAAGGGGTCCGAGGCGTGGCCACCGCACTGGAGGCGCGCTTCCCCGAGGGCGCTCCCGGTTTCGACGCCGTGGTCTGCGCCACGGACGAACTCGCCATGGGCGCCGCCGATTTCCTGAAATCCCACCGACTCTCCATCCCCCGAGACGTCAGCCTGGTCGGCTACGACCATTCCCCCGAGGCCCGCGCCTATTCGCCACGCTTTCCGACGGTGGAGGTGCCCTACCCGGAGATCGGGGAGAAATTGGTGGAGGGCTGCGAACACATCGCCCGGGGCGAGGGGCGCCCGTTCCCGGCGGTGGAGCTCCAGGCCCGGGCGGTCGTCTACTGAAGGCCACCCGTTTCCCAGAATGCCAATCACAGCGCCCATCCCCCCATAGCCAGGGGGCGCGGGATGTAGTTCAATAGTAGAAACGGGATCCAAGCCCGGGAAGGAAGCCCCATGAAAAAGTCGACCTTCGCCTTCGGCGGCAGAAAATACCCCCTCCTCGAGGTGAATACCCTGGTGGTGGGCACGGGGGCCGCCTCCCTTTCCGCCGCGGACCACCTGCATAAGTTCGGGCAAACCGACCTCGCCATCGTCACCGAGCGCGTGGGCGGGGGCACCTCGAACAATACGGGGAGCGACAAGCAGACCTACTACAAACTCTCGGTCCACGGCGCCGAGGGCGACTCCCCGCGGCGCATGGCCGACTCGCTCTTCGCGGGCGGTTCGATGCACGGCGACCTCGCCCTCGTGGAATCCATCTGCTCGAGCCGGGGCTTCTTCCGCCTCGTGGAATTGGGCATGCCCTTCCCCCACGACCGCTTCGGGGGCTATGTCGGCTACAAGACCGACCACGACCCGGCCCAGAGGGCCACCTCCGCCGGCCCGTGGACCTCCAACCAGATGGTGCGCTGCCTCCTGGCCGAGGTGAAGCGCCGAGAGATCCCGATCTTCGACGGCTACGATGTGGTGGGGCTCATCGCGGGGGACGGGCGCGTCGGCGGCGTCGTCGCCCTCGACAAGAAGAAGGCCGGCGGCCCGGGCCATGGCCTCACGATCTTCAAGGCCGAGAACGTGGTCTTCGGCGTGGGCGGGCCGGGGGGGCTCTACAAGACCTCGGTCTACCCCGTGGTGCATAGCGGCGCCATCGGCCTCGCCCTCGAGGCGGGGGCCGAGGCGGTGAACCTCACCGAGAGCCAGTACGGCCTCGCGTCCATCGATTTCCGGTGGAACGTCTCGGGGACCTACCAGCAGGTGCTCCCGCGCTATTTCTCCTGCGCGATGGACGGCTCGGACGAGAAGGAGTTCCTCAACGAGCATTTCGAGAGCATGGGCCAACTCGCCAGCGCCATCTTCCTGAAGGGCTACCAATGGCCCTTCGACCCGCGCAAGATCCAGGACCACGGCTCCTCCCTCATCGACCTCCTCGTCTACATCGAGACGGCGGTGAAGGGCCGCAAGGTCTACATGGACTTCCGCGAGAATCCCCGGCCGGGTTCGGGCCTCGGCGCGCTGGATTTTTCGGCCCTCTCGCCCGAGGCCCGGGGCTACCTCGAGCGCTCGGGGGCGCTCTTCGGCACGCCCATCCAGCGCCTCGAAAAGATGAACGCCATGGCCATCGCGCTCTACAAGAGCCACAACATCGACCTGCACGTGAAGCCCCTGCGGGTGGCCGTGTGCGCCCAGCACAATAACGGCGGGCTCGCGGGAGATCTGTGGTGGGAATCCACCAACCTGAAGCATCTCTTCCCCATCGGGGAGGTCAACGGCAGCCATGGCGTCTACCGCCCCGGCGGGTCGGCGCTCAACGCTGGGCAAGTGGGGTCGCTGCGCGCGGCCCAACGCATCGCCCAGGTGTATACCACGGGCACCCAATCCGCGGCCCAATTCAAGAAGCAGGCGTCGGCCCGGCTCTCGACCCTCGTGCCCCTGATTCAGTCCCTCAAGAAGAACGTGGCGTCGGCCTCCGGCGTCGGCCCCTACCTCGATGAACTCCAGACCCGCATGACCGCCAGCGCCAGCCATATCCGTTCGGAAGAAAGCGCGAAGCGGGCCCTCGCCGAAGCCTACGCCCAGATCGACCGATACGGCAGCGTGCGCGTGCGCAAGCCCGCCGAGATCGCCGATGCCCTCAAGGTGCGCCAACTCGCCCTGGCCCATGCGGCCTACCTCGAGGCGATCCGCGCCTATCTCGAGGCGGGCGGGGGCTCCCGCGGTTCCTACCTGGTGGCGGACGCGGGCGGCCTGGAAGTGCTCCCCGGGAAACTCAGCTCCTGGCGCTTCAAGCCGGAGGATCCCGCCTTCCGGGAGAAGCTGCTCCTCACCGCCTTCGACGCCGGGTCGAGGCGCTACACGTCGACCTTCGCGCCGCGGCGGCCGATCCCCGAGGACGACTCCTGGTTCGAGAACGTGTGGGGGGATTTCGTGAAGGGGAAGGTGTTCGGGTAGGGGAGGTGTGGCACCCGATTTCATTCGATCGTCGTTGCGCAGATCTCCGCGGATTTTTTTTTCCCGAAATCGATCCTTCCCCGTTTAATGGCATAAACGGGCTCTTGCCCGGAATCCCCCGGTTTAAAACGCCCCCCATGAGGTCTTCGATGAAACGATTCGGTTTGCTCGCGCTGCTCCTCGTCCTTCCGTGTCTTGGCATCACCCTGCGCGGCTATGGATTCCCGAACCTCTCCCCTGAAAACACCAAACGACGGCCCGATGACGGCGCCCGGGCCGCCGGGGTGGTCCTCGCGCGCGAGGCGATGCAGGCGCTCACGGGGCTCGAGGTGAAGATCGATGAGAACGGAAAGATCGTCGGCATGGGCAGTTCTGGGAGCGTGAACCTCGACGCGTCCAAGCAGAAGTTGAAGACCGCGGGTATCCTGGTCGAAGCCAGCTGCGAATTGCCCATCGACCTGTCCAAGTTCAAGAAGGTGGCGGTGAGTTTCACCTACCCCGACTCCCTCAATCTCGAGTCCTTCGTCGAGGTGAAGGCCTATATGGCTTTTTACCGGGGAAAATTGGGCGAGGCGCTCGCCGGGGCGATTCCGGCTTCCGGCGCAGGCGCCTATACGATTTCGGGCCTGATCAACGATGTGGCGCTCGGCGAAAAAGAAATCAAAGGCACCCTCTATATCGGCGAGGTCGTCAAGAAGCCGTAAGCGTCCGCAAGGCGCGCTTCGGGCACCGAGCGCGCCCTGGTCGTCCATGGGATCCCTCGGCCGTATCGGGAGGGGCCGAATCCCGGTATTTTTCGGTTCCTTTTCCCCTAGTCGCGGGCCGCGGCCGGGTCTATGCTAACGGGGCCCGGGAGGAACCATGAAGAAAATCGGCTTTATCGACCATTTCATCGACGAATGGCATGCGAACAATTACCCCGCTTGGATCCGCGAAAGTTCGCGGCGGAGCGATTTTGAACTGGCCTACGTCTGGGCCGAAAAAGACCGCGACGGGGGCCTCAGCACCGATGCTTGGTGCGCGAAGTTCGGGGTGAAGCGGGCGGCTTCATTGGAGAGGCTCGTCGCCGATTGCGACGCCATCGTGGTCCTCTCCCCCGACAATCCCGAACGGCACGAAGACCTCTCCCGCGTGGCCTCGGCCTGCCGAAAGCCCGTCTACATCGACAAGACCTTCGCCCCCGACCTCGCCACCGCGGCGCGCATCTTCGGGAATTTCGAGAGGGGCGGCACGCCCATGTTCTCCTCCTCGGCGCTGCGCTTCGCCGAGGAGTTCGAGGCCCTCGCCGCCAAGGGCATCGCCCGGGGAACGGCCCGCTCGGTCACCACCCGGGGCCCCGGCCAGATGGCGCGCTACGGCATCCACCAGGTCGAGCTGATCGTCTCGCTCATGGGCCCCGGCCTCCGCCGCGTGATGCAGACCGGGCCCCAGGGCGCGCCCCATTTCGTTTTCGAGTGGGAGGACGGCCGCCGCGCCCAGATGACGATGCTCGACGGGCTCCCGTTCCAATTGGCGGCCCAGGGCGAGGCCGCCTTCCAGACCAGCGAGGTGAAGGGCGTCTTCTTCCCGCGTTTCATCGAGGCCATGCTCGCCTTTTTCGCGGACCCATCGAAGAGCCCGGCCTCCAAGGCCGAGACGCTCCAGATCATCGCGGCCATCGAGGCGGGGGTGAAGGCTCTCGCGCGGTCGGAGTCGTGGGTCGACCTCCCCCGGATCTAGGATCGGCGCACCGCGGGTCAAAGCGGCGTTCCATGACCTGAAGGGGCCGGAGTCAGGCCGGATGCGCAATCCAACATGTTAGAATCAGGGCAACACACGCCGCGCCCCAACCGATGGTCATCAGCCGAACGCCCTATCGAATCTCCTTTTTTGGCGGCGGGACCGATTATCCAGCCTGGTGGCGCGAGCACGGCGGGGCCGTCCTCGGCGGGACGATCGATAAATACTGCTGGCTTTCGGTGCGGCAACTCCCCCCGTTCTTCGAGCGACACCACCGGTTGGCCTATTCGATCATCGAGAATTTCGACGACCCCGGCGAGGTCAAGCACCCCTCGGTGCGCGAGACGCTTCGCTACCTGGGCATCCACGAGCGCACCGGCCTCTCCATCAGCCACGATGGCGACCTCCCGGCCCGCAGCGGCATGGGCTCCTCCTCCTCCTTTACCGTCGGGCTCCTCAACGCGCTGACCGCCCTCGAGGGCAAGCGCCTCTCCCCCACCGAACTCGCCGCGGCCGCCTGGCACGTGGAGCAGGACCTCATCGGCGAGAACGTGGGCAACCAAGACCAGGCCTTCGCCGCCCACGGCGGGCTGCAGTACATCCGCTTCCACCCCGACGGGCGCGTGACGGTCGAGCCGGCCATCCTCACCCGCGAATGCCTCACGGCCCTCGAATCGCGCCTGCTCCTCTTCTACACGGGCATCTCCCGGGAGGCGAACACCATCGCCATCGAGCAGATCCGCACCATCCACCAGAAGACCGCCGAGATGAAGACCCTGCTGACCATGGTCGAGGAGGCCCGCGGCCTGCTCGCCCGGGGCCCCGCGGCCCTCCCCGATTTCGGCCGGCTGCTCCACGAGGCCTGGCTCCTGAAACGCGGCCTGACGTCGCGCATCACCACCGGGGCCATCGATGAGGCCTACGCCCGGGCGCGCGCCCACGGGGCCCTCGGCGGGAAACTCCTGGGCGCCGGCGGCGGCGGTTTCTTCCTCGTCTACGTCGAGCCCGAGCGCCGGGCGGAGGTGGCCGCCGCCCTCTCCCATTTCGTCCAGGTGGATTTCCGCTTCGAGTTTGACGGCTCCATCGTCTTTTTTTCCAGGCTCGACGACCCGAAGCCCCTCCACCTCGCCGAGAAGAAGGGCTGAGCGTCCCGAGCCCGATCCCCGCCGCGCCCCATCCATCCGATCCGAGGAACCCCGATGAAGCCAAACGTCAACCTCCGCCTCCTCCTCGCCACCGCCCTCGCCGGCCTCGTGGTCCTGGGCGTCCTCTTCGCGGCGATGTGGGACGACAAGAATCTGCTCTCCTCCGGCGACCATAGCTACGCCAACATGGAGATGATCCACGCCCTGAAGCCGGCGTTCTATGCCCCCTATTGGATGGACAATTTCTGGCTGGGGATGAACTTGGGGAATATCAGCCCCACCCTCAACACCACGATGATGGAGGTTCTGCCGCCCCGCTGGAGCTATTGGCTCGTGCCCGTCGGCGCCATCCTCGTCTTCCTGCTGACCTCCCTGCTGCTTTTCCGCGGCCTCGGGCTCTCCGCCTTCCCCGCGGCCGCCATGGCCTTCCTCACCGCCCTCGCCCCCGTGCACCTCACCTTCGTCAACGCCGGGCACACGGCGAAACTCTGGTCCATCGCCTTCTTCCCGCTCGCGCTCTATTTCACCCACCGCGCGGCGACGGGCAAGCGGCGGATCTGGGACTTCCTCTTGGCCGGCCTCTTCCTCGGTTTCGCGTTCATGCACGGCGAGACGCCGACGACCCTCTATTTCGCCGTCCTCCTCACCGCCTATTATTTTTTCCAGGTGCTCACCGCGGCGGAGGGCAAGGGACTCGCCAAAGTGCGCGCGGCGGCCCTCCCCCTGGCCCTCTTCGCCCTCATCCCCCTCGCGACGCTGCCGTTCTCCTACGACACCTTCCTCTCCCAATACTATAACGTCGCGGTCAGCAAACCCACGGGCGACGCCGTCGCGGTGAATCCGACGCGGGCCGAGGACCCCGGCGCCAAGGGCTGGGATTGGGCGACCCAATGGTCCTTCCCGATCGAGGAGACCCCCGAACTCTTCGTCGCGGGCCTCTTCGGCTGGAAGAGCGGCGACGCCGAAAACCCCTATTGGGGGCGGACCGGGCAGACTCCCGGGTGGACGCCGGGAAGCCAGGGCATGGTCAACCTCAGCCAGACCACGGGCTACCTCGGCTTCGCCGTGTTCTTCTTCGCGCTCTTCGCCGTGGCGGGCGTGCGGCGCAAGGAAGTCTGGTTCTGGCTGGCGATGTTCCTCCTCGCCCTTTCCCTGGCTTGGGGGCGGCATTTCTTCACCTACGCCGGCGTCTGGCATCTCCCGCTCATTGACAAGTTCCGCAATCCCAACCGCTTCCTCCATTTGGCCCATCTTTCCGCGACGATCCTGGCGGCCTACGGCCTCGAGCACGCGTGGCGCCTGGCGAAAGAGCGCCTGTCGCCCTTGTCCGCCAAAATGTGGAACCGGCTGGTATGGATCCTCGGGGGGCTGGCCCTCGCGGGCTTGCTCGCCATCGTGGTGTTCCAGGACAACCTCATGACCCATGTGGCGGAACGGGTGGGCGGCGCGGCCGGCGACAAGGCTCCCGGCACCATGATCGGCTCCCTCCTCGTGTACCTCCTGCTCCTCGCGCTCTTCGCCGTCGGGCTGCGCTTGGCCTTCTGGTCGCGCACGCCCGCGAAAGTCGCTTCGGCGATCCTCGTGGCCCTCGTCTGCCTCGGGGTCTTCGACCAGCTGCGCGTCGACAAGCACTTTGTGGTCAGCGAGCCCTCCATGCCCGTCTACCGCCTCGACGAGATGAACAAGTTCCTCCAGGACCGCCGCAAGGAGACGTTCGGGCGCATCAAGTACCTCACCCGCGGGCCCTACCTGCATTTCCACCTGACCCACCTCGTCCTCAACCACCAGCTCGAGACGGTGGATATCCCGGCGTCCAGCCGGACCCCCGACGACATCGCCACCTTCCAGGCGCGCCTCGTCCCCAACGGCCTCAAGTATTTCCGGCTCCAGGGCGTGCGCCATTATCTGAGCGAGGAGCCCTACGACGTCTTCGGCCTCCAACCCTTGGGGGCGTTCCGCGATCCCTTCCAGCAGGGGCGGGGGATCTACTATTACGAGGACACCAACGGGCTGCCGCGGGCCTACATGGTGCACCAAGCGGTTCTCGAGACCAACCTCGACCGCATCTTCCAGATCCTCAACCACTCCGCCTTCGATCCCTCCAAGACGGTGCTGCTCACGCGCGCCGACCTTCCCGAAGTCGCCCTGCCCACATTCGCACCGCCGCGCAACGGGCGCGTGGAGATCGCGGTCCGGAAGTACAACGAAGTCCGCCTGAAGACCGAATCCGAGGCCCCCGGGATCGTCGTGCTCGCCGACTATTACCAGGGCGATTGGGTCGCCCGCCTCGACGGGAAAGAGGTCCCGATCCGCCGGGCCAATTACCTCACGCGCGGGGTCTTCGTGCCCGCCGGGTCCCATGAGCTCGCCTTCACCCTCCCCGCCAAGGGCGCCTCGCGCACAGTGGGCGCGGCGTCGTGGTTGGCCCTCGTGGCCGTGCTCGGGCTCTGGTTCGCCGCCCGCCGCCGTGAAGGCAAAGAAGCTTCGGGAGCCTAGGGAGGCCGCATGAAACGACCCATTCCCATGATCCGCCTCGCCCGAAGGGGGTTGCCATGCGCCTAGGCCAGCACGGACCGCTCATCGCCGCGGCCCTCACCGACCTCTCCCGCGCGCACGCCGACAAGAAACGGTTCCTCGACATCGGCTGCGGGGGCGGAAACCGCACGGTGCTGTTCGAGGGTCCCGGCCGCGAGATCCATGGTTTCGACGCCAAGGATTGGCGGGAGCCCGCTCTCAAGGACCGCATCGCGTTCCGCCTCGGCGATATGATGACCGAGCCCCTCCCGTACCCCGACGGATTTTTCGACCTCGTCTTCTCGTTCGACGTCTTCGAGCACGTGCCCCACCCCGAACGGATCATGTCCGAGGCGAAGCGCGTGCTGGCCCCCGGGGGGGTCTTCCTCCTCTCCACCCCCAATAAATGGCGGCCGGCGGGGGTCCTCCTGATTCCCCTCGGACTGCGGCGCTTCCCGGCGCCCATCCACCCGGCCTCCATCGGCTGGCCCTATCCCGTGCACATCATGGAATACACCGCCGGGGAACTCGCCGCCTTCGGCGCGGCCGCGGGCTTCGAGCTTCGCCGCATGCACCGCCTCTTCTACGGCCTCACCTCCCGCCTCGGCATCGACCGGCTGGGTCTGATGCCGATGTGCCATAACCTCCTAGCCGAGTACCGCGTCCCGGAGCGCCCCGCCGCGGCCCATGGGTGACGCCCCCGATTCCGCCCGACGCGGGCGGTCGCTGCGGAACCTGCTCTTCGTCTGGGAGAACTTCGATACCCAGCCCCAATTCGAGCAGCTCAAGGCCCACGATCCCGCCTCCGCCCTCGTCATCGTCAACCCGCAGTGGCTGCTGCAGACCCGCCAGACGCCGCCGGGCGTGCGCATCCCGAGCGTGCGCGCCTGGTTCTACACCCGCAGCGCCCGTCTCTTCTACGCGCTCTATCCGTTCTACCTGGTGGAGAGCATCCTGAGGACCTTCTTCGCCTTCGCCTGGCTCCGTCTGGCGAGGCGGGTGCGCCTGGTCAACGTGATCGTCATCAATCCGTACCAGGGAAGCGGGCTGGTCGTGATGCGCCGCCTCGGCCTCATCCGCAACCTCATCTATATCGGCGGGGATTGGTTCGCCAATACGAGCGAGCGCCGGGGGATCTGGAGCCGCCTGGGGCAACGGGCCGTCCACCCCTGGTTCGACCGGTGGATGGTCTCCAACGCCGACTGCACCATCGATATGAGCGAGAACATCTCCCGGTGCCGCGACGCCCATTGGGGAAGGGCCCTCGCGCGGCGCCAGCGGGTGATGAAGACATCGGCGTCCTGGCTCGCCACGGGGTCGGAAGACGGCGCGGGCCGGCGCACCTGGCTCTTCCTCGGCCTCGTCCGGCCCGATTCCGGGGTCGATCTGCTGCTCGAAGCGCTCGCCCTCCCCGAATCGGCCGGGGCGCGCTTGCGCCTCATCGGACCCGCCAGCGAGGAGCGGGAGCGGCTCTTGGGCGCCGCGCGGGCGCGCGGCCTGGGGCCGCGCATCGACGTCCACGGCTTCACCGAGCGCCGGGAGTTCCCCGACCTCACGCGGGATTGCCTTTTCGGGGCCAACCTCATCACGCGGGGGGGGTCCTACACCACCAATTCGATCCCCGCGAAGGTCTTCGACTACATGCAATTCGGCCTGCCCTCGCTGTGCACCGAGCATGTGGGCGCGGTCGCCCAGACGATCGTCGCCTCGCGCACCGGCCTCGTGATCCCCGCGACCCCGCAGGACGTCTGCCGCGCGGCCCGGGAGATCGAGGCCGATTTCGCCGCCTGGCGCCGGTCCATCCGCGCCCATATCGAACTCCAGCGGGAAGCGACGCTGGTGCACGAGCTGATCTAAGGAATCCGATGCCCGGGGTCCGCCACCCCGCGGCGGGACGCGGACGGCCGACCGGGGGGTTCCAAGGTAAAATCCGCCATGCCCCTGGATATCCTTTTCGTCCACCCCAACGCCTCCAAAAAAATTTACCAAGACCTCAGCAAGGACCATTCCGCCATCGAGCCCCCGATCTGGGCGGCCCTATTGGCCAACCAGGCCCGCGCGAAGGGGCGCTCCGTCGCGATCCTCGATTGCGAGGCCCTGCGCCTGGATCCGGCCGCCTCGGCGAAGGCCGTGGGCGAGGCCGGCGCGCGCCTCACCGCCATCGTGGTCTACGGGCAGCAGCCCTCCGCTTCGGCCCAGAATATGACCGGGGTGCACCTCCTCGCCGCCGAACTCAAGGGCCTCATGCCCGGGGCGCCGATCCTGCTCATCGGCCTCTACCCAAGCGCCCTGCCCGAGAAATGCCTGGCCGATGAGCCGGTGGATTTCGTCTGCCAGGGCGAGGGCCCCGAGACGGTCGACGGCCTGCTGTCGGTCACCGACCTCCGCGATGCGGGCCAATTGCGCAAGGTCCCCGGCCTCTGGTTCCGCGAGGATGGGCGGGCGGTCCACGGCCCGCCCGCGGGCCTCACCGCCGCCGCGAACCTCGACCGGGACCTCCCCGGCATGGCCTGGGATCTCCTTCCCATGGACCGCTACCGAACCTCCAATTGGCACGCCTTCTCGAACGGCAACCAGAAGGCGCCTTTCGCCTCGCTGTACACGAGCCTGGGCTGCCCCTACCACTGCAGTTTCTGCTGCATCAACGCGCCCTTCGGCGGCTCCAGTTTCCGCCATTGGAGCCCCGATTTCATGATCGGGCAATTCGACAAGATCGCCGAGATGGGGATCACCAACATCAAGATCGCCGACGAGATGTTCGTGCTCAAGCAGGAGCATTTCCTGCGCCTGTGCGAGAAGATCGCCGCGCGCAAGCACCGCTTCAATATCTGGGCCTACGCGCGCATCGACACGGTGAAGGAGGCCTACCTCGACGCCCTGAAGAAGGCCGGCGTGAATTGGCTGGCCCTCGGCATCGAGAGCGGCGTGAAGAACGTGCGGGCCGACGTGGTGAAGGGCCGCTTCGACGAGCTCAATATCGTCGATATCGTGGGCAAGATCCGCGCCCACGGCATAAACGTCATCGGCAATTTCATCTTCGGCCTCCCCGAGGATACGCTCGAGACCATGCAGCAGACCCTCGACATGGCCCTGGAACTCAAGTGCGAGTTCGGCAATTTCTATTCGTGCATGGCGTACCCGGGCAGCGCGCTCCACGCCTCCGCCGTGGCCCAAAAACTGGAGCTCCCCGCCTCCTACGAGGGCTTCAGCCAGCACGCCTACGAGTGCCAACCGCTCCCGACGAAGCACCTGGGCGCCGCCGACGTGCTGCGCTTCCGCGACCGGGCCTTCCAAACCTACTACCGCGATCCGGGCTATCTGGCCCACGTGAAGGCCACCTTCGGCCAGGGGACGGTCGACGAGATCCACGCCATGGTCCAGATCCCGCTGCGACGGCGCCTCCTGGAGGCATGAGCATGGACGCCTTCCCCGCGCTCCGCGGCGCCGACCGCTTCCGCTACCTCCGGGAGAAGGCGCATTGGCTGCGCCGCGAGACGCTGCGCCTGCACAAGGTGGCCCCCGAGACGCGCGTCGCCTCCTCGCTCTCCGACGTCGAGATCTTCACCGCGCTCTGGTACGGCGGTCTCGTCGCGGTCGACCCCCGGGACCGCTTCGGGAAGGACCGCACCCGCTTCCTCCTCAGCAAGGGCCATGGCGGGCTTTCGATGTACCCCATCCTGGCGGAGAAGGGCTTTTTCCCCGCGTCGGAACTCGAGAACATCTGCAAGCCCGGCACCTTCCTCGGCGGCATCCCCGACCCCATCATCCCCGGTTTCGAGACCGTCAACGGCAGCCTCGGCCACGGCCCCGGCGTCGCGACCGGCATGGCCCTCGGCCTCAAGCGCCGCGGCAACCCGGCCCAGGTCGTGGTGGTCACCGGCGACGGGGAACTCTACGAGGGGAGCGTGTGGGAAGCGATTCTCTACGCCCCGAGCCAGCGCCTCGACAACCTCACCTTCATCGTCGACCGCAACGACACCGCCATGCTGAACTTCACCGAAAAAATCGCCGAACTCGAGCCCCTGGCCGACAAGTTCCGGGCCTTCCGCTGGGAGACCCGCGAGGTCGACGGGCACGACGTCGAGGCGGTCTGGAACGCCCTCACCGAACTGCGCGCCTCCCCCAGCCCCTTCCCGCGCTGCCTCATCGCCCGGACCGTGAAGGGCAAGGGCGCGCCGACCCTCGAGGGAAACCCCCTCAGCCATATCACCTCGCTCAAGGGCGAGGAGGTCGACCGCCTGCGCGCCGCGATGGGGGAACGCCCGTGAGCGCCCCCGAGATCCGCGCCATGCGCGAGCCGGTCATCGAGCGCATCCGGGAGCGCATGCACGACGACGCCGGGGTCTTCTTCCTCACCGCCGATTTCGGGAGTCCCGCCCTCGATCGCCTGCGCGCCGAGTTCCCCGACCGGTTCCTCAACGTGGGCATCGCCGAGCAGAACATGGTGAACATCGCCACGGGCCTGGCTCTCGAGGGCTACAAGGTCTTCGCCTACGCCATCGCCGTTTTCGCCACCCTGCGCTGCTACGAGCAACTCCGCGTGAACCTGGGCGTCCTCGCCCAACTCCGCCCGATGAGCGTGCACATGATCGGCGTCGGCGCCGGGGTGAGTTACGACGTCTCGGGCCCCACCCACCACGGCATGGAAGAACTCGCGGCGGTGCGCGCCATGCCGCGCTTCGCCGTGGCCTGCCCCTCGGATTGGGTGCTCGCGCGCAAATGGGTCGACCATGCCGTGGACGCCGGGGGCACGGGCTATATCCGCCTCGACGGAAAACCCGTGGCGCGGCTCTACGACGACGCGGCCCTCGCGGCGGCGGACTACCGCATCGGATTCCACGCCTTTTCGGTCAGCGCCCCGCTGACCGTGGTGGCGACCGGCTTCATGACGCAGAAGGCGCTGCGCCTGCGCGAGCGGCTGGCCGCTCGGGGCGTGGCCATCGGCGTCGTCGACGTCTTTAACTTGCGCGACCCCGACGGGGTCCGTTTCCGCGAGGCGCTGCATGGCGTCGCGACGGTGGTGACCCTCGAAGAGGGCTTTCCCCACCGCGGCGGCCTCGATACCCTCGTACGCTCGCTCCTCGACGGCGCGCCGACGCGCATCCGGCCCCGGGGCTTCGCCGAGCGCTACACCTTCGAGATCGGGCCCCGCGAGTTCCTCCATGAGGCCAACGGCCTCGACGAGGCGAGCCTCGAGGCCTTCCTGCTCGAAACCCTGGCCGAGCGGGCCTGAAGCCCGCGGCGCCCTCAGGCGTTGCGGTGCTCGTTGAGCCGCAGGATGCGGTAGGCCTTGAGGAGTTCCCGGATGCCGTCGTCGAGGGAGACGGCGGGCTGGAAGCCGGTCTTCTCGATCTTCGCGTTGGAGACGACGTAGTCGCGCTTGTCGGGATCTTCCCCCACCTTCGATTCGAACCAGACGAACCCGGGCACGTGGGGCTTGATGCGCTCGCACAGTTCGAGTTTGGAGATATTGGTGTCGGAGAGGCCCACGTTGTAGGGCTGCCCGTTCATGGCGTCGAAATGCCCCAGGGCGTGGAGGAAGGCGCGGGCGACGTCGCGGATGTGGATGTAATTGCGCTTGAAGTGGCCCTCGAAGATGACGATGCAGCGGTCGGCCAACGCGCGCCAGACGAACTCGTTGACGAGCAGGTCGAGGCGCATGCGCGGGGCGGCGCCGAAGACGGTGGCCAGGCGCAGGCTGATGGCGTTCCCCCGGTCGAGGGCGATCTTCTCGGCCTCGACCTTGGTGCGCCCGTAGAGGGAGATGGGGCGCAGCGGGCTGTCTTCGGTGCATTCCTTGCCCTTCTCGCCGATACCGTAGCCCGAATTGGTGATGGGGATGACGAGGCGGGTTTGGCGGGAAGCGATCTTCACGAGGCTCGCGATGGCGTCGCGGTTGGTCGTGACGGCCCCCACCTGGTCTTTATCGCAAAGCGGCGCGCCCACCAGGGCCGCGAGGGGGAAGACGAAGTCGACGTCTTTCAGCAGCCGGGTCAGGAGGGCCTCGTCGCGGCAATCGCCGCGCACGAAATCGAAATCGGGGAGCGCGCAGAGGTCGAGGTGGATGCTCTGCCGCCACATCAGGTTGTCGAGGACCGTGACGCGGTAGCCCGCTTGGAGGAGCACCGGGACGAGGATCCCGCCGAGATAGCCGGCGCCGCCGGTGACGAGGATATGTTGTTTGGCCATGGGGAAATTTACCATGGCCCCCGCGGCGTCTCCGCCGCGAAAGGGCCGTCATTCCCGGGAATTCAGGGGGTTTCCGCGGGAAGGGGCCGGGCGAGCATACTATAATCGCCCACTGAAAAGGGCGCCGCCTGCAAAGGCGGGCCCGGGGCGCCCCCGAGCGCCAAAGCCACCCGCGAGGTTTCCATGCCCACCAAGAACCGACTCGAACTCGCCGCCGACTCCTGGGACCACCGGGAAGTGCGCGCCCTCAACGAAGTGATCCGCTCGCGGCGCTTCACCATGGGGCCGAAGGTGCTCGCGTTCGAGCAAGCCTTCGCGAAGAAGATCGGGCGCAAGTACGCCGTCATGTCGAACAGCGGTTCCTCGGCCAACCTCATCGGCATCGCGTCCTATTTCTTCCGCAAGAAGCGGCCGCTCCAGGCGGGCGACGAGGTCATCGTGCCCTGCGTCTCCTGGGCGACGACCTATTATCCGCTGCACCAGTACGGGCTGAAGCTCCGCTTCGTCGACGTCGACCTCGAGACCCTCAATTACCACCTGCCCTCCCTCGAGCGCGCCATCACGCGCAAGACGCGCATGATCGCCGCCGTGAGCATCCTGGGCAACCCCTGCGAGTTCGACCCCATCCTCGCCCTGTGCAAGAAGCACGGCCTCTACCTCTTCGAGGACAATTGCGAATCCCTCGGGGCGCGCTACCGGGGGAAGCCGACGGGCACCTTCGGCGACGTCTCCACCTTCTCCACCTTCTTCAGCCACCACATCTCGACCATGGAGGGCGGCCTCACCTGCACCGACGACTTCGAGACGTATTGCCTGCTGCGCAGCCTGCGCAACCACGGCTGGACGCGCGACCAGGATCCCGGGAGCCCGATCTTTAAGAAGCGCCCGCGGGATTTCTTCGAGGCCTACCGTTTCATCCTCCCCGGCTACAACGTGCGCCCGGGGGAACTCCAGGGCGCCGTGGGGCTCGTGCAACTCAAGAAACTCGACCATTTCGTGGCCGTACGGCGCAAGAACGCCGCCCATTTCCAGGCGCTCTTCGCCGGGCACCCCACCTTCATCATCCAGCGCGAGATCGGCGAAAGTTCCTGGTTCGCCTTCACCTTCATCGTGCGCCCGGAATTGCCCTTCAGCCGGGAGCGCGCCCTGCCCCACCTGAAGCGCGCCGGCATCCATTATCGGGTCGTCACCGGCGGCAATTTCCTGCGGCATGACGTGGCGAAATACGTCGACCTCGTCGACACCGGTTCGAAGAACGCCGACCTGGTGCACGACCGGGGCTTCTTCGTGGGCAACCACCCCTTCGACATCCGCCGCGAGATCGACCTGCTCCACAAGGCGCTCTCGAAGGTGTAGGCCCGCCCCCGGGAAGAGACCCGCCCCATGAGCCCGCACCCGGAGACGAAATCCTACGACAACCGGGTGGCCGCTCCGCTCGCCCGGCTCTGGCCCTGGGTGATCCAGACCGGGCGCTTCAATCGGCGCGCCGGCCTGGCCCCGCGGACCTTCGCGTTCCGCCCCGACCCTCGGGGGGGCAGCCGCGTGTTCGGCGAAGAGCCCATCCTGGGCCTGCGCATGAAATACGAAGAGCGGCCCTTCGAGTGGGTCCGGCACGCTTGGTTCGAGGTGGAGCGCGTTTTTTCAAGCGGCACCCTCCATTGGCTTAAACTGCGCAGCGAGTTCCGGGAAGAAAACGGGGCGACGGCCGTGCGCAATTCGATCCATTTCCTGGCGCGCAATGCGGTCGCCTCGTGGCTCACCCGCCTGGTCTTCGACCGCCGCATCGCCCCCGGCTTCACGGCGACCTACCGGGAGTTGGAAGCTTCCCTGGGGCGCGCGGTGGCCCCGGTCGACCCCTTCCGGCCGGCCCGGGAAGCGGCGCCCGCCGAACGCGAAGCCCTGCGCGCCAAACTCGCGGCGCTCGGGGCCGGGAGCGCCCTTGCGGATGGACTCGCCCGATTCCTCCTCACCGCCGACGACGGCGATCTGGCCAAGATCCGCCCCTGGCGCTTCGCGCGCCAGCACGGGTTCGACCGGGGGGAGGTGCTCTCGGTCTTCCTCAAGGGCGTGCGCGCCGGCCTCTTCGAGCTGGGCTGGAACCTGCTGTGCCCCTCCTGCCGCGGGCCGAAGGATGGCACCGAGACCCTCTCCGACCTGAAGCGCGAGGGGCATTGCCCCTCCTGCAATATCGACTTTACCGCGAATTTCGACGAGTCGGTGGAACTGAATTTCACCCCCCACGAGTCGCTGCGCAAGGTCGAGCGCCAGGTGTATTGCACCGGGGGCCCGGGGGCCACCGCCCACGTTTGGTTCCAGGTGCGCCTCCGAGGCCCGCGCCGCCTCGCCCTCGACCTCGAGCCCGGGATGTACCGCCTCGTCGGCCTGCCGGGCGCCGGCAGCCGCCTCCTCCACGTGGACGCGGGCGCCGAAGGGCGCCTCGTGACGGCCCGATTCCCCGAGCCGGGCGCGGCCGACCTCGCCGTGGCGCCCGGGCGGGTCGAGTTCCAATTGGAGGGGGGATCTACCGACGCGGAACTCCTCGTGCGCCTCGAGCGGGCGGAGTGGCTCGATGATATCGTCACCGCCGCGGACGCCGCGGCCCACCAGGGGTTCCGGGAGCTCTTCTCCTCCGAAGTCCTGCGGCCGGGGCAGGAATTGGCCCTCAAATCCGTCACGATCCTCTTCACCGACCTCAAGGATTCCACGCGCTTCTACAACGAGCACGGGGATCCGCGGGCTTTCGCCGCGGTGAACCGCCATTTCGACGTGCTGCTCGCCGCGGTGCGCGCCTCCGACGGGGCGGTGGTGAAGACCATCGGCGACGCGGTCATGGCCGTCTTCACCCTTCCGGAGCGGGGGGTGGAGGCCGCCTTCCGCATGCTCGCCGGCATGGCCGAACTCAACCGACGAAGCGGGGCGACGCCCCTCCTGGTGAAACTCGGGCTCCACACCGGGCCGGCCCTCGCCGTCACGCTCAACGAGCGCCTGGATTATTTCGGGCAAACGGTGAATCTTGCGGCGCGCACGGAAGGCGTCGGCCGGGGCAACGAGCTCATCCTCAGCCGGACGCTCTACGACCGGGAGGCGGTGCGGGCCTTCCTCGACGGATCGGGGGCCCGGGTCGAAGCTGTGGAGACGAAGCTCAAGGGCTTCGAGGATACGGTCTCCTTGATGCGCGTGGTGCCGACGGAGGCCTCGCTGCGGCGCTATACCGCCGCGCCCTAAGGGGCCGGCCCGGGTTCCGCCCCGCGCGGCTTCCCGCCTTCTTCCCTTAAAATGCCTGTGGCGCGCCCGTTTTCGCCAAACGGACGGCGGGTTTGCCCCCTAATATATGGGCCGGGCCCCGGGGGCCGGAGGTGCCGATGAAACCGCGACCTGGATGCCGAGCGTTCTTCCCGTGGATCGCGCTCTGGATCGTTTTCGGTTTGCCGGCTTCCGCCGCCCAGGGCGAGGTCTACTTTCGCCAGTCGTCCCCCGCGCAGCAGGCCTCGTCGGATACCTTCAACACCGTCAAGTTTAGTCCGCCTTCGCCCATCGCCTGGAAGGCCGCCCTGGCGGCCAAGGGCCGCATCCGCATCGAGAGCGAGCTTCCCCTCGTCTACGTCGCGATGAACTTCACCGCGGTTTCGGGCAAACGCGGGTTCGCCAAGGTGGCCGACGGGCCGGTGGTCAAGGATCTCTCGTTCGCCGTCCCCCTCAAAGACCTCGTCACCGACGGAAAATCGCCCGTCGCCGGCGCGTGGACGGCGGAGGATCTCATCAAGGAGTTCACCGTCTACGCCAAGTTCAAGCAGGCCGGGCCCTCGCGGGTGGACCTGGAGGGGGTCGAACTCGTGGAAGACGAAAAGGTGGCCAGTGCGAAGGCGAAGCCGGCGCAGACGCCGACGCGCGCGGCGCTCTTCGAGGGCCGCTTCGAACTAAACCCCGCCGCTCGGGGCGTCCATCCCCGGCTCTTCACCGACGCCAAGACGCTGGGAACCTTGGCCGGGCGTTTCCAAAAGGATCCCCGGGCCTTCGAGCGCCTGCTTCCGCCCATCGAGGGGAAAATTCTCTCGACGGCGCCGATCCCCCTCCAGGAGAAGGAGAACGCCTGGTTCGCGACGAAACTCGCGTGGATGGCGGTGTGCTGGCGGGTGACGGGCGAGGCGGCCTACCTCGAGGCGCTGCGCAAATGGCGCCCGATGATCGAGGGCTTCCAGCCCATCGTCATCGACCTGAAGAGCCCGACTTCCGGGAACCGGGATCTCACCACGGGCGGGATGCTCCTGGGTTTCTCGATCCTCTACGACGCGCTCCACGGAAAAGTCCCGGAAGAGGAGTTGGCCGTCGTCCGAAGGGCGCTCGTTTCCCAGGGGCGCCAAGCCTACGAGAGCCTGAGCTCCTACGGGAGCTACGCCTACGAGCAGAACCACCTTATCATCCCCGTCTGCGCCCTGGGCCTCGCGGCGATGGTTTTGGCCGATGAATTGCCCGAGGCCGCCGCTTGGGGCGTCTTCGCCCGCAATATGAACGCCCGCAGTTTTCCGGCCCTCTCCCACGACGGCTGGTTCTTCGAGGGGATCAACTATTGGTCGTTCACCATGGTCTATCCCCTCAGCTACGCCGTCGCCTTGAAGCGGACCACGGGGGTCGACCTCCTCGGAGAGCCGCCCTTCCGCGGCATCCCCGAATACCTCGTCCATACCTTCCTCCCCGATCCCGACTTCGTGTTCGACTTCGCCGATTGGGGCCCCCGGGTGGAGCACGGGGACGGCTTCCAGCGGGGCTACGACCTGCCCTGGCACACCCTGCCCACGCGCATCGCTTCGCTCCTGCCCGTCCTCCTCCTCCAGGAGCGCCCGTCGCCCCTCCTAAGCGATTTCGTCAAGTGCCAGACCGCGCGCCTGACCAATTACAGCTCGGATGATTCCCTGTTCTTCCTGATGAGCGGCATCGAGGTGCCGAAAAAATCCGTGCCGATGCCGGCGCGCGCCGAGTTCCCGCCCTGGCACCATTTCGAGGACGTGGATGTCCTCCATTGGAGGAGCGCCTTCGGCGATGGGAACGCCACCGCCCTGGCCTTCAAGAGCGGGCCGCCGGCGGGCCACCACATCGCCACGCTCTATCCGCTCTACCCCGAATGGCGCCCCGGCCTGGGCCACGCCCATCCCGACGCGGGATCCTTCCTCTTGTGGAGCCGGGGCGGTTTCCTCGCCGGCGATACGGGCTACGGGACGAAGCGCACCGAATGGCATAACACCCTCGTCATCGACGGGCAGGGCCAGATCGCCCGGGAGAACTCCCCCTTCTCCCAATGGGCGGGCATGCCCTACGACCGGCTCAACCGCATCCGCCTCACGAATACGTGGCTCGCCAGCGCCGTGGCCGCGGGAACGGCGGTCTTGGAAGACGCTTACCCCGAGAGCCTGGAACTCGACTCCTTGCGACGGCACCTGATCCTCGTGGACGGGCGCTTCCTGGTCGTCCTCGACGAGGTCTCGGCGGCGAAGGCCCATACCTTCGCCTCCTTCCTCCACGGCGACCGGGAACCCCGGGAGAGCGGGCGCGGACGTTGGATCTCGGAGCATGCGGGCTCCCGCCTCTGCCTCCAGGTACTCTCCGATTTCAAGGCCTCCAAGGTCGAGCCCACCGTCGTGGAGACCCAGATCTATCCGGGACCGCCCCGTCCCCAACAGCGGGGCTACCACCTGGAACTGGGCGCCTCGGCCTCCCGCGGGACGGTCTTCTTGACCGCCTTGGCCATCCAGGCGGCGGGCGAGGAAGAAAAATCCTTCAGCGCGCAGAAGGCGGGGGAGGGCGTGGTGGAAATCCGAAGCGGCGCCGCGTCCTGCCGCATCTGGATCGGGCCCCAGGCCGACCTCGACGGCGCGTTCGCCTTCGTGCTGCGCGAGGGGAAAAACGTGGTCGCCGCGGGCCTCTCGGGCAAGAGGTTAAAGAGCGAGATCGGAACCTTGAGCGCGAAATCGGGGCCCCTGGTCTTGCGACGGGCCGCGGGGGCTTGGAAGGCCGAAGGCGCCTCCGAGGGCTGGAAAATCGAATAGGCGACGGCCGCGCCGCTTAACGGGATTTCGCCTCGATGCGATCGCCTTCGGTGGACGGGGCGGAGCAGACGAGGAAGACGCAGGGCTGGGGCGAGGCGTTGATCGCCTTATGGCGTTCCCCCGGGGAGACTTCGAGGCCTTCCCCGGCCTTGAGGGAATAGCGTTCGCCCTCCACTTCCAGGATCAGCACGCCCTTGAGCACCCGGAAGAATTGGGTGGCGTCCCGGTGGTGGTGGGAAGTCTCGCTCGTGCTCGGGGGCATGCGCTCCTCGATGACGCTGAGCGCATCGCCGGAGGTGAGCTTCCATCCGTCGCATTGTTCGCCCCAGGTGTAATGGTTCTCGGGGGCGGGTTTCACGATCATGGGGGCCTCGGGGAGGGGTCTTGGGCGGGGGAAAACCTGGAACGCCATGGTACTCCACGGGTTGGATTTCATCAACGGCGCTTCGCCCCTTGCGGCACCCCGCCTCGGGCGCCGCGGGCCGCGGCGAAGGTACGGCGGAAGCGCGGCGCCCCGGGATGATGGGGGCCATCGGCGACCCAAACATTCGGTTGGATCCCGATTGACAAAGGAATCCCCAGGGTTCATACTACTTGGTAGTGGATGGCCATCCGCTTAGATACCCATGGCCTTCCCGAGGTGGCCCGATGCGCGCGCGACTTTTTCCCCTCCTATGCCTTCCTTTCGCGTGGGCCCTTTCGGCGTCCGCTCCGGTCAACGGGAGCGCGCCCGATCCCAACCCCGACCTGGATTTCCTGCGGTCCAACGCCCAAAACGTCCACCGATCGACCCCCAAGGCGCTCGCGATTCAAGAAGGGAAGCGGCTCCGTTATACCCCGGACGAGGACGGGAACCGGCTCCCCGATTTCTCCTTCGCCGGCTATATGGGCGGCGGGGTGCCGATCCCGACCGTCGCGATCCGCCAGACGGTGGAGGCGGATGCGGCCGACCCCTCCAGGGACCGCAGCGCCGATATCCAGAAGGCCCTCGATGCCCTGGCGGCCCTGCCGATGGGCCCCGACGGGTTCCGCGGCGCGCTGCTCCTCGGCAAGGGGAATTTCACGCTGCGCGAGACCCTGCGCATCCCCGCCAGCGGCGTGGTCGTGCGCGGCAGCGGGGCGGGCTTCGGCGGAACCTGGATCTACCACCGTCCCGTGGTGCAGAAATCCACCGAGATGCAGTACCTCGGCGGGATCTCGGTGGAGGGCGGGATGGTGCCGACCTTCCTGCTCACCGCCAAGGGCGCCGTGGAGCGCCGCGCCCTGACCGAAGTGCCCGCCGACGCTTCCTTGGCTTGCGGGGAGCGGGTGATCCCGGTGGTCGACGCCTCGGGGATCCGCCCCGGCATGGAGATCCTCCTCGAGGTGGTCTATACCGACAAGTGGCTCGAGGCGATCAAGCGGCCCATGGATTGGGGCACGCGCACCGTCGTGCCGCGCCTGCGTCGGCGCGTGGCCTCGGTCGATTCCGCGGCGAAGACCGTGACCCTCGAGCGGCCCCTCTCCCTGGCGATCGACCGCAAGGCGGGCCTCGTCGGCCGCTGCCGCGTCCACCAGATCCTCGCCGACACGCGCCCCTACCATATCGGCATCGAAGACATCCTCTTCCTCTCGGGCTACGACGCCGGCGAGACGGACAAGGCGGGCTATTTCAACGACGAGAACCATCCCTTCACGATCTTCTACTGCGAGGGCGCGACGGATGTGTGGATGCGCCGCTGCACGGGCTTCTTCTACAGCATGAGCCTCATGACCCCCAACGGGAGCAGCCGCGTGACGGTGGAGGATTGCGCCATGCTCGACGGCGTCAGCCGCGACACGCCCGCCACCCATACGGGCGCCCGCAAGTACTATTTCAACATCACCGCCGACGATATGCTCGTGCAACGCTGCTACGGCCGCTACGCCCGCCACGCGTTCGTGGGCAACGGCACCTGGGAAGGCGGGGTCTTCCGCGACTGCTATAGCGAGCGGGACCACCTCAACATCGAGTGGCACCAACTCTGGGGCTACGGGCACCTCTACGACCAGGTGGCCTGCCACGCGCCCATCGCCATGCGGGGCTGCACCAACGCGCCCCACGGCCAATGCGCGGCCTTCAGCCTGGCCTGGAATTGCGCCATCCGCAACGACCAACTCGGCTGGGCCGATCTCTGGCTCAACCGGGTGCCCGGGGTGCTCAATAATTGGGCCGCGGGATGCCTGCTCCTGGGGAGCGGGCGGTCGGCGCGGGCCGAAGACGCGGGCGGGGGCCACCACCACGGCGAATTGGGGCACGTGGAGTACGGCGGGGCCTTCATGCCCATCCGATCCCTCTCCCTTTCCCAACTCGGGGAGCGCTCGGGCCCCGAGGCGGTGCGAGCCGTTTCCACGACCGCCCAAAGGGAGGGGCCCCACGGCGCCGTCTGGACGGACCTCATCGAACGCTACTCCAAATTGCCGATCTGGATGGATCCCGAAAGCGCCCCTTGGCCCGGCTGGGAACGCTGGGTGGCGGTGCCCCCGGCGAACGGGGCGACTGCTGCGGTGAGCGCCCCGTCGTTCGTGCGCGAACGGTTGGCCTCAGCCTCCCTGGGGATTTCCACCGCCGAAGTGGACCCCGGGGCCCGGTACTTAAGCGATCTGACCGAGGAGAGTTTCAGCGTCCATCGGGACACCCTCCACCGCAATAAGCGCTACGCCGACAACCAGAGCGCCTCCATCGTCGGCGTCTTCTACCCGAAGAGCCTGCTGCTCCACCCGAAGGGCGATACCCGCCGGGGCGAGGTGGTCTTTTCGCTCTCGGACCTGAAGGGAAAATCGTTTCGCGCCCTCGTGGGGATCGAGGACCAAACTGCGGGCCGGGGCTCCGTGTCCTTCGAGGTCCAATTATGGAAGGATGGGGGATGGGAATCGGCCTTCAAATCGCCCGTCGTGGGCGGGGGCGATGCGCCCCTGCCGGTGGAGGTGGGCCTCGCCGGGGCGACTAAAATCAAACTCGTCTGCCTCGATGGGGGCGACGGGGTCGGCTCGGACCACGGGGTCTGGGCGCTGCCCAGCGTCAAATAATCGGTCGGCCCGCCTAAGCCCTTCGGGGCCGGATCAGCCGCCGGCCGTGAGCACGCCCACGCACATCCCGTCGCCGATGGGCACGAGGAGGGAGGTGAGGCGCGGGTCTTCGGCCATGCGCGCGTTCATGGCGCGGGCGCCCGCGGCCCGCTCGGGGATGGGGTCCGATTTCCAGACCTCGCCGTGGGCGCTGGCATTATCCGCCACGAGCACGGCGCCGGGGCGCAAGAGAGCGAGGACCGGCTCGAAGTATTCGATGTACTGCATCTTGGCGGCGTCGACGAAAGCCAGATCGAAGGGGGCTTCGCCGGCGAGGGTCGGCAGGGTTTTTCGCGCATCCCCCTCGACCACGCGGGCGACCGGGCCCAGGCCGGCGCGCTCGAGGTTGGTGCGCGTCATGGCCGCGTGCTTTGCCTCGAGTTCGAGGGTGACGAGCCGCCCCCCGGGAGGCAGCGCCCGCCCCATCCACACCGCGCTATAGCCGAAGAGGGACCCCACTTCCAGTACCTTCTTCGCCGAGACGAGTTTCATGAGCACCTGGAGGAATTTTCCCTGCTCGGGGGCGATGTGGATGAGGGGGATCGCCGCGGCCTTCGCCTCCTCGACCATGGCGCGAAGGAGCGCGTCTTCTTCGGCGAAGGTGGAGACGATGTATTCCCAAAGCGGTTCGGTGAGGGGCTGGCCTTTCATGGGGATGCTCCGGAGGCGACGGCGCACGGGCGGCCGTCGCGTAAGCCCCATTATCCGAGTCCTTCCGAGGCGTGTAAAGGGGTCCGGATGATTCACGCGGCGAACGATTGGAACTCCCGCAGGAGATCCAGCCGCCGGCTATTCCTGGAATTTCCAGGTATACGGATAGCCGAGCATCACCCGAAGGAGGCCGATCTGGCCGCAATGGTAGGCCCAGTGCCAGTGGAGGTGGGCGAGGGCCGCGCGTTCATGGCCGAAACGCGGGGGGATCGTACGGGGCCGCCCGCTTTCCGCGTACAGGCCGAGAAGGCGCTTGGAGGATTCGAAGACGCCATCTAAGGCGGCTCGCGGGATGGGATCATCCTTGGTGAAGGGGGGAATGAAGATCGCGGCGTAGGCTTCCTTCAGGCCCGCATCGAAGGTGGAGAGCCAGCGCCCTTCGCCGTCGCAGAGGTGCCAGACGAGAAAATGGATGGAGTTCTTGACCCCGGGAGGCCGCCGGTTGCCGACCTCCTCCGGGAGGTCCTTGATCTGGTCCGCGACCCGGTGGCGGAGCTCGGTCAGGAGGGAAAGATCGTAGGATTCGGCGGGCATCCGGTAGACGCGGGGCCGCTCTTCGCCTGGTTTATTCATTGTTTCATCCATAATCATCCCTCGCGCCGCAGCCCCGCTGCTCCGCGACCTTCGATGCGCCGCAAACCGCGACGTGATGCGCGGGGCGGCGATCGGTGCCAACCGTAGTTTCCCATCGAACTGCGGAAGGGTGTCCCATGCGCACCGTTTTCCGTAAAGAAGGCGGCGACGTTCTCGTGGCCCGGTTGAAAGGAATTATCGGGACGGGGCGAACTCGAGAACGACGGATGCGGTGAGGCCGATGCGAAGCAGGTCGGGAAGTTCGGGGGTGCCCTCGGGCGTCACGAAGGCCCGAAGGCGGAAGCCCAGGCGTTCCCTCCCGCGCAGCGATTCGGAAAGGCCGATTTCCGCGCCGTATTCGGCGACCCAGACAGATCGATCCAGCGCGGAGGTGGCGAATTGGGCCGTGGCGAGGAGGACGCCTTCCCGGGCGTTCCCCCCGAGCATGGGCAAACGGAGCCCGAGGGCCAGACCGCCCATGGCCTGGGGCACGGCCGGGGACGCATTGGAGATCTCTTCGTTCTCGAGGGCGATGCCCAAACCGAGGCCGAGGCGCAGGCCCGCCAGGAAAAAGCGCCCGGGCCGGAAATCCAGGGTGGCCATCGGGGCCTCCAAGCGCCAGCGGCCGTGCACCTGCATCCGTTCGTAGGAATCCATGCGGTCCGAGCAGGTGACGGCGAATTGGAGCCCCCACACCCAGGGGGTCGAGGCGGGCGTTTCGGCGAGTAGCCCGGCCGGGACCGCAAGCACGAGGATGAAGAGCGGGAGGGAAGCAAGGCCTGATTTCTTCATGGGATTTCCTTTTCGTTGGTTGCGCGGAGAAGAATCTTCCGGTTGGGGGAGGTGATGGACCCTTTAGAACGACCACTCGGTTTGGAGATCGAAGGTGAGCCCCTTTTGGGGATTCCATCCCGGACCCCCGCTCGCCTGCACCAGTCGGGGTCCGCGCATTTCGCTCCGCGCCCGCGCCGCGCGCCAGGGGGCCATGAGCAGGTCAATCGGATCGATGAGGGCGCAGAGGATCGTGCGCGCCAAGGGCGGGAGGGACTCGCTGCGGCGCAGGCTGCGCCCCGATTGGAAGCGGAACTCCCCGATGAGGGAACCGATGAGCGGGGTGAGGATGAGGTCCTGCACCGAGGGCCGCTCGGCCACCGCCTCGAAGCCGAACTCCCAAAGGGCGGAGGACGCCGCGCTGAAGAGGAGGGAGGTGAAGAACGGGAACCCCTCGTTTCGGCAGAGCAGGAAGGTTTCGCTGCCGACCAAGGGGTGGGCGATATAGTCCAGGACCCAATAGTCGTGGTCCCAGCGGGGCGGCCGGGTGATATTGCGCACGTAGCGGTCCCAGCCGATTTCCTCGAATTGGCTGATGCGGGGGTTGACCTGGGTCCAGGCGGCGAGGGCCAGGCCCAGGGTCCCCACGACCACGGCGGTCGGAACGAGCAGGTTCGGCTTCGAGACGGGAATTTCCCGCAGTTCGCGGCAGAATCCGAGGCTCACGAGGATCAAGCAGACTTGCAGTGTTTTCATGCCGATTGAATCACCGGCGATGGACAGATTTGCACCCGGCAACGAAAAAAAAGTTTGGGGGGCCGGTGCAATTCCAAGGCCGACCGGTGATCCATCTCATAGAACAAGGCGATCCGCGGGGCCCCTTAAGCGAGGTTCTCCGGATCCAGGAGCGGGTATGGAAATCGAGGAACGACTTCATGGGGCGTCCGCGCGGTTTGGAACGGCTGGATGGACGCGCGCGCGGGCTTTCTGGCGGGGGCGAGCATTTGCATGGAGCATAGGGTTCGCCTGGCTGGCGATCGTGGGAATGCCCGAGCTCCACGGGGATCCCTGGCGGTCGGCGATCCCGCAGGGAAGCCTGTCTCCCGCGAACCAGAACCGGCTCGACTTCGTGAACGGGAGCGCCTTCCAGCCCGAGGCCATCGAGTTCTCGGCGCGGGTGCGCTCGGATAATAATTGGAATCGACCCGCGCGCTTCACCAACGGGACGGGGGGCGAGGCCCGCTACGCGGCGGACGGGGAAATCGATTCCCTCGGGATCAGCCTGACGGTTCCCTTGGGAAAGCGTTGGGCGATCTCCTTGGAGGGCTCGGTGGGCCTCTGGTCGGGGGGATGGATGGACGGCCTCATCGAGGACTTCCACCGTGCCATGGGCATCCGGGACCACGATCGCCCGAGCGGACCCCGGGACCAATTGCGCGTCGAGAACGGCTCCTGGACGGCGTCGGCCTCCGAGGGCCTTTTGGGTATGGGGACGGCGAGGATTCAGTGGGTCGCGCTCCAGAATGCCCGGCACGCGCTGGCCCTGCGCGCCGATCTCGGTCTTCCCCTAGGGTTGGTCCAACGGGGTGTGCGGGCCGGCCTCCAACTCGGGGGAGGCCTGCGGTATTCCGGCCGCGGCGGCCGTTTTCAATGGGATCTCGGGGCGGGCCTTGCGGGGAGTTCCCCCTGGATGGACGCCATCGAATCGCTGACCCCGACGCCGGTGAGGTTCTTCTATGATGCCTCCCTCACCGTCGGCCTGGGCCGGGGCGTCGCCCTGGTGCTGGGCCACCGCTTCGCCGGTCCCCTCTACCGGGAGGGTTGGACCTACGTGCCCCGCGCGGGCGCCGTGGGCGAGAACGAATACATTTCCAGCGGGACGGCGACCCTCTTCGATACACGGCGGCAATTCTTCACGGCGCTGCGTTGGGACGGGCCCCGGGCCTCGCTCCACCTGAGCCTGGTCGAAGACCTCTGGCCCGGGGCCAAGCCCGGGAACCTGGACGTCGTCTGCGACGGGCCGGACCTGACCCTCGGGCTCGGCGGGTCCTATCGCTGGGAGGTGAAAACTCGCCGCTAGGCTCCCGGCTTCGCTGGAATCTCGGGGAGCTTTTCGGCGCGCTGAGTGGATTTTTTAGGGGACGTAAGCGTTTTCAAACGGCCCGCCTCTTGATAAAATCCCCCCACGGGAGCCCCCATGGCGAAAAGCGCGAAGCCGGTCAAAACGAAGGTCAAAATCGCCCCCACCGTGGTGGAGGCCGTCGGGGCGCAGAAACCGTTTCTCCTCGTGGAGATCGCCTACGAGGTCTGCCAGCAAGTGGGCGGGATCTACACGGTCATCCGCAGCAAGGTCCCCAGCGCGGTGGCCAAATACGGGGACGATTACCTCCTGGTGGGCCCGTGGAACCCCGCCACCTCGCCCCAAGAATTCGAGGAAGGGACCCCCGAGGGCCAATTCGGCGAGGCCTTCCGCGCGTTCCAGGCCGCCGGCTTCAACGCCAAGTACGGACGCTGGCTCATCTCGGGCCGGCCCCGGGTGATCCTCATGGACATGAACCCCCACTACCCGAAATTGGGGGAGATCAAGTTCGACCTGTTCAAGCACCACGGGGTGCGTTCCCCCGACAACGATTTCCTCTATAACGAGGTCGTGACCTTCGGGTGGATGGTGCAGGAGTTCCTCCGGGTCATCGGGGAGCAGCAGCGCGGCAAGAAGCTCCTCATCGCCCATTTCCACGAGTGGATGGCGGGAAGCCACCTGCCCAGCATCCGCCGTCAGAACCTCCCCGTCACCACGGTCTTCACGACCCACGCCACGTTCCTGGGGCGTTGCCTGGCCATGAACGACTCGCGCTTCTACGAGCACCTGGGTTTCTACCATTGGGAAGACGAGGCCAAGCGCTTCAACATCGAGCCGCAGAACCTGCTGGAGCGCTTCGCCGCCCACGCCGCCCACGTCTTCACCACCGTCAGCGACCTCACGGCGCTGGAGTGCCGCCACCTCATCGGCCGCGAGGTCGACGTGCTGCTGCCCAACGGCCTCAACATCGAGCGCTTTGTCGCGCTCCACGAGAGCCAGGTCCTCCACAAGACCTTCAAGGACCGCATCCACCGCTTCACCATGGGGCATTTCTTCCCCAGCTACTCCTTCGACCTCGACAACACGCTCTACCTCTTCACCTCGGGGCGCTACGAGTACCGCAACAAGGGCTTCGACCTCACCCTCGAGGCCCTCGCCCGGCTCAATTGGCGCCTCAAGCAGGCCCAATCGCCGGTGACGGTGGTGTGCTTCTTCATCACGAAGAAGCCCGGCAGCCGCTTCCTCGCCGAGGTGCTCTCCAATATGGGCATCATGGACGAGATGCACAAGACGGTCGACGCCATCGGCGAGCAGATCAAGGAGCGCCTCTTCACCCAGACGGCCATGGGCCAGGATCCCGACCTCAACGACCTCGTCGACGATTACTGGTCGCTGCGGCTGCGGCGCAACCAGCAGGCGTGGAAATCGAAGAAGCTTCCGCCGGTGGTCACCCACCACGTGCCCGACGAGGACAAGGACGAGATCCTCAACCAACTCCGCGTCAGCCAATTGGTGAACCTGCCCTCGGACCCCGTGAAGGTGGTCTACCACCCCGATTTCGTCACCGCCAATAGCCCCCTCTTCGGGATGGACTACGACCAGTTCGTGCGCGGCTGCCATATGGGCATCTTCCCCTCCTACTACGAGCCCTGGGGCTACACGCCCCTCGAATGCATCGCCCGGGGCATCCCGGCGGTGACCAGCGACCTCTCGGGGCTCGGCTCCTGGCTCCTGAAGTACATGCCCGAGATCCAGGAGAAGGGCGTCTTCATCTCGAAGCGCCGCCTCTTCTCATGGGACGAGACGGCCAACCAGATGGCCGAGTACCTCTTCCAATTCGCCACCCAATCCCGGCGCGACCGCATCAAGGTGCGCAACGACGTCGAGTCGATCTCGGACCGCTTCGACTGGTCGGAACTCGGGCGCTATTACGACGAGGCCTACGCCCTGGCGGGCCAGCGTGCCGGCTGAAGGCGCGGGGATTCGGCGGTTCTTCGCCGTCCATCCCGGTACGCTCCTGTTCGACGCGGCGCTCCTCGTCTGCGCGCTTTTTTGGAGGTGGCGCTTCGGGGAATCGCCCGGGGGCACCCTGGCCCATTTCCCACTCCTTTCCGTCCTCGGCCTGATCCTCCTGTTCTTCTTCACGCCCTGGTACGCGGGGATCCTCCACGCGCGCACCGGCGCCTGGGATGCCGCCGTGCGCCGCCTCGTTTCCGCCGTCTCGGCCGTCTCCCTCTTCGCGCTCTTCGCCCTCATGTACTCGCGCATCCCCCGCCTGTGCGCCATGGCCCAGGCCGGCGAGAAGATCGAGGCGTTCTCCATGGTCGCCTCCATCATCTTGTTCGCCATGGGGTGCCTCAACGGCTACCTGGCCCGCGACCGCGAGGTCGATCGCCTGCGCGGCCGCCCCGGCTCGGAGAAGGAACTGGGCGTCGACCAGGTGCTCGCCTCCATCATCGTGGGCGTGCTGCCCATGTTCTACCTTTTCCTCGATAATCCCTGGCAGGCCACCCTCGACAAGCGCGGCCTCTGGGGCACGCTCACGGGCATCGGCGTCTCGGCGCTCATCTTCCTCGGGGGCATCGCCACGGTGATCCTCGTCCTGGGCCTCCAAGCGGGCTTCGGGAAACTCGTGCGGCCGCTGCGCCGCCTGCGGTTTCTGGCGCAGGGGGAGGAACTCTTCTTCCCGCCGGCCCTGGCGATCCTGTTCGTGATGGCGTGCGCCGCTCCGACCGTGGTTGGCCGTGGATGGTTCGAGGGGATGGCGGGGAGCGCTCGGGGATGGACGATGCTCGCCTTAAGTGGCCTGCTGATTTTTCGGGCTTACCTCGGCGGGGTGATGGGCCCGAGGATCCTCCACTGGGCCATGGGGGGGGCGGCGATCGTCCTCCTCGGTACGGGCGGGTTTTGACCGTGGATAGGGTCCCGATCTCTCCCGAGAGTCCGGTCGAAGGAAAGCCGGCCTAAACGCAAGCCAATCGGCCCAAGGAGAATCCCATGATACGAAGCGCCTTCTGGATCGGCTTGACCGCTCTGCTCCTTGCCGGGTGCGCGGCGAACGTGACCGACCCCACCGTGGCCGACCATTCGATACGGATGCGGAATAATTTCATCGAGTCGATCAACGACGTGAAGATCGGCGCCGTTGAGTTCGGGACCGTGTCCTCGGGGGCGCTCACTTCCTACAAGGCGCTGGCGGAAGGAAGCCATGCCATGTCCGGGACTACCCCCGGCGGGGCGAAACTCACCGGTACGGTCTCGGTCAGCGGGACCGGGGTCCATAAATGGACGGTGACGATCGCCAACACCGGCGAGGCCTCCATGGCGCAAGACTGAGCCGATTTCGCGCGCCCACGGGGCCAGGCGCTCCTCATCCCCGGGCCTTTTGGATCCCCCAAACCGCGCCGAAAGAGGGCAGGTCGAGGCGGCCTTCAGCCCCCAGGGCGATTTCCTTCCCCTCATCGAGGAGGTCGCGGAACCCATGGGGGTCTTCGGCTCGGGAGGCGAGGCGGATTTGGACCGGTCGATTCCTCAGGTTGATTGCGGTGAACCAGGCGCGCTTTCCCTCGCGACGGCGGAAGCATAAGACCGAATCCGCCCGGTCGTTCTCGATCCACGCGAAATCGGCCGTCGCGGGGGAATCGGGGCCCCGGCGCACCGCGCAACATTTGCGTACGAATTCTCTCTTTGCCTTCGCCGTCGGCGTACCGGAAGTTTCCCAGCGCACGGGCCAATGGGAGAAAAGATCCTGGGGAGTCGTGTCGCCGATCTCCTGGCCGTTATAGAGGAAGGGGATGCCGTCCATGGAGAAATGGAGCACCGTCAGCGCACGGGAGGCCGCCTCGCCGAAGACCACATCGGCGCGGTGGAGGTCGTGGTTGTCGCTATAGCGCAGGAAGCGCGACCCCCGGGGATAGGCGGCTTCGAGGCGGTCGTGGTGCTCCCGCAGCACGGCCGCGTCGGCCCCCTCGACGACGACTTGGCGCAGCCGGTCGTACCAACCGAAGGAATAACTGGCGTCGAACGCTAATGCCTGTTCCTCGGCCAGGCCCTCGTTCTCGGCGACCATGATCAGGTCGGCCTTCTCCTTCCCGAGGGTCCGGCGCGCCTCTTCCCAAAAATCCAGGGGCACGGCGCCGGAGACGTCGAAGCGGAACCCGTCGGCGCCGCAGGAGAGCCAATGTCGCATATCGTCCATGAAATAGCGGCGGAGCTCGGCGTTGGCCAGGTTTAGTCTGAGGAAATGCCACGAGTTGCACAGGGGCTTGCCGTCCTCCCCCAACTGGTAGAAGCCGGGCCGGGAGAGGAGGTCGCAGGTCGGCCCGGTGTGGTGGTAGACGAGATCCATGAGCACCTTGAGCCCCGCGCGGTGGGCCTCGGCGAGAAAGGCCCGAAGGTCCGCTTCCGTTCCGTATTCGGGGTCGATGCGGTTGAAGTTGGAGGTGCGGTAGGGATTGCGCGGATTTTGGGCGACGGAGGCGCATTGGCGAACGCTCCAGAACTCGCGCCGCGGGTCGGGGTCGGCGAGCATGACGGGGCTCAAGTACACGAGATTGGCCCCCAATTCGGCGATGCTCCCAAGGCGCTTGGCCGCCGCCGCGAGGGTGCCCTCGGGGGTGAAGGAGCGCAGCCAGATCTGGTAGACCACCCCATTGGCGAACCATTCGGGGGTCGGCCGCGCGCTCGGACGGGTCGTGTCGGGGGTCATGGGGGCTCCTGAGCGCGGGGGACTCGGGCCGCCGCGCCGTTCGCAGGAAGGATAGGCCGGTTTCCCCGGGAGGGGAAGCGCGGGAGGCGCCGGGAGTTTGCACGAAACGGCTGCGCGGTGGGGCGGCGACGGGGCGGTGGCGGGTCTCGGAGTACAATAGGCTATGCTCTCCCTTGAAGCCCATGGTCAACGTGTCACCGTCAATCCCCGCGGCGGCGGCCTGGCCCGCTATACGCTCCTCGGCGCCGCCGGGCCCCGGGAAGTGCTCCTCGGTTATGATCGAGAAGACGAATATGAGGGCGCCATGGGCGACGTGCTCGCCCCGTTCCCCAACCGGGTGCGGGATTCCCGCTACACCGACGGCGCCACGGTGCGCGAGATCACCGGCTTCTCCCGCAAAGACGGCCATTCGGTCCATGCTTTCGCCCGGGAACTCCCTTGGAAGCTCGAAACGGTCGGCGCCGCCATCCATGCGGATCTTGATGTCACGGCGTCTTCGTTCGCCCCGCGGGGCTACCCCTATACGCTCCAGCTGCGCCTGCGCTACCGCTTGGAACCCGACGGTCTAATGGTGGAGGCGCGGGCGGAAAACAAGGGCTCGAACCGGGCGCCCTTCGGGCTCGCCTTCCATCCGTACTTGGCCCTGGCGGGAAAGATCGACGATGCGGTGCTCACGCTCTCCGCGGGCGATCTTTACAAATTCAACGAGAACCTCGATGGATTGGCTCCCGTATTGCCGCCCGCCCGATTGGGCCTCGATTTCACCCACCCGAAGCGGATTGGCGACCACGTCGTCAACGGCTGCTACGGCAAACTCCCCCGGGACCACGCTGGCCTCGCCTGGATCACTTTGGAGGAACCCTCCCATCGCCGAAAGGCGGTGGTTTGGCAGGATGGCGGCTTTCCCTTCGTACAGATCTATACCGGCGAAGTGCTCGTTCGAAACCCCCGCGGGGGCCTCGCCATCGAACCCTCCACCGTGACCCCCTTCGCCTTCAATGGGGACGGTTTCGGCGCCCTTTGGCTTGAGTCGGGGGAATCGTTTGCGGGGGCGTGGGGGATTCGGGTGATTTCTTGAAGGGGGGGGAGTGAATGCGTTTAATTATTGGAGCCGGGGCCTCATTTTCTCAATGAAAGGTAGGGGCCTATGCTCGTTTTAGTGATCACCGGTTCGTCGTGTGTCGGGAAAACGACGGCGGCGAATCTTGTTCTTGAGCGGGCAAAGTGTCGTTCTGCATTTCTCGATAGCGAATGGGCGGCTTGCTACGCCCCGTTGAATAGTCTTAATAGGCCGACGATCATGATCGAAAACATGTGCGCATGCGCCAAAAATTACAGCAGGGCAGGAGTCCATCTTTTCATATTGACTTTCGCCCATATCGAGCATGTGATCGACTTGAAGTCACGATTGGTGGAATTTGGTTTTGACGTCTGGGTGGCCTCTCTTGTCGCAGACGAATCCATCTTGAAGGAACGCTACGAGAGAACCGGCGGGAGTCGAATGGATCCCTACCTCCAAGTGATAAGTAAATTGAACAATGAAAATCTTAAGTCGGAATGTGATTTTCGCGTCGATACATCGACTTTGTCTGCGGCCGGTGTTTGCGACGCGATACTTTCGAGCATGAAAGGCCTCGAAACGTCGTGACGGATCTCTGGCATGAACACATTGTTTTTCCAGTCGACTTATTGCCAATGGGCGCGCCGTGCCTGTGGGACCGTTTTCGCACCTGAGATCCGCTTTTCGGTGGGCCTTTCAAGGGGAGGGAAAGTTCGCGATGAGTTTCTTCGTTTTTGACCTGGACGGCACGCTGCTGAATTCCAATAAGGAACTGACGTCGCGCTCACTCAAAGCCCTGGAGGGGCTTGCGCAGGCGGGCCATCGATTGGTCATTGCCACGGCGCGACCGCCGAGGGCGACGCGATCCGTGATGAGTCGATTCCAGTTTCCGGCGGAGGCGGTTTTTTATAACGGGTCGCTGATCCATTCCCCCGCCTTCGGAGAAACGTCCGTTTCGATCCCGAGGGAAACTTCATCTAAAATAATAGATTGGCTGGCCGTCCATGATCCTGATTCCGTCGTATCCATCGAGGATGCCGACAGTTGGCTCACGTCGAATGCGTTCGACTTCTGCAAATTCTTTGGCATTGTAGAAGGCCCAACGATTGTGTCGGCATCCCGCATCGCCGAAAGAAGCCCCAATAAGATCCTGGTTAATTGCAGTTCGATCTCCGGGGAACTAAAGATAAAATTTGGCGATTCTGTGAATGTCCTCGTGACCGACCAAGGGAGCTTGGTCCAGATGATGCCGAAGTCCGCTTCGAAAGAGAATGCCGTAGAACTTCTTCTGGAGCGCCACGGGGGCTCGTTTTCGGATGCCACTTGTTTCGGTGACGATCATAACGACATCGGGCTTTTCAAGAAATGCGGGAAGAGCGTCGCCATGGAAAACTCCATCGAAGAGATCAAGGCCCTCGCCACACACCATACGAATTCGAATGACGATGACGGGGTGGCGAAATATATCGAAAATTTCGTTTAACAGACTCTTTGGCTCAACGAAGCCGCTCAGGCTTCTCTCTTTTGGCCCGATTTTCGGGTTTCATCAGGATGCCCGCACCACAAAGTATCAGGTGCGTGCGTCGTAGGGTCATTATTGTTGTTAGAATGTCTCCAGGTCAATCGTATCGAAAAAAGCATTGCGTCATTTTTTCCATGCTTCGAGATGCGATCCTCGTGCATGACCCGCTTCATGCCCCCGGCCCGTCCGTCCTGACGATGCGCTCCCCCCGGGAGAGGTCGGCGCGCAGGCGTTTCAGGAAGGCGGTGGGGCTTCGCCCCTCGAGGGCGGTGAACCAGCGGGAGAAATGGTGGATCGAGGAGAAGCCGAGGGCGTCGGCGACGGAGGTCACGCCGCCCTCGGTTTCAGCCAAGAGGCGCTTGGCCTCGCGGCATTTGAGCCCCATGAAATGTTCCCGGGGGCTCTCCCCCGCGTGGGCCCGGAAGACGTGGGCGAAGCGGGAGGGGCTCAGTTCGGCGATGCGGGCGTACTCGGACAGCGCGAAGGGGGCCGAGAGGCGGCGCGCCATGAGGGCGGAGGCTTCCCGGCAGCGCAGGGCGTCGCGGCTCTCGGTGGGCGTCCAGGTTTCCACGGCCAGGGCGAGGAGGTCGAGGAGGAGCCCCTTGATGGCGCGCTCGTCCCCCTTGGGCCGCGCGACGGTCTCGAGGAGGAGCGTGAGTACCCGCCTCACCGGAGCGAGGGCCGCCGCGTGGAATCGCACGGGGTACGGGGTGCGGTCGCCCGTGGTGAATCGGAAGATGATCGTGCGGTAATCGGCGAAGGGCGGCAGGCCCTTGGCCCGGTAGGGCTGCTTGGGCGAATAGAGCAGGATCTCGCCCGGACTGGCCCGGTGCGTCGCGCCGCCCGCCGTCACCGAGGAGGCGCCGGCCTGGACGAAGCTCAGGGTATAGAAATCCTGGATTTGGGGCGGCATGATCCAGCGGCCCCGGGAAGTGTATTCGGCCACGGAGAGGAGGCGGGGTTGGAGCCGGGCGAAGGGCCCGGGCCGGGCGGGGGCGAGGTAATAGGAGCGCGGGCCGCTCTCCATCACCGGTCCATGCCGAGGGCCACTTCGTACTGCTCTGAATCCAGGCCCGACAGGCGGTTGACGAAATCGGGGACCTCGCTGCCGTCCATGGCGAAGAGGTGGCAGCGGCCGAAGTCGGAGATGCCCGACCAGGTGGGCTTGCGTCCGGCGGCCTCGAGGATCGGCCCGTCGTGCTCGCCGAAGAGGAAGGGCCTCGAGCGGGTGAGGCGCGCGTGGACGACGATCTTCACTACCCCGGAGGGACCTCCCCCGTGGTCGTGGTTATGGCCGGCCATCAGGCGCTTCCCCGGTCTTCCAGGGTGACCGGAAGGTAGACGCTCGCCGGCGCCATGGCCTCCTCCCCGATCCAAGAAAGCAGGCGCCGCACGGATTCGCGGCCGATGGCGCCCCCGTCCTGGTAGAGGAACGAGACCTGGGGATCCAAGGCCGCGAATTGCGGATAATTATTGAAGGCCAGAAGCCCGAGTTTCCCCGCGGCCGGCGCGAGCCACGGGTGGGCGATTTGGACGGCCTCGGGCGAATCGCAAACGAGGAGGAGGCGTCCGCTGGGCTCGGGGGCCTTCCGGTCTTGAAGGGCGGCGGCGAAGGGTTCCCGGAGGTCCACGAGGCCATGGGCCGCCGCGGCCTTCCCCACGAGGCGATCAAAATCGTGGACCATCGGGTACCAACCCGGCGAGAAGGCGACCCCCGCGTACCCGCGGGAGGCGGCGAAGGAAGCGGCCACGGCGGGGATGCCCCCGTAATCGGTGACGACGGCGTGGGTGCCCTCCCCATAGAATTGGAGGCGGCCTTCGCCCCGCCCCATCTCGAAATTGGAGGTGACGAACGGGATGCGCCACCTCGAGAGCATGGCGGTGAAGGCTTCGGGCACCGGCTCGAAGAGGAGGGCCCCGGCGAAATGTTGGCGGCGGAGTTCGGCCTCGGCGGCATCCTGTTCCCAGGGATCGAGGGGAAGGAGGAGGACTTCCCAACCCTGGGCCACGGCCTCCTCCACCACGCCGATGAATTTCTCCCCCATGAAGAAGTGGGTGGTCCAGGCGCGCACGCGGTCTCGGCCGCCGATGATGAGGGCGAGTTGGCGGTTGGTGCGGCTCTTGAGCAGGCTGGCGTTGCGGTTGAGGCGGAAGCCCGTGGCCTCCACCACCTTGGCGATGCGCTCCCGCGTGGCGGCGGCGAGGTAGCCCTTGGAGGAGAAGAAGCGGGAGACGGCCGTGGTCCCCGTGCCGGCTAGGCGCGCCACGTCCCGGATGGTGGTGACCGAATCCGCTTTCTTCTTCCCCATGGGGAGGGCCGGGACCTTCGCGCGGATCAGGCGAAGGAGATTTCCCCGAAATGCTCGGGGCGGTGGAAATCGGGCTCGAAATAGTCCACGAGGTTCCAGGAGAGGAAATGGGGATCGCGGAGGTCTTCGCCGCATTTGTAGAAATTGCCACGCCAGGTCTGGCCCCGGGGGTCGCCGAGGTGATGGCGGGCGAAGGCCGCCAGCGGCACCGAGGCGGTGAGCGTCCAGGAGACCCCGCCGGCGCGTTCGGCGAAGGGCGCCCCGCCGAGGGAGGATTCGAGTTTCACCAGGGAAAACGTCTCGAGGGGGAGGCGATGGGAGGTGGCCCGCGAAGTGCCGCAGGCCATGAGGGCCTTGCCGATGCAATTCATCTCGAGGTTATAGTACTTCCCGTCGCCCGGAGGCGCGATGAACATCTCGACGCAGCTGTCGAGCCAAACCGTTCCATGGTGGGATCCCGCCAGGGCGATGACGCTCTCTTCCTTCACCTTGAAATGGAGGTAAAGATGGGCCGCGTCGTATCCGGCGTGGAGGCGCACTTCGGGCACGTGCTTGGGGGGGGTCCAGTTCACGGTGTCGAGGGCGAGGACGGGCTCCCGCGCTCCGAGGAGTTGCGCGAGTGCCTTGAGGTCGGCGGGATTCTCCACGGCGACCCGGGGAATGACGGCTTTTTTCATCGTGGGCTCCTGGCGTCCCGGGAATGGTTCACGCTCGGGACAAAATTCCGGGCGGGGCTCCGGGAGGGAAACGTTACGCTATTTTAACGTGCCCGGGGCAATGGCGCTTGGGGCGAGCACGGGAAACACCGTTGATGGGGCCTTCCTTGGACGCCCATAGTTGGTGGCCCGATTGGCGGATCTGCTCCGCCCGCAGGTTTAATCCGGGAAAACGCTGCTTACTACCCCCCTCCGCCAGCCTCGCGCTAGGGAAACCTTCGCTGCCGCCGGGGCTCAGCCTGAAATGGGTTGCACGCCGCGGGACCTGCCGGTGGCGGAACTCCAGGGTGCATTACGGTCGCGCGGGGTCTGGTTGGGGGAGGGGCAACTCCTTGAGGCCCGGTCGTGGCGCGCTGGTGCCAGCGCTTGCGATCGCCCTTATTGGAGTCGCACGCCGCAAAAAAAGACAGAAAAAGATTGCCTCGATCCCGAGGCTTTCATCCCTAATTCCCTTTCGAGGACTTCGCGATTATAAAATTTGACCGCTTCGAATACCTTCCGGTAGCCCCTCGTCAGGAAGAGGACCCCAGCGATCTCCACGGCCAAGAATACGGCGGCCGAGATAAGGAGCCCGTTATTCGAGTTGGTGTACCCCGGTATCGAATAGGCCCCGATCACGTTGAATCCAATATAACCCGCGAAGCCGCCCCAATAAAGGGCATTTCCAGCGATGATGTCCGTGCGATAATTCAGCATCGCGTTCGATGGTCCCGGATATGACCGAAGAATCTCGGAAAACGTCCTCGAAATTCCGAAAAAGGGGGCGGGAAATTCTTGGCCGCTCTGTTCAATGTGGAAGACGAAACCCCCCATTCTGTTAATGGAACTATGGATAGATTTGCTGGTCACGTTCTGTACGATCTCATTGGAATCCGCGGGTAATGCGAGCCCCAGCAGCGGCGCTAACGCGAAGAAAAGCATGGTGGACCGGAAAAATCTCTTCGGTCTTGATTCAAGGGGCATATATAAAACTCCAGGGTTCATCGCCGAATCTGCAATGCGGGTAGACGGCATTTTGCCTACTCGCATCACCGTCCACCGCAGATTGCGCCCTCCTGGCGCGCGGTGGACCGCCGACCTGCTGTCGGCACCGCTACTCGCCCCTCCTAGGCTGCGGTGATGTTAGCAGGCTTCCTGCCTACTCGCATCACCGCCTATCGCCCCTCCTGGGCTGCGGTGATGTTAACAGGCCTCCTGCCTACTCGCATCACCGCTTATCGCCCCTCCTGGGCTGCGGTGATGTTTGCAGGCCTCCTGCCTACTCGCATCACCGTCCACCGCAGATTGCGCCCTCCTGGCGCGCGGTGGACCGCCGACCTGCTGTCGGCACCGCTTTCCGCCCCTCCGGGGCTACGGTGATGTTAGCAGGCTTCCTGCCTACTCGCATCACCGTCCACCGCAGATTGCGCCCTCCTGGCGCGCGGTGGACCGCCGACCTGCTGTCGGCACCGCTTTTCGCCCCTCCGGGCTGCGGTGATGTTAGCAGGCCTCCTGCCTACTCGCTCCTCCGGAACACCATCATGTTGGCGCGGTTCTTGCCCCAGAGGATGCCGTAACCGTAATTGAAGTTGAAGGGTTTGGCGCCCTTGGCGTAGGCGGCTTCCAGGTCTTTTTGGTAGGGGACTTTTTCGATGCCGCCGACGGGCCCGGGCTTGGAGTACATGCCGTAGAAGGATCCCTTCCATGCGGGGGAATTGAAGCTGGCGTAGGGGATGCCCGAGTCGTCCTGGAGCACGAGGGTGCTCTTCTGCAGGGTGAGTTCCTTCAGCAGCGCCTCGCTATCCCAGAAATAGAGGTAGACGGCGCTCTTGAGGAGCGTGATGCCCGTGGGGCGGTTCTTCAGGTACTGGCCCTCGGGGGTATGGTTGGTGAGGAGCTTGTCGTCGAGGTACATCTGGTGGTACTCCACCGTCTTGATCGCCTCGCCCTTCTTGAAGCGGATCTCGAGGCCGGGCTTGCCGGTTTCGGTGGTGTAGACTTTTTGGCCGGAGGCGTCGAGGGTGAAATTGGAGACCGAGAGCACTTCGCCGTCCATGCGCACGATGAACGAGAGGAAGAGCGGCAGCACCCCGTTGACGGTCTGGTTGCTCCACGCCACGCGGAGCATCCGGCTCTCGAAATAATTGAGCCCGCACATGGCCTGGAAGGTCTGGCGGATGCCGGGGAGGCCCTTCATCCAGGCGTCGTGGTTGGCGGCGGTGAGGGGGGGCATCTGGCCCACGGCCTCGAGGGCGATGAAGGTGTAGCGGGGGGCGTCGGGGAAGAAGGTCATGGCGTTGGGCAGATCGGCGCCGCCGAGGGGGTAGAAGACTTCCTGGTCGGCGGGCACCCCGGGGAGTTCGGCCTTGCGCCATTCCGTGATGCGGTCGAGGCTATTGGTCTTCTCGAAGGCCCAGGCGGCGCCCATGAGTTGGGCGTGGTTGGCGTAGCCGGGGTTCTTGGCGAAGGCGCCCAGGCCCTGGCCATCGGGCTTGGTGAGGCCCGCGATGAAGAGGGACCGCTCGTGCCAGGAACCTTCCCCCGCCGGCGTCTGGCTGAAGAGCGGGAAGGCGAGGAACGCGGCGAGGAGGACGGCGAGGCGTCGGGCATGGAGAAGGGTCAAGGGAGCTCCTGGGCGGATGGAGGGGCTCCTCGCATCCGAAAACGTGTCGTGGGGGCGGAAGGGTTCGATGGACAAAGTCGCTATGGAGGCGGATGGGCCGGTGAAGCCTCCGCTCGTGGGACAGAAAATATCCCCTTTTGCCCTCCTCGTCAAGGCGCGGTACGGCTGCGGACCGCGGGTTTCGCGTTTTTGGGAAGACATGCAAGGGGGCCGCTCCACCGAGGCCCAGGTCTTCCACCGGACCACGGGCGAAATCCCGCGAACTTGGCCGGCCCGGGAGCGCATCCGCGCCTCGTGCCGGCGCTTGCTGGAATCGGACCGCTCCATCGAGGCGATCGCCTTCGATCTCGGATTCGAGGGGGCGTCCCTCTACCCGCGCCAGTTCAGAAGGCGCCACCGGTAGGGGCCGCCCGCCCTAGCGCTGGATCTCGCTGAGGATCCCGTGGACGATGCGCAGGCGCTTGGAGATCTCCCGGGCGATGCCTTCGGTGAGTTTCAGGGCGAGGGCCGGATGCCCCGCGCGCAAGCGGGCGAGGCCGCGGCGGGAGAGCGCGAAGCAGACGACGTCCGTGGCCGCGACCACGCTGGCGGAACGGGGCGCGGCGTCGATGATGGACATCTCGCCGAAGGTCGTGCCCGCGCAGATGGTGCTGCGCTTGTCCGAGAGTTCGCCCCCGTGGAAATCGATGTAGACGTCGGCGCGGCCGAGGGTGAGGAAGTACGCCCGGTCGCCCGGCTTCCCTTCCCGGAAGATCCGCGTGCCCGCGGGGTAGCGCTTCCTCTGCAGGAACCGGGCCAAGACGGCCAGTTCGCGGGGGCGGAAGCGGGAAAGGGCGTCGACCTTCGACAGCGGGAGTTCCTCCTCCGCCGCGGCGGGCTTGCCGCGCTCGAGGAGCCGGTCTTCCGCCCAGGCGAGGGCCTGCTGGAAATCCGGGAAGATTCCCGCGTCGCCCCCGTGGAAATGCCCCTCGTGCTCCTTGGAGAGGAACGCCAAGAGGAGGCGCTTCCCCCGGGCCGAGAAGCCGGCGCCCAGGTGGCGCAGGATCTGGGCCCCCGTGGCATCGAGGCTCTTGACCCGCTTGAAATTGAGGATGAGGAACTCGGCGTCGGAATCGAGGACGGTCTCGGCGAAGCGCCGCACCTTGTCGGCGGTGGCGAAGAAGAGCGAGCCGTCAAGGTCGGCGATGCGGATGGCGCGGCCGCGCGCCGCCAAGAGGCGGAGGTCTTCGGCGCGCCGCTCGACATTGGAGCGCAGGCGGTCGGCCGTATAATCGCCGCGCAGGATATCGCGGCCCGAATCCATGACGAAGACCAGCATGGAGAGGAGGAGGCCCGCGACCACGGCGGGGAAGATCCCCGCCATCACCAGGACCCCCGCGACGAGGAGCATCACCGAGAGATCGATGAGATCGCGTCGGCGACCCAGGGGCGAGCGCTTTCCCAGGCCCCGCACCAGGCCGAGGCTCCAAGCGTCGAAGGTGGTGAGGCAGAAGACCACGAGGAAGGCGGAGATCACGACCTCGGGCACGAGAGCCAGGTACTTTCCCGCCAGGAGAACCAGAGCCAGCACGCTGAGTCCGCTGAACACCCGGGCGAAGCCCGACCGCGCCCCGGCCTGCCAGGCGGAGCGCGTGCGCGGATAGAGCGCCGCCCCGGCGATGCCGCCGAAGAAGGCGCTCGCCAGGTTCCCGAGCCCCTGGGCGGTGAGTTCCCGGTTGGCGTCGGGCCGCCTTGCGAAGAGGCCCTGTACGGAAACGAGGCTCAGCAGTGAATAGAGCGAGGCCACGAGGGCCAGGCTCAGGGCGAGGGGGATGATCCTCAGGGCCACGGTCGGGAACGCGGCGGATTGCACGAGGCCGGCGAAGGCGAGGCCGGAGCGGGGGACCAACGACACGGGCGGAAGTTCGCCCAGGAGCGGCCCCATTTGGCGGGAGAAAGGCAGGGCGGCGAAGACCCCTTGCCGCGCCGCCGCATCCAGAAGATGGTAGACCAGGATGCCGACGGCGAGGGCCGCCAGGGAGGCCGGGACCCCCTTCCATTTTCTGCCGAAGAGGAAGACCGCGATGACCGAGGCTGCGGTGAGCGCGGTGAGCGGTTGGATCTCGCCGAAGCGGTGCGGCAGTTCGAGGAGGGTGAGGCCGCTGGGCAGCCCGAACATCGCATGGTATTCGGAGAGGATGATGGTGACGAGGGTCCCGTTGATGAGCCCCGAGACCACGGGGTAGGGGATGAACTGGATGAGGTTCCCCAGTTTCAAGAAGCCCAATAAAATCTGGAAGACGCCGGCGAGGAAGACGATGAAGAAGAGCACCAGGGGCGCCTGGGCCCCATCGATCGGGAGGGCCTTCACCACCGCGGCGGACGACGCGAGCATGAGCGCGGCGAGGGCGATGGGCCCGCTCTGCAGGAACTCGGAGCGTCCCAGGATCGCCGAGGCGAGGTTGAGGAAGACGAGGCCCGTGAGGCCGGCCACCGCGCCGAGGCCCCGGTACTCGGGTCCGAGGACGGAGAAGACGAGGACGCCGTAGGCGATGCTCGTGGGGATGGTGATGATGGCCGCGACGAACCCGCCGCGCAGATCGCCCGGGAGAGCGGCCAAGAGGGTTCGGAGCCTCGGTTTCGGCAATGGACTCCCCCCGCCCGCAGTTCGGGCCCGTCTACTATACCCCCCGGCGCGGCCTTTTTCAAAACACGCGATATGCGGGAACTTCCTCCGTAGGCACTAAAATCCACAGCCTTGCGGAAGCCCCTCCAAGATTCCCCTGGATCGACCGCTTAGGGAAGGAACAGTAAGTATTCCCGGCGCACGTTCCCGGTCCACGCACTTTCGGCGCAAGGAGACCGAGCCATTTTCCCGCATCAACGGAACGGAATCCCACCTCAATGGAGCGGAAGCGAAAATCGGGAATTAGAATCATTATAAATTTTAAGGAAACCATATGCTCCTCACCGCATCCCCAACCCTCCCCACCTCGTCTATGTCCCTGCCCGAATCCGCCGTGGAACGCTACCGGCGGGAGGGCTGGGTGAAAGTCGACCGCCCCATTTTCGCCCCCGAGAAATTCCGTCGCCTCAAGGAACATTTCGAGGCGAAGCTCGCCGCGCTGCCCCCGGGGGAACGGCCGGAGGGGATGGACGTGCCCCATTTCACCGACCTGGCCCTCTTCGAGTGGCTGCTGGCCCCGGAGCTCCTCGACCTGGTGGAGCCGCTCATCGGGCCGGACATCGCGCTCTTCTCGAGCCACTTCATCTGCAAGCCCCGGGGGAACGGCAAACGCGTGCCCTGGCACGAAGATTCCGCCTACTGGAGGGGCATGATCTACCCCGCGGAGGTCGTTACCGTGTGGCTCGCCATCGATCCCTCCAACCTGGAGAACGGCTGCATGCAGGTGATCCCGGGCACGCACCGAAACGGCTATAGCGATTACGATCCGGTGGATCCGGCGAAGAACGTCTTCGCGACGGAGGTCCGGGCGGCCCAGATGGACGCCTCGAAACGGGTCCCCGTGGAACTCGAGGCGAACCAAGCGAGCCTCCACGACGGGCGCATCATCCACGGCAGCGACGCCAATACCTCCGACAAGCGCCGCTGCGGCTACACCATGCGCTTCATGCCGGCCCGCCTCGAATTGTCCCAGGCCGCCTATGCCTACCATCAGATCTTCTTGGCGCGAGGGGAGGGCCACGGCGTCAACCGCTACGGGGACCCCGCCCGCGCGCGCCCCGATCTGGTCGCGGCCCGGACTCGGGGAAACAAGAACGGGCACTAAAGGGGCGGCGACGGCCGACCGTGCATCGATCCCCTAGAGGCCGCCGTGGTCCAGGGCCGCCCGGTACATCGCCTCGAGATTCGCCTCGGGCGTGCACGGGGGAAGATTATTCCCCTCGCGTAGGATGAACCGCCCGCCTTCCTTCACGCCCGAGAGGAGGATCGATTTCGTCCGCGCGTAGACCTCCTCGGGCGTTCCGCCCACGAGGAGGGCCACTTCGGGCCCGCCGCTGATCTCGATGTCGGGCCCGAGGGCGCGCCGGAGCGCGCCATGGTCCACCGGGAAGCCGGTATCGAAGGCCTTCACGCCCAATTCCCGGGCGATCATGGGGAAATGGCGCGTGGCATCGCCGCAGAGGTGCATGCCGCGGTGCTTCTCCCCGCCGAGGGCGCCGTACCAGCGCCGGTGGTAGGGGAGGACGAACTCCGCGTACATCGCGGGGCTGATGAGTTGGATGCTGTCATCGGCCAGGCCGACGAAGGGCTCGTGGACATCCAGGCCGAAATGGCGACGCAGGGCTAGACGCGCGGCGAGGGTGGCCTCGGTGATGAAGCCGAGGAGGCGGTGGACGTAGGCGGGATCCTCCACCATATCACTGAAGATCGCCTCGCCGCGGAGGTTCACCGCCACCGTCAGCGGCCCATCGAACCCGAGCACGAAGGGCTGGAGCGTGTAGCGGACTTCCGCGCCTTCCTGCCGGTTGAGGCGCTCCACCTGCTCCGCCATGGCCTCGTGGCGCTCGAGGGATTTGCGCAGGAACGGGTTGTCCAGGGGCTTGCCCGGGTCGGCGTGGTAGAAGGGCGCATCCGCATCGTCCACCGCGGTGGGGTGGGTATCGGGGATCTGGTTGTCGCGGTAGGCGATGGGGGCGCCCAGGTGGGCGGCGTTATAGGTGTTGAGCCAGTCGACATGGAAGGAGCGCTTTTCGGGGAGGCCGATCGGCGAGTCGGTATACCTGTTGAGGCGCGTGGCGACCTCGTCCTGGTGGCGGCGCTGCACGGCGATGGTCACCGCCGGGTCCTCGAAATAGGCGCGGAACTGGGTGCCCTCGGGATTCAGGGCGGGATTGAGGAGGACGATGCGCGGATTGCTCCCCAAGAGGACCGGCACCCGGGTGGCCCGGTGCGCGTGGTAGGCGTCCCAGACGCGTTTTTTTTCTTCATTGCCGGGGAGGGCGGGGGGGGC
>JAFLEE010000013.1:0-19781 GCA_017302015.1 Spirochaetota bacterium | reverse complement strand
ACATGAATGCCAACAAGAAATTAGCACGAAAAGAAATACAACAAAAAAAATAAAATACAAAAACATGGGATGAAAAGGGGGAGGGGGGGGGGGGCGAGTGTAGGGTCGCGTTCGGGATTCATGGGGGCCTCTCTTTCGATGCTCTATTCTGGGCCCGATCGCTGGGCGTTGCGTTCCCGGTCGTCTCAGGATCCAATTTGAAACATGGGCCGACCGTCCGAGATCCTCTCCCGGGAGCGCCTGCTCCTGGATTTCAGGGGGATGGGGCTGGCCACCGCCCTCCACTTGGGCCGCCTCAATTACCGCCGCGCCCACGCCCCCCTGGCCCGCCACCGCCACGCGGGATCCATGGAAATCTGCTACCTCGTGCGCGGCCGCCAGACCTACTGGGTGGAGGATCGGGAGCACCAACTCGCGGCGGGCGATGTCTTCCTCACCCGCCCCGGCGAGGAGCACGATACCGGCGGCAACCCCGAAGAGCGCTCCATCCTCTATTGGCTCCTCCTCGATCTCTCGGGACCCAAGACGCGCTTCCTGCATTTGCGCGGCCAAGACGCCCGGGGCATGCACCGCCGCCTCGCCGCCATCGGCCGCAGGGCCTTCCATGCCGGCGAGGAGGCCGGGCGCTGCCTGGATCGCCTCGTGCGCCTGGCCGAAGAACGGGATGCGGACGGGGTCCGCCTCTCCCACGAGATCCTGTCCTTCCTGTTCCTGATCCTCGACGCCGCGGGCCGGGAAGCGCCGGGCAGTGGGTCCGATCTCGTGGCGCGGGTCGCCCGCTGCGTGGCGGAGCGCCTCGACGAGACCGTGAGCGTCCCCGACCTCGCCGCCGCCTGCGGCCTCTCCCTGCCCCAATTCAAGAAGCGTTTCCGCCGCGAGGCCGGGATGCCGCCCAAAGAGTTCGTGCTGCGCCGCCGCCTCGAGCGGGCCCAGGAACTCCTGGGGGATCCCCGGAAATCCGTGACCGAGATCGCCCTCGAGACGGGTTTCCCGTCGAGCCAATATTTCGCCACGGTCTACCGCCGCTTCACCGGGAAAAGGCCCCGGGACGGGCGCGCCCCGGGATAAAAAAGTAAGGTCAAGCCATAACGAGCCGATCGCGGCGGCCCGGAAGGCGCCCCCGCCGCTTCGGGCCGGGGCCGCTCTATTTGGCCGCGGGATCCTTCGCGAGGTACTTGCGGAGGGCCGCGGCGCCATCCAAGATGAGCCCGGTATGGCTCGTGGCCAGCTGCTCGAAGGTCCATTTCGGGAGCGTTTTCCGGAGTTCGGCGTCGAGCCGGGAGAGTTCTTCGCTGAACATGGCGGGCGGCAGGGCGAGGCCCCCATCCTTCCCCGCTTGCACGCTATCGCCGGTGAAGAGGATCCCCCTCCAAAGATACATCAGGCTGCCTTCGGTATGCCCGGGGATGGACACGGCCTGGAAGCTCTCCCCGTCGATCTTGAGGTTTTCGTCGCCGTGGAGGGCGGCGATGGCGCGCGGCAGGGGCTGCGCCTTGCGGAAGGCCCCCATGACCCGCAGGAGGAGATGGGGGGATTTTTTTACCCCGCGCATCGTGGCGAGCTCGGCGGGATGGACATAGACGGTGGCCTTGGGGAAGGCCGCGGTGCCGGGCCAATGGTCGAAGTGGCCGTGGGTGAGGAGGATGGCCTTCACATCCATCGGGCCCTTGCCGCGGCGTTTGAGTTCCGCCAAAAGTTCGGGCGCCTTCGCATCGCCCCCCGCGTCGATGAGCACGACCCCGCTGGCGGTGGGCACGACCCACGCGTAGACGTAGGTCATCAGGACCCCGCTGGCGCCATGGGGCAATTCGAGACGCGTCGGCCCGGGGGCCGGCCGGAGTTTCCAGGCCAGGCCCCCGCCGATGAGGAGCAAGGCGAGGAGAATCGCGAGGGCGATGAGGATGCGTTTCATGATTTTGGCCATGGGATACCTCGTAGGGGATGGGATCGGAGATTTCGTGCGGCGCCGTCCGATTCACTGCCATCCGGGCATTGTTTCGGGCGGCTTATTGCCGCCTCGTGCGGCGCCGTCCGATTCACTGCCATCCAGGCATTGTACCACGCCCCCCCCCGCCGTGTTGACTTTGAATTGATTCGGGGGTGTTGTTTCCTTAGGGCAGGCTCCGGTCCCGGAAGCAGGACGGTTCCCAAACACCCAACGGGGAGGCCCAAATCGCAAACGCGCGCATACCCGCGTCGGGTTTCCAAAGGTAGAATCTTCCATGAATACGATTTGCCGCTTCGCTCTTGGCGTCTCGCTTCTCTTATCGGCCGAGGGGGCCGAGGGCGCCTACCCCTCCCTCACCCTCGAAAGCGGGTCGATGAAGGCCCTCGTTTACCTGCCCGATGGCGAGAAGGGATTCTACCGGTCCTCGCGCTACGATCCGTCGGGCATCGTCGCGCGGGTCGCCGTGGGCCGCCATGTCTTCTACACGAATTTCCTGCCGATCCACGACCCCCTCGATTCGGCGGGCGGCGCGGGCTTGACGGAGGAGTTCCGCGAGCCCGTCGGCTACGAAGAGGCGGCCCCCGGGGGCGCGTTCATCAAGGTGGGCATCGGCCTGGTGGAGCGGCGAAGCGGCGGGTATTCCTTCGGGGCGAACCTGAGGGTCCTCTCCAACGCCCCGTGGACGGTGGAGCATTCCAGGAACCGGGCGCGCTTCACCCAGCGCCTCAGCGCCCTCGGTTACGGCTATGAGTACGAGAAGACGATCACCCTCGATGCGAAGGCCGCCTCCCTGCGACTCGACCACCGCTTGCGCAACACCGGCGCCAAGCGCCTCGTCACCGACCATTACAACCACCACTTCACCCTCATCGACGACGAGCCCGTCGGGCCCTCCTACGCGGCGAGCTTCAACTTCTACCACGTCGCCCCGAGCCCCGACAAGAACTTCCTGCGCGTCGAGGGGAACGTCGTGCGCATGGTGGCGGCCCTCGCCACGAACCAGCCCTTCATGATGCGCCCCCGGGGCTTCTCCAACGCCCGGGGAAACCCGGTCTCGGTGGTGCATAACGGGCGCACCCGGGCGGGGGTCCGCATCGAGGCCCAGTACCCGGTCTCCGCCTTCGTCACCTACATCGATTCGCGGACCCTCAGCCCCGAGGCCTTCTATCGCATCGACCTGAAGCCCGGGGAGGAATGCCGCTGGGCCACGACCTGCACGTATTTCGAGGGGCCCTTCCCCATCCCGCCCCTGAAAGACCTGGATGCCCTCGCCTTCCACGGCATCGAGGAGATCCGCATGGACGGGGTCCCCTTCGCCGGTTTTGATGGCCAGAAGACGAACTTCATCGTGCTCTTGGACGACGCCACCCGCGTGCCGCGGTTCGAGGCGACCTGCATGAATGCGGCCGACCGCGCGACGGTCTCGGCGCCGGGCGGGGTCCCCGGCAAGGCCCTGGTGAGTTTCTCCTGCGCCGATGTCCGCGTCCGTCCCCCGGTCTACGTGTTCGACCTGCGCACGACCTCCATCCGCGTCACCGCCACCTCGAACCTCCCCGACGTGGGGCCGCGCAATACCCTCGACGGCGACCCCGATACCCGCTGGTCCTCCGAGGGCGACGGGGCGTGGATCGCCTACGACCTCGGGTCCGTCAAGAACCTCGCGGGCATCGCCATCGCCTGGTACAACGGCGACAAGCGGAAATCCTTCTACGACCTGTCGGTGTCCCTCGACGGCGCGAATTGGCGGAAACTCTACGCGGCCGAATCGAGCGGCAAGGGGACGGCCCTGGAGACGAACCGCTTCGCCTCCCCCGTGAAGGCGCGCCACGTGAAGTACACCGGCTACGGCAATTCCGTGAGCAAATGGAATAGCGTGCTCGACGTCGAGTTCCTGGAGAAATAGGGGGTCAGAACGCCTGCTCGCGGTACATCGCCCCGCCCCAGCGGTAGCCCTCGGGGACGATGAGCCCGCCCCCGTTGGCCCATTTCCCCCCGGCGCGCAGGTGCGCGATCACCGCGCGGCGCAGGGACGTGTCGGTGGGCGCCTCCTCCCAGGGGTCGTAGCGGCGGCCGAAGACGCGCTCCCAGAGTTGGTTGTCGTTGGCGCCGGGCACGGGGAAGAGGTAGAACTCGCGCAGGAAGCGGGAGAGGTTGGCATCGGGCCCCAGGCTCTTCTCCAATTGGGGATCGAGAAGCCAGGAGACGCACGTCATCGCCTTCCAATCGTAGCCGGGGAAATATTTCGGGAAGAACGCGAAAGCGGCATGGATGGATTCCCCGCAGGCGACGGGGTCGAGGGGGCCCGACGCCGGGATATGGATGCCGAGGGTGGGGCAGCCCTGGTGGACGACCTCGGTCCATCCCGATGGGTCGAACACCTTCGCCCCCGGCGCTCCCCCGGCGGCGGGGACCAGGCGCCCCGCGCCATCCACCAACGCGAGGGAGCCCGGTTTCCGATGGAAGGCCCGCAGTTCGAAGGGAAAATGCTCGAAGGCGAATTGGAGGCGGCCGAGGCGGAAGATCCGGGGCACGAAATGGTTTCGCAGCCAATTCACCTGGCCGAAGCCCAGGCGGCCCGTGGTGGCCTTGTAATGGTCCATCCAAACCTGGAAATCGGAGAGCGTGTCGATGAGGATCGATTCGGGGATGGCGCGTTCACGGTAGCGGGCTTTCAGCCCATCCAACGCACCCAGAAGTACGAGGGCCCATAGGGTTGACGCGCCTTCGTCCGATTCGGGGGAGGGCGTCGGCCACGCGGCGCTATAACCTTTTTCATTGACGGGCTCTTCGAGCAAGCCTTGGCAATGCCAGGCGAGATGGGAAAGGGCCTCATCCGAACGCACCGATCGGGCGGCGGAAAGGAGGGCGTCCGCATAGGGCGCGGCGAGCCTCAGGAAATCCGCGGCCTTGCCCAGGCCGCCCTCGTCCAGCAAATGGCATCCACCACTCGGGGTGCGGCGCTCCCGCTCGTCATAGCCGGGGGCCAATGCCTCCACATTCCCGGTGAAGGCGCTCCGCTGGATCAATTCGTCGAGGGTGAAATACTTGGCCATGACTTAGTATAGAAAGGATGCAAATGTCTGTCAAAGCAGTGCCGCGGCAATTTGAGGTGTCGATGGCGCGTCCCCTGGGCTTGAACGCCGGGCGTACGCGCCCGGTCTCGCGAAGAGCAACGGGCCTATTCGGCGACGCGCTTTGGCGGTGGGTGGAAGGCGCTCTGGTCGCCGCGGTGTTCCCGCACCGAGGCGATTTGGCCCGATCCCGCCACGGGAAGCTGCCGTCCATCCCGCTCTGCGTTTGCGTGGCGGTCGAACCAAGAGAAGAGCCGGCCCTTCATTTCATCGGCCTTGGCCAAGGCCCCCGCATCGGGATTTCCCGACAAGAGATTCACCCGCTCCCCCGGGTCGCCCTCGAGGTCGTAGAGTTCCGGGGGAAAATCATTCCATCGATGGACATATTTCCACCGGCGGTCCCGGATCATGCGAACGGGGCCGTACTCGTCGAAGACGACGATGTCGCCCCCGTCGGGCACGCCCTCCCCGCGCAGGAGCGGGGCGAAACTCCGGCCCGGCAGGCCCGGGGGGGGGCGTTCGGCGAGGCCCGCCCAATCCAATAGGGTCGGGAGCAGGTCGTAATGGCTGTAGAGGCCGCGCTCCACCCGCCCCGCGGGCACGCCCGGCCCCCGCACGATGAAGGGCACCTTCACCGATTCGTCGTACATGTTCATGGGGATGGTGCCGTTGCCCTTCCCCCAGATGCCGTGGTGGCCCATGTTCATGCCGTTATCGCCGGAGAAGACGACGAGCGTGTCCTCGGCCGCGCCGATCTCCCCCAGGCGCGAGAGGATGCGCCCGATGTCGCGGTCCATGGCGGTGACGGCGGCGTAATAGCCGGTGAGGTTCTCGCGCCGCTTCTCGGGGGTATCGCCCACGGGCGCCGTGGCCGATTGCCAGGGGTGGGCCGCCTCGTTCGGGGTGGAGGCGAAGGGGCAATCTTTGTAGAGGCCCAGGAACTCGGGGGGATGGTTCTTCGCGTCCCACGGGCTATGGGGCGCGGTGTAGTGCACCGAGAGATAGAAGGGATCTTTCCGGCCCCGGCAGGAATCGAGGAACGAGAGCGCGCCCTCGGTGATCTCGTGGGTGACGTAATGCGTGCGGTCTTGGACCCGCCCCTCGCGCACCATCTTGTAGTTGAAATATTCGCCGCCGCCGAAGGCGTAGGCGTTCCACCAGGTGAAGCCCTTTTGGGGGATGGCGCTTGCGCCCAGATGCCATTTGCCCGAGAGCCCGCAGCGCCACCCCGCCTCGGCGAGGAAATCGGTGGTACCCGGGATGCCCGCCAGGTACTCCACCGCCCGATCGGTGGCCCCGTAGGCGCCCCGCGGGTCGTCCAGGTTCCCCGCGCGGATCCAATCGTGCACGCCGTGGGAGGAGGGGATGCGGCCGGTGAGGATGCTCGCCCTCGCCGGGGAGCAGACCGGCGACACGCAGAAGAAATTCTCGAATCGGGTGCCCGCCGCCGCCAGGGCGTCGAGGTTCGGCGTGCGGATCTCCGCATTGCCCGCGGCGCCCAGGGCCCAGGCCCCCTGGTCATCGGAGAGGATGAAGAGGATATTTCGGGGGGCGGTCTTCATGGAGTCCTCGCGGGGCCCCGCGGCGGGGCGGCCCGACGATTATGGCATCGCCGGAGGCGCCCACGCGATTCGGAAAATAATGCCATACTTCCGGGGCAGGGGCCCCCGCCCCGTGGAGGCTTCCTTGGTCGTGCTCATCCGTATCCTGTCGGCCCTTTCCCTCGCGGTGACTCTGGCCGTGAACGCGCTGGCCAATATCCTTCCCTTGGGCGGCCATCTCACCGGCGAAGTGGCCTGGAAATATGAAAACCTTTTCGTTCCCGCGGGTTTCACCTTCTCGATCTGGGGCCTCATCTACCTGCTGCTCACCATCTTCTGCGTGCGCTTCTTCTTCGCCAAGGCCGACACGGTGCGCCGGTTGGGCCCCTGGTTCATCGCCGCAAATCTCCTCAACGCCGCGTGGATGCTCGCTTGGCACCACCTCTTCATCGGCTTCTCGCTCCTGATCATGCTGGCGCTCCTCGCGAGCCTCATCGGCTTCTACGTGGCCACGCGCACGATCACCAGCGACCAGCCCGGAGCCGAGCGCCTGGGCAAGCGCCTTCCCGCCTCGGTCTACCTCGGGTGGATCACGGTGGCCACCATCGCCAACGCCGCGGCCTTCCTCACCTCCATCTCCTGGAACGGTTTCGGCATCGCCCCCGAAGTCTGGTACGGGGTCGTCCTCGCGGCCGCCGTGGCCGTCACCTGGATCGTGCTCTGGCAGCGGCGGGACCTGGCCTTCGCCCTCGTCCCGTTCTGGGCGGCCTGGGGCCTCTATTCGCGCCACCATCTCCCCGGCGACGACATGGTCTTCGCCGGTCTCGCCCCCGCCCTGGCCATGGCGCTCATCGGCCTGGGGATCGCGGTCACGCTGGCGCGGGTGTTCTGGCGGGCGAAGCGCTGAAGCGCCCCGGCCCGCCCGCCGTTTTCAGTACTCCAATTCCACCGCCATCATCGAGAGGGGCGGCATCAAGATCGAATAATTCCCGTTCTTTCCGGTGAGGGCGATCCCGTCGGCGAAGGCCTCCACCGATTCCATGCGGGGCGGGGCGCCGAGATTGGCCATGGCCTTCTCGGCCCGGGGGCCGACGAGGCCCCACGCCTTGGCGGAACGGGCCGGTTTGCCCGTCTTGAGGGCGACCCGCTGGTCGCTTTCCCCGTTGAGGTTGAAGAGCAGCACCTGGCCGCGCTTGCCCGCGGCGCTGCGCATGCCCTGGGCCGTGAGGTTCTCGAAGGGCTCGGGGAACCCCGCGAGGGCCATGCGGAGCTTGCGGATCTCGACCTGGGCGCTGACCGGGGCCCCGTTCTTGTTGAGGATGCGCACGACGATGACGAGGCCCTTGGCGTCCGGGAGCGATTGGAGTTCGCCCTCGAAAGACCGCCACTCGACGGCGCTCTCCATGCCCTCGATGGCGTTGGCGTTGGCGGTGGCGTTCCACCCGCGCTGGTCCATGAGCCCGAGGCCGAGGCGCGCCCCTTCGAGGGGCTTGGAGATCTTCGCCTCGAAGCTGAGGCGGTAGCGGGCCCCGCCGGTGATGGCGGCGCGGCCGCCCTCGGGGTACTGTTCGCCCTTCTGGTCGGCGAGGACCAGGGTGAAGGCATCGGGGCCGTCGAGGCGGCTGCTGGCGCCCCCCGCGGTGAACGCTTTCAGGGCGAGTTCGGGCTTTTCGATGGCGCCAACGCGCTGGGGCGCGGGGTCGCGGCGGGTGGCCTCGACGCGGGTGGCCACGAGTTCCTCCCCCGAATGGGCGGCGAGCATGCGGAAACTATGGAAGGTCGGCAGGCGGACCCAGTTCGCCGGCTCACCCCGGAAGAGCCCCTCGAAGGGGGTGAGGGTGCGGAAGAAGCCGAAATAACCGTTGACGATCTGCCAATACTGGGCCATGAGGATATTATTGGAGGGCTGCATCATCACGCGCATATAGTCGGCGCAGAAGAGCGCCACATTCCAGGAGAAGCGGTAGGGGTGCCCCCCGTTATTGAACTCGGTCACCGCGATGGGCAGGCGCTTCCCGGTATTGGCCAGGATATTGCTCTGGTAGGCGTTGATGAGGCGCTGGGCGATGGCCGCCGAACCCGTCCAATCGCCCGGGGCCGCGGCGGGCAGGTAGGTGTGGATGACCACGTAATCGGCGAGGTCCTTGGTGGCGCTGAGCACGATGGCGTTCCAGGGGTCGGTGGGCGGCGTGCCGGTGCCCATATGGGGCCCGCATTGGATCGTCGGATCCACCGCCTTCATCCGCTTGACGCTCGCGTTATACCAGGCCGCGTACTCGGCGGGGGTGAACTTGCGGAACGGCTTCACGTCGTGGTTCCCGTGGTCGGATTCGTTGGCCATCTCGAACCACCGCACGGCCCAGGGCTTGGCGCGGCCGGCGGCGGCGCGCTTCTGGGCCCAGGGGTGGGCGGCGTCGGCGGGGGCGTTGACGTATTCCACGAGGTCGGCGCTGTCCTGGGGCCCGCCGATGTACTCGCTCACGGTGATGAGCGGCTCCACGCCGGCGGCCTCGCAGGAGGCGAGGAACTCGTCGACGCCGAAGGGAAAGGCGGGGCGGGAATCCCGGGGGCCGATCGTCTTCTTCCAGTCGAAGTTATGGGTAAGGCAGCCGCCGGGCCAGCGCAGCACGCTCATGCCGATCTCCTTGGCCGCCGCGAGCACCTCGGCGCGGGGGGCGAGGCGCACGGGGTCCCACCAGCCGTCGGCGATCTTGTAATTGGGCGATTCGTAGGGACCGAAAATGTCTTTGCCGCTGGCGGCCTCGATATTATGGCCGAAGAGGCGGCGGTTGACCTTGCCGTAAGGTTTGGAGAAATCCACTTCCACCGTGGCCGCGAGTTCGGGCCCCTTGGGCGGTTCATTGCCGGCGGCGGCCAGATCGGCCGGGGTGAGTTCGCCCCAAACCTCCAACTTCACCTCATCGAACCAGGCTTTGCCGGTGACCCCCTCCAAGCCCAGGTGGATGGTGATGGAAACGAGGTTCTCGGGGAGGGTGGTCTCGAGAGTGGCGGTCTTCCAATCCCAGGACCCCTCGGGTTGGATCGCCTGGGGCCAGTCTTTCTTGCCGTCTTTCGAGGCCCAGGGGAGCATGATCTTCACCCCGTTATAGTTTTTGGCCTTGGCGCTGATGCCCTCGGCCTTTACGCGCACGCTGAGGCGGACCTTTTTTCCCGAAAGGAGGGCCGCATCGAAGGCCTTGCTGCAGGAAACGGGCTTCCCCGCATCCGAACTGGCGAGGTAGAGGCACTTTCCATCGGGGCCGTTCTCGAAGGCCGGGGCCCCCTGCCATAAGGTTCCCACACGCAGGACATTGTCGAAGGTCTCCCGATAGAGGAGGCTCTGGGAGAAGGCGATGGAGGGGAGCAGAGTCAGGAGCAGGGGCAGGATGCGCATGGGGAACCTCGCTTCGGGCGTGCTGGGCGTTCCTGATTGTGGGGCGCGCGGCGGGGCGCGTCAACCCACCGGGGAGGCCCGGCGGTCAACACCACCATTCGCAGGCGAAATTCCACTTTGTTTAGGCGGCCGGATCCGAGCGACCGGCCCCCATTCCGCGGAGAATCCCAGTTTGCGGGCTATTTCTTCGGGGCGAAATACAGGTCGAGGATGCGCCCGAGGATCTGCTTGCCCCGGTCGTTGGCGTGGACCCGGTCGCGCTTATAGGCGCCCAGGGCGTTTTGATCACGGATGTACTGGCCCCACGGGCCCGTCAGGTCGAGGAACTCGCACGATTCTTCCCCCGCCAAACGCTTAAGGCGGCCGCGGTAATTCGTGCCGCCCTCCTCCACGGCGGGGGTCCAAGCGGGATCGGTGCGCGGGTCGCCGACGCCGAAGGCCCCGCTCATGAGGAGCACCTCCGTGGGTTGGGCGGCGCGCACCTGGCGGATGACTTCGCGGATGGAATCCACGTCGTCGCGCTGGCTGATGCCCCCGATCATGAGCAGGTCGGGCTTGTGGTCGAGCACGTAGGCCTTCACCCGGTTCTCTTCCTTATACCACCAGCACCCCGTGCTGCCCCGCACCGATTTCACCTTGGTGACCGCGCATTTCGGGTAGCGCCGCATGAGCAGCAGCTCGTACTCGGACGACGCGGTGTCGTTGACGATGCTGTCGCCGAGCATGACGATGCGCAGTTCGCCTCCCGAAGCCAGGCGCTCCATCGTCCGGGGGATCTTCTTCCATCGGTCCGGCGCGGGCGCATAGGTGACGGGGGGCATGCCCGCGTAGATGGCGTCGATGCGCTCCAGGGGAGTGAGGTTCTTGTAAGGATCGTCGAAGAGGGCGCTTCCATTGATCGCGAAGAAGGCCAGGCGGCCCCATCGCCCCCGGCTTCCCGCGGGGGCCTGGGCGGCCACGCGGAGTTTCACGACATGGTTCGACGCCGGGTCGAGGCCTTCGGCGAGGAGCGCGGCGTGGGGCCGATAACTCGCCGGCGGGGGCCCGTCTTGGGCCACGAGCTTCCAGGGGCCCCCGTCGAGGGAGCATTCCAGGTCCCCGCTATCGGGGCCGAAGACGTCGAAATAGCCGATGCGGTCTCCCTGGAATCGGAAGGTGATGGCGGGCCCGGGCTCTTCGCAACGGACGACGTGGAAGAAGCGGTCGACCGGGCTCTCCTGCCAATCGAGCCAGCCGGTTTCGTAGACGCTCTTGGCATAGGGTTCCAGGCGGGCTTTCTCCATCGGGCGGGGAGTCAGGGGGGCGGGAAGGGCCCGGGCGGGCGGGGCCGGGTTCCAATCGGCGGCGAGGCTTTCCACGAAGCGGTCCACCGCTTCCCGGTAGAGGCCGTGGGCCTTCTCCGTGGGCTGGGACGCTCCGTCGAAGAAGGCCTCCGCGGTGGTGGCTCCCGAACCCATGCGTTCGACGGCGTACCGGGCCAGATGGAGGGAGGGGATGCCGTAGCGATCGGCGACCCGCTCATGCAGGAGCACGGAAGAAAGTTCCCCCCCGGCCTTGAGGGCGCCCACGCCGGCCTTCGGGAGCGAATAGGCGAAGGCGAGCTCCGCCTCGGGATGCTTCTGGCGGATCTGGCGCACGATGCCCTCCATGGCGGCGAGGACGCGCTCTTCCGGCTGGGAAAAATCTTCGGCGCTGAAGTCGACCACCACGAGCCCGAGGGGGATGTAATGGGCCACCACGTCATCGGGGGTGCGGCAGGCGCCCAGCCAAGACCCGGCCCCCGCCAGGCCGACATTGTATTCGACGAGGCTCGCCTTGGGAAATTTAGACCGCAGGGCCCGGGCGAACGCGCCGGGGTACGCGGCGGCGGCGCTTGCGAGGCCGGCGCCCTGGACCGAGGCGCCCCCGAGATAGACGATGCGCGTCTGCTTCCCCTCCTGCAATGGCTTGAAGAAACGGGGGAGGCCGGCGCGTGCGACGATCCAGGGGGGAAGTTTGGCCAGTGCGGGGGCCGCCATGAGATTCTCCCGGGCGAGGGTGGCGCGTCCCGCCGCTTCCGCGGCGAACTCGGCGGGCGAAAGGGGTCGGCCGAAGAGGGTGAGTTCGTCGATGCGGCCCTTGTAGAAACCCGAGGCCTTGGTGGATTCGGGCTCGCCGCCCCAGGCGTCCTTGCCGATCTGGATGCCTTCGCGGTTCGCCGCGAGTTCGCCGCCGCCGGTGTGGGTTTTCACCGATGCGCCGTTTACGTAGAGGGTCACCTGTTTCGACGCCGCGTCCACCGAGGCGCCCACGTGGGTCCAGACGCCGGCCTTGATCTCGACGCTCCCCGAATCGCAGATCCACGACCATTTTCCCGAGGTGTCGCAGGCCTCGAAGACGAGGCGCTTATTGCGGATGGCGAGCACGAAGGGGCAGGGCCCGCCGCCGGTGCGTTTGGCCACGAGGGGGCGTCGGCCGCCCACCGAGTCGGGGTTCACCCAGGCGAGGATCGAGAAGCCCCGCCCGCCCAATAGGCCCGCATCGGCGGGCGCGAGGGCCACGGCCACGAAGGTATTGCTCCCATCGAAGGCCAGGGCCTTCCCCCGCTTGCCCTCGACGCGAAGGGCCTCGCCGCGGATCTCGCCCTTAAATCCGGCGCCCGCCGGCGCGAGAGAGGCGCATTGGGCCCCGCCGGCCTCCTCGAAGGACCACCGCACGTAGGGGCCCGGAAGGGCTTGGGCCTGGAGCGCCGCGATCCCGAGCAGGAGGGCCAGGGCGGGGAAGCGGAACGGGGGGAAACGCGTGGGGCGGACCATGGAACCTTCCTTGCCGCCTCCGGGATTCTCCCGGGGGCGTCTGTAGGGGCTAACGTTAGCCATGATTGTCGGCCAAAGCGGATCCTTTGTCAATCCGCCGCGGTATCCCGCCCCTTCAGGCGGGCAGGCCCCGAAGCCCCAGGACCCGATTGGAATAGCGCCGGTCGGCGCTCACGTCTTTGGCGCGGCGAAAGAAGGGGGGCAGGCTCTCTTCGAAGCGCGCGACCTCTTCCAGGCTCGGGAACTCCACCTCGGCGACCACCAGGCCCGCGAGGGCCCCTTCGAAGACATCGAGTTCGACGAGGCGCCCGGGGATCAGGCCCCCGTAATCATGGCGTTTTTTTAGGATCGGCACGCCCTGGATGGCGGGAAGGAGGGCCTCCCAAATGCCTTCGTCGTAGATCGGGAACTCGTGCTCTTCGCTCACCGCCGCACTGGCCCGGGGGCGCTCTTTCGGGGCGGAGATCCCATCGCCCTCACAGGAATACGCGGGCCGCGTTTCTGCGTTCCCATCGGCGGCGGAAGCATGGGGGGCGCCGCTTCGTTGGGCCGCGGGATCCCATTTGAAACAAAGGACGATGGGGGGCTTCCCGGGGCGAACGGGATGGTGGCGGCGCAGGCGGATGATGGCCGTCGGGGAAAAGGGGGAGGGGATGAGGCCGGCCGCGGGGCCTTCGAGGTGGATGGGCCGCGCCCCGTCCACCAAGAGGCTCTGGCCTTCCATGCGGCATTTGGCGGGATCGAGATAGAACTGCTCGATCTGGCTCGTGTGGTCGGGCTTCCCCGGAAGTTCCTCGGGGCCGCGCAGGAGGAATTTCTTCTCGATTTCCATGGGGGGCCATTGTATCCCGGGCGGGGGCGCGGCGCGAGACCTGCCCGGGCCGCGGCCCGCGTCCTGGCCCTAGCGGCCCACCAGGTACACCGGGCAGAGATCCACCCGAGTCGACGGGATCTGCGCCACCGGATTCCCCATCATGTCAAAAACTTCGCAGCCCCGCCAGATTTCGGGGGGAAAGGACGACAAGGGGATGGGCTTGCGGGACCACACCACGGAAAGCGGTTTACCGGCTTTCAGGAACCGGGCCACGAAGACGGAGCCCTTGGGCGTGCCCGCGATCTCCGGAACCAGGAAACCTGCGGCGTTGGCTTCCTCCAGGAACGATACGGCCACGGCGTGGGCGGCGAAACCGGAGTGGGGCGTGCCATCCACGTCCAGGATCCCGGCGCACCAATCGAGGTAGGAGATCCGGCCGCTCTTCTCCGCCATGAACGCGTAGAAAAAATTGCGGCGGTAGCCCGCGGCCTTGAGGGACGCCACAGTGCGGACCAGGGTGCCCGCGGCCTCCAAGGGGCCGTAGGGCGAGCCGGGCGGGATCTCCCAACTCGTCATCCAACTGAGGGCGCCGTTTAGGTAGATGCCGCCCTCGGTCTGCCAGAGTTCGGGGGTTTTGCCTCCCCGGGTCTTCATCTTGCCGAAGCGCTCCCCGGCCTGGACCGTGAAGGGAACGGCGGGCAATTGGTCCGGGGACTGGTTCTCGAAGTACCAATGGTGGCTGATGCCGTCGACCTGGGCGCTGAGGCCGCGTTGGAGGATCCCGTCGAAGAACGCGTGGACGGGGTTGCCCACCGAGCCGGCCAAGAGGTTCACTCGGGCCCCGGCCTCCTCGAGGGCCAGGCGGGTTTCTTCCACGAGGCGGAGATAGACCCCCGGCTTGTCGGTGGTGCCCTTCTTGACCTGGAGATAATTGCCGTCGGGCTCGTTCCAGACTTCCCAGTCCTTGATCCAGGGCCCGAAGACCTCGGCGGCACGCTTCACGTATTCGCGCCAGGCGCCATAATCCTTCGGGGGGTAGGAGAACCAGATGCTGCTCTTTTTCCCGGGGTCGCCGTCACCGGCGTGGGCGGGGGTGGTATTGAAGAGGCCGAGGATCTTGAACCCGCGCCCCGCCACCGTCGCCACCCGGTTGGTCATCCACAGATAATCCCCCGGGGTCTCCTCGATGAGGTACCACGCCGTCACGTGGGGCGGATAGGCGCGCAGCCAACGGAAGCCGATCTTCTCGCACAGGTCGAGGCCGTAATCGGAGAAGGTGGCGTGGGTGCCGAAGAAGGAATCGGCGACCTCGCGGGCGGGCCTAAGCCGCGGCACCACGCTATAGAGGGTCTCGCTGAGGACGCGTTCCTTCCCCGCTTCACGGAGTTCGACCTTGAAGGCGCCCCGCGCCGCCGACGGAAAGGCGAGCCGCGGCGGGGAGGCGGGCCCCTTCGCCACGCAGGCGCGTTTTTCCACCACCCGGTCCCAGGCATCCACGACGCGCAGGTCGAGGTCGCCCTCCCCCCCGAGCAGGTCGAAGGCCACGGCTTCCCCGGGGAAATAGACATTGCCGGGGTGCGTGTCGTCGATCTTGGCCAGGGCGGCTTCTCGGGAAGCGGGCCGGGCATCGGGGAGATCGCGCTCTCCCTCTACCAGAGTCACCTGGTCGAGGGCCCAGTCCCCCTGTTCTTCGAAGCTGAATTCGATGAAATAGGTCCCTTGGCCGGAGGGCTTGGGGATGAAGGTGAAGTTCCTGCGGTCCCACTGGCCCGGGGAGCAGGGCGCGTTGGTGCGCAGGGACCATTCGGGGGTGATTTTGCCCGATCCCACCTGAACGAGGATCCTATGAGCCCCGGTCGGGGATTTAAGGGAAAATCCCAAGGTCACGGGGTAGCCGTAGCGCAGGCGGGCGTAGGCGCTCGTGAGGTTGAAACTGCAGCGCGTCGGGAGCTGGAAGGAGAGGGCGCGTTTGCCGGCCGGGGCGCCGGGCATTTCCCCCGCCGAAAAATCGAAGTCGGATTCGCGGGCCAAGGTATCGACGCGGTATCCGCCGCCGCCCCCACGCCGCAGCCCCGTCCAGTGCATCCTCCCGACCTCGAAGGATCCGTTCTTCACCAGGTTTCCGGGTCGCGGGGCGGCCGGGTCCTTGGGCGGAAGCCGCATGAGGCTCACATCATCGAGTTCGATGGTGTTGACCACGGGGAGATTGAAGAAGAGCCCGAGGTCGTCGCGGTTCACCCCCGCGGGAACCACGAAGGCGACCACGTATTCCGTCCAGGATTCGAGCACGGTGACTTCGCTGCGGAAGAATTGCTTCCACGGACCCAGGGGGCGCAGGGAGAATTCCACCGAGCCCAGATTGGCCCCGCCGCGCATCCAAAACCGGAGCTCCACCAAGTCGCCGGGGTTGAGTTTCACCGGGGCGATGAGTTCCAGGGCGGGAACCCCCGTGATTTTCTTCAGGCTCATGCGAAGCGACTGCTTGCCGCCATGGGGCGAGGAAGGGTCCCGCGCGATCTGCGCCTCGTTCTTGGCCCAATTATTCGGCCGCCACGCTTCCCCCAATTCCTCCTCGAAGCCGGGGTTAGCCAGGAGGTTCACGCCGATGGGGGTGGGTTCCGCGGGCGCGGCGGCGTCGGCGCCCACGCCCACGTCATCGAGCCAAACGGAACCTTCGTCTTTGAGGATGAAGAAGAGGCCGAGGCCATCGAGGGGCGCCTCGGGGGCGAGTTCGAAGGGAAGCACGACCTCGGTCCAAGCCGCCTTCAAGGCGATCTCGGACCCGAACCAGAGTTTGTAGGCGCCCTTGGCATTGCGCAGGCTCACGTGGAGTTTGGCCCCCGCGGGGTTCCCCCGGGCCCAAAACCTAAGGGCGCCCTTTTTCCCGGGGAGCGCGGCCAGGGGCGCATAGAGTTCCACGGCGGCGGCCCCGGTGATCTTGGCGAGGGTGAGTCGGTAGGCATATTGGCCGCGATGGGGCTCCTGGGCATCGCGGGCGAAGGAGGCGTCATTTTTCGCCCAATTATTGAAGACCCACTCGCTCCCGAGTTCTTCTTCGAAGCCGGGGTTTTTGAGAAGGGATTCGGCGCCGAACGAGAGCGCGAGGAGGATCGGTAGGATCGCGGAATTGGATGGGATGCTTGGTTTCATATTCCCTCGCGGTGGTTTGGCGCGCCTTGGAGCGCGGGCGCCCCGTGGCTCCCAGCGGTAAGCGGTCCGGCTTCGGGCGTGCCGCGGTCCGGCGAATCCAACCCATCGTTTTGATTCTGTGGAATCATAGCCCTTGGAAGCGGGCGCGTCCATGCAGAAAAACGGTGCCTTTGCAGAAAACGGCCCCGTGGCCCCGGCAGGGGTCTTCGGCGGCTCGGTCTCGCTGCCCCCCTCTCCGGCCGGGATCGGGACGCGTCGTCCATCCATAAATAGTGGAATCTACCAATAGTGGAGCCCCTGGGCGCCCGATTTGGGCTCCGCCCCCGCTTCCTTCTATACTATAGCCATCCTCCATCCCCTGGAAACCCCATGAATCGCCTTCCCGCCCAACATCCCCTGCGCAAAGCCCAATGGATCTGGCCCCAGAGCTATATGTACCTGGTGAACCATTTCGCCCAGTTCCGCCGGGATTTCGAACTCCCCTTCGTGCCGGCCAAGGCGCCGTTCTTCATCACCGCCGATAAGGCCTATAAACTTTGGGCCAACGGGCGCTACGTCTGCCGGGGGCCGGCCCGAGGCTATCAATCCCACTGGCCCTACGACGAGGTCGACCTGGCCCCCTACCTGCGCCCCGGGAAGAATATCCTGGCGGTGGAGGCCTATAATCCGGGCATCGATACCTTCCAATACCTCCACCAGACCGCCGCCGGCTTCCTCTGCGCGGGGGAATGGGAGAGCTTCCACCTGGTCTCCGACGGGCAATGGAAGATGCGCCGCTCCCCCGCCCATAAGCGCACCACGGCCCGCTTCTCCATGCAGATCGATTTCCAGGAGCACGTGGACGCGCGCCTCGACGACCGCACTTGGATCAGCGACCCCGCCCCCCCGGCCGATTGGCGCGCCGAGATCTTCCCCGAGGGCGGCCAGCAATTCCTCGCCGGCGCCTACGGCCGCGCGCCCTGGTTCGACCTGGAGGAGCGCGGCATCCCCCTGTTGCGCGAGACCCTCGAGGCGCCCCAGCGCATCAGCGCCCAGGTCAGCGGCCCGAATAGCGAGGGCTGGCGCGATTGGGAGAACGTGTCGTGGCCCTGGGTGCGCGAAGTCCTCGCCCTCGAGAAATGGGAGCGCGTCGGCGCCCTCGCCGGGGAGGTCCAGGGAAGTTCCTTCGCTTTCACCCTGGAGCCCGCGGGCGAGGGCCAATTCAAGGCCATCACCCTCGCCATGGCCAAGTACGCCGTGGGCAATCTGCTCGTCGAGGTGGAGGGGGCCGAGGGCGGCGAAGTCCTCGACTTCCAATTCGAGGAGTGCATGAACGGGAACCGGCCCGCCCTCCACGAGCCCGGCCGCGCCTGCATGAGCGCCATGGCCAACCGGCTCATCCCCAAGAAGGGCCGCACCGTCCACGAGTTCTTCCATCCCCTGGGCTTCACGGTGGTCACCGTGGTCGGCCGGGGGCTCACGGCGGCCCTGAAACTGCGCGTCAGCGTGCGCTGCGTCGGCTACCCGTACACCATGGGAGGCGCGTTCGCCTGCTCCGACGACGCCCTGCACCGCATCCACGAGGCCTGCCGCCACACCCAGCAGATCTGCTCCCTCGACGCCTACGTCGATACCCCCTGGCGCGAGCAGGCCCAGTGGTGGGGCGACGCCCGCGTGCAGGCCAAGAACACCTTCTTCCTCGACGGCGACGCGCGCCTCCTGGCCCGGGGCATCGAGAGCATCGCCGGGCAAACGACGCCCGAGGGGCTCACCTACGGCCACGCGCCCACCTCGGCGCATAATTGCATCCTCCCCGACTTCGCCCTCACCTGGATCCTCACGGTCCACGACCATTGGTACCAGACCGGCGAGACCGCCCTGCTGCGCGCGATGCTCCCGCGCATCCATACCATCCTCGCGTATTTCGACAAGCCCGAGGTGCGCCATCCCAGCGGGCTCCTGCGCCATGACCGCCGCTTCTGGTATTTCGGCGATTGGTCGACCCTCTTCAAGGGGGAATTGCCGACCTTCCTCAATATGTGGTACCTCGTGACCCTGCGCCACCTCGCGGCGATGGGGAAGGCCGCGGGGCTGAAGGCCGAGGCGGCCGAGTGGACCAAGCGCGCCGACCGCCATGAGAAGGTGGTCCTCGCCCATTGCTTCGACAAGGGAAAGCAGATGTTCGTCGGGGGCCTCGACGAGGCCCTGGCGCCCAAGGCCGAGTTCTCGGTGCACGAGCAGACCCTGGCGCTCATGCTCGGCCTCTGCCCCAAGGCCCACGACGTGATGATGCGCGAGCGCATCCTACCTTTCCTGCGCGGCGAGAAGGTCGACGGGCCCATCCCCTCGGCGTTCTGGGCGACCTACACCTTCGAGGAGGCGGCCAAGCGCGGCCACGGGGAACGGGTCATCGAGTTCATCCGCAAGAAATGGACGCCCATGCTCGCCACCGGCACGACCTGGGAGGGCTACGAGTGGAGCGACTTGAAGGGCGGCGGTACGGTCTCCCATGCCTGGACGGCCCACCCCTCCTTCCATTTCGTGAACATCCTCGCCGGGATCACCCAAGCCGAGCCCGCCTGGAAGGCGGTGCGCTTCGAGCCCGTCTTCGCCGCGGGCATCATGCACGCCTCGGCCACGGTGCCCTCGCCCCGGGGCCCCATCGCCGCCAAATGGCGGCGCGAGGGCGACCATGCCATGACCGAACTCACGCTCCCCGACGGGGTGAAGGCCGAGATGAAGGTGGGCGCGAAGGTGCAGAAGGTCAGCGGGCCCGGGGTCTTCCACCTCGACGCGGCCATCGGGGGCTGAGGCCCCGGCCGCCGCGGGCTAGGGGCGGGTCTTTCACCCCTCGCGGCTAAGCTGCCATTCGAGGGCGATACGCGCCGCCCCGTAGACGGCCATGGCGATGGATTCGAGCAGGAAGCGCCGGGATGGGGGGCCGTCCAAGGCCAGCATCGCCACCCCGAAGGTCAAGATCACCAGGAATTGCTGGAGGAAGAGCCGGTGGAGGAAGCCTTGGTCCCACGCCGTGGCCAGGGCGGCGAGGGCGGGGCGCCCCCCCGAGAGGCCGGCGCGCAGGAGCGGCA
>JAFLEE010000129.1 GCA_017302015.1 Spirochaetota bacterium | reverse complement strand
CCCGGCGCGCGCCGCCGAGGCCCTCTACCGCCGCCAGGGCATCTTCACGCGGCCGCCCGAGGCCGCCACCGGCCTCGCCGCCCGCAACCCCGTGCTCACCACCCTGCTCGTGGAGAACGTCGCCTCGTCGGGGCCGCCCGACCTCGAGGCCATGCGGCGGGAATTGGGGCATTTCCTCGCCCTCCTCTACTCCGAGCGCGGCGATGAGGCCAACCGCGAGATCGAACTCCGCGCCCTGGAGCGCCTGCGCCAGACCGGCCGGGACGCCCCCGATTTCAGCGGGCTGCGCATCGCCATCGACAACGAATCCGACCGCCAGTACACCGTCCTCGACATCGAGGGCCCCGACGCCTTCATGTTCCTCTTCGAGTTCACCCACATCCTCGCAGAGCGCGGCTATAGCCTGTGGAAGATCCGAATCGAAACCCGCGAGTCCCTGGTGCGCGACCGGCTCTTCCTCACCACCCAGAAGGGGGCCAAGGTCGAGGCCGGCTACCGCCTCGACGAACTCCTCCTCACGATCACCCTCATCCGCGATTTCGCCGGCTACCTCCCCCTCGCCCCCGATCCCGAACTCGCCCTGCGCCAATTGGGCGAACTGCTCTCCATCGCCCAAAGCCGCGATGTCCGGGTGGAGGAGCCCGCGACCCTCCAGAGCCTGGCCCGCATCCTGGGCTCCAGCGCGAGCCTCTGGGAAGACCTCTTCCGCCGCAGCCCCGACCGGCTCCTCCCCGTCCTGCTCCAGACGGGCCGCGGGGTCTCCGTGGAGCGCGCCGCCATGGAAGCGCGCCTGGCGGAGAAGCTCGGGCCCTTGGCGCCCGACGCCTCCGAGGAGCGCTTCCAGGCCCTCGCCGCCTTCCGGGACGAGGAGATGTTCCGCATCGATATCCGCCACCTCGAGGAGAACGGGGCCGACTTCATCGGCTTCTCGTCGGCCCTCGCCGACCTCGCCGACCTCTTCGTCGCCGGGGCGATGGAGACCGCGTTGTACGCCGAACCCGGCGCCCGCGGCGTTGCCTGGGCCCTCTTCGCCTTCGGCAAATGGGGCGGCCGCGAATTGGGCTACGCCTCGGACATCGAGTTCATCCTCGTCTACGAGGGCGAAGACGCCAGCGGCTTCGCGGTAAGCCGCGCCGTGCGCACCCTGCTGGATCGCCTGCCCAGCCCACGACCCGGCATCTTCGAGATGGATCTCCGCCTGCGCCCCGACGGCGAGAAGGGGCCCCTGGCCGTCCCCTACCCGCGCCTGGCCACCTATTACCGCTGCGGGGGCGAGGCGGCGTCGTTCGAGCGCCAGGCCTGCACCCGCGTAAGGCCCATCGCCGGCGACCCCTCGCTCCTTTCCCGGGGGCTCGACCGCTTCCTCGATTTCGTCTACGACCCGACCCCCTACGACCTCACCGAAATGCGCCGCCTCCGCTCACGCCAGATGAAGGAACTCGTTTTGCCCGGCAAGACCAACGTGAAATACAGCGCGGGGGGCCTCGTCGACCTGGAATATGCGGTGCAATGCGCCCAGATGCGCGCGGGCGCCACCATGCGGGGCCGCCACACCCCGAACCTCCACGAAGCCATGCGCACCCTGCGCGACCTGGGGATCCTCTCCCCCCAGACGGCCCGCACCCTCGGAAGCCATTACCGGTTCCTGCGCGACCTCATCGACGCCCTGCGCATCGTTCGGGGCCACGCCAAAGACCTCATCCTCCCCGACGCCACGAGCTTGGAGTTCCGCTACTTGGAGCGGCGCATGGCCGCCCTGCGCCCGGTCGCCAAGGGCCAGCCGCTCTGGGATGAGATCGCCGAGCGGATGAAGGAAAGCCACGCCATCTTCGAGGAGATGACCCGCTCGAAGCCCGGTTGATCGGCCACGTTCCAAGCGGAGAGCGAGGCGCCCCTCATCCGCCTATTTTTTCCCCATCCCGGAACTGGGCGAGCCGCCCCGGTTCCAGGGGCGCCCAAGGCCCCCCGTCGAGGGGGGTGCTCGCGATGAGGGTCCCCGCTTCCGTGGGCCGCCAAGAGAGGCCCTTATAGCCTTCGAGGTCCCGGTAGACCCAGAGGGTGCGACCGTCGGAAAAAAGCGCGTTGAACCTACCCCACCCGTCGATCTCGCGGCAGAGGGCCTCGAATCGTTCCGCGGCGCCTTCCGCCTCCATGAAACTTTCTCCGCATGGAAGGCGGGGGAATGCTTCCGTTATCCCTTCGGTCGCCTGATTGCGCCCTCCTGGCGCGGCGACCGATTTGTGACTTCCTGTCATCCTGTCGGACGGCTTTTTGCCGCCTCCTGCGGCGCCGTCCGAGTAATGACTTCCTGTCATCCTTCCCATAAGCCGGCAGAAGGCCCACTCCGAATCGGTGGCCCCGGCCGCATGAAAACGCGGGCCGAGTTCGTGGCGGGGATAATCCTTGAGTGTGCCGTTATGGGCGAAGGCGTACTCCCGCCCCATCCACTCCCGAACGAAAGGGTGGGTATTATCGCTGGTATTCCCCCCGACGCTGGTTTCTCGGACATGCACGAGCCAGACCGGGGAAAGCAGGCCCTCCATCCCGGCGAGATAGCCGTAGAGGGCGCTTTTTTCCGCGGAGACGGGTTCCTTGAAGATGCGGGCCCCGCGGCCCTCCCAGAGCGCCATCCCCCACCCATCCGGATTTTCCGCGCTCCGCGCCCGGAAAGCCTCGAGGGCTAGGAGACCGCCGACGGGCCGCGCGAGGGCCACCGGCTTCGGGGCGCTGAAGGCCATGAGTTCACACAAAAAAGGCCCCCCGAAGGAGCGACCGGGAGGGCCCCGGCGCGCCCGAAAAGCCCCTTAGGGGGCGATGTCGCGAAGGAGTTCGGCGTAGGAGGTCAGTTTATCGACGCGTCCCCGCGCCTCGTTGCAGCGGGCCGTGGAGACGATGCCCGTGTTCTCGGCGAGGTAGATCAGGTAGCGGCAGACGCCACGCGAATAGAGGAGTTTGGTCTCTTCGCTCACGGCGTAGAAGCGCCGCCGCTGCTTGTAACCGGCCGGGCCGTGGTCGCCGAGGTTCTTGGGGGAACCGCCGCCGGCGAGCACGAAGAGGAAATTGTACTCGAACCAGAAGGCGTGGTCGGGGGACGGCTTGAGGGCGTCGAGGGATTTGGCGAGGCTGCGCTTGTCCTTGAAGTGGAGCAGCGCGTCGAGTTTCTCGTCGCGGAAGGTCCGCTCGAGGAAGAGGCGCGCCATATTGCGCTGCACGTCGTTCTTGGCGAAGGCGCCCTCGACGGCGAGGTCCTTGCAGAAGGCGTACCATTCCTTCCACAGCGCCTGGTCGGCGGCCTGGCCGGAAAGGGAGAGGGCCCGCCCCATCTCGTAGGTGTAGCGGCCCGAGGTCTTGATCTCGAGTTGGTTGCCGGTCATGCGGCCGCAGATCTGGTAGTTCTCGGCCGATTTGCCGCTGCCGGAATGGAAGCCGAAGGAGACGTTCCAGCGCTTCATGATGGCGTAGAGGCGGGAGACCTTCTGCTCGAGCTCCATGCTGTCGCCGTAGGGCATGTTCTTCTGGAAGCCGATATTGGGCGCCACGTACTGGAACGCCATGCCCATGGCCTCGGCGAGGGCGAGGGTCACGCCGAGCGTCTCGGGGGTCGTCTCGCCGGGGATCTCGTCGATGGAGAGTTCGCGCCAGAACTTGCGGGCCTCGGGGTGGGAGAAGGTCTTCTCCCGCAGGGCCACCATCTTGTCGTCGCGCTTCTTGAGTTTCTTCAGCGCGGGGGCGATGAAGGCCACGAGGCTATGCATCTCGCCCTCGGAGAAGAGGATGCCCGCCTCGGCGCAGCGCTTGGCGACCTTGGCGAGTTGGGCCTTGTCGGCCGCCTTCTCCGCCGCCTTGCGCGCCTTCTCGGGATCGTCGATGCGCACCGCGTCCGCGAGTTCGGGGCTTAAGTCGTAGGTGACGTATGAGGCGAAGAGGCTGCCGGAGACGAGTTCGTCCTCCACCGCATCGAAGCGGCCGCCCACGGGCTGGTGGTCGGCGTTGAAGCCGTAGGCGATGCGCCGCAGGTGGAAGCCGAGTTTGAGAAAGGTCACGATCTGGGCGATGGTCATGCCCTGAACCGATTGCCCCTGGTGGCCCTCGGGCACGCTGGTGCCGATGAACGGGAACGGCACCTTGGCGAGTTTGCCGCCGAGCATCGCCAGGGGATCGTAGACGAGTTCCCGGGGGATGGAGTTCTGGTTGGCCGTGATGGGGATGCCGAGGATCGTCATCGTCCACGCCACGGTGGGCCAGTGGAGGGTCGTGAAGCGGGCGCCCACGCCGAGGCTCGATTTCTCGAGGGAGGCCGCGGCGCGGGGGAACACGGTGGTCTCGGGGTCTTCGAGGTAGAGGCCGTTCTTGAGCCGGGCGAGGTTCTCCCAAATCAGGGGGATCATGAGGAGCCCCTGGCCATTGGACTGGACGCCGATGAACCGCTCTTCCCGGCTGCGCTGGTCCTCGTTCCAGGACACGAAGCCTACGTCGCCGTTTTGCGCGTTCTCCACCAGGTACCACACCCGATCGCGCAGGCTGATGCGGGAACAGGGGTAGAACAGGAGTTCGCCCAAGCGGACATTCATCTCGCCGGAGCGCTGGCCCGCCATGAGGGGCATGAGCCCATCGCTATTTTTGACGACTTGCGTCCAAAGGGCCGCTTGGTCGAGGACATGGTCCGGGGAGATGGCCGGGTTATCTTTGATCCATATTTTATTGGAAAGTAAATATTTATTGACTTTTTCGTATTTCGACTGGATTTTGGAAATTTTGATTGCCTTAATGGGCTTCTTTTTGACAGAAGAACTGGATTTGATTTTCTTGGAACTGGATTTTTTCGCTTTGGCAGCCATGATCTCGGCTCCTGCAGGTTTGAACCTGGTCAATTTTAACATCCAAGGCGGAATATTGCCCCTCGGGGCCTCCCCGAAGGATGCAGAAAACAATCCGGGCCGCTTCGAGCCGTTTCCTTTGACAAAAGAGGTGGGCCGGCCGAAAATAGGCCGCTTGGATCTCAACGACAAAACCGAAACCCTCCATACCGTCTTCTCCCCGGCGGCCCCCATCCGCTCCCGCGACTTCTTTATGGGTCGCTTCGAGCAGCTGCGCCGGGTGGAGCAGGCGGTGCGCGAGCCCGGCCAGCATATCGTCCTCTTCGGGGAGCGCGGGGTCGGCAAGACTTCCTTCGCCAACATCATCGAAACCGAGTTCGGGGGCACCAAGACCGCCAAACTCACCTGCAGCCGCAACCTGCAATTCACCGAAATCTGGAAGGAACTGCTGCGCAAGGCGTGGAAGGCCTTCAACCTCGATGCGGCGGCCCTGGCCAAGATCCCGGCCACCCTCGATCCCTTCACCCTCGTCGACGCCCTCGGCGCCATCGAGAAGCCCTACCTGTTCATCTTCGACGAGTTCGACAGCATCTCGAATAAGGCCATGCTGGGGCTCTTCGCCGACACGGTGAAGAGCCTCTCCGACAACCTCCCCCACCTGCACTGCATGTTCGTGGGCATCGGCCTCTCGGTGAAGGACCTCATCGGCGAGCACGCCTCCCTGGAACGGTGCCTGCGCCAGGTCCACCTGCCCCGCATGTCCGAGGAGGAGCTCTCCGAGATCGTCGACAAGGGGCTCATGCGCCTCAAGATGAACATGGACAAGTCGGTGCGCGCCGACGTCATCGAATTCTCCCAGGGCTTCCCCCACTACACCCACCTGCTCTCCAAGTACGCCGTGGAGAACGCCCTCAAACTCCGCTACCAGTACGTCGCCCGCAATAATTTCGACAGCGCCATCGACGAGGCCATCACCAACGCCCACGAATCCATCCGCGCGGCCTACCAGAGCGCGGTCACCAGCCGGGGCAATTCGGAGTTCTACCAGAACGTCGTCTGGGCCTGCGCCCTGGTCAAAGAAGACGACCACGGGTCGTTCAAGGCGGCCGAGGTGCGCCCCGTGCTCGAGAAACTCTCCAAGAAGAGCCAGCCGGTGAACAGCTACGGCTACCACCTCTCCAAGCTCTGCCTCGATTCCCGCGGCCAGATGCTCGCCAAGGTGACCTTCGGCAAGCAGATCCGCTACCATTTCAGGAACCCGATCCTCAAGGCCTATATCACCCTCGAACTCTACCGCAAGGGCGTTCTACGGGATTTCCGCTGAGGGCCTTCCCCCGGCGGTGACCGCCCGACCCATCCCGCCTTCCCTCGGCTCGGGAAAACCTGGGCTCCCCGCGCGGGACAGCGTGGCGGTTCCGCTAAACCCCGTACTTCTGGCGGTATTCGACGATGCGGGAGATCATCCCTTCGTCCAATTGCTTGCGCCGCTTGACGGTCTCGAGGATCTCGCCCAGGGTGAGTAGCGGCGCCACCGGGATCCCGTGGCGGCGCGTGATCTCGGCCACGGCGTCGAGGCCCTCGGTATTGGTCTCTTCCCGGTTCACCGAGATGACGATCCCCTCGATCCGCGGGTTCCCGCAGGCCGCGAGGAGCGACAGGGATTCCGCTACCGACAGGCCCGCCGTGATGACGTCGTCGACGAGCACGACGCGGTCTTCGGGGCCCAGTTTCTTCCCCACGAAGTTCCCGCCATCCCCATGGTCCTTGGTCTCCTTCCGGTTGAAGGTCCACGCGACCTCCACCTGGAACTCGCTCCAGAGGGCGCAGGCCGCGGCCGTGCAGAGCGGGATGCCCTTATAGGCCGGCCCATAGATGACCGTTGCTTTGGGAAAGCGCTCCCGAATCTGGCGCGCGTAGAAGGCTCCGAGGCGCGCCAGGCGCCGGCCGTCGTGGAAGAGGCCGGTATTCACGTAATAGGGCGACAGGCGCCCGCTCTTGGTCTTGAACTCGCCGAAGCACAGGGCCCCGGTTTCCAGCAAAAAATCGAGGAAATCATCCTTCCATGCGCCCATGCCGGCCCCCATCGTTTTGACCTGGGCTTATTTTATGATCGACGGCGAAAGGGGGTCGGCCCCCCTGCGGTGGGCCATGGCTTTCCGGTGGAAGAAACGGACCAACTCGTCGAGGTGGGACCCGTCGGTGCGCAGCGGCAGGTAATCCACCCCGATGCGCCCCAGGTCTTTCTCCCATTTCCCGCCCTCGGCCCGGTGGATATCCCGGAAACGACGCACCCAATGCTTGTCGCCGGTATCGACCAGGCGGTTTTCGCCGGTTTCGGCGTCGCGGAACTCGAGGAGCCCGACGGAAGGGAGTTCCTCTTCCCGGGGGTCGGTGAGGCGCAGGACGGTCACGTCGTGGCGGCGGGCGACGCGGGTGAGGCGCTCGAAGAAAGCCGGAGACAGGAGGTCGGAGAGGATGAAGACGGCCGCCCGCTTCTTCTGGGTACGCTCGATGAAGGCGAGGCCGGCGTCGAGGCTCGTGCCCTTGGACTTCACGGGGGCGAAGAGGATGTCGCGCAGAACCCGCAGGGCCTGGGGGCGCCCCTTGCGCGGGGGGAGGTAGCTTTCGACGCGGTCGGTGAAGCGCACGAGGGCGGTCTTGTCGCCGTTTTGGGCCGCCGAAAAGGCCAGCACGGCCGCGGCCTCGGCCGCGACCGAACTCTTGAGCCGGCCCGCGCTGCCGAATTCCTGGGAGGCGGAGGCGTCGAAGAGGATGAGGGCGGTGAGTTCGCGCTCCTCGCGGTAGCGGCGCACCCAGGGGCGGCCGGTGCGCGCGGTGACGTTCCAATCGATGGCGCGCACGTCGTCGCCGGGGGTGTACTCCTTGAACTCGTCGAACTCCATCCCCCGGCCGCGGTAGGAGGAATGGTAGGCCCCGGAGAAGACCGTGTTCACCTTGCGCCGCACGCGCACTTCGATGCGCCGAATCTGGCGGAGGATCTCGCGGGTGCGTTCTTCGCGCCGCTTCTGCTCCCGGGGGCCCGCGTCCCGGGCCTCGGCCTCGCCCTTGCCTTGGGTGGCCATGGGCGTCAGGGGGTGTGGACCTGCTCGAACACCTTGCGCAAAAGGTCTTGACTGGTGAGGCCCTCGGCCTCGGCCTCGTAGGTCAGCGCGAGGCGGTGGCGCAGCACGTCATAGGCGACGGCCTTGATGTCCTCGGTCTTCACATAGCTCTCGCCGCTTAGGAGCGCCTGGGCCCGGGCCGCCTGGGCCAGGGCGATGGACCCCCGGGGCGAGACCCCGTAGAGGATGAGCGAGGGATCGATGCCGAACCGTTTGGGGTCGCGGGTCGCGAAGACGAGGTCGACGATATAGCCGAAGAGCTTGTCGTCCATATAGACGTGGTCGACGACCTTGCGGAGCTTGAGGAGGATCTCCTTGGACAGGAGGGGCTCCACCGGGAGTTCCTGGCGCACCGACATGCGCCGCAGGATATCGACCTCCTCCGCCGGCGTCGGGTAGCCGACCTGCACCTTCATGAGGAAGCGGTCGACCTGCGCCTCGGGCAGGGGGTAGGTGCCCTCCTGCTCCAGGGGGTTCTGGGTCGCCATGACGAGGTAGGGCTCTTCGAGGGTGAAGCTCTCGTCGGCGATGGTGATCTGGCGCTCCTGCATGGCCTCGAGGAGCGCCGACTGGACCTTGGAGGGCGCCCGGTTGATCTCGTCGGCGAGGATCACGTGGCTGAAGAGCGGGCCTTTTTTGATCGAAAAATCGCCGGTCTTCTGGTTATAGATCTGGGTGCCGAGCAGGTCGGAGGGCATGAGGTCGGGGGTGAATTGGATGCGGCTGAAGGGCAGCCCCGAGATGCGCGCCATCGTCTTCACGGCGATGGTCTTGGCGAGGCCCGGCACCCCCTCCAGCAGGAGGTGCCCCCCGGTTAACAACCCGATGAGCATGCGTTCGGCCATGACGCGCTGGCCGACGACCACCTTATTGTATTCCCCGATCACCCGCTCGATGATTTCGTGGGCCTTCTTCACTTGCTTCTCGAGTTCGGCGTCCATGGTTTCCCCCTATTGCCTTTGGCGGAGCCGCTGCTCCCGCTTCTGGTTTCGTTCGATCTCTTCGGCCCGTTCCCGGGCCTCCCTTTTTTTCTTGAGCCGAAGGCCCATCCCGAAGACGGCGAGCATGCCCGCCAGGGCCACGGCGGTGCTGGGCACGGATTTCGGAAGCACCAGAAGCCGCGGCCGCGGGGGGACGGGAAAGGCCTTCCCGCCGACGCCCGGCACTTCGAGGGTGATGGGCGGCCAGGGGACCTCGAGCCAACCGACCCCGGTCGCTTCGAGATCGAATTGGAAGCCGACCTCTTCCCCCGATTTTCCGCCCTCGCGGAAGGTGCCCCGAAATTCGCCCACGCGGAGCACCTTCCACGGACCCAGGGAATCCGCCGTAGAGGCCACGGCCACCAAGCGGGACCGCTCCGGCGCCCGCAATTGGATCGAATAGCGGACCGTCGTGCCCTTAAGGGCAACGGCGGCCGGCTTGAGGGTTTCTTGGACCCGGAAGCCCGCATCGAAGGCGAAGCTGGCGCAAGGAACGAGGAAGGTCAGGAAGCCGGCCCGAACCCGCACGCGGAAATGCGTTGACGCCTTCCCGGCGATCGCCATGGGTTTCCCGGAGTCCAAAACGGATGGGAGTCGACCGAAGGCCGGCTCGGCGGGAATTCGTCAGCCCTGGTAGGCCGCGACCGCCTCGTCTTCGCTGTCGTAGATCTCGAAAAAGGAGGTGAGTTTGGTGAGTTCGAAGACCTTGCGCACCGAGTCGTAGACGTGCATGATCTTGAGGCCGCCGCCGATTTTCTTGAGGTTCGAGAGGCTCGAGATCAGGGCACCGATCCCGGAGGAGTCGATGTAACTGACGTTTTCCAGGTTGACGATGATCTTCTTGTGCCCGCCATCCATCTGTTGCTTGATGGTGCCCTTGATTTCAGGGGCGTTGTACAGATCGATTTCACCGTCGATGTCGAGAATGACGATTCCGTCTACAACGCGTGTCTTGATTTCCACAGGGACCCCCAAGTGTCAAAGAATGTTACCACGAAACGCGCACAAGTTCAATTGCCCCCCCCGGTGGCCGGCGGAGCCTTATCGGGGCTCGGCGGCTGGGGGAGGGTCGGGGGTTTCGCCCCGGGAAGTTTGATTTTACCGAGGTTTTTCAGCCCCTCGTCGGACATGGCGGCTTGGGTCATCTCGTTCTTGATATTGTCGTAGACTTCTTTTCGGTGGACGGTGACGTTCTGGGGGGCCCGGATCCCGATTTTGACCTGATCGTTGACCACATCCACCACAAAGATCTCGATATCGTCATTGATGACGATGCTTTGGTTCTTTTTTCTGGAGAGAACCAGCATGGTCGTTGATTATACTTTGAATCCTGCCGAGTCAAGGGGTTGGGGAATCCGGCCCATTTCAGACGGGAAAGCCCCAGAAATGGGCCCGAAAGACGAAAACGGCCGGGGCCCGGGGGGGCCCTTTCGGGG
>JAFLEE010000128.1 GCA_017302015.1 Spirochaetota bacterium | reverse complement strand
TGCTTTCGCGGGATTCGATTCCATGGACGACGTGGGCATCGGATTGGGCGGGAATGCCGGGGCCGGCGGACAGGTTGAAACCGGGCATGCACACGTGGAGCGCGGCGGCCCTCGGGTAGGCGAAATCGGGCGCCTCGCGCCCGCCATAGCCGTGCCCCACCACGAGGAGCGCGTGGACCTCACCGTCGGCGGGGAGCGTCAACCACGCTCCCACGCGGTAGGTCTCCTCCTGGGCCCCCGAAGAAAACGCGGAGGCCGCCGGGACCTCCCAATCCCAACGCTCCACGCGGAACGCTTCGCGCGCGCTTACCAGCGCCTCCCGCTTGAGTCGGATGGGGTGGCGGCGCGCCGCCAGGAACGAGGCCTCCCAGAAGGCGTCGAAATCGGGGGGTTCCACGGGGGGCGGCTGGATCGCGAGGAGGGCCTGCGGGGAATAGCCGTAGGTCGGATCGAAGGGATGGGCATGGGTGAAGGAGGCCATGGTGAATTCTGCGATGCTTTCCAGCGCGACGCAGCCCGCCCCATTCCCCTTTGTTTTTCGCTGAAAAACGGCCTTGGCGCGGGGGAAACACCCTCTCGCGGCGGGGCCACTTGACAGGCGGGACGGGGCGCCCTAAAATGCATTCCATTCATGCACTGTAGTGCATGAAAAAACGTCTTTTCGTCCCACCGGAGGGAATTCATGAAGCGATTTTCCAGGCCCGCCGACATCAAGGTCGGCGTCGTCGGCTACGGCGGCGCCTTCAATATGGGCAAGGCCCACCTCAACCAGATGAAGGCGGCGGGCATGACCCCCGTGGCCGTGGCCGAGATCGACCCGAAGCGCCTCGAGCAGGCCAAGCAGGATTTCCCGGGCATCGCCACGTTCCCCGACCTGGGCCGCATGCTCAAGGAATGCGACGTCAACCTCATCACCCTGATCACGCCCCACAACACCCACGCCCCGCTCGCCCTGCAGGCCCTCAAGGCCGGCCGGCACATCGTCTGCGAGAAGCCCCTGGCGATCACCACCGCCGAGGTCGACGCCATGCTCGCCGAGGCCAAGAAGAAGGGCCTCATCGTCTCCACCTACCATAACCGCCATTGGGACGGGCGCATCCAACTCGCCCTCGAGCACATCCAGAAGAAGAAGCTCATCGGCGAGATCGTGCGCCTGGAACTCCACATGGGCGCCTTCGGCAAGCCCCGCGCCTGGTGGCGCTCGAGCAAGAGCATCTCGGGGGGCATCCTCTACGATTGGGGCGTGCACCTCCTGGAGTACTGCTTCCAACTCGTCCAAAGCCCGATGACCGAGGTCAGCGGCTTCGCCAAGACCGGGTTCTGGGCCTCCCAGAAGGGCGCCCCCTACCCGAAGGACGCCAACGAAGACGAGGCCAGCGCCATCGTGCGCTTCAAGAACGGGGTGCTCCTCAACCTGCGCATCACCACCCTCGACCATAATCCCAAGGCCGGATGGATCGAGATCCTGGGCACCAAGGGGTCCTACCTCATCGATGGCGGCGAGTACACGCTCATCCGCCGCAGCGAAGACGGCTCGGTCTCCACGACGGAGAAGGGCAAGAACCCGCCCGACCAGGGCGAGAAGTACTACCAGAACGTCGCCGACCACCTGGTGAAGGGCGCCGCCCTCGTCATCGACGGGCCGTGGGCCCGCCGCCCCATCCACGTGCTCGACCTCGCTTGGCAGAGCGCGAAGCAGGGCAAGACGCTCAAAGTGAAGTACGCCTAAGGGGCCCCGGTCGGGGCATCGCATCGTCCCCCCCGCGCCCGAAACGCCGGGGGGTACAGGTCAGGAACGAAAAATGAAGAAACTTCGCGTCGGCGTGGTGGGGTGCGGCAAGATCAGCGGCATCTATTTCAAGAACATCCCCCAGTTCGCCGCCCTCGAACTCGCCGCTTGCGCCGACCTGAACAAGGAACGCGCCGAGGCGGCCGCCAAGGAGCACAAGATCCCCCGCGTGCTATCGCCCGAGGCCCTCGTCGCCGACCCCGGCATCGACGTGGTGCTCAACCTCACCGTGCCCCAGGGCCACGCCCCGGTGAACACCCAGGCCATCGAGAACGGCAAGCACGTGTTCGTGGAGAAGCCCTTCGCGCTGAACGTCGCCGAGGGCCAGAAGGTCCTCGACCTCGCCAAGCAGAAAGGGGTGCTCGTCGGATGCGCCCCCGATACCGTGCTGGGCGCCGGGTACCAGACCGTACGCCGCGAAATCGAGGCCGGGAGCATCGGCCGGCCCGTTTCGGGCACGGCGTTCATGACCTGCCACGGCCATGAGTCCTGGCATCCCGATCCCGAGTTCTACTATCTAAAGGGCGGCGGGCCCATGCTCGACATGGGGCCCTATTATCTCACCGCCCTGGTCATGAACCTCGGCCCCGTGCGCCGGGTCAGCGCCGAAACCTCCCTGGCCTTCGGGGAGCGCACCATCACGAGCCAGCCCAAGGCGGGGAAAAAGATGCCCGTGGAGGTGAGCACCCACCTCACGGGCACCCTCCTCTTCGACAGCGGCGCCGTGGTGACCGTCATCACGAGCTTCGACGTGTGGGCCGCCCACCTGCCCCGCATCGAACTTCACGGCACGCTGGGCAGTTTGTCGTGCCCCGACCCCAATTCCTTCGGCGGGAAGATCGAACTCCACGGTCCCAATAAGGACGGCTGGAAGGAAGTCGCCTCCCAAAAACGCTTCGGCGAGAATAGCCGCGGCATCGGCCTGGCCGACCTCGCCCAAGCCGTGCAGGAAGGCCGCGCGCCCCGGGCCTCCGGAGAACTCGCGCTGCACGTGCTGGAGGTCATGCTCGCCTTCGATAAGTCCACCCGCGAAGGCAAACATATCCCGATCGGCTCCCGCGTCGAGAAGCCCGCGCCGCGGGGCGACGACGCCATCGAATCGACGCTGCCCTGAGGGCGGCACCCACATCCTACGACCGGTGCCCGAGGCTCCCGCTTGGCGGGAGGCGCGGGGGCCATGGAGAACCCACGATGAAGAAGAAAGCGCTTGTGACCTGGGGCGGCTGGGACGGGCACGACCCGCAATCCACCTCCGCCCTCTTCCGCGACGTCCTGGAAGCCGAGGGCTACCACGTCGTCTACCTGAACACGCTCGACGTCTACACCGACGCCCCGTTCATGCAGAGCCTCGACCTCGTCGTGCCCGTTTGGACCATGGCCGAGATCACCGGCGAGCAATCCAAGGGCCTCCAGGCCGCCATCGCCGCGGGCTGCGGCCTCGGCGGCTGGCACGGCGGCATGTGCGATAGTTTCCGAAAGGATACGGGCTACCAATGGATGACCGGCGGCCAATGGGTGGCCCACCCGGGGAACATCATCCCCTACACGGTGAATCTCTCGAAGAAGGAGAACCCCATCACGAAGGGCCTCGCCAATTTCCAGATCACCAGCGAACAATATTACATGCACACCGACCCCGGCAACGAGGTCCTCGCCACCACCACCTTCGACGGCAAGCACGCCGATTGGGTGAAGGGTACCGTGATGCCCGTGGTCTGGACGCGCCCCTGGCAGAAGGGCCGGGTGTTCTACACCAGTCTGGGCCATGCGCGCCGGGATTTCGAGGTCCCCGAAGTGAGGGAAATCGTGCGCCGCGGGCTGCTATGGGCGGCGCGTTGATGAGTCGCGGGCGCCTCATCGCGGCCCCGAACCGCTCCTGTCCGCTCCTCCGGTCGCATCGGAGCGCGGCACGGGCGGGGAAACCCGCCGTGAGGTCAATATCCTCCATGTTCGCTCCATCCGCTCCATTCCCCGGGAGGCGATTGTGATCCATCCTTGGTGGACCGGGCCCTTCTCTCGGTCGAAACCGCGGGGCCCCAGGAGCCTTCCATGAACCAACTTCTCCCCGGCGGCCTTATCCGGGTCGGCACCCTCATCGGCGGCGGGGCGGCCCCCGACCTCCTGCCCAAACTCGACGCCCTCGGCTTCGAATCCTTCGGCCTGACCTTCTGGCAGACGACGAACATGGACACCCCCGCGCTCAAGGAGCTCGCTAAAAAAGTCCGCGCCCGCCTCGACGCCAAGAACAGCCTCATCAGTTCCGTGGGCGTCTTCGGCAACCCCCTCGCCCCCACCGACAAGAACGCCGATTGCGTCAAATCGTGGGAACGCGTCATCGACACCGCCAAGGATTTCGGCACCGACCTCGTCTGCGGATTCGCCGGGCGCATCGTCAACCAGCCGATCCCCGACAGCATGCCCGCCTTCAAGAAGACCTTCGGCGAACTGGCCCGGCGCGCCAAGGACCAGGGCGTGCGCATCGCCTTCGAGAATTGCGACATGGGCGGCAATTGGAAGACCGGCGATTGGAACATCGCCCAAGGCCCGGCCGCTTGGGAACTCATGTTCAACGAGGTGCCCATGGACAACCTGGGCCTCGAATGGGAGCCCTGCCACCAGATGGTGGGGCTCGTCGACCCCATCCCCCAACTTCGCAAATGGGTCCAGAAAGTCTTCCACGTGCACGGGAAAGACGCCACCATCGCCTGGGACATCGTGAAGGAACACGGCACCAAGGGCGACCGCCCCTACGTCTGGCACCGCACCCCCGGCTTCGGCGACACGAACTGGAACGACGTCTGCACGATCCTCATGCAAAGCGGCTACCAGGGCACCATCGACATCGAGGGCTACCACGACCCCGTGCACCGCAAAGAACTCGAACTCTCCGGCCAGCTCCGCGGCCTTCACTACCTGAAAGCATGCCGCGGCGGCGACCCCATCCCCAGTCCCTTCTGATCCTAAAATAACCCCCAAGAGGTATCTCATGGCGAAAGTCAACGTCGGCGTCATCGGTCTCGGCTTCATCGGGCCGGCCCACATGGAAGCCCTGCGGCGCACGGGCATCGTGAACGTGGCCGCCTTTTCGGACAATAACCCCGAGGTCGCCAAGAAGAGCGCCGACCAATTGGGGGTGGAGAAGTATTACACCGACTACAAGGAACTCCTGGCCGACCCCGGCATCCAGGCGGTGCACGTGTGCACGCCCAATTTCCTGCACTACGGCATGGTGAAAGACGCCCTCCTGGCGAAAAAGCACGTCATCTGCGAGAAGCCCCTGGCGACGACCGCGAAAGAGGCGGCCGAGTTGGTGGAGCTCGCCGAGAAGCAGGGCGTGGCCAACGCCGTGAACTTCAACCTGCGCTTCTACCCATTGGTGCGCCAGGCGAAGACGCTCATCGAAAACGGGAGCGTGGGCCGCATCTACGCCATCCACGGCTCCTACCTGCAGGACTGGCTTTATTACGAGACCGACTATAATTGGCGCCTCGAGCCCAAGATGTCGGGCGAATCGCGGGCCATCGCCGATATCGGCAGCCACTGGATGGACATGATCGAGCACGTCTCGGGCCTTCGCATCACCGAAGTCTTCGCCGATTTCTCCACGGTCCACCCCAAGCGCAAGAAGCCGGCCAAGCCGGTCGAGACCTACTCGGGCAAGATCCTCAAGCCCGAGGATTACGTCGACATCGAGATCAAGACCGAGGATTTCGCCACGGTGCTCTTCAAATTCGAGACCGGCGCGCGCGGGGTGCTCACCGTGAGCCAAGTCTCCGCCGGCCGCAAGAACCGCCTCTATTTCGAGATCGACGGGGCCAAACAGGCCCTGGCCTTCGATTCGGAGAAGCCCAACGAACTCTGGGTCGGCCACCGCGACAAGGCCAACGAGACGCTGCTGAAAGACCCGTCGCTCCTCACGCCCGAAGCCCGAGCCCTCGCCAGTTATCCCGGCGGCCACAACGAGGGCTTCCCCGACACCTTCAAGCAGATGTACAAGGAATACTACGGCCGCATCCTGGAGGGCCGACCGGGCAAAGACGTCACTTACGCGACGTTCAAAGACGGGCTGCGCGAATTGGATTTGTGCGATCGCATCCTCGAGAGCTCCAAAAAGAGCGCCTGGGTGAAGATTTGAGTTGAAACCAGACCGCCCGCCGCCCCTCACGGGGCGCGGAGCGGGACAACCAAAGGGAGGCGAAACATGGCGCGCAAACTGAGGATGGGCATGGTCGGCGGCGGCATCGGCGCTTTCATCGGCGACGTGCACCGCAAGGCCGCCCGCATGGACGGCCGCATCGAACTTGTGGCTGGGGCGTTCTCCAGCGACCCGGCGAAATCGAAGGAGAGCGGGAAAGCGCTCAATGTAGATCCGGCCCGGGTCTACGGAACCCACGCGGAGATGCTCGCGGCGGAGGCGAAACTCCCCGCCGACAAGCGCATCGATTTCGTCACCGTGGTCACCCCCAACCACATGCATTTCGCCCCGGTGAAGGCCGCCCTCGAGGCGGGCTTCCACGTCGTGTGCGACAAGCCCCTCTGCTATTCCATGGAAGAGGCCCTCGACCTGAAGAAGATCCACGCCAGAAGCGGGAAGCAATTCATGCTCACCCACAATTATAGCGGTTACCCCATGGTGAAGCAGGCCCGCCACCTGGTGGCCGGCGGGGAATTGGGAAAGGTGATGAAGGTCGTCGTGGAGTTCCCCCAGGGATGGATTCTCGCGCTCCTCGGGGATGTGGGCCTCAAGATCAACCCCTGGCGCATGGACCCCAAGGTCTCCGGCATCAGCAATTGCATGGGCGACATCGGCACCCATTGCCATCATCTGGCCGAGTACATCACGGGCCTCGACGTCGAATCCCTCTGCGCCGACCTCACCTGTTTCCAGGGCCAGCCCCTCGATAACGACGGCAACGTGCTTTTGCGGTTCAAGGGCGGCGCGAAGGGGGTGCTCCACGCCTCCCAGGTCTCCTTCGGCGAGGAGTGCGGCCTCAATATCCGCGTCTATTGCGAAAAGGGCCGCGTGGCGTGGAAGCAAGAAAACCCCAATTACCTCCTCGTGCAGAAGGAGAATACCCCGGTCATGACCTACGCCAGAAAGGGCGGCGGCTACCTCTGCCCCGCGGCCGACCGGGTCAGCCGCATCCCCGCCGGGCACCCCGAAGCCTTCATCGAGGCCTTCGCCAACCTCTATGTGAACTTCGCCGATACCCTTTGCGCCCTCGAAGAGGGCCGAAAACCCACCGAACTCGAGAGCGACTTCCCCGGGATCGAAGACGGGCTCAAAGGCCTGTCGTTCATCCGGGCGGTGGTCGACAACGGCTTCAACGACGCCGTGAAATGGACGAAATTGGGCGCCTGAGTGCCCCGGCCCGCAATCCCATGTCTTCTATTTTTCCGAGTTAAACCCCACAGGAGTTTCCATGGCTTCCCTTTCCCCGGCCCGCAACGCGGGCATGCAGTCGTATTGCCTCCGCGGCTTCAAGGACAACGCGGTCGTCGCCTCCAAGGTGAAGGCCCTCGGCGTCGAGAGCATCGAACTCTGCGCCGTGCACCATAATTACGACTCCCCGGAAACCTTCGCCCCGGTTGTCGAAACCTACATGAAGGCCGGCGTCGCCATCAAGTCGATGGGCGTGCAAACCTTCGTCGGCGACGTGGCAAAAGAGCGCAAATGGTTCGAATGCGCCAAGATCGCCGGCGCCAAGATGATGACCGCCCACTTCCGGGTCGACAGTTTCACCACCGCCATCCCGGCCGTGATGAAACTCTCCGACGAGTTCGGCGTACGCCTGGCCATCCATTGCCACGGCGGCTATATGTTCGGCGGGTCCTTCGACGTCCTCGAGCACCTGCTCAAAATTTCCGGGCCGCAGATCGGCGTCTGCATCGACACCGCTTGGTGCATGCAAACGGGCCGCGGCAACCCCGTGGAATGGGTGCAGAAATTCGGCAAGCGCGTCTACGGCATGCACTACAAGGATTTCACCTTCGACCGCGCGGCCAAGTGGACCGACGTGATCGTGGGCACGGGCAACCTGAACCTGCCCGAACTGCTCAAGGCCCTCGAGGCCACGGGCTTCGACGGCCACGCCGTCTTCGAATACGAGGGCGACGTGGAGAACCCGGATCCCGCCCTCAAGCAATGCGTCGAAAAACTGCGCGCTTCGTAAGCGGCGCCGCAGAACAATCAAACAGGAGACCTCGATGAGCGACAAACGACTCGTGACCCTTTTCACCGGCCAGTGGGCCGACCTCCCCTTCGAAACCCTCTGCCAGAAGGCCAAGGCCTTCGGGTATGACGGGCTGGAGATCGCCTGCTGGGGCGACCACCTCGACGTGGTGAAGGCCGCCAGCGACAAGGCCTATTGCGACGCCAAACTCTCGACCCTCAAGAAGCACGGCCTCGCCGTGCGCGCGATCTCGGCCCACCTCGTCGGCCAGGCCGTCTGCGACCTCATCGACGACCGCCACAAGTCCATCGTCCCCCCCCACGTCTGGGGCGACGGGAAGCCCGAGGGCGTGCGCCAACGGGCCGCCGACGAGATCAAACTCGCCGCCAAGGCCGCCAAGAACCTGGGCGTTTCGGTGGTGAACGGCTTCACCGGGTCGTCCATCTGGCCCTACCTCTACTCCTTCCCCCCCGTGTCCCCCGAGATGATCCAGGCCGGCTACGACGATTTCGCCAAGCGCTGGAACCCGATCATGGACGAGTTCGGCAAGCAGGGGGTGAAGTTCGCCCTGGAAGTCCACCCCACGGAGATCGCCTTCGACATCGCGACCGCCGAGCGCGTGCTCAAGGCCATCGGGCGGCGGCCCGAGTTCGGCTTCAACTACGATCCCAGCCATTTCGGCTACCAGAACGTCGACTACGTCGGCTTCCTGCGCAAGTTCTCCGACCGCATCTACCACGTGCACATGAAGGACGTGTGGTGGAGCGAGATCCGCACCGAGGCCGGCACCTTCGGCGGCCACACCGATTTCGGCGACGTGCGCCGCTCGTGGGAGTTCCGTTCCCTGGGCCGCGGCCGCATCGATTTCGAGGCCATCCTCCGGGAACTCAACCGCATGGGCTACGCCGGCCCCTTATCGGTGGAGTGGGAAGACATCGGGATGGACCGGGAGCACGGCGCGGCCGAGGCCGCGGCGTTCGTCAAGCGCCTGGATTTCGCCCCGTCGGCCGTCGCTTTTGACGCCGCCTTCTCGAAGAAATAAGGCCGGCCGCTCCGTGGCGAAGAAGGCCCGCCCGCGCGCCAAGGTCACCCGTTTGACCGTCGCCGCCCGGGCGGGCCTTTCGCCGTCCACGGTGAGCCGGGCGCTGGCCGACCACCCCGGCATCCCCGAATCCACGCGCCGGCGCGTGAAGGCCGTCGCCAAATCGCTGGGGTACGTGCCCAGCGACCTCGGGCGCAGTTTCTACCAGAAGAAGAGTTTCCGCATCGGGGTCGTCATCCCCTTCAAACGCGACCCCGCGTCGGGCCGCCTGCGCACGATCCTCTCCGAATATTTTTCCAAAACGCTCTTCGGCATCATCCACGCGGTGGATCCCGCCCGCTACACCGTCAACGTCATCGCCGACGGGGGCCTCGACGCCGGGGCCCTGGCGGCCATGGCCCTCTCCCACTCCGTCGACGGCTTCGTCTTCCTCGGCCTGCGCGCCGGCGATGGGCGCCCGCGGGCGCTCCACGAGAAGTCCATTCCCTTCGTGCTCATCCACCATTACGAGGCCGGCCACCCCTTCCCCTTCGTCGACATCGATTCGGAGAGCGGGTACCGGGCGCTCTTCACCCATTTGGCCTCGAAAGGGGTGAAGGATTTCGCCTGGATCGCGGGGGATCCCGGCTACCTCGACGCCACCGACCGCGACCGCATCGTGGAACGCCTGGCCCCGGAATTCGGCCTCACTCTCGCGCGCAAACTTTCCGGCCGCTACTCCCGGCGCGGCGGGCGCGAAGCCGGCGAGGCGCTCCTAAAGGGCGGACGGCTTCCCCATGCCATCGTGTGCGCCAACGACCGCAGCGCCTACGGGGTCATCGAGGCCCTGCGCGCCGCCGGACGCCGCGTGCCCGAGGATGTGCGCGTGACGGCCTTCGACAATAATGACCTGGCCACCCTCGTGACCCCGGCCCTCACCACCCTGGACAATCCCTTCTTCGAGATCGGTCGCCTCGCCGGCCTCAAGATGCTTGCCCTCTTCCGCGGCGAGATGCCCTCGGGAGAGCGGGTGAAGCCGACCCTCATCGTGCGAGATTCCGCCTAGGCGCCTATCGGCTTTTTTGAATCTGGATTGGCAATCCATAGTCTTGCCGGGGCCTCAGCATCCCCCGGCGGCAGGTAGGGAACCCCTCCGGGGCGCCGCAGCGCCAGCCGTAAACCCCGAAAGCGTCTTTTGTGGTGGCACTGATGCGCCCTTTCGGGGTCCCCTACCTGCCACGAGGGCAACATGCTTCCACCGACGAGGACCCTGTCAAACGCTGTCGCATTTGAATCGGGTGGAAGATTAAGAAATTGAGGTTACTTTTTCATCAAATCAGCGCTCCTGTGAAAGTTTGGCCCCAAATCGGTACCGGTGAATTACGACACCCGACTTCTGCTTCCTGCAGTCCTCCGGCAATAGACGCCAGCCAATCCTATCGCGACTTTTTTACAGGAAACGCTGATCGTCCTGCCCAGGGATCGCGCCGTGGTCCATTCACCCGGCAGTGCCCCCCCCCCCCGTAGTGTCCAC
>JAFLEE010000127.1 GCA_017302015.1 Spirochaetota bacterium | reverse complement strand
ATAGCCCCATTTTTTTCCATTTCCACGATTGGCTCCTAAAAGAGCCGACCGTTTCGTCCGGATTTTTAGTTGAGGCAATGGGGGGCTTTCGTCCGGAATTCTGGTGATGCAATGCGATTCCTTGACATTCGGAGCCGAGAGTCCTATACTAGTAAAACGATTTACTAATTCCAAGTATTCCCGTTCCAGGAGGAACCATGGCTTACGAAGAATGCAGCGCCATCGTCATCGAACGCCCGAGGGAGGCGCGCCTCAAGAAGATCAAACTCACCCCGCGCCAAGCCGATAGCGTCATCGCGCGCACCACCTTCAGCGCGATCAGTTCGGGCACCGACATGAAGACCTGGCGGGGCGAGCAGCACCATACGGCGTGCTGGTACCCCCTGGTGCCCGGCTACGAGAACGTCGGGGTCGTGGTGGAGGAGGGATCCTGGGCGCCGGGGTTCAAGAAGGGCGACCGGGTGATGATCAACGAAGTGCGCCAATTCGCCGAGGTGTGCGCCGCCTGGGGCGGCAATACCCACGTGGCGGTGAAGGACAAGTCGACGGCGGGCGGCAACGACAATCTGGCCAAGATCCCCGATCAGGTCAGCGACGCCGAGGCGGTGATGGCCTACCTCGCCTGCGTCTCCCATAAGGGCGTGCTCAAGGCGCCGATCAAAGACGGCGACACGGTGCTCGTCACGGGCGCCGGGCTCATCGGCATCTCCGCCATCCAGATCGTGAAGATCCTCTACCCGAAATGCCGGGTGGTATGCATCGAGCGCCACCCCTTCCGCGCGGAGATCGCCCGCAAATTCGCCGACCAGGTGATCCTGGCCGACGGGAAGGAGGCCGCCGCGTTCAACGAGGCCACCCAGGGGAAGCGGGCCGACGTGATCCTCGAGTGCAGCGGGAACGCCGCGGTGCCCGGCACGCTCCACGCTTTCCTGCGCGACGGCGGGTGGAGCCCCGACTCCAAGGGCGGGCACATCCACCTCCAGGGCGATTATCCCGAGCGCGTCTCCTTCGATATCTACCACAAATGGTTCACCAAGAACTGCACGATCTCCATGACGTGCGCCCTCTACGGTTCCAGCAAGGAGACCGTGCTCCAATGGGTGGCGTCGGGGAAACTCCGGTTCAAGGACATCCCGGTGGAGACCTGGCCGGCGGGCAAATGCGCCGAGGCCTACCCGTATTTCGACAAGAAGAACGGCGAGGTGTTCAAGATCCTCTTCGATTGGAGGGACGTATGAAACGCGCGCAGATCGGGAACGCCGCCTGGGGCTTCCGGGAAACCCCGCTCGAGCGGCAACTCGCGGTGACGAGGGAACTCGGCATGCGGCGCCTCGAACTCTCCCTGGCCTCCACGCCGAAGGATTTCATCCAACTCACCGCCGGCGCGGCGGAGATCGAGCGGGCGAAGGGGTGGTTCGCGGCGCACGGGGTCGAACTCGCCGAAGGCTCGGTGGGGAACGATTTCGGGCAGGCGGACGCCGCGAAGAATCGGGAGCAGGTCGACGCGATGAAGAAGAAGATCGACCTCGCCCACCGGCTGGGCATCCGCTCCCTGCGAATCTTCGCCAGTTTCGCCCCCGCGAAGGAGATGGAGGGAAAGCGCCTCGAGGGGATGGTGGCGGCCCTGAACGCCGCGGGCGCCCATGCCAAGCCCCTGGGCATCACCCTGGCCGTGGAGACCCACGGCGGCGTACGCAAGATGGGCGAGAACCGCTTCATCCATTCGCCCAGCGCGAGCACCGAGGCCGAGTCGGTGGCGCGGTGGCTCCCGGATTGCGCGGAGAATATCACCCTCAATTTCGACCCGGCCAACCTCTGGGCCGCCGGGGTCCGAGACGTCACGGGCTTCTACGGGCGCTTCGCGAAGCGCGTGAGCTACGCGCACCTGAAGGACTACGTGGTGGAGGATCGGGCGACGGGCACCGTGCGCCCGGTGGGCTGCGGGGAGGGCGTGTTGGATTGGAAGCCGCTCATGGCGGCCCTGAAGGCGTTCGAGGGCCCCGTCTTCATCGAATACGAGCCCACCGAAGACGTCGAAGACGGCTGCCGCCGCTCGATCCGCTTCCTTGAGACCCTGGTGGGATGAGACGCCGGACCGTTCCGGCGGCGCGCCCCCCATGGCATCCTTCCCCATCCTCCTAGGAGCCCCGCCATGAATGCCGTGCTCAAGTCGGTCCACCTGCAATTGACCCGCCGGTGCAATTTGCGCTGCAGCATGTGCGGGCAATGGGGGGAGCAGGGCTACCAGAAAGCGCGCACCGGCGACCCCGAGTTCGGCCTGGAAGATTGGCGCAAGGTGGCCCGGGAACTCGACGGCCTGCCCCATCGCCTCGGGATCACGCTGTGGGGCGGGGAGCCGCTCATGGCCCCCTTTTGCGCGGAATTGGCCGCAGAACTGAAAGGCCGGGGCCATCGGCTCTCGATGGTGACCAACGGCATCTTATTGGCCGAGCGGGCGAAGGCGCTCGCGGGGCACTTGGATTCGGTCTTCGTTTCGGTGGATGGCCCGAGCGAGGTCCACGACAAGGTGCGCGGCGCCCCGGGCCTCTTCAAGCGCACCGGCGAGGGGCTCCTGGCCCTGAGGGCGGCGGACCCCGCCGCCCACGTGGTGGTCATGACCTGCATGACCCGGGAGAACGAGGGTCGGCTCGCCGAACTCCTGCCCCACCTCGACGCCTGGGGCATCAAGAACTGGATCATCGGTCCCCAGATGTACCTCTCGGAAGCCCGCGCCCCGCGCTACGAGGCGTTCACCCGGGCCTGGGCCGATGCCCCCACGGCGACGGCGAGTTGGAAGGCCTCCTTCCCGGCCGGCTACGGCAAGGCCCGGCGCGCCGAATTGGAGAGCCTGAAGCGGGCGCGGCCCGACCTCTCCCTCACCTTCGGCTCCAATCGGCTCAGCGCCTCGGGGGTCGAGCATTGGTTCGAGGAACCCGACCGGAATCTGGGGGGGACCTGCTTCACGCCGTGGCGCCGCCTCTCCATCCAAAGCGACGGCGAGACCTCGTTCTGCCTCGACATCACCGACGGTTCCCTCGGGAACGTGAGGACGGCCGGGGTGATGGGCGTTTGGGAGGGAGAACGGGCCCGGGCCTTCCGCGGCGCCATCGAGGCCCTGGCCAACCCGGCTTGCGTGCGGTGCATTTGGAATCTCCATGATGACGTCTAGCCGGCGCCCGGCCGGAAACGGGACCCGGGCGCGGCGGGGGATGGGCGCTGTTCCCCCCGCGATTTCCCGTCTATAATTGCGCTACCGGCGCCGCGCACCCCTGGGGGCGCCCCGAGAGATCCCATGAGAAACCTGTTCTTGGCCATGCTTGCGGCGCTCATCAGCTTCACCCAGTACATGGATTGGCGCTTCGCGCGCAATAACCCGCCTTCCGGCGTTCCCGTCATCTATTGGGTGACCGATCCCAACCCGGCCCGCGTCGAGCAGGTGGCGCTCTTTAAAGCTTGGATGAAGAAGCGGGGCTATCCCGAGGTCGATTTGCGCGTCGACGTGAACAATGGCGGGCTCCAGAAGACCGTCGTCCAGGGCGTCACCGGCGTGGCGGGCGACTGCATCGACGCCCCGAGCCTCTTCATGAGCTACCTCTACAGCATCGGCATCATCCTGCCGGTGACGAACCTCGCCGCGCGGTTCGGCTACCCCGACTCGGGCCTCTTCCCGGCGATCTACAACGACATCGTCGTCGACGGGAAGCAGGTCGCCTTCCCGTGCAATATCGTCACTTCCGGGTACCTCGTGAACGCGGACACGTTCACCCGCGTCGGCATGGAGCCGCCGCCTTTCATGATGGACTTCGAGACCTTCGAGCGCATCGGCATGGAGTTCACCGCGAAGGCCAACCGGGGCCTGCCCCGGCGCGAGTACTTCTTCGCCCGCAGCCTCGACGACGAGAACATGCGCCGCAGCTGCGGGGTCGCCAATTTCAACGAAACCCTCACCCGCTCGGCGGTGAACCGGCCGGAGTGGCTGAAGGTCCTGAAACTCATCTACCGCTGGACCTACACCAACCGCCTGGTGCCCACCCTCGCCGACATCCAATCCTTCGCCTCGGAGCACGGCTACGGGGGGCTCGAGTTCCAACTCCTCAATAAGGGCTATTTCGGCATGGTGAGCACGGGGCGCTACGCCATGATCCAGATGCGCGAGATGAAGGCCCGGCCCCAGTGGCGGGCGGTGCTGCCCCCCCACGGCGGCTATCCCATCGCGCTCGCCCAGACCCGGGCGGTCGTCCTCTACGCCGGGAGCCCGAATATCGAGGCGGCGACCTATTTCCTCGGCTTCCTCCGCAGCGACGAGTACAGCATGCACGTGGTGCGCGACAGCGACTCGCTCCCCCCGAACCCGAAGTTCATGGACACCGAGGAGTACCGCCGGCCGGCCGGCCACACCAACGAATGGGCCATGCACGAGGGCTTCCGCCGCATCGCCATGGACTACGGCACGACGCGGGAGATGAGCCCCTTCGCCCTCTTCCGGAAGTACAACCGCATCGAGGGCCTGGCGTTTTCGGGCTATATGAACGACCTCCACACGGCGGAGGAGGCGGTGGCCATGTTCGACCAGGCCATCAACGAAGAGGTGGACCGCTACGTGAAGTCCCACCCCGAGATCAGGGCCCGCTACGCGAAGGCCCTGGAGAACCAGAAAATCATCGACGCGGCCAAGGCCGCCGGGAAGAAGATCCCCCTGGCCCTGGTGGACAATTCGTTCCTGAGGCGCTTCTACCAGGAACGGGGTCTGGGCGAATAGGGCTCAGGCGAAGAGCGGCCCGCCCGAGAAGCGGCCGCGCGCGCCGCGGAAGAAGTTCTCGGCGTACTTCCCCATGAAATCGAACTCGAGGTTCGCGCTCTCCCCGATGGCCAGGGCGCTCAGGTTCGTCTTCTCCCAGGTGTGGGGGATGATCATGACGGCGAAGGCCTGGGACCGGATCTCGTAGACCGTCAGCGAGATGCCGTTGATGGCGACGCTCCCCTTGGGGATCATCCAGGGCATGAAGCGCGCCGACGGCACGCCGAACTCGAGCACCCAGGAGGAGGCGCCCGTCTCGATCTTCTGGAGCGGCCCCCGGGCGTCGACATGGCCGTAGACGAAGTGGCCGGAGACCCGCGCGTCGAGTTGGAGGGAGCGTTCGAGATTGACCCTCTGGCCGGCCTTGCGGGCGCCGAGGTTCGTGATGGCGCAGGTCTGCTCGGAGGCGAAGATGCGGAAGGCGCCGCCCCCCGCCTCGGTGACGGTGGTGCACACCCCGTCGAGGGCCACCGATTCGCCCTGGGCGAGGTCCCCCGCCCAGGGCGCCTTAAGGTAGAAGGCCCGCCCTCCGCCGATCTCCTCGATCTTCTCGATCTCGCCCATCGCTTCGATGATGCCGGAAAACATCAGGCCTTCTCCTTGGGCTCGGCGCCCCCGATGGCTTCCATGTCCCAGGGCAGTTCATAGGTGAGGCCGAGTTTCGTCATCATCCATTCCGTCGCCCCGTCGACGACGAGGTAGATGCAGGGGAGGATGACGAGGGTGATGACGGTGGTGAAGGCGAGGCCCCAGGCCAGGGCGACCGCCATGGGGGCGAGGAAGGGCTCGCGGCCGCCGATGCCGTAGGCGAGGGGGATGAGGCCGAAGATGGCCGTGGCGTGGGTGGCGATGAGGGGCCTGAGGCGCCCCGCGGAGCCCTTGATGGTGGCCTCCAGCCGCGAGAGGCCCTTGGCCCGGTTGGCGTTGATGAAGCTCACCATGACGATCGTGCCGCTGACGATGGTCCCCGTGAGGGCCACCAGGCCGATGAGGGGGAGGAGCCCGAGGGGGTCGAAGGGCGGGAGCGAGAGCCCGATGGAGACGCCGACGATGCCGAAGGGGACGACCAGCATGATAATGATCGGCTGGGCGAAGGAGCGGAAGAGGGCCACGAGCATGACGAAGATGGCCGCGAGCGCCACGCCGAGGGCGATGAGGGTGCCGGTGATGAGTTCGCGCGTGTCCTCCTGCTCGCCGCCGAGCTCGACGCTGTAGGTCGGCGGGTATTTCTTGAGGATCCCGGGGATCTTCCCCTGGAGCATGGCGTTGATCTTCTGCCCGCTGTACTGCCGGTCGCTGGCCTTCTTGAGTTCGGCGGTGACGCGCACGATGCGGCTCTGGCGCTCGCGGTCGATGACCGAGACGCTGCGGTCGTTGCTGATGGTGGCGAAGGAGGAGATGGGCACGTTGCGGCCCATGCGGTTCTTGATGTTGAGGCCCTTCAGTTCCTCGAGGCTGCGCTGGGCGCTGCCGCGGTACTTCACGACGACATCGACGTCTTCGTCGACGGACCCCATCGTGTTGAGGGTGGTGGCCTTGCCGCCCTCGTAGGCGTAGCGCAGCGCGAAGGCGGCGCTCTGAAGCGAGAGGCCGTAGACCGCGGCGGCCCGCTCGTCGGCGTTGAGGATGAACTCGTCCTTCCCCTCCTCGAAGCTGTCCCCCACCGAGGTGGTATTCGGGGTATTGCTGAGGATGCCCTTCAGGTCGGCGGCGATCTGGCGCATGACGGTGAGGTCTTCGCCGAAGATCTTGGCCTCCACGGGCTTGTTCTGGGGCGGGCCGTTGCGCCGCTGGCCCACGGTGAACTTGACCACGCCGGGCACCTGGGCCAGTTCGCGGTTGACGACGCCCAAGAAATCGTGGGGCTGGATGCGGGCATCGGGGTTCATGATGAGGCGGATGCCCCCGAGATAGGAGCGGATGCGGGGCCCCATGCCCTCGTCCACGTAGCCCACGGTGGAGATGAACTCCCGGACCTCCTTGTGGAGGTGCTGCCGCAGGCGCGCTTCGGCCTGGTCGACGAAGGCCTGGGATTGCTGGAGGCTGCCGTAGACGGGGCCCTCGAGGGTCACGGTGTATTCGTCGATGCTGCCGCTGAAGAGTTGGAAGGGGATGCGCGACATGAGCACGCCGGCCACCCCGAAGCTCACCAGGGTGATGAGGGCGAGGTTGCGCTTGGGTTTCGTCAGCACGGCCCGGATGAAGCGCTCATACCAGGCCTTGAGGCGGAAGAACCATCCGCTTTCGTCGTGGGAGACCGCGCCGGCGCCGGCCGGGTGGCGTTTCATCCGCCAGGATTGGATGAAGTGGATGTGCCCGGGGAGGACGAAGAAGGCCTCGGCGAGGGAGATGGTGAGGGTGATGGTGAGCACGATGGGGATCACCGAGAGGAATTTCCCGAAGATGCCGGGGAGGAAGGCCAGGGGGAGGAAGGCCAGGATGATGGTGAGCACGCTTCCGAAGACCGGCAGGCTCACCTCGCTGGCCCCGTCGATGACGGCCTTTTGCAATGGGTCGCCCTGCTCCAGGTGGCGGTAGATATTCTCGGCCACCACGATGCCGTTGTCGACGAGCAGGCCGACGACGATGATGAAGCCGAACATGCTCATGAGGTTCAGGGTGATGCCCATGGCGCTGGCGGCGAGCATCCCCCCGCAGAAGCTTACGGGCACGGCGACGGCGGTGAAGAGGGTGGTGGAGAGGTCGAAGAAGACGATGAGGCAGATGAAGACGAAGACGAGGCCGAGGAGGGCGTCCTTCGCCAGGGTCTTGAGGCGCTTCTTGACGTAATAGGCCTGGTCATCGGCATAGAAAAGCCGAGCGCCCCCGGGCAGGAGCTTCTCGCCCTCGTACTTCTTGATGAGGGCCTTCACCGCGTCGCTCACCTGGATGATATCGCCGGTCTTCTTCTTGAGGACGCCGAGGCGGATGCCGGTGCTGCCCTCGGCGCGGGTGATCTGGGTCTGCTTCTCGAAGGCCCAAGTGACCTGGGCCACGTCGGCGATGGTGACGATGCGGCCCTCGTCGTTGGCGCGCACGACGGCGGATTTCACCTGGTCGAGGCTTGCGAATTGGCCCACTGTGCGGATGAGGTACTCGCGCCCGGCGAGGGTGAGGCTGCCGGCGGGGAGGTTGATGGAACGCAGGCGGATGGCCATGATCACGTCGGCGAGGTCGACGTCCATCGCGCGGAGGCGGGCGGGATCGCACTCCACCCAGATCTCGCGGTCGCGGTAGCCGGTCTTCGAGACCTGGCCGACGCCGCGGATCTTCTTGGCGTCGTCGGCGAAGCGCTTGGCGACCTCGCGGAGTTCGACCTCGGGGATGTCGCCCGAGACGATGACGGCGATGGCCGGGAAGAGGTCGAAGGAGATCTCCATGACGTCGGGCTTCTTCACGTCTGCGGGGAGTTCGGGGACGACCCGGTCGACCGCGCTCTTCAGGTCGGACAGGATCTTGGTCATGTTCTTGGACTGGTCGGCCTCGACCTCGAAGAGCACGCTCGAGACGTTCTCGAGGCTCTTGGAGGTGAGTTTCTTGCCGCCGTTGACCGTGGCGACGGCGTCCTCGATCTTCCGGGTGACGAGCTTCTCGACCTCCTTGGCCGAGGCGCCGGGGTAGATCGTGGTCACGATCACCTGGTCGAATTTGATCTCGGGGAAGCCCTCTTTGCGCCCGTAGATGAAGATGAGGAGCCCGGCGATGGTGACGCCGAGGACCATGAGGTTGACGACCTTGGCGTTGTCGACGAAGAATCGGATCACGCTGCGCATAACGGGGGTTCCTTGGGCCGCCTCGGCGCTGACGCCGCCTGGGGCCCTGCTCGGGTCAGTTGGGTTTCGGTCTCATTTCACGGGGGCGGCGGGGTCGACCTCGGCGATGCCGAGGCCCTGGAGGAACAGGCCGAGATCGAGGCGCAGGGCGGCCTTCTCGATCTCCCAGGCGTAGAGCGACTGGTGGTAGAGTTTCTGGATGCTGCGGAGGTCGTCGTAGCCCTGGATGTATTGGGTGGAATTGATGCGGCCGTTCTTGAACTGGCGGATGAGTTCGGCGACCTTCTTGTCGGAGATCTCCAGGGCGTCTTGGGTGCGCTCGAGGACGCCCTTGAGCGTGCGCAGGTTGGCGAGGCGGTTATGGACGAGCATCGTGAGCTGTTCCCGCATGGACTGCTCGTTCTCGGTGGCCTTGCGGTACTCCGAGGCGCGGCGCTCGATGACGGTCTTGTAGGCGCCGGGATCGAGGGGGGCTTCGAAGCGCAGCCCCGCCGACCATCCCACATTATTCGTGGCGCCCTTGCCGAGGTTGCCGGTGGCCTCGCTGAAGGACCCGGTGCCCGTGGCGTCGTAGCCGGCGAGCGAGACCGAGGCCGAGGCGTCGAGGCGGGGCAGGAGGCTCGCCTTGGCGGCCCGGAGATTGGCCCGGGCCAATTCGCGGGCGATGCGGAGTTGCTCGAATTCTTTGCGGGATTTGAGGCCGAGTTCGAGGAGCTGTTCCGCCCGGTTGGTTTCGTCGCGGAACACGAGGGGCTGCGGGATTTGGATGGACACCCGGAGGGGGTCGCTATTGGCGCGGCGGAGGAGGAACAGGAGTTGGGATTGGATGTTCAGCAGGTCGCGGTAGATCTGGTCGCGATTATTGAGGATGAGGGTCAGGTTCACCTCGCTGCGGTAGACATCGCTGATATCCACGGTGCCGAGCACGACGCGCCGGCGGTTCTGTTCCAGGAGGTCGCGCGCGTCGGTGATGGAGTCGTCGGCGATCTTGAGGAGTTTCTGGTCGAGGTCGAAGGTCCAATAGGCCTGGAGCGCGGCGAAGAGGAGGGCGCCCACCCGTCCGTTCTGGGCGGAGCGTTGGAGGCGAACCGATTGGCGCGCCGCTTCGAGGGCGTAACCGCCGGTGGAGGCCCAGGGCGCGCCGCGCAGGAGCGGTTGCCCGATGCTGAAGGAGAGGGCCGACGCCCAGGCGTTGGCCGCGGTGGGGCCCGATTTCGAGTAGCCGTATTGATTGGACCAGGAGAGCCCGAGGGAGGTGCCTGATTCGGTGATGACTTTTCCCAAGCCGATGGCGAAAGAGGTATTGGTCTGGAGCGTGGTGGCGCTCGCGGGCGCCGCGGTGCCGGCGCCGAGGCTCAGGCCGGGGGCGAAACTATCGCGGAGTTCGTGGTATCCCGCCATGGCGGACTCGAGCTCGTAGCGCGACATTTGGGCATCGAGGGAGGCGCTGCGCACTTGGCGCAGAAAATCATCGAGCGGGAGGACGAGGGGGGCGGGGGTCTGGGCCGCCATCGGCAGGAGGCAGGCCAGGAGGACGAGGAGGGGCGTCTTTTGGAGGTTCATGGAATTCCTGCCTGAAGCGGATCGGCCAAGCGGGTCGGATCGGCCGGTCGGGGGATGGTTGGGATGCTTAAGTACATCATGGTTGCTCCCCGATGGGTGGGGCCGGAATCGGTGCAACGGGGGAGGGGGCGGAACCGGCCTCGGACGCGAAAATGCCCCGGTAGATGATGTCGAGGCTGTACTGGAGCTTCTCGTGGAGCGCCGCCCGGGATTTCTTCTCGGTGAAGTGGGAATGGGAGTAGCCGATGATTTGGGAGGAGATGAGATCGTAGATGACTTCCGCGTCCTCGTGCTTCCCCGATTTCCGCAGGGCCCGCCCCAGGATGCGGATCGTCAGGCGGCGGCTCTGGCGGGCGATCTTGACCAATTTGGCCGATTGGCCGGGGCATTTATCGCGAAAACGCGGGATTTCCCGCTGGACGACGAGCCACAGGGAGAGATGCTCGATGATGAAGTCGAGGGCGCGCGAGGCGCAGAGGCCGAGGGATTCGCGCAGCCCCTTGGATTTCGCCACGCTATGGAGCAGTTCGCGCACCCCCGTTTGGAGCAGGTCGACCATCATATCGGTGAGGATGGCCTCTTTGTTGTCGTAGTAGTAGTAGACCGTGCCCTTGCCCAACGAGGCTTCTTGGGCGATTTTCTCGATGGTCGTCTCATGGAAGCCGAGCTTGATGAAGACGCCCCGGGCCGCGCGCAGGATGCCCTTTCGGCGCTGTTCCTTTTCGTTTTCCTTTCGTTCGGAGACGGATGGGGCGGGATGGGCCATGGTGCGTGAATTCGCCTTGATATCCGGTTTTCGACCTGTAAGTCGAATATAGCATATGAGATTTCGACCTCGAAGTCAAATTCCCGCATTGCATCACCAGAATTCCGGACGAAAGCCCCCCATTGCCTCAACTAAAAATCCGGACGAAACGGTCGGCTCTTTTAGGAGCCAATCGTGGAAATGGAAAAAAATGGGGC
>JAFLEE010000126.1 GCA_017302015.1 Spirochaetota bacterium | reverse complement strand
TGGACCCACGCGCTGTGGCCCCTCCTACTCGCGCCCGTCTTTTCACGGTCGGCCATGGTTTTTCTCGCCGGATTTTCCAAGTATCCGCGCGCGGCGGGAACGGCAGCCCATCTCGTCGGCCGCCTCTCCAAACCCGTGCTTTTCGCGGCGGGGGGCGCCACCCTGCTCTGCGCCCTGCCGGGTCTTTGGTTCGGCGCATCGGCTCCGGCGTTCCTCCTCTTCCTTTCCGTCAGCGCGGTGTGCGTCTTCCTTTTCAGGCTCTGGTGCCGAAGGAAGATCGGCGGCGTCACGGGGGATTGCCTGGGGGCCCTGAATGAAATTCTCGAAGCGGTGCTCTTGAGCGTCGCCTTATTCCTGACGATCTGAGAGATCCGGAGCGCCCATGAACCTGGAAGAAACCCTCGCCGCCATCCGCCCCGTCGATCAAGGTCTTCGGGCGGCCGCCAAGCGCCGCATGGATACCAAGACGAAACCCTTGGGTTCCCTCGGCGCCCTGGAGGAACTCGCCGTACGCATGGCCCTCATCCAGGGCCGCCTCGATCCGTCCGTTTCAAGAAAGGCCTCCTTCGTTTTCGCCGCGGACCATGGCGTGGCCGAGGAAGGCGTCTCCGCCTTTCCGGCGGCGGTCACCCCCCAGATGGTCCTCAATTTCCTAGGCGGGGGCGCCGCCATCAACGTGCTCTGCCGCCATTACGGCATCGAGATGCGCGTCGTCGATATGGGGGTAGACTTCGACTTTCCCCCGGGCGGGGCGCTCCTCCACAAGAAAGTGCGCCGGGGGACCCGCAATTTTCTCAAGGAGGATGCGCTCACCCGGGCTGAAGCGGTCTCGGCCCTGGAAGGGGGCATCGCCGTTTTCGAGGAGGCCTTCGCCCATAAGCCCATCGATCTCGTCGGCCTGGGGGATATGGGGATCGGCAATACGGCCTCGGCCACGGCGATCATCGCGGCGGCGACCGGGAAACCCGTGGGGCCGCTGACGGGACGGGGAACGGGGGTGGACGACGCCGGCCTCTCGAAGAAAATCCGCGTCATCGAGAACGCGCTCACCCTGCGGCGACCCGCGGGAAACGATGGCCTGGATATCCTCTCCAAGGTCGGCGGCCTCGAAATCGCGGGGATCGCCGGGTGCGCCTTGGCCGCCGCGCGCCTGGGCCGCGCGGTCATGCTCGACGGCATCATCTCCACCGCCGCGGGCCTCGTGGCCTATCTCCTCCAGCCCGCGGTGAAGGATTACCTCTTCATTGGCCACCGCTCGGTGGAGCGGGGCCAAGAGGCCGCCTGCGAAATCCTGGGGCTCGCGCCCATCGTCGATCTGGGGATGCGCTTGGGCGAGGGCACGGGGGCCGCGGTCGCCATGGACCTCGTGGAGGCCGCCTGCCGCATCATGGATGAGATGGCCAGTTTCGAGTCCGCGGGCGTGAGCGAAAAGGGCGCCTAGGGGCCGCCTTACCGGGGCGAGACGCAGAGCGCCAGGAGTTCGTCCACGTGGGCGGTGGCCAGGCATTCCACCGCGTCCCCCGCGCCGTAATAGATTTTCACCTCGCCGTCGGGCTCCGCGACCATGCCGCCGGGGAAGATCACATGGTCGCGGTATCCGCCGGAGACCTCGTAGGGCGCTTCGGGGAAGAGGAGGGGCTCCTTGCTCATCCCGATGACCTTGGAGGGATCGGCCAGATCGAGGAGCATGATCCCGCCCGTGTAGCGCTTGGTCCATTTGGCTTCCCAACCGTTCTTCCCGCGGGCCGCGTCGTCCCGATCGACCGCGTGGAAGGTGGTGAGCCAGCCCTTTTTCGTGCGGATGGGCGGCGCGGCGGGGCCGATCTTATCGTTGGAATAAGGCACATCCTCCACCCCAAGGACGAGGTCGGTCTGTCCCCAGAAGGAGAGGTCCGGGGACCGGCTCATCCAGATGTCGAAGCGGTCCTTCCCGCCCCGGCTATAGACCGGGAAGGGGCGCTCGAGGCGCACGTAATGCCCGCCGATCTTCTCGGGGAAGAGCACCATATTGCGGTTGTCGGGGGCGGTGAGATGCTTCACCTCGAACTTCTCGAAATCTTCCGTGACCGCGATGCCGCCCCGCACCCCGTGCTTGGTGTCGACGGCGAAGCACATGACGACCCGGCCGTCGATGACCGTGAGGCGGGGGTCGTAGGCCCGGCTCACTTCGTCGCTCTTCATCTCGAAGCAGGGTTTGGGCTCCACCTTCCACGCCACGCCGTCGTCGCTGAAAGCGAGGCCGATGTTGGTGCGGAGATCCCAGGGGCGCTTGCTCCCCGCGTCGACGTCGGCCTGGGTGACGCCGTAATCGTTTCGGAAGACCATGACGTAGCGGCCCTGGTACTTCGTGATCCCGGCGTTGAACACGAGGGAGGCCGGGTAGGGGACATTCTTAGCGGAGAGAACGGGATTGGCGGGGTTGCGGCGGATGCAGGCGGCGCTCTTCATGGGGGAATCCTCATCGGGCGCCTCGCCAACGCGTTCGTGCTTCGGCAGCCATGCCGGCGCCTTGATGGCCCCGGTTTTCGATGGGATAAGGATAGATACGATCGGGCCGCCTTTACCATGCAAAATCGAGCACCGATCTTGCGAAATTGGTCAAATTCGTCTAAATATCCGAATTGTCTCGGTCAAAATCGATTGTTATTTGGGAAGGCGTGGCATCGCCCAGGCGGGGATCCTCCCTCATCCATCCGTTCCAGCCTTCTTCTTTACGATCATTTTTAGCCCGCATTGCGGGAGCTAACCGAGGCCGGGTCGATTTACGGAAGGTCCCTGGCGTCCGCAGGCCGCGATTCCCGGTAGCGCGACGGGGCGATTCCGGTGGCTTTTTTGAACGCCTTGTGGAACACCGAGACGTCGCTCCAGCCGGAGTGGAGGGCCGCCTCGGTCACGCCCACGGCGCCCGAGGCCAAGAGTTCCCTGGCGTGGGCCAGGCGGCGCGAGAAAAGGTAGGCCTTTGGCGATTGGCCGAAGACGCCTCGGAAGAGGGCGCCGAGGCGGGACGGGCTCATTTCGAAGCGCCGGGCCAAGTCTTCGATGCGCAGATCTTCCTGAAAATGGCCGTCGATCCAGGCCATGAGCCGATAGGGAAGGGGATGGTGTTTCGGACCCGGCCCGTCCCCCTGCTCGCGTAGCCAAATGCGGTGGAGGATCTTCAGGAAGGCGAGAAAAAGGGAGCGGCAGACGCCCCGCCAATCCCCCTCCCGGGCCCCGCGTTCCCGGTGGATCTGGTCGAGGAGGGCGCGCGCGGTCTTCCGTTCGCGCTCGGTGGCCGGGATCCGTCCCCGGAAGGCCGACGATCCGCGCACGAAGGGGTCCAGCAGGTGGGCGTTCGCCTCCCCGTCGGCGAGGAGGACGGCCGGGCGGAACTTGAGGGAGAGGAAGGAGACGGGCCCCTTGAAACGCAGGGCGTGGGATTCCATGTGGTTGCCGAGGAAAAGATCGCCGCCCTCCAGGGCGTATTCGGATCCGGAGTAGACGTTGCGCGCGCGGCCGCGCAGGAGGATCTCGACCTCGAAGGCGTCGTGGAGATGGGCGCTCACGCCCCGCACGAGGTGCTTCCGGGTGGTCTGGAGGGGGAACTCGGGGAAAGATTTGGGGTCTCCCCCTTCCTGGGCGAGGGCTTCGGTGATCTTAACCCGGCGCATGGCGAAGGCCGATGGAGCGGGGGACGGGGGGCCTTCCCCGGTTCAGACGGGGCGTTTGGAGAGCCAGTCCATCCACGCGTCGAGCCCCTGCCCGGTCTTGCAGGAGAGGTGGAGGAGTTTCGCGTCGGCGTTCAGTTTGAGGCAATCGCGCTCGGCCCGGGCCACATCGAAGTTCACGTGGGGGAGGAGGTCGATCTTGGTCAGCAGCACCGCCTCGGCCCGTAGGAAGAGGGCGGGGTACTTGGCGGGCTTCTCGTCGCCCTCGGTGACGGAGAGCAGGGCGACCTTGAAGAACTCGCCGAGCTCGTAGGTCGACGGGCAGATGAGGTTCCCGATATTCTCGATGACCATCGTCTCGACGCCGTCCCAGGGGCGGGCGAGGAGTTCCTTGCGGATCTGCTCGGCGGTGAGGTGGCAGGACCCCCCCGTCTCGATCTGGACGGCCTGGGCCCCCGCCTTGGCGATGCGGTCGGCATCGAAGGTCATCTGGATATCCCCGGTGATCACCCCAAGTTTACGCCCCAGTCGCGCCGCCATGGCCTCGAGCAGCGAGGTCTTCCCGGCTCCCGGGGAACTGATGAAGTTCAGGGCCCGCATCCCGCGGCAGCGGAACCAGGCCCGGTTCTCGGCCGCGACCAGGTCGTTCTTGGCCATGGCGCTGGATTTGACGCTCAAAATTTCAGGCATCGGCGACCTCCATGCTCACCAGGACGCAATCGCGGCCGGTAAGCAGCGTGCGGCGGTGCCCCCCGCAGGAGGGGCAGCCGTCCAAGACGACGGAAAGGGGATATTCGCTCCCGCACTCGCAGCGGCATCGGGCCGGGGGGCTGGAGAGGTGGAAGTTGGGGATGGGCTGGCCCTGTTCCTCGAAGAGCAGTTCGAGGTAGAAACGCAGCGAATCGGCGAAGACGCCGGAAAAGAGGCCGGCCTCGATGGTGAGGGATTCCACCTTGCGCCCGGCGGCATGGCGAAGCGCGGTTTCGACGATGGAGAGGGCGACGCTGTGCTCATGCAAGGGAAAGGATCCGGCTCATGGGTGCGCCCATTGTAACCCGGGTTAGCCCCCCGGGCAAAACCCGGGGACTTGGGTCAGGCCTTGGGGGCGGCGTCCCCCGACGGCTTGGGCGGCGCTTCGGTGTGCCAAGAAAGTTTTTGCTTCTCGGTCCACGGCTCGCCGTGCTTGGCATCCATGGAGAGGCTGCCTTTCTGGCAGGCCTCCACGCAGGCCCCGCAGAGGATGCACAGCAGGTGGTCGATGGCGAAGACGCGCCCCTGGCGGTCGACCTTGATGGCGTCCGGCGGGCATTTGAGTTCGCACAGCGAGCAGTAGGTGCACTTGCCGTCGTCGAAGTGGATGCGGCCGCGGCTCTTCGCGATGGGGGGGCGGGCCTCGAAGGGGTAGCGCCGGGTGGCCGGTTTGGAGAAGACGCCCTTGAGCGCCGTGAAACTGAGTTTTCCGAGGCCCATTTAGCGCTCCGTGCAGCTGATGCAGGGATCGATCGTGAGCACGATCACCGGCACGTCTGCGAGGTCGATGTTTTTCAGCATGTGGACGAGGGGGGGGACGTTGGCGAAGGTCGGCGTGCGCACCCGGTAGCGCTCCAGGTTCTTGGTGCCGTTGCCCTTCACGTAGTAGATCACCTCGCCCCGGGGCTGCTCGAGGCGGGCCCAGTACTCGCCGGACGGGTTGCCGCTGACCTTCACGTCGACGGGGCCGGGCTTCATCTTGGCGGCGCACTGGCGGATGAGGTCGAAGGACTGGTAGATCTCGCGCACGCGCACCGCGGTGCGGGCCCAGCAATCCCCGTCCTTCTCGACGATCGGGGCGAAACTCAGCTCTGGGTAGAGCGCATAGCCGAGCGAACGGGAGTCGGAGGCGACGCCGCTGGCGCGCAGCATCGGGCCCACGGCGCCCAGCGCGATGGCGTCGTCGGGGGCGATGACGCCGACGCCGCGGGTGCGCTTGGCCACCGTGCTGTCTTCCATGAACGTATCGGTGATGGCGTGGCAGTCCTTCTCGAGGGACGCGAGTTCCTTAAGCAGGCGGGCCATCACATCGTCTGCGATGTCGCGCCGGCTGCCGCCGATCTTGCAGCTGCCGAAGATGACCCGGCCGCCCGTGGTCTCCTCGATGAGGTCCAGGATCCGCTCGCGAAGCCGCCAGCTCTGCATGAAGAGGTTCTCGAAGCCGAACCCGTCGGCGAGCAGGCCGGCCCACAGCAGGTGGCTGTGGATGCGCGACATCTCGCTCCAGATCATGCGCAGGTAGTGGCCGCGCTCCGGCACGTCGATCTTCATGACCGCCTCGATGGCGGTGCAATAGCCCATGCCGTGGGTGAAGCTGCAGATGCCGCAGATGCGCTCCGAGACGTAGGCCATCTCGTGGATGTCCTTCTTCTCGGCGAGGCGCTCGAGGCCGCGGTGGATGAAGCCGATGGAGGGGATGGCCTCGACGACCTTCTCGTCCTCGAGCACGAGGTCCAGGTGGATCGGCTCGGGCAGGACGGGGTGCTGCGGGCCGAAGGGGATGATGGTTCTTGCGCCCATGGGTTAGTTTCCGGGGGTGGGATTGGCGGCGGGTTTCGCCGCCGGCTTGGTGGTGACGTGGGGCTCGGACATGGGCGTCTTCGCCCGCAGGCGGTAGAATTGGCCCTTGAAATCCAGGGCCAACCCCGACAGGCGGACGCCGAAGAGGTCCTGCAGTTCGTTCTCGTAGGTGAAGCCCGCGAGGTAGCTGGCCGTGATGCTCGGGAGCGGGGCGCCCTCCCGCGGCTGGATCACCCGGGCGTTCTGGAGGGCGTAATCCTTGTCGAAGCTGTAGGTGAGTTCGAAGGCGTCGGCGAGGCTGGTGCAGGAGATCTGCACGAGGCGCCATCCGCCCGCGCGCTTGGCCGCGGCGTACTCGGCGATCTTCGCCGGCTCCACGGTCTCGAGGGGTTGGTTTTCGATCATCATGTTATTTGCTCCCTTCCACCGCGGCGGGTTCGGCGGCGCCGGCCTTCAGGGCCGCGGCTTTCGTTTCGAGGATGCCGAGGGCCTTCACCACCCCGTCGATGATGGCTTCCGGGCGCGCGGCGCACCCCGGGACGTAGACGTCGACCGGCAGGACGGTATCGACCCCCCCGAGCACGTTGTAGGTGTCGCGGAAGATCCCCCCCGTGGCGGCGCAGACGCCCACGGCGACGACGACCTTGGGGTGGGGCATCTGGTTGTAGAGGTTGAGGATCACCTCGCGGGTGGGCTCGTTGACGCTCCCGGTGATGACGAGGATGTCGGCGTGCTTCGGGTTGCCGGTGTTCACGATGCCGAAGCGCTCCACGTCGTAGACGGGGGTGAGGCAGGCGAGCACCTCGATGTCGCAGCCGTTGCAGCTCGACGCGTCGTAGTGCAGGAGCCAGGGCGATTTCTTGAAGAATGACATGGGGGCCCCTTACCGGTTGAAGTAGAAGAGGAAGAGCAGGTTGCTGACGCCGAGGACCAGCGTCACGATCCACGCCGCCTTCACCATCGTCTGCCATTTCAGGCGCGCGCTGGCGTTATCCACGAGGATCTCGAGGAAATAGACCGCGGCCACGAGGGCGGCGGCGACGGCGGGGTGCAGGCCGCTGAAGAAGAGCCACACGAATCCCATGAGCAGGATATTCTCGTACCAGTGACCGATCTCGATCCACGCAAGGGTCTTGCCCGAGAACTCGGTGGTCAGGCCCTTCACCACTTCTTGGTGCCCGTGGTGGCTGGTACTCAGGTCGAAGGGCGATTTGCGCAGTTTGATGGTCAGGATGAAGAGGAAACCCAGGAAGATACCGCTCAGGTTGAGGAGCATCCGCCAGCCCATCCCGCCTTGTCGCGCGTTGTGCAGGATGGTCGCCACCTTGAAGTTCCGGTCCGCTTGGGCCCGGGTCTTGGAAGCCGGTGTTCCGCAGGCGGGGAGGCCGGCTTCTTGGCAACAGGGGGTCGCCCCGCAGCCGGCCGCGACGGTCGAATTCGAGGCGACCGTGTTGCTCGCGGGAACCGGGGCGGACGAGACGGAGGCAGCCTGGTTCGAGGCGCTCAGTCGGTTGGTGTCGCCGGGGGGACAGGCGAGGATCGTGGTCGCTTTCCCGGTGTCGAGGACCGCCGGGGCGGCGGGGGTCGGGCCGATGGCCGTTCCCGCGACGAGGTAGAGGCCCATGACCGCGATGAGGAGCATGGGTTCGTAGGCGAGCATCTGCAGCAGTTCGCGCTCGGCGCCGATGGTGCTGTAGGGGGAATTGGGCGAGAAGGCCCCGAGCACGAGGAAGACCCCCCCCGCGGTGAGGGCGAAGACCACCAAAAGCAGGTCTTGCCCGGCGAAGAAGAGCCCGGTGGCGAAGGCCGTGAAGAGCACGAAGCACACGATGTAGAAGTTCTGGAAATGGCTGACGCTCACCCCGCGCTTCTCGAAGAGCTTGAACACGTCGTAGAAGGGCTGGAAGAGCGGGGGGCCGACGCGGCCCTGCATGCGGGCGGTGAGGATCCGGTCGAAGCCGGCGAGAAGGCCGCCGAGTACGGGGGCGGCGACGAGGGCGATGAGGCCGGTGAGGAGCCAGGTGGTGTTCATCGTTGCATCCAGAGGATCGCGGCGAGGAGGGCGAGCAGGGCGATGGCCACCCAGATCCCCCCCTTCGTCAGGACGTTTTCACTGAAAAAACCGGAGAGATAATAGTTGCGCGTGCTGAGCTTCTGGGTGGCCAGGGCCCCGGTGAAGGCGGAATCGGCCTCGCGGTTGACCCCGGCGAGGTAGCGCGCGGCGGGCTTCTGCAGGGGGTGGAGGAACACCGAGATGGGCAGCAGCCCGATGAAGCCGAGCATGATGAGCATGATGGCGAGGGTGGAGCCGCTCAGATTGAGGGCGAGGATGGCCTGCTCCACGGTGCCGGTGGCGGCGAAGGCCCCCCGCAGGTAGGGCTCGATGAAGTTCCAGGAGACGACGGGGAAGAGGATGCACACGGCCGCGGTGAGGACGGCGAGCACCCCGAGAGAGGCCTTCTCTTCGACGGCGGTGCGGTAATCGGTGCGCAGTTTCCCGGCGGGGATGCTGACGACCTTGCCCATCCACTTCGTCCAGAAGAACAGGGTGGGGGCGCTGCCGAAGGCGAGGAGGACGGCGAGGAGGGGATTGCCGTCGATGAAGGCCTTCATGCAGGCCCATTTGCTGATGAGCATCCCGAAGGGCGCCAGGAACATGCCGGCGATCCCGGTGAGCACGGCCACGGCCAGGAACGGCTTCTCGACGAGCAGGCCCTCCATGTCCTCGATATCGCGGCTGCCGATCTTGTGCTCGGTGGTGCCCACGGTGAGGAAGAGGAGGCCCTTGGAGACGGCATGGAAGATGATGAGCAGCACCGCCGCCCAGGTGGCCTCGGGGGTGCCGATGCCGGCGCACGCCACGATGAGGCCCAGGTTCGCGATGGTGGAGTAGGCGAGCACGCGCTTGGCGTTGCTCTGGGTGATCGCGATGAGGGAGGTGATCAGGAAGGTGGCCGCTCCGATCGTGGCGAGGGCCTGGCCCGCGACCGTGCCCTGGAAGACCGGGGCGAAGCGGACGATGAGGTAGACGCCCGCCTTCACCATGGTGCTCGAGTGGAGCAGGGCGGAGACCGGGGTGGGCGCGACCATGGCGCCGAGGAGCCAACTGGAGAAGGGGAGTTGGGCGGCCTTGGCGAGGCCGGCGAAGGCCAGGAGGCAGGCGGGGAGGAGGGCCAGGGCGCCCATGCCGGTGAGGGCCATGAGGTCGAGGCCGCGCACCGAGGCGGGGCCGACGCTCAGCCACGCGATGGCGCCGACGAAGCCCAGGCCGCCCAGGGCGTTGAGCCCCATCGCGCGGTAGGCATTGCGGGTCGCCTGCTCTTCCCGGGAATACCCGATGAGGAGGAAGGAGCACAGCGTCGTGATCTCCCAGAAGAAGTACATCCACGACAGGTTATTGGCGAAGACCACGCCGAACATGGCGGAGAGGAACAGGAAGAGGGTGAAGAAGAAGGAGCGGCGGCGGTCCTTCATCTCCGCGTGGTGGTGGTGGTAGTCCTTCATGTAGCCGAGGGCGTAGATGCAGATGAGGCTGCCCACCACGCCGATGATGGCCGTCATGATCGACGTGAACCCGTCGAAGGCGATGGTGTTCTTGACCGCGGGGAGGCGATGGCCGGCCTCCAACCAAACGAGGACGGCTTCCTGGACGACGACGAGCACCGGGATCCACCACTCGCGCTTGGTGATCCGTCGGCACAGGATCAGCATCACGGCGGCCAAGACGATGCCCCCCCAAAGGAAGAAACTCTCCGCATAGGCGGGATCGAATTGGAAGAAGGTCGTCTTCCCGCCGGTGCCCCGCATGGCCCAGGCGCCGTAGATCGACAGGGCGGCGATAGTCAAGCCGGAGACCCAGACGAGCACGCGACGCAGCCCGTCAAAGGGCAGGATGGCGAGGAGTATCGCCGTGCCCATGGGCAGGGCCATCAAAGCCAAAATCACCTGTAAATTCAGTTCCACTAGGTACCTCGCGTTTTCAGGGATCCCAAAAAATCAATCCAAATGAGCAATGGATCTTAACATATTCCGGGTCCAAAATATACGACTCTCATAATTAAGATTATGATTGTCCAGTATTGTCAGTAGACCATATAGATAAAAAACAATGTGGAAAATGCTATTTTTTACAAAAAATAGCCCATCTTTTAATGAATTCAGCAAATACGGACGAGTTGGGGTTCGGCCAGGATGACCCGTCCACCCCCAATCCGACGGACGTCATCCAGTAAGGCGACGCCCGGTCGGCGGGATTAGAGACGGGCTTCGATGGCCGCGATGACCGTCTGGAGCGCCTGGATCCGCGCGGAACGCTTGTCGACGGAGTCGACCACCGTCCAGGGGGCTTCGGTGGTGGACGTGCGCGCGAGCATCTCGTCCACGGCTTGGCGGTAGAGGGGCATCTTTTCCCGATTGCGCCAATCTTCGTCGGTGATCTTCCACTGCTTGTCGGGGGTCTCCTGGCGCTCTTTGAAGCGCCGAAGCTGCTCATCCGGATCGATCTCGAGCCAGAATTTCACCAGCACCGTCCCGTGGTCGAGGAGTTCCCGCTCCATCCGGTTGATCTCCCCGTAGGCCCGCTGCCACTCGTGGGGCTGGCAGAAGCCCTCGACCCGTTCCACGAGCACGCGCCCGTACCAGGTGCGGTCGAAGACGACGAGGTGGCCATCCTTGGGCAGGTGCCGCCAGAAGCGCCAGAGGTAATGATGGGCCTTCTCCTCGGCCGAGGGCGCGGCGATGGGGATGACGGAGAATCCCCGGGGGTCGAGTTTTTCCGTCAGGCGCTTGATGTTCCCGCCCTTGCCCGCCGCGTCCCAACCCTCGTAGGCGATGACGACGGGGATGCGTTTCTGGAAGACGCGGAACTCGAGCTTTTTGAGTTGCTTCTGGAGTTCGCCGATCTGGGCGTCGTAGGCCGCCTCGGGCATGCGTTCGCGGCGCCCCACCGCGGGAACGGCAGCGGGGGCGGGCAAGGCCGGC
>JAFLEE010000125.1 GCA_017302015.1 Spirochaetota bacterium | reverse complement strand
CGTGCGCAAGGGCCTCGACGAACTCTACGATCTGGAGACCGACCCCGGGGAGACCCAGAATCTCGCCGCCTCGCACCGCGACGTGACAGCTCGTTTGGACGGCCTTTTGCAAGCGTGCCGGGAAGATCTTGGGGATGACCTCACGGGCGTCAACGGCACGGGTCGCCGGAGTATCGGCGCCGTGGCGAACCCGAAGCCGCTCACGACCTTCGATCCTAAACACCCCTATTTCATGGCCATGTATGACATCGGGGATGCGGGCTGAAACGCGATCATCCTAATTCGGGCGGCGGTTGGACCGACTCTTCTGATCGCTTCGCAATCGAGCCTCGTCTTGGAAGGTTGGCAGGCCGACACCCTTTTGTTTGGCTGTTTTGTGCGAGCTTCGCTGCGACATTCAAATCGGCGAAAGCCTACTTTTGAAGGCTTGTTGACAGTTCCGTGGCCGTAATTTATACTTCGTTGTAATCGTTTACATTTTTTTCATAAAATGATCCAATTTTCATTTGTCCCATGATTTCAATCATCACGAGACCCCGCCTGAGGCAGAGCCTCTATATAAACGGCGCGGGGACGGTCGTGGCCTTTTTTATCCTGGGATGGGCAACCCCTTGGTGGTACGCGCTTATCCTTTCGGTCAATCTGCTCTTCCATGGGATCTTGCTGGTGGAGAGTTACGTCTCCAAGGGCCTCACCGCCCGGGGGTGCAAGACGCGCTGGGAGTGGGCGAACATCCCCCAACTGGTCATCCTCTGGATCGCCTGCATGATCGGCTTGCCGCAGAAGATGTTCTACATCTGTTCGATCTTCGCGATCATCGGGATCATCTACAATAGCACCACGGTGAAGTCGCGCTTCTATAGCGGGCAATTGGCCGTCTTCATCCTGGGGAGCCTGATCCTGTCCGCCATCCTCCTGAGGGGCGAGCACCGCAATCTCGAGATCGTGGTCTACGTCATCTTCAGCGTCTCATCCATCATCGTCATGCGGGAGACGCTGCGCGTGGTGCGGGACGGGGAGCGTAGCGAGCAAGCCGTCGGCGACCTGCGCGTGCAGGTCGAGGTGATCAAGATCGCCAACCAACTCACCCTGCACGACCTGAGGAACCAATTGGCGCGGGTCCAGTACGCCGCGACCCTGCTGCGCAAGGACCCCCCGACGGCGGCGGAGGCGGCCTGCCTCCTCGACAAAACCGTCGAGGCCTCCGTCCAGGCCATGCACCTGCTGGATGTGGAGCGCCGCAGCCCCTTCGACCTACGCAAGGCCGTCGTGCACGTCTGCGAGCACGCGATGAAGGGCCGGGTGAATGTGGATCCTTCCGTGCGGGGTTGCCTCGACTTCTATTTTCTCCTCTTCACGAGCAACCTCAAGAACCTGTTCGACAACGCCTGCGAGGCCCATGCCCGCCGCCCGGGAGAAGGCGCGGCCCTGCGCCTTCGCATCTGGCGGGAAGGCGGCCAACTCGTCATCGAAGACAACGCGGGCGGCTTGCCGTTTCCCGTGGACGAGATCGGCAAGCGGTCGAGCAAGGGATCGGGGGACCGGCGAACCTTCCTGGGCATCCTCCAAGAGGGCGCCCCCGAACTCGGCTATGCGGTGCGCTATGAGAATTCCGGCGCGGGGTTCCGGGTGACGATGGATTTCGGGGCGCGCCTGGCCTAGGCCTCCCCGTCGCGGATGCGCGCCAATTGGCGCTCCAAGGCCGAGATCTCCTCGTCCCAATAGGCGGGGGTGCCCCAGTACGGGTGGGTCTCGGCGAAGGCGCCGTCGCCCACTTGGCGGGCGCACCAAGAACTATGGTGGATGAAGCGCATGGCGCGAAGGATCTCGATGAGGCCCAATTGGTCCCGGGGAAACTCGAGGAACACTTCGTAGCCCTCGAGGAGGAGGCCGAGCTCACGCCCGCATTCCCCGCGGTGGCCGGGGAGGAGGAGCCAGAGGTCCTGGGCCACGGGGCCCATGCCCATATCGTCGAAGTCCACCACGAAGGTCCCCTCGCCCGGGCGGTGGATGAGGTTGGCGAGTCGAAGGTCCCCGTGGACGCGCTGGAGGGCGACGCCCGTAAAGCGTTCCCGGGCGAGGGCGACGAGTTCGCGCCCGAGGCTCTGGTAGGGGCGCGCGAAGGGCTCGGGGACGAAATCGCCCGAGAGCAGGAAATCGAGTTGGGAATCGGTGGAAGCCTCGGGGTGGATGCGCACCCGATGGGGCGCTTCCCGGAGGGCGCCGATGCGGTGCAGGCGCGCGAGGAGGCGCCCGGTGGCCAGCCAATCGGCGTCGGTGAACTCGTCCACCATGCGCCCGCCCTTCTTCGGGAAGACGGCGAAATGGGCCCCCTCGTGCTGGCCGAGGGTGGCGCCGTTTGCGAGGGGCAGGGGCGGGATCACGGGCTGCTCGTCGGCGGCGAGTTCCAAGACGAACGCGTGCTCCTCGAGGAGGGCGTCCCGGCTCCAGCGGTCGGGCCGGTAGAACTTGGCGACCAGACCCTCGCCGTCCTCCGCGCGCAGTTCGAAGACCCGGTTGATATAGGAGGCGTAGGGCCGGCAAAGGCCGGTGAGGGGGCGGCCGATGGCCGAGGCCACCGCGTCGATGAACGTATTGGGATCGAGGGAGGAAAAAGCGCCGGTGGGCTCGGCGGGGGGGACGGAAGGGGGCATGGGCGTCGCCGCCGCGTTGAAGGGGCGCTCGGGATTATCCCATCATCGAGAGCGCGAAAGACTCAGGAACGGCCCGGGAAAGTTCCGAAAAGGGGCCCGTGGGACGAAATCGGGCCGCCGGTCGTTGAAAAATCCCGGGGAACCGGCCATAATACACCATGGTCTTGGCGCTCCTCATCCTCTCCATCCTGAACCTCGCGGGCCTCGTCCTCGGGGCGGTGCTGCTCGATCGCCGCCTGCGGCGCCAGGAGCACCATCTGAAGCTTCTCCGCAAGGCCGTCCAGCGCAAAGACGAGAACGGGCCGGCGGGCATGCTCTCCACCCTCATGGCCGGGCGCAGCGCGGCCATCACCGGGATCAAGGAGCGCTACGCCCAGCATCCCTTCGTGAAAGATTTCATCTCCCAGAAAGAGGGCCAGATCCTCGACCCCGCGGCCATCGACGAGTTCCTGGGGGACGACCGCGCGGGCGACCCCTACGGCAGCCGTCCCGATTTCAATCCCCGCGACGCTCTCCTCAACCTGTTCGAGGTGGCCATCCAGCGGGGCCTCCTGAAATCCGACGACCAGTTCTACCGCGAATTATTGGGCCAAGAATAATCGCGCGCCCGTGCGCCCGCGGGCTTTCCCCGCGATGCTCCCCGCGAAGGCTTATCCGTAGCGTTTCTTGAATTGCCGGGGAGAGATCCCCATGACGGCCTTGAATTGCCGGCTGAAGAGGGAAAAATCCGTATAGGCCAGGGATTTCGCGGCGGCCTCGACGCTGAACCCGCCTTCGGCCAGGCGCGCCGTGGCGAGGCGGATTTTTTCCCGCACCAGCCATACCCGAGGGGTGAACCCGGTGGTGCGGTGGAAGAGCCGGGCGAAATAGGCGGGGGAGAGATCGAGGCAGGCGGCCATTTCCGCCGGCACGGGGCGCCGGTCCCAATGTCCGTCGAGCCATTGGCGAAGGCGCGCCCACTGGCGGTTGGAGAGGCCCTGGGCGGCCTCCGGGCGTCCATCGCCGAGGGCCTCCAGGGCGAAGAGGAAGGCGAGGGCGCGGAGGCGCTCCGGAGCGAAGGGCCCGTCCTCCCGGGAGGCGCGCACGAGTTCCTCTAGGCGCGCCGGAAGGTCGCCGCGGTCCGAAAGCGTTCGGAGGTCGCCGTGCGGGTGGAGCAGGCGCCCGCCCCGGCGGACGCTGAGGCGCATATGCCAGGTCACCGTGGCGCCCTCGGGCTTCTCGAGGGCCATGGCGTGCTCGACCCAAGGCGCGATCCAGAGCAGCGTGCCGGGGGTGAGGAGCGCCCCCCGTCCGCGGGGATCCCCGGGGAGCGTGACGCGGATGCCCCCCTGGATCACATAGTAGAGGATCGAGGCGGGGATGCGCCGCGGCGCGAACCCCCAGTCGCGGCGGAAGGAACTAAGCCCCCCGTGTTCGAGGGCCGCGGTGCAGTGGCCGCCGGCGAGTTCCTTCAGGTAGCGCGCCGGGGAGAGGAACAGGACCGGGGAGGGCATGCCTCGGGGGGGAGGGTTTAGAGGAACTTGATCGTCGTCCCGGTGCGCGCCGACTCGTAGACGGCGCAGATGAGTTCCACGGCCCGTTTGCCCTCGGCGCCGGGGGTGGTGAGGTGGTGCCCGCTGAGGATGGCGTCGGCGAGTTCAGTGAGTTGCCGCCGGTGGCCTTCGCTCGAGATGGCGTTGGGGTCGCCGGCGCCGCCGTGGAGGCCCTCGCCCGCCAGGCCGAATTTCCGGATCTCGTCGTCGCCGGGCTTCTCGACCTTGAATTGCCAGCGCAGGATGCGGTCGTCCTCGAGGAGCACGCTGCCGTCGGTGCCGGAGAGTTCCACGCGCCGGGGGAAGCCGGGAGCGCAGGCGGTGCTCGCCTCGAGGGTGCCGAGGGAATTATTCTTGAACTTGAACATCGCCACGACCGTGTCTTCGACCTCGATGTTCTTGTGCAGCAGCCGCGCGGTGCGCCCGGTGACCTCGGAGGCGTCGCCGTTGAAATAGAGCATGAGGTCGACGGTGTGGATGCCTTGGTTCATGAGGGCCCCGCCGCCGTCGAGGGCCCAGGTGCCGCGCCAGGTCGCGTTGCCGTAGTACTCGCTGGAGCGGAACCAGCGCACGCTGGCCGTGGCGAGCACGGGCTGGCCGAAGCGCCCCTCGTCGACGGCCTGCTTGATGAGCTGCACCGAACGGCTGAAGCGCGATTGGAAGACGGCGGAGAGGCGGATATTGGCGCTCTCGCAGGCGCGCACCAGTTCGTTGGTCTTGCTGACCGTGACCTCGAGGGGCTTCTCGCAAAGGATGTGCTTGCCGGCGCGGGCGGCGGGGATGGCCACCTCGGCGTGGAGCCCGCTGGGCGTGGCGATGGTGACCGCTTCGATGTCGGAGGCCAGGAATTCCTCGAAGGTGGCGGCGGCCTTGCAGCCGTGCTGCTTGGCGAAGGCGGCGGAACGCTCGCCCACCTTGTCGTAGACGAGCACGAGTTCGGCGTTGCCGGTGAGGGCGAGGGCCTCCGCGTGCCGCGCCGCGATGGCGCCGGTGCCGATGATGCCGAATTTCACTTTCCGCATGGCGGGAACTCCTGCGTGGTCATCGGGAAGGCCGCGTGGAACGTCCTTCCCGGCCCTCCATTATACGACATGCCAGTCTTCGGGGCCGAGGGCCACGGGATGCCCGGTGCGCACGGCCTCCAGGGATTTGAGGGCCAGGCGGTTGACCGCGACGGCGCTCTCAACGGGGCAGGGGTTTTCGCCGCGCCCCTCGAGGTGCGTGAGGAAGCGGTCGAGGTGGGCGGCGTGGCCCTTCGTCACGTTGAGCCAGCGGGGGGGCCGGCCCTCCCGGGCGGCGAGGGCGCGCTCCTTCTCGATCTCGGAGAAATAGGCGGCCATGCCGCGCTCCTTCGCCCAGGGGGAATCCTCGGCCCACGGGAAGGTCTTGAGGCCCGCTTCGTCGCCCAAGCCGCATTGGCGCACCTCGATGTGCTGGTCCATGGCCACGGTGACATGGCCGACGGACGCCTCGAGGAGCTCCTTGGGGTAGTCGAAATGCCCGGCGAGCGAGTGGTGGAGGGTCGCCATGCTGCCGTCGTCGAAGCGGTAGATGAGGGTGAAATTGCCCCGCACCGAGCCCTCGCCGATGACGCGCACGGGCCGGGCCGGGGTGAGCCAGAGGGCGAGGTCGATGAAGTGGACCATCTCGGAAAAGAGGATGCCCTCTTCGTCGTGGAAGATCCAATCCTTCCAGGACCGGGCGTCGTCCATGATGCGAAGGAGCAGGGATTGCCAATGCTGCTCCGGCACGGGAGGGCGGTCTTTGCCGCGGAAGATCGTGGGGGGGATGGCGGGGGCCCCGCCGCGCACGCGGTCGAGCAGGCGCTTCACCTCGAGGATCGCCGGGCTGGAGCGGCGATTATGCCCGACGCAGACCGGCACCCCGGTTTTGCGGGCGCAGGCGACGATCTCCATCATCTCCGCGCGGTTGGGCGCCAGGGGCTTCTCGGTATAGACGGGCTTGCCCGCCTCGAGGGCGGCCGTGATGAAGGCCCCGCGCAGGTTGGTATGGGTGGCCAAGATGAAGCAGTCGATGTCGGGGGCCCCGACGAGCTTCTTCCAATCGGTCTCGCTGCGCTCGGCGCCGAACTCCTTGCGCGCGGCTTCGGCCACCGAGGGGTCCGCGTCGCAGGTCGCCGCGAGTTTGATGCGGGGGTTCTTCACGCAATTGGGGAGGTGGACGCTTCGGGCGAGCATGCCGCAGCCGACGACGGCGACGCGATGGGTTTTCATGGGGCTTTCCTTGTCGATGGGGCGGCGGCGGCCCGGTCCCCTGTCGACCCTTTCATCATAGGCCGCCCGGGGCGCGCAGCGGCTGGCCCCCGAGGGGCCCGTTCAACATTCTCATTCACTGGATTGACCGTCAGGGGATAGACTCGGCGAAGGCCACCAGGTCTTCCAGGGCCGCGCGCTGCTGGGGGCGCTCGAGGGAATAGAAGAATCCGTGCTCCATGGCGGGGTACTGGCGGATTTCCATGCGGCCGCCGCAGGTCTCCACAGCCCGCTGGAGGCGGAGGGTCTGGGCCAGGGGGAACATATGTTCGTTCTCGGCGTGCATGAAGAGGATGGGAGGATGGCCCGCCCGGATATGGTGGATGGGGGACGCCTCCCGGTAGCGCTCGGGGTGGGTTTCCCAGGGGACGCCCATGATGTCTTGCATGGAGGCCCAGATCCCCGGAAAAATATCGGGCCAAGGTTCGAAGGTCGAGGGCCCGTTGGCCAGGGAGAGTCCGCAGGGCTTCTCGGGCCCGGCGAGGGCGAGGAGGGCGGCGAGATGGGCCCCCGCAGACCCGCCATGGACCACGGCGCGCAAGGGTCTTCCCGCCGCGGCCAGTCTGCGAGAAAAAGCGCCGTAGGCTTCCCGGACATCGGCGACCTGCTCAGAGAGGTGCACGCCGCCCAGCCGGTAATCGGTGGTGGCGCAGGCATAGCCGCGGTCGACGAGGGCCTTGATGATCGGATGGAATATGGAGCGGCTTCCGGCCCGCCAGCCGCCCCCATGGACGAAGAAAAAGGCCTTTTCCCGGGGCGCCCCAGCGGGATCGAAGAAATCCACCACACGCCCGTCCCGCGGAACGTCATCCAGATAGAGGCTCTCGAATCGAAGGGGCATGGGTTGAAATCATACCCTTCGGTTGGATTTTCAGCATCCGGAGAGATTCACCCGCCTGACATTTCCATACAGTGGATTGACCCCGGTTTTGCGGGAGGGATCCACCGGCCCTTTACAAAGAATCCCGCTCGGGCGACACTTGGGCATTCAATGGGGGCCTCCGGTGGGTAAGATCCTCGTTCTTTTCGATAGCCAGAGCCAATCCACGCGAAAGATCGCCGCATTGGTCGCCCAGGGGGCCGCCGCCGTGGAGGGCATGGAAGTCCGCCTCAAGGGCATCGACGAGGCCCGGTCGGAGGACCTCGCCTGGTGCGATGGGATCGCCGTGGGGTCCCCCACCCATATGGGCGGGATGTCCTGGAAGATGAAGCAATTCTGGGACGGGCAGACCGACCTCTGGGGCAAGATCGACGGAAAAATCGGCTGCGCCTTTTCTTCGTCGGGGGGCTGGGGCGGGGGGAACGAACTCGTCTGCCTCTCCATCCTCATCACCCTCATCAATTTCGGTTTCCTCGTCTTCGGGGTCACCGATTACGTGGGCAAGCAATTCACCCTGCATTACGGGGCGGTCCAGGCCGGGGAACCGCGCACCGAGACGGAGCAGGCCTCCCCGATGCGCCTGGGGAAGCGCCTGGCCCAATGGGTCGCCGTCCAGGTGGACGGCCGAAAAGACCTCGCGCCCGGGCCGATGGAAAGCAGGGCCTAAACCGGGGGAACCGCCATGGGAATCTTTCGCCGCCTCTTTGGATCCTCGACCGCCGAGAAAAACGCCGGCGCTCTGGAGATCCCTCTCGCCTCCAAACTCCGCGAAGAGATCGTGGGGGCCTATGCTGCGCGGGTGGCCCACGAGGAGGCCGAGTTCACCCGCGAACTCCTGGAAGACATCGCGCGAAGCCGCAAGCATTTCCGCTTCGAAGCCCACGTGAACGTGAAATCGAAGGCGGTGGAGGACGCCCAAATGCACGCCCTCGCCAACGTGGCGGCCCGCTTCAAGGCGAAGGGCTACCGCGCGCTCTTGGGCGCCCAGGGATCGCTCACGGTGAGTTGGAAAGAATCACCAGCGAAAACGAAGAAGCGTTGAAGCCTTCGGGAGTCGGGATCGCCGCGCCGCCATGCGGGGGCCGCGCGGCGCGGATCCCCTCCCGCGTGGTTCGGTCAGGCTTCCTTGATCCGGTCCCGCACCCCGTATCGGGCGCAGATCGTGCAGTGGGCGAGGTCGTGCCCCCGCGCCGGGCAATACTGCCTTCCGTAATAGATGATCTGGAGATGGAGTTTTTCCCAGGACGCCTCGGGATAGAGCGCCTTGAGATCGGCCTCGGTGCGCTCCACCTTGGACCCGTCCGAGAGCCCCCACCGCCAGGCGAGGCGGTGGATATGGGTGTCCACGGGGAAGGCGGGAACGCCGAAGGCGTGGCTCATGACCACGGAGGCCGTCTTATGCCCGACGCCGGGGAGCGCCTCCAGGGCCTCGAACGATTTCGGTACCGCGCCCCCATGCCGTTCCAGCAGCAGCTTCGACATCCCCGTAAGGGCCTTGGACTTCCCGGGCGAGAGGCCGCAGGGTCGGATGATGAGGCGCACGGCCTCTTCGCCCAAGGCCACCATTTGGGCGGGGGTCCGGGCGCGGGCGAACAAGACCTTCGTGACCTGGTTCACCCGGAGATCGGTGCATTGGGCCGAGAGGATGGTGGCGACGAGGAGGGTGTAGGGATCCCGATGGTCCAGGGGGATGGGCGGATCGGGGAAGAGGCGCTCAAGTTCGGCCGCGATGGCGGCCGCCTTCTCGGCCCGTTTCACCCGCCGGGGATCTTTTCGCCGGTGACCTTTTCGTAGACCTGCCGGATCCACTTGTTGTTCGGATTGGCGGCGAGGCCGGCGTCGAAGGTCTTCTTGGCGAGGGCCTTATCGGCGAAAGGCACCGCGGGATCGGCGTAGAGGAGCCCGAGCATGAGATAGGCCTTATCGTAACCGTTCTCCCAAGGCATGGTAGAGAGGTTCTTCTTATACCAGTCGAGGGCCAGCAGGTAGAGGGTGCGGGATTGGGCGGGATCCTTGTCGACGACGAGGCTCGTGAAGCCGTAGAAGAAATAGAGGTCGCCGTCGGCCATGCGGGCCTCGTGGAAGAGGCGGGCGAAATGGCCGTGGGCCGTGATCATGGAGCCGCGGTCGAAGGCGATGACGCCGGCCTGAAGGGTCTCCCCGGCAAGCCGCGCGGCGGTGTCGGGCGCCTCGAAGCGGTTGGAGGCGCCGAGTTCGACGCGCACCAGGGCCCGCTTGTAGGCCGAGGCGAAGAGGTAGAGCGGGGCGTCGATGAGGGCGAGATCGCGGAGGGGGACGACCTTCAGGGGAGTGACCACGCCGCCGGAGAGGAGGTTCGCGGCGATGTTCTTCTCGGAGGTCCGCACCATGAGCCGGTAGGAGGTGCCGGCGAGGGCCGACTGGATCCATTCATTGGTGCGCACGAGGGATTCGGGGGAGAAGAGGTCGGGGAGGGGGATGCCGATCTCGATCAGATTGCCCTGCACCCGGGGCGAAAGGGGCGTGCCGTCGAAATTGGAGGAGGAGGAGAGGGGGCCTTCCTATTCGAGCCCGAAGCGCTTGCCGTCGCGGATGCGCTTGAGGGTGAGGGGGGCGTAGTCGGTGGGATAGAGGGCCAGGATGCGCGCCAGGGCGTTCTCGACGCGGGGCCGCTCGGGGGAGCCCTCCGGCCAGGAGACCTTCAGATAGAGGGAGGGCGGCGTGGCGCCGGGGTCCACGACCTGGTCGATGTCGAGGCAGCCCCACAGGGAAACGGCCGCCAGGATGAGGCAGAAAACTCGGGTCACGGGGGTTACTCCTCGACTTCGATTGTCGGAGTTTGGGGGCATGAACTGGAGGACAATTCTATTCTCAAAAAGGCCTTTTCGGCTGGATTTCGGCACCCAGGAGGCTGCAGGCCATCTGTGGAGCCAGACCGCGTTCGTTGGATCCACCCACGTATAGACGTGATGGGATGGGCGAGAGCCCATTTCGGCGGTTGTGGATACCGTTCCAGAGTGGCAGGCCGATCCCGAGAATAGGTGCCAACACCCAGGCAATTTGGGATGGAAATTTGCTATCGGCAGCGTCCCGAGTGCCCGAAACTAGAGGGTGATGGGGGAAAATTTGACCGCCAAAGAGAATGGCCTGTATTTCATCGCGATACTGGGGGCCCTCCTGGCCGCCGCGTGCGCTACGAGCCAGGTCAAATATACCCCCCCCGTCGATTCTCCCATTACTGTCGCGGTGGCCCTTCCTCCCCCGGTTCGGGAGCCCGTGGCCGCGGTGGTTGTCCATGCCACGAGGCCCGACCCCGCCAAATCCGCCTTGGTGGTCCATATCCAGAGCAAATTGGGCGATTTGAAGCCCGGCATGAGCCGCAGCCAGGTGGAGCATATGCTGCGCCTCGACTCCGAGTTCCAGGGCATCGTCAATAGCGAGGGAACCCGGGATGATTTCGGCTATTTTTACGACCTCGGCGATTGGGAACTCATTTTGCGCTTCAGCTACCGGACGGAACGGGACGGCGCCTTCATGCGCTACAAGTTCGGGCCCGTTCCCGCGACGTGACCGCGCACCGGAGCCAAGTCCGCGTCTACTACAAGGACACGGACGCCGGCGGGGTGGTCTACCATACCCGCTACGCCGAGTTCATGGAGATCGGCCGCACCGAATTATTCCGCCATCTGGGCCTCACCGCGGCGCGCTTGGCGGACGAATACGGCATCCTCTGCCCGGTCGTCGAACTCCACGTGAAATTCAGGCGCTCGGCGCGCTATGACGATCTCCTGACCATCGAGACGACCCTCGCCCAGTCCACGGGGGTGCGCCTCTTCTTCGAGAGCCGGATCTTGGACGCGGCGGGGGGCCTCTTGGCGGAGGGGTCGACTATCAATTGTTGCGTCGACGCCAAGGCGATGCGGCCGGTGAAATGGCCGCAGGCGCTCGTGGCGGTGTTGGGGGGTTGAAAAATACAATTTCAGAGATTGGATTTACTTGGATCTATTTTCAGAGAATTCATATTTCCAATCCCCCCCTCAGGCTGGTGCACCCCCCCCAATCATTTCCGACTCGAGCCTAAACCCCTCATTTGTCCCTCCCTCCACCGCCGGTAGCTTCCCCCGGAATCCTCTGACCAAGCCTCTTCGCCCATGGTCCTCT
>JAFLEE010000124.1 GCA_017302015.1 Spirochaetota bacterium | reverse complement strand
GGCCCTTTCGGGGGGGGGGGGAGAACGTGAAAAAAAGGCCCGGGCGGACTCTTGGAGTTCCGGCCCGGGCCTTGTTTTAAAGGGTGGAGAAAGGGGGGATCAGCCGGCCGTCGCCATGGCGGCTTCTTTAGCGGCGAAAACCCGGTGCTTGGTGGCGTAATCCGGGTTCTGGTCGATCACCTGGCGGCCCTTGAAATTTTCGGCGTTCACGAGCACCGGCCCGAGCATGTTCACCGTCATATCCTCGACGCGGTCGGGGATCGTGGCGATGACGAAGGTCAGGAGTTGCACCGGATCCTTGACGCCGAGTTCGTCGTATTCCCGCTTCTGGATGGAAAGCACGTAGTCGGGCACCACCGCCTTCGGGTCGCAGACCACGAACACGACCTGCGGATCGTCGAGGCTGACGAGGTAATGGAAGAAGGTCTCGCTGCCGCCCTGGACGAGGATGAAACGCTTGAGATGCTCGAAACCGTAGAGGCCTTCCTCGAACCAGAGGGTTTCCTCGCTGCGGTATTCGACTTGTCCAATGCGGGAACTGAGCACTTCCATGAGATCTCCTGTTTTCTTTTTGATTCGGCGGGGGTCAGCGCAGGTAGTCCATCAGCGTCGGGGGCAAGAGTTTGGCCGCCGTCATCAGCGAGACGCGGTGCACCATGTCGATCTGGTTGTAGCGAATCGTGGCCTCGGCGATGTCCATGTCTTCGTTCTTGGAGAGGCGCTCGGTGGTGAGTTCGCGGTCGGCGCTCAGTTTCTTATCGGAGAAATCGAGCCGGGTCTGTACTGCAGAAAGCCGGGCCTGGTTGAGCAGGACGTTGTCGAGGGCCGCGCTGAGGCCGGAGAGGTCCCGGCTGCCGAGGGTCTCGACATCGTTGGCCAGCAGGCTATTGCGCAGGCGGATCATGATGTCGAACACGCTGCCGCCGGATTCGAGGGTATTGGGGTGCAGGTTATTTCCCACCTGCTTCCCCTCCTCGCCGGACCGGATGACGCCGAGGTCGGCGAGCACCGAGCCCCCCTCGAGATCCTCGAATTGGATGCGGTGGGGCGAGGCGCTCTCCACGGCGAGCACCCGCTCCCCGGTGGGGAGTTCCCGGGCGAAGGCGGTCACGGAGGGGACGGCCCCGTTGATCTTCTGGACGAGGGAGTCCAGGTTATCGCCCTTGGTGGCGCGCACTTCCTGGCCGTCGATGCGCAGGACCTGGTCGCGGTCGGAGACCCAATTCGCCCCCTCTTTGAGGCTGACCACCAGGTGGTTCTGGCCCCAGAAGACCTGGCTGCCGGGGAGGGTGACGGCGACGCGGTCATCCTGTTCCACCTCGACCTGGTGCTCCAGGTTGTTCCCCTGGTAGTCCACCCGTTCGATGAGGGGCTTGCCGAGGCCGTTGCGGGCCGATTCGAATTCGCGGAAGGGCTTGGTGTGGGTGAGGCCGCCGGAGAAGACGAATTGGTCGCCGCGGCTGGCGTTGGCCGCCGCGATGCTCTCCCGCAGGAGTTCCTCGACCTCCATGGCCATGTATTGGCGGTCGTCCTTCCCGTAGGTGCCGTTGGCGCTCTGCACCGTGAGTTCCCGCACCCTTTGGAGGATGCCGGTGACCGCCACGAGGTGGTCGTGGCCGAGGTCGACCTGGGCCTTGGATTCGCCCACGTTCTTCTGGTACTGCTCGATCTGGTTGAGGCGCGTGCGGTGGTAGACCGAATTGATCGCGGCGATGGGGTCTTCGCTGGGCTTCTGGATCCGTTGCCCGGTGGACATCTGGGTCTGGACCTTGGTGAGCGTCTCGGACTGGCCCTGGAGGCGCCCGATGAACTCGTTCTTGACGTGGATATTGGCGATACGCATGGGTTCCTTGCCTTAGGGACGCGGGGGTCAGGTCATCCGAACGATGAGGGTCTCGAGCATCTCGTCCATGACCGAGATCAGCCGGGCGGCGGCCTTGTAGCCGTGCTGGTAGGAGAGCATGCGCGTCATCTCCTCGTCGAGGTTCACGCCGGAGATGGCCTTGCGCATGCCGTCGAGGTGGCCGGTGAGGGCCTCCGCCTTTTCGACCTCCATCTTCGCCCCGAAGCCCCGGGTGCCGAGGTTCTCGACCATGGCGGTGTAGTACTCGTTGAAGGTGCGCCGGCCATCCACCTGGATCTCCCCGTGGCGCAGGGCCGCCACCGAAAGGGCCATCGTGCCGTCGCCGGGCCCGTTGGAACGGTCCTTGCCGCGCCCGCTGGTATCGGTGCCGTCGGCGGCCGCCACGAGGCCCCCGTCCTTCACCAGGTGGGGGTTCACGGCGATCCACGAGGCGGGGTGCCCCAGGGGCGTCATGGCGCTCGCTTCCATCTCGCCGCCGAGCTTGCGGTACTCGTTGACCCGGGCGCGGTCGTAGGCCCCCGCTTCCCCCGAGTTCTTGAGGATGCCCGTGACGCCCACGAGGAAATTGCCGCTGTCCTCCAAGTGGTTGATGGCGAAGGACGGGCCGGATTCGGCCGTGTTCGCCTTCACGAGCAGGCGCCCGTCGGCGCGCAAAGTGGCGCCGACATTGGCCCCGGCGAGGTTGATGCGCTGGATGACGCTCGAGATCCGCTCGTCGGCGCGGTATTCCAGGGTGATGCGTTTCCCGTCCCGGTCGGAGAGCGAGAGCACGCCGCCCTCCCCCACGATGGCGTCGGGGTTGACCTTCTGGGTGCCGGTGACCTGGAAGATCCACGAACTGTCTTCGATCCCGTCGCCGTTGCCGTCGGCGTTGGCGAACACGTCCGCGGGGGCCTTCTTCTCGATGAAGAAGTCCTGGCCCCGGCGGCCGTAGAGATCGAAGCCCTCCCGGTGGAGGCCGTTGACGGAATGGATGAGGTTCGCCGCGAGGGCGTCGAGGTTGCGCAATTGGGCGGGGATCACCTGGTCCCGGGTCTCGAGGAGGGCCTTCAGGGAGCCCGAGGCGAACGAAGCCGGCTGCCCGTCCACCGCCCAGGTGATGGCGGCGAGGCCCTCGTCCGCCGGATTGCCCGTGGCGCGCAGGAGCGACGTCGTGCCGCCCTGCACCAGGATCTTGCCGCCGATATAGACGATGAAATCGTCCTTGTCCTTGTTGGACGTGCGGATATCCACCCGTTTGGCGAGTTCGCCCACCAGGCGGTCGCGTTCATCCATGAGGTCGTTGGGGTTGTCGCCCGCGGCCTCGGATTGGGTGATGCGCAGGTTCAGTTCGGCGAGGTTCCCCGCCATGGTGTTGATCGTGCGCACCTCGCTGACGATGCGCTGGTCGAGCTCGCCGCGGATGCCCGTGAAGGCCCGGTGGGAATCCTGGAGGCCCCGGGCCAGGAGCGCGCCGTCTTGCACCAGGGCGGCGCGGGTGGCGGGCTCGGCGGGGTTCTTGGCCACTTCCTGCCAACCGGACCAGAAGCGGTCGAGGCGCGCCTGGAGGTTCGCCTCTCCGAGGCTATTGTGCACGGCCTCCAAACGGGTGGTGAGGTCCTTCACGCCCTTCCAATACTCGCGGTAGCCCACTTCCGTGTTGGAGCGCTCGTCGAGGTAGAGGTCGCGGTCGCGGCGGATGGCGGCGATCTCGGGGCCCTGCCCCAATTGGCCGGGGCGCTCCTCCCGGTTGAGGGAGGGGTCGGTGAGGGCGGGCATGGTGGTCAGGTGGATGCGCTGGCGCGAGTAGGCCTCGTTGTCGGCGTTGGTGATGTTCTGGCCGGTCACCTGCAGGCCGCGCTGGTGCACATCGACGCCGCGCTTTCCGATCTCGATCCCGAGGAAGGTGGAGGTCATAGGGGGCTCCCCGCCGCTTAGGCGGTCATGCGGACGAAGGTCCGCGCTTCGCGCCCGGCGGGGCGCCCGTCGGCCCGGTATCCCGCGTCCATTCCTTCCCCAAAGAAACGTTCGCAGAGGGCCCGTGTCTCGGAAACCAGGCGGGCGTTGCCGTCCCGCTTCTGGCGCAGCAATAGCACTTGGGAGCGCAACCGGTCATGGAGGGCCTGGGGCAGGTCCGGCAGGTAGCGGGAAAGGCGCAGGAGCTCGTCCACCAGGCGATTCTGCAGGCCTTCCAAGCGCTCCAGGCGGAAAGCGTCCGCCTGCTGGAGGCTGGGGGCGATGCAGTCTTCCACCCAGATGAGCCGGTTGAGCACGCTCGTCATCTTGTCGTGGATGCGTTGGGGCGACATGGGATCCTCTTGGGTCGCGGCTTCCCGTGGGTGAATTCCCGCGGGATGGGCCTGCATCCCAAATTCGGCCCGGATGGAAAAGGGCTGAGCGTTTTTTTCGATGGGGAAAACCCGCTAAAGGTGTCATCCTTTTTTTTGGGGAGCCGATATCGAAGAAGAGGCGAAATGCGGGTCTTTTGGGGATTCCACACGTGAAACGAGGCTTCTCCCTCCTTTATATCCTCCTTTTCTCCCTGGCCCTCGGCCTGGCGCTCTGGGGAGCCCATCGCTTCATCCAGGGCCGCCTCCTGTCCGGCCTGGAGAAGAAACTGGGGCCTAGCCTCGGCGAACTCAACCGCCTCTACCGCGGCCTCGAAACCCTTCCCGCCGTCCAAGTGCTCCCCGCGCTCAAGGCGGCCAATCGCCAATACCTGCGCCTTCACCGTGAGCCGGGCCGCGAGTTTGCCTGGCTCATCAATTACGGCCCCGAGGGCGCTCCGCTGGCCGTCCACGCCACCCTGCCCGGACAGGGGCTCCTCAATCAAATCCACCGGGAACAGGCCCTCCGCCCGCCCAGGGACCTCGCTTGGATGAGCGCCAGCGCCGGCGTCCCGGTATTGCGCATCACCCACGCCAATCCTCGAAGCGGTGTATTCTCAACGGTTCTGGGTGTGAAGGACGCCTCGTTCCTTAGGCGTCGCCAATGGGTCTCCGGAAGCCTCCTCGCCTTCTGGGGATTGGGTGTGGCGCTGTTTTCGTTCCTCATGTTTCTCGGGGGCAATCGTCAGCCGGCCCACGACCACACCCTCCGCGAAGGCTTCCCCCGGGAGAACCCTTCGGGCAGGGCTCCCTTCACCCATGACGATGTGGCCCCCATGGAGCGCTCGCCCTTCGCCCGGCCCACCGAGAAGCCCGCCGGCAGCCGCTTTTTTAAGGAAGAATACCTCGCCAAAGTCTCCGAGTCGCCCGAGCCAACTAAGCTCGATCCCCTGCCTCCCCCTCCCCCGCCCCAGGCGCCCGCCCCAGAAAAGGAACGGCCCTTCGAGGAGGTCCAGGCGTGGAAAACCCGCATGGAATCCCAGGTGGACGAACTCGCCATGCTGCGGGAAGTGAGCCTCGCCTCCAGCAGCATCTCCGATCTGGGCGAGTTCATCGGCACCGTGCTGACGCTGCTGCGTTCCCGCTACCCCGTCGACCGCATCGAGTTTTTCCAGGTGGACCCCGCCGATGCGCGCACCCTCCACCGGCGCGCGCGCATCGAGGATTACAAAGTCTTCCACGACCCCGCCCTGGATGGGCGCGAGGAGCACCGCATCCTCCTCGACCTCGGGGAGGAGGGCGGCGCCCTCGCCCGCAACGTCGCCATCGCGCTGGCGAAGGACGGGCGGTCCCTGCTCACCGCGCCCCTCGTCGACAAGGGGGCCCTCATCGGCGCCCTGCGCCTCTCCCACGGCCAGGCGGATTTTTTCGGCGAGAACGACCGCTTCATCCTGGCCAAGCTCGCGCGCCACGTGGCGGTGAGCCTCAACAACGTGCGCCTCTACGACACCGCGGTGCGCGACGGCCTCACGGGCCTCTACGGCCATAAGCATTTCCAGGCCGTGCTCTCCGATGAACTGAAGAAGGCCGAGCGCTACAAGGACAACCTGGCCCTGGCGATCTTCGACCTCGACCATTTTAAGCGCGTCAACGACACCTGGGGCCATCCCGCCGGCGACGCGGTCATCCGGGCCTTCGCCAAGATCCTCACCGCGACCGTCCGGGGCTCCGACGCGGCCTTCCGCTACGGCGGCGAGGAGTTCGCCGTGATCTTCCTCAGGGCCGACCCCGCCGGGGCCCGGGAAACCTGCGAGCGCATCCGCCTCGCCGTGGAGAAATGCGTGATCGAACACGGGGGGCACCGCATCCCCGTGACGGTGAGCGTCGGCCTCAGCTCCCTCGATTTCCGCCCTCTACCGAAGGAAGCGTTCATCCAGGAGGCCGACCGGGCCCTTTACGCCGCCAAGGAAAAGGGGCGCAACCAGGTGCGCCGGTTCGACGAAGCCTAGGCGCCCTTCCCCTGCTCGAGCAGCCGCAGCAGGTACTGGCCGTATTGGTTCTTCTTCATGGGCTCGGCCACGCGCCGCAGCGACGCATCGTCGATCCACCCCTTGCGCCAGGCGATCTCCTCGATGCAGGCGATCTTAAGCCCCTGGCGCTTTTCGATGACCTCGACGAATTGGCCCGCCTCGAGGAGCGACTCGTGGGTGCCGGTATCGAGCCAGGCGAAACCCCTCCCCAGGGGCTCCATGGCGAGGCGGCCCTTGGCGATGAACAGGTTATTGAGGTCGGTGATCTCGAGTTCGCCCCGGGCGGAGGGTTTGAGCCCCGCGGCGGTGGGGATGACCTCGGGGGGATAGAAATAGAGCCCGACGACGGCGTGGTGGCTCTTGGGATTGGCGGGCTTCTCTTCGATGCCGACGACGCGGCCGTCGGGGCCGAGGGTGGCGACCCCGTAGGCCTCGGGGTTGTTCACCACGTAGCCGAATATCACCGCCTCGCCCCGCTTCTCCACGCGCTCCACGGCCCGCTCGAGGATCTCGCTGAAGCCCTGGCCGTAGAAGATATTATCGCCCAGCACGAGGGCGACGGGATCGGAGCCGACGAACGAGGCGCCGATATGGAAGGCCTGGGCGAGCCCCTCGGGCTTGGGCTGGACCGCGTAGGAGAGGCGCATGCCCAAATCGCCGCCATCCCCCAGCAGGGTGCGGAAGCGGTCGGTATCTTCGGGGGTGGAGATGACCAGCACCTCGCGGATGCCCGCCAGCATGAGCACCGAGAGCGGGTAATAGATCATCGGCTTGTCGTAGACGGGGACCAATTGCTTGGAGACCGCCCGGGTGATCGGGTAGAGGCGGGTGCCGCTGCCGCCCGCGAGGATGATGCCTTTCATGAAGGGCCCCTTTCGCCGTAGTTCTGCTTCATCCAGTCGCGGTAGGCGCCGGATTTCACCCGTTCGACCCAGGTGCGGTTCGCGCGGTACCAATCGAAGGTCGCCTCGAGGCCCTTCTCCAGGTTCCAGCGGGGCGACCAGCCGAGTTCGCGCTTGACGCGGGAGGCGTCGATGGCGTAGCGGTGATCGTGGCCGGGGCGGTCCTTGACGAAGGTGATGAGGGCCCTCATGTCGGCGGCGGTCTTGCCCAGGCGCGGGCCCGCCAGGTCGCAGAGCGCGTGGACGAGGTCGAGGTTGCAGCGCTCCTCCCCGCTGCCGAGCAGCCAGGTCTCGCCGGGCTTGCTCCGGGTCATCACGGTGAAGATGCCGTCGACGTGGTCCTCCACGTGGATCCACTCCCGGACGTTCTTCCCTTCCCCGTAGACCGGCAGCGGTTTCCCCGCCAGCATATTTTCCACCATCACCGGGATCATCTTCTCGGGGAAGCAATGGGAGCCGTAGTTATTGGAGCAATTGGTGAGGGTGTAGGGAAGGTGGAAGGTGTGCCAGGCCGCGCGCACCAGGTGGTCCGCGGCGGCCTTGCTCGCGCTGTAGGGGCTTCGGGGATCGTAGGGGGTGGATTCGGTGAAGAAACCCTCGGCGCCCAGGGAGCCGAAGACCTCGTCGGTGGAGACGTGGTGGAAGAGGACGTCGCTGCGGTCCTTCCAGGCCTCCCGGGCGGACTCCAGGAGATTGAAAGTTCCGAGGATATTCGTCTTCACGAAGGCCTCGGGACCGTGGATCGAGCGGTCGACATGGCTCTCGGCGGCGAAGTGCACCACCGCGTCGGGCTTGAGTTCCTGGAAGACGCGGCGCACGGCCTCGCGGTCCACGAGGTCGCCCTTGACGAAACGGTAGCGGCTGCGGTGCTTCTCGACCACGTCGGCGAGGGATTCGGGATTGCCGGCGTAGGTGAGGGCGTCGAAATTGATGACCGACCCCGTGAACTCGGTGCGGTCGAGCACGCGGCGGATGAAATGGGAGCCGATGAAGCCCGCCCCCCCGGTGACGAGGAGCGTCCCCAATTTGCGGGGCTTGTCGAGGGCCGCGCTCACGGGGCCACCCGCCGGATGCCGATGCCGAAATAGGCGAAGCCCTTCCCGGCGATGGCCTGGCGATAGATGTTGCGCCCGTCGAAGACGGCGGGCTGTTTGAGGGCTTTTTTCATGCGTTCAAAATCCGGGTTCCGGAACTCGTTCCATTCGGTGCAGAGGATGAGGGCGTCGGCGCCCTCGAGGGCGGCGTAGGCGTCTTCGTGGTAGGTGATGCGCCCGCCCAGGGCCTTGCGGACCTCGTTCATGGCCTCGGGGTCGCTGGCGCGCACCCGGGCGCCCGACGCCAAGAGTTCCTCGATGATGACGAGGGCGGGGGATTCCCGGATATCGTCGGTCTCGGGCTTGAAGGCGAGCCCCCAAACGGCGAAGGTCTTCCCCGAGAGATCGGGCCCGAAATGCTCCCGGATCTTCGCGGGGAGGATGCGCTTCTGGCGCTCGTTGACCGTCTCCACGGCGCGCAGGAGTTCGAAGGGCTGCCCGTGGTCCTCGGCTGTGCGCACCAGGGCCTTGACGTCCTTCGGGAAGCAGGAGCCGCCGTAGCCGATGCCGGGGTAGAGGAAGGCGCTGCCGATGCGCCGGTCGCTGCCGACCCCGCGGCGCACGAGGTCGATGTCCGCGCCCACGGCGTCGCAGAGGTTGGCCACCTCGTTCATGAACGAGATGCGGGACGCGAGCATGGCGTTGGAGGCGTACTTGGTCATCTCGGCGCTGCGGATATCCATGAACAGGATGGGGTGGTTATTGCGCAGGAACGGCGCGTAGAGATCTTCCATGACGCCCCGGGAACGGTCGCTTTCCACGCCGATGACCACCCGGTCGGGGCGCATGAAATCGTCCACCGCCGTCCCCTCTTTCAGGAACTCGGGATTGCTCACGACGTCGAAGGCTTGCGCGGTGAACTGCTTCATATGGGCGGCCACGCGGTCGCCCGTGCCCACGGGCACGGTGGATTTATTGACGACGACCTTGTAGCCGTCGAGGGCCTGGGCGATGGACTTGGCGGCGGCGAGCACGTATTTGAGGTCGGCGGAGCCGTCCTCGCCCGGGGGGGTGCCCACGGCGATGAAGACCGCCTTGGCGTTCTTGACGGCCGCGCTCAGGTCGGACGTGAAGGAAAGCCGCCCTTCTTTCGCGTTTCTTTGCACCAGATGCTCGAGACCGTGCTCGTAGATGGGGATCTTCCCGGCCCGCAGGGCGGCGACCTTGGCCTCGTCGATATCCACGCAGGTGACTTCGTGGCCCATATCCGCGAAGCAGGTCCCGCTGACGAGCCCGACGTAGCCGGTCCCGATCATGGCGATTTTCATGGCTGATTTTACCGTGGACGCCCCGGAAGGCTAAAATCCCGCCATGAACCCCCTCCGCGACCATTCCGGCCTCCCCCATTGGGCCGACATCCGCCCCGAGCACGCCCTGCCCGCCCTCCACGAGGCCCTGGAATCCGCCCGCGCTGGGGCGGAGCGCCTCTTCGCCCAGGAAGCGCCGCGCTTCGATTCATTCGTCCTCCCCCTTTCCGACGTCAACGAAAGCGTCTCCCGCACCTGGAATCCGGTGGCCCACTTGAACGCGGTGGTCAATAACGAGGCCCTGCGCAAGGCTTACAATGAGGGCCTTCCCCTCCTCTCCGAGCATTTCACCCGGCTGAAACAAGATGAGCGGCTCTTCCGCGTCTACGACGCCATCCGCAAGGGACCCGAATGGGCCGGCCTCTCCCCCGCCCGCAAAAAACTCATCGAAGACGCCCTGCGGGATTTCCGCCTCGCCGGCGCTGAACTCGCTCCTGGACCAAAGAAGCGCTTCGCGGAAATCGCCGGCGAACTCGCCGTGCTCCAATCGACCTTCAGCGACCATGTCCTCGACGACACCAACGCCTACGAACTCCTCCTCGACCGGGAAGACCAGGTCGCCGGACTGCCCCCCGGCTTCCTCGCCATGGCCCACGAGCGCGCCGTCGCCGACGGCAAGGCGAAAAACGGCGAGCCCAAATGGAAGCTCACCCTGGAGGCCCCCTTCTTCATCGGCTTCATGAAGTACGCCCAACGTGAGGATTTGCGCAAAGAACTCTACCTGGCCTTCCAAACCCGTGGAACCCGCGGCGATCGCGATAATACCCCCGTGATGGCCCGCATCCTCGCCCTGCGCGGGGAGCAGGCCGGCCTCCTGGGCTTCCGCCATTTCGGCGATCTGAGCCTGGAGACCAAGATGGCCGAATCCCCCGAGGCCGTCGAGGTCTTCCTCGCCGAACTCGCCCGCCGAAGCCGCACCGCCGCGATGGCCGAGTTGGAGCAACTGAAGGCGATCAAAGGGAAACGGGGGAGCCCGGGGGAACTCCAAGCCTGGGACCTCGCTTATTACAGCGAACTCCTGCGCCAGGAAACCCTCGACATCGACGATGAGCGGGTGAAGCCTTATTTCCCCCTGCCGCGCGTCCTAAACGGCCTGTTCGAGATCGTGGGCCGGCTCTTCGGCGTGCGCTTCGAGGAAGAGACAGCCCGGCTCTGGCACCCCGATGCGCGCCTCTTCGCCCTGCGCGATCCGGGCGGCGACCTTGTCGGGCGGGTGTACATGGACCTTCACGCCCGCCCGAATAAGCGCGGGGGCGCCTGGATGGACGACCTCATCTCGCGCAAGCGCGGCCCCCGTGGTCTCCAGCGCCCCGCGGCCCATCTGGTGTGCAATTTTTCGCCGCCCGTCGGGGGCAAGGCCGCGCTGCTGACCCACGAGGAGGTCACCACCCTCTTCCACGAGATGGGGCACGTGCTCCACCACCTGCTCACCCGCGTCGACGAACTCGACCTGAGCGGCATCAACGGCGTTCCCTGGGATGGGGTGGAACTGCCCAGCCAATTCCTGGAATACTGGGCCTGGGAATCCGAGGGCATCCGCCTCATCAGCGGGCACGTCGATACCGGGGAACCCCTCCCCGAAGACCTGCTCGAGCGCATGAAAAAAGCCCGGCGCTTCCTCTCCGGCATGGCCATGCTGCGCCAATTGGAGTTCGCCCTCCTCGATATGGGGCTCCATACCCGATACCGGGGGGACGAGGGCGGCCTCGAGATCGACGCCTTCGTGCGTTCGGTGCGCGAACCCCTGGCCCTGGTCCCGCCGCCCCCCGAAGCGCGCATGCAGAACGGGTTCACCCACATCTTCGCGGGCGGCTACGCGGCGGGCTATTACAGTTACAAGTGGGCCGAAGTGCTCGCCGCCGACGCCTTCGCCCGCTTCGAAGAGCGGGGCCTCTTCGACCCGCCGACGGGGAAGGCGTTCCTCGATGAGATCCTTTCCAAGGGGGGCAGCGACGATTTCCTGGCCTGCTTCATCCGCTTCCGCGGCCGCAAACCCGATGCGGAAGCCCTCCTGCGCCATGGCGGCCTCGCATGAAACCCCAGAACGATGCCGGGCTCTTCATCGACGCGGGCCTGCCGCCCGCCGCGGCGCGCCGCCGCTACCGGGAACGCCGCGCGCGTTTGGCCGG
>JAFLEE010000123.1 GCA_017302015.1 Spirochaetota bacterium | reverse complement strand
CCCCCGCGCCGACCGCGCCCAGGCGCGCTCGGCGCCCATCCCCGGCCTCCTCGCCTCCGCATCCAAGTTCGGCTCCCTCGACCGGGCCTCGGTGGAGCGCCGCAGCGGGTTGGATCTCTCCCGCCCGATTTGGCTGGCCTGGTATGCCGAAGCCGAACTTCCCCGCAGCGCCTCCCAGTCCCAAGCCGGGCTCCTCGCCGCCATCCCCTGGTCCGGGAAATTGCAGACGGCCGCCGCCTTCGTCACCGGCCTCCTCGACGGCGAGGATCTGCGCGCCGAACTCGTCTCCAATCGCGCCGCGGTCAGCCTTCGCGTGCCCGGGTGGGCGCAGCGGGCCTTCTTCCTCTGCTCGGGGGATTACCTCTATCTGTGCGGGTCCCTTCGCGTCGCGGAGGCCCTCGCCGGTGCCGGGGGGCGCTTCGCCTCCGAACCCCTGGCGAAGATCTTCCTGCCCGCGAACCCGCCCGACCTCCAGGCCGCGGCCAGCATGGCGCTCCTGAAAAGTTACTCGATCCCCGCCTCCCGGGACCTCGAGGCCGGACTCAAAGAATATGTCTCTTCCTTAAGTAATTCCCTCGCCACCATGGGCGTCGCCTCCCGCGGCAATTTATCGCGCGTCATCCAGCGATTCCTCGGCATCGCCAGCCCCGAGGAGGCCGTGGCCGTGGTGGATTGCCTGCTCGCCGCCGTCTCCTCCGAACTCCTCCCCGAACTGAGGTGGGCCCTCGCGAACCTCCATGGCTTAAGCCTTTCCCTCGACTTCGCCGGGGAGCGTCAGAAGATCCAAGCCACCCTTTACCGCACGACCGCCGAGCGCGGGGGACCGGGCCGGACGGTCGACCTCTCGAGCGAGATCCAGAAAGCCTTGGGGGCCTTCAACCGGCCCGAGGCGAAGGCCGGGGTCCTCCCCGCACCCATCCCCATGGAACCGGTGCGCCAGGCGATCGCCAGCGTCCCCGGTTCCCGGGAGACCCTCCTCATCCAGGGCCGAGGCGCCGTCGGGGAGGGTCCCGTGCTTCTCGCGCGGGTCGTCGCTCGGGCCGCCTCCAACGCTGAAGCCCGGGGCGTGGCCTGGCCTTTCCTCTCTCGCGCGCGGGATTGGCTCACGGGCTGGCAGCATACCCCTCCCCTGGAATCGCGCCTGCCCTGGACCCTCTCGTTTCGAAATGAAGCCCAGGCCGCGCCTGTCGCCCTCTCGGCCTTAGCGAGCCCGCTGGAGCGGCGCTGGGGGCAGGCCCTCGCCCGGTGGAATGAACCCTGGACGACCCTATTCCCGAGCGCCCAAGCGGGCGCTCCCGAGCGCTACCTCGGCGAATTGGCGGCGGCCCAGACCGCCCGGGAACGCTCCTGGGACCGGCTTTGGAACGGCGAGCTCACCAATCGCAAACTCCTCGCCTCCTCGAGCCGCATGCGCGTCGAGAGACCGGTGGGCCGCGCGAACGCCCTCGTGTACGAGGACGTCATCGCCACGCGGTTCGGCCTCTTCGGCTACGACCAGCACGAGCTCGTCAACCGCCGCCATTATTTCCTCCGGCCCCAGGGCGAATACACCTACCTGCAGAAGACGCGCGAGCCCTCCAAATGGTTGACCGCCGAGGCGCCCCCCGAATGCCGGGCGCCCGATCCCGGCCTCCTGGAACTCCTGGGCGCGGTGCCCGAAGGGGCCCATTTCGTCGTCTTGGACCGCCGACTCCAGCAGATCCTCCCCATGCTCGACGAACTCGGGGCCTTGGAGGACGCCGTCCACGCCGAGGTCCACGCCTTCCTGGCGAAGGCCCAGAAGGTGGTGGATGAGGCGAAGGGCGACGACACGATCCTTCGCCAACGCGCCGCGCTCCTCGAGCCGCCCGTCTACATCACCGAACTCAGGCTCGACGAAAGCTCCAAAGTCCATTGCGGGGTCGGGGGGAAGACCGCTCTCCATTTCCCCCGGCCGCGCCTCATCGCCCCCTTGCGCGAATTATTCCGGGACGCGCCCGCCGCCGGCCTGCTGCCGGGGGGGATGGCCTTCTCCTACGGCGCCTACGCCGACCGCCACGAGATCGTCCTCCAGCAGGATCTCAGGGGCCTCTCCCGTCTGTGGCGCGACGCGGCCAAGCAATTCTGGAAGCAATATCCCGGCCCGGACGCCGGCGCGAAGGCGAGCGCCCTCGTGGCCGCCCTGGGACTCCAGGGAGGGGAGCCCCCCGGTGCCCTCATCGCCAGTTGGACCCCCGATGCCTATGGCCTGGGCGGCCTCGTGAAGATCCTCGACAAACTCAAGTGACCGCACCGCCGGTGCCGTGAAGTACCCGCGTAACTTCCCGCCGCGCCTGCGCCGGGCGCTCCTCATCGTCCTTCTCGGTTCGGCGACGGTAACCCTTCTTTGGCGGTGGGGTCCGAGTCTCCTCGCCCGCTACGCCTTCTCGCCCGCGGTGACAGCCCGGGATCTTGCCTTTCCAACGGGCGGCGGGGTCCGCCTCGAGACGGGACGCTTGGCCCTCGGTGCCTGGTCGATAGGCTTCGACGCCTTGACGATCCGGGGCTTTCGAATCCTCGACCTGCTCCCGGGACGCACCCGAAACTTGGAAACCGTCGAGATCGACCTGGGGCCCGGCTCGCGCCTCAACCGAATCCCCGCCTCGGGAAAAACGGGGTATGCCGGTCCGTGGGCCATCCGCCGCCTCGTCATCCATGCCCCGCACGGCGCCCTTTATTCAAACGGCGATGCCTCGCTCTTTTTTCGGGGAGAGATCCAAATACAAAATCCTGCCCTCGCCCACGTCGGCGTACCATTGCCCGCCCAGAGCTCGGCGCGGATCCATGAGGCCATCCTCAGGCTCCGAGTTCCACCCATCACGGTTTCGACGACCGATTTCCGCTGGGATGGGGGACCGTCCACCTCGGTGGATTGGCAGAGACTGGGCCTGGAAGCAAGCGGCCTCTCCATCGTCTCGGGGCCGACCCGTGCCCGGGGCTTGTGCGAGAGGGCCCGCGGCCTCTATGTCGAATCCCTCGACCTTTCCTGGGTCCAACTCTCCTTTTCCGAATCCGATCAACGACTCGCTTCCTTTCTCGCGGGGGGATGGCCCCGCCTCCCCATCTATATTTCGCAGCTCGCCTGCCCAAAGGCCAGTCTTGTCTGGGTCGCAGAGGACCGCAATAAGGCGACAGTCATGCTTCGATCGGACGACGCCACCCTCTTCGCCAAAGGGCTCGAGACGCGTGGGTCCATGGAAAAAACTTCCCTCCAGCGACTCGACTTCTCCGGCCTCATCAATCACCGAGCGCGCGTCGACCTCCATTGGGAGAGGACGGGCCAGGGAGAAGGCGGGAGGCTCTCGGCCCGCACGGGCCCGTTCCCGCTCTCCACCTTCGCGGAAATTCTCTCGAACAAAGCGCATTGGCGCGTCGCCAGTGGGGAAATCCTGGGCTTGCGGCTTTCCGCCGCGGTCGCACAACGATCCATCGCGGGCGATTTCGATCTCTTTTGGAGGGATCTCGCCCTCGCCCCCACGAACGGTCCGCCCTTTGACTTCATCCGCCGCCATAATCTTCCGGGACAAGGAGCCCTGCCCGGGATCATCGACGCCACGAATACCGGGGGGGCGCTCCCCGCTCCCTTCGCCCTCGAGGCGCTCGGGCGCGAGATCCTGCGCGTCCTCCGCCGCTATTGAGGCCGCCCCGGCTGCTGCCCCGATTCACTGCGGCAGGATGCCGAAGTATTTTTCCAGGAGCGCGTCCATCTCCGCGGCGCCCTCTGGCGCGAGCACCTCGACCCCTTCCGGCCGGAAGAGGCGCACCTCTTGCCCCGCGACGCTGCGCCGGCCCTCGCGGGTGCGCATCCCCAAAATCGCGCCGCGACGGAACGGAGAATCCGGGGCGTGCTGGCACCAATAATTGGCCATGACGAAATCCCGCGGGTACTGCAGCTCTTCCGTGAACGAATAGAGCCGGCACCAGGCGCCCTTTTTCCGCTCCATGAGGAACCAGCCGAACTCGCCCTCCCGGTCCAACCGGTAGCACTCGTCGCCCTGGGGGCGCTCCACGCCCTCGACCAGGGGGATCGGCCGCCGGGGCACGATTCCGCCGACGCCCACATCCACCAGGAAACGCTCGCCTTCGGCCGCCACCGCGAGCACATGGTGGCGCCGCTTGGGGGGAAGCACCGGCTCATCCCGCCAGAAGCGCGCGAAGTGGCTGACGACCGGGAAGCCGAGGCGCTCCAAGAGCCATCGGAAGAGGGCGTTGAGTTCGAAGCAGTAACCCCCGCGCCTGCGCGATACGATCTTGTCGAAAAGATCGGGGATCGCCAGGGAGATTTCCCGGCCGCGCAGGATATCGAGGTTTTCGTAGGGCACCCGGTGGAGGTGGCAGTCCTGGAGGTCCGCGAGCACCTGGGCGGTCGCCTCTAGCGGCCCCCGGTAGTCGATGCGCTCGAAATAGCGCGCGATGGAAGCCTCGGGATCCGAATCGGGATCGAACACGGCGTCACCCCCCCTGTTTGGAGGCCACGAAGCAGGCCATGGGGATGGTCAGGCGCACCCCGCGATGGACGGCGGCGAGTTCGTCGAGGCGTTTCCCCGCGGCGGCGAGGATCCTCTCGCGCAGGGCCTCGGGCAGGAGTTCCCGCCAGGCGGGGAGGAAATTCTGCCGGATGAAGGAGTGGCTATAGAGCGCCGCCGCGCTGCTATAGTATTGGAAGAATCGGCCCTTCTCCACCCCTTCCACCTTGAAGCCGGCGTCCAAGAGGGCCTTCTTCCACCCGTCGACGGGCTTGCGCTTCGAGGCGATATGCGCCTCGATGGCCCCATCGAGGTCTGTTCGCCCCGCTTGCCGCAGGGCGAAACGGAGGGCATCGTAGTACTCATGCATCGTCTCGGGGAGGTTGGCGGTGAAAACGAGCCTCCCGCCGCCTTTGAGCACCCGGGCAAGCTCGGAGAGCGCCTTGGGGAGATCCGCGACGTTATTGAGTCCGTTATTCGAAACCGCCAGGTCGAAAAAGCCCGCGGCGAAGGGCAATTTTTCCGCGGCGGCGTTCTTGAGCGTGATGCCCGACACGCCGAGCTGGGCGGCCTTCTCCCGAAGGCGTCCCAAGGCCTCCGCCCAGGGGTCGATGCCGTAGGCCTGGTGGCGGTGGATGCGCTGGGCCAATTCCAGGAGCGGGACCCCCGTGGCGCAGCCCACATCGAGGAAGCGCAGCCCGTCCTTCAAGTCGACCTGTTCGAGGAGCATGGCCGCGAACGGGGCGGACCAGAGGGGGAGTTCATCGTAGACCGCGGCGAGGTCGGCGGGGGAGAGGCCGCTCGCCCGGGCGCTGGGCCGTTTCGCCCGCGCCCCGCCCTTCTTATTCGCCCGTGTCGACCTTCGAATCATTTTCATGGCGCGCCTTTTATTTCGTGTAGCGGTCGGCCACGTGGGTGGCGCCGTAGGCCTCGGGCTTCACCCGGTAATTATACCCCATCCCTTTGACGTAATTGATGCAGGCATCCATCACCCTTTGGCTCTTTCCCCGGCTGCCGGCGTCGATGTGCACCTCGATGACCTCGCGGCCGAGGCGCCGGATGACCGCGCTGTCGACCAAGTGCTCGAGGAGGGCGATGCTCTCGGAGGTCTCGTGGAGGATGCGGCCGGCGAGGTCGAGTTTGGCCTGGCTCTCGGTGCGCCGGTAGAAGAACCGGGCGGATTCGCCGATGCGGTGGATGATGACCGCCGTGACGAAGGTGGTCTCGCGGGCGTGCACCTGGCTATCGGTGCCGATGATGACGGCGTATTCCCGGTTGCGCTCCCCGGCGGCGAAGGCGTCCATCTCGGCCAGCATCTGCGCCAGGGTGAAGCACTCGCCCATGCTATTCAAAAAGACCCCGGGTTTCATTCAAATCCGTCCATGTAAAGATACGTATCAATTGCCTAGACTTCGCGGACGCCCGGTTCTCGGGCGCGCGACAGGGAGAATTCTGCCATGGCCAGCGAGTTTCGGTATAGACAGGTGCACCTCGATTTCCACACGTCCGAGCATATCCCCGGGGTCGGGGAGCGCTTCGACCGCAAGCAATTCGTGGAGGCCCTGAGGGTCGGCCATGTGGACTCGGTGACTGTGTTCGCCAAGTGCCACCACGGCTGGTCGTACTACCCGACGAAGGTCGGCAAGCCCCATCCGAACCTCCAGAAGCAGCTCCTCCCCGAGATGATCGAGGCCTGCCGCGGCGCCGGCATCAACGTGCCGGTCTATTTCACCGTCCAGTGGGACGAACTTTCCGCCCGGGAGCACCCCGAGTGGCGCGTGGTGAAGGCCGTCAACGAGCGCTTCCAGGCCGAGGGCGCCGACCGATCTGACTTAAGCCAATTGACGGCGGGCTGGCATACCCTGTGCATCAACCACCCGGGCTACCTCGACTACCTCATCGCCCATACCCTCGAGGCTATGTCCCTCTACCAGATCGACGGCATCTTCCAGGATATCCTGCTGCCATGGGAATGCGTCTGCGAGGAATGCCTGCGCAGCATGCGAGAGACGGGGCTCGACGCCAATAAAAAAGAGGACCGCCTCGCCAACCACAAGAACGTGATCATGGCCTATTACCGGAAGATGCACGCGGCGGTGAAGAAGCACGACCCCGAGATGCGGCTGTTCCACAATTCCGGCCACATCTACAAGAACGAACGGGAACGTTGGCCCTATTTTTCCCACCTCGAACTCGAATCCCTCCCCACCGGCGGCTGGGGGTACGACCATTTCCCGGTCTCCGCCCGATACGTGAACACCCTCGGCATGGAATACCTCGGCATGACGGGCAAATTCCACACGACCTGGGGCGAGTTCGGCGGCTTCAAGCGCGCCAAGGCCCTCGAGTACGAGTGCCTCTCCATGGTCGCCCTGGGGGCCCGCTGTTCCGTGGGGGACCAGCTCCACCCCGATGGCCTCATGGACATGGGCACCTACCAGATCATCGGCCCCGCCTACGCCCGCGTGGAGAAGATCGAAGCCTTCGCGAAGGGCGCCACCCCGGTGAGCGAGGTCGCCATCCTCTCCGCCGAAGGGCATCGCCACCAGCGGTCCCTCGAGGCCTGCGATATGGGCGCGGCGCGCCTGCTCATGGAAGAGCAGATCATGTTCGATGTCGTCGATTGGCAGGCCGATTTCTCCCGCTACCGCCTCCTCATCCTCCCCGACGTCATCTCCCTCGACGAGCCCCAGGGGGCGAAGGTCCGCGACTATCTGGCGCAGGGGGGGAAACTCCTTTGCTCCGGCGAATCGGGCCTGCGCGACGATCTTTCCGGGTTCGCCTTCGATTTCCGGGCGCGGGTCTCGGGCCCGAGCCCCTGGCAGCCCGACTACCTCGTCTGCGCCAAGGGGCTCGATGAACGGCTCCTAGAGAGCCCCTTCGTCGTCTACGAGCGCGCGCGCCAAGTGAAATCCACGGGCGCCGAGGTGCTCGCCGAAACCCGGGTGCCCTATTTCAACCGAGATTGGCAGCATTTCTGCAGCCACCAGCATACGCCCTTCCGCCGCGAGAAAAATCCGGACTACGACGGCATCCTCCTCGACGGTCCGGTGGCGTATTTCTCCCATCCCGTCTGTCAGGCCTACTATAAAAGCGGCCAACCCCTCCTCAAGTACGCCTTCCGGGGGGCCCTGCGCCGCTTGCTCCCCGACCTGGAATGCCGCGTCACCATGCCCTCCAGCGGCCGTATCTCCTACATGGAACAGAAGGCCCAAAACCGCCGGCTCCTCCATGTCCTCTACGCCCAGACCCAACTCCGCGGCCTCGGCCAGCAATTCTGGGGCGCGGCCCAGAAGATCGAGATCCTGGAGGATGCGGTGCCCCTGGCCGCGGCGCCGTGCTCGCTGCGCCTCCCCTCCAAACCCAAGGGCATCCGCCTGGGCGCTTCCGGGAAGCCCCTCCCCTTCATCTGGTCGGAGGGCCGCGCCCAATTCGTCATCGAGCAGATCGACCTGCACGAGGTGGCGGTGATCGACCTCTAAGCGCCCGCTTCGGGGGCGCCGGGGCCCGCGCCGAGGGCCTCGAGGATCCCGGGGGTCACATCGGTGATCGCGCGGCAGCGCTCCACCAGGCGCGGCGCATCGGGCCCCCACGCCAGGAGGGGCACCGGGTTCTGGGTATGCCCCTTCTCCACGGTGTCTTCCAGGTTCCCGTGGTCGGAGGAGATCACGAGGGTCGTCTCGGCGAGATCCAGGTTCGACAGGAGGCTTTCCAGGAGGGCATCGATGCGGCGCACGAGGGCCTCCGCCTTCGCCGGGTCGGACTCGTGGCCCACGAGGTCGGTGCGGAAATATTCCCAGAGGCCCACGTCCCATCCCCGCGAGGCATTCGCCAGCACGGCCCCCGCCCGTTCTTCGTCCCACAGGGGCACGTCTTCGCCGCGGCCCCGAAGGCTCGCGTTGGTGTATTCCTGGTAGACGCAGCGCTCTTCGCGCAATTCGGGGATTCCGAAGAAAGGCTGGCGCAGGGAGAGGGCCATGATGGTCGTCACCGAGAAGCGGCGCAGGAGCTCCATGGGCACCCCCTCGGCGAAGACGGCCCCGTCGTCTTCGAGGCGCACGCGTGCCCGATCGGAGAGCAGGTCGGAATACCCCGGGTAGGCGTTGAGGAAGGCGGCGCGGGCGCCCATGGCTTTGGCGTCTTTCAGCAGGTTCTGCTTGGCCAAGACGGCGCGCAGGGGCCGATTCGGGAAGGCGAACAGATGGTAGCCCAGGTGCGCCGGGGTGTTCACGCCGGTAAAGAGCGCGCTCTGCCCCGTGGCGCTCTGGGGCACGCCCGCCACGCCCAAGCAGGCATCGATGGCCACGGCATGCCCGCCCCGGGGAAGCGGGGCCCGCCCCCCCAGGGGAAGGCCCCGGGGGAAAAAGGGCGAGCCCGCCTTCTCGAAGGGGTTGCGCGCGCTGTCCGCGGCGCCGACCCCGACGCCGTCGAGGAAGACGAAGAGGAACCGTTTTCCCATGGGACCCGGACGAAACCCGGCGCCCCCGGCCGTCTCAGCCCGCCGCTCGGTTTAGGGCCGACAGCACGGCCTTCACCGAAGCGAGGGTCGTGTTGGGATCGACCCCCACGCCCCAATGCACCGCCCCGTGGGCGGTCTCGATGGAAACGAAGGCCGCCGCCCGGGAGTCGGAGCCGGAGGACAGGGCGTGCTGGTGGTAGGCGGTGAGACGGAAGGGCTTCACCCCGTTCTGGGTGAGGCCGTGCACGAAGGCGTCGATGGGCCCGTTGCCGTGGCCCTGCACCTTCTTCGCGGCCCCCGCGATGGCCAAGTGGGCCTCGATCTCGGTGGACTCGCCCTCGGCCCCGTCATGGAGGATGTGGAAGCTCTTCGCCTCGTAGGGCGCCTTCTTCGCCAGGTATTCCTTCTCGAAGGCCGCCCAGATCTCGTCGGGGAGGACTTCCTTCCCCGAGCGGTCGGAGATCGCCTGGATCACCGCGCCGAACTCGGGATGCATGCCCTTGGGGAGCAGGTAGCCGAACTCGGTCTCCATGATCCAGGCCACGCCGCCCTTGCCCGATTGGCTATTGATGCGGATGATGCTCTCGTAGCTGCGCCCGACATCCTGCGGATCGATGGGGAGGTAGGGGACCTCCCAGACCGGCGGCGCCCCGGAAGGGGCCGAACCCGGCGCGACCATGCGCGCCTTGAGGCGCGCCTCCTCCATGAGGCGCATGCCCTTATTGATCGCGTCCTGGTGGCTGCCGGAGAAGGCCGTGTAGACGAGCTCCCCCGCGTAGGGATGGCGTGGGTGCACCGGGAGCCGGGTGAGGCGGCTAGCGACTTCGATGACCTCGTTGATGTCGGTGAAGTCGAGGCGGGGGTCGATGCCCTGGCTGAAGAGGTTGAGGGCGAGAGTGATGATGTCGACATTGCCCGTGCGCTCGCCGTTGGCGAAGAGCGTGCCCTCCACCCGGTCGGCGCCCGCCTTGATCCCGAGTTCGGCGGCGGCCACGGCCGTTCCCCGGTCGTTATGGGTGTGCAGCGAGAGGATCACGCTGTCGCGGCGTTTGAGCCCCCGCGCCATGGTCTCGATCTGGTCGGCGTAATGGTCGGGGCCGGCCTGCTCCACGGTGTTGGGGAGGTTGAGGATGGCCTTGCGCTCGGGGGTGGGCTGCCAGACGTCGAGCACCGCCTCGCTCACCTCGAGGGCGTAATCGAGTTCGGTGCCCATGAAGCTCTCGGGGGAGTATTCGTACACCACCCGCGTGCCCGCCATGGCCTCGGCGCCCGAGCGCACGAGCCGGGCCCCCTCGACGGCGATCTTCTTGATCTCTTCGCGGCTCTTGCCGAAGACCACGCGCCGCTGGAGGGCGGAGGTGGAATTATAGAGGTGCACGATGACGTTCGGGGCGCCGCGGAGGGCCTCGAAGGTCCGCTGGATGAGGTGCTCCCGGGCCTGGACGAGCACCTGGATGGCCACGCCCTCGGGGATGAGCCCCTCGTCGATGAGCTTGCGGCAGAAATCGAACTCCACCTGGGAGGCGGACGGGAAGCCCACCTCGATCTCTGGGAAGCCGATCTTCACGAGCAGCCGGAAGAACTCGGTCTTCTCGGCGAGGTTCATGGGAAGGATGAGGGCCTGGTTCCCGTCGCGCAGGTCCACCGAGCACCAGCGGGGGGCCTCGGTGATCACGCGGTCGGGCCACGTGCGATTCCGAAGCCCCACCGGCGCCACGGGCCGATATTTTTGGTAGGGCATGGATTTCATGACATTCTCCTGTCTCAGCATCTATTTTACACGGAAAACCGCTCTCGGTCATCCATTTTCCGCCACGCCATTCGTTTCCGGAAAAGCCCGTGGGGGGCCCCAACCGGCCCCGGCGTTCTTGAATTACGGCTCGTCGACGCGGGGGAGCTTGGCGGCATGGGCCGCGGCCAATTTCAATTCGGGCTCGGGGGCCCTCAAGTAGAAGGGAGCGAGGGTCCGCGGATCGTCGCCGGCCTCCCCGCGCCCCAAACGCAGCCGGGCGAGGCGGCAACACTCGCCGGAGAGGTCGAGCGGCAAACTTCCGTCGAAATCGATGCTTTGCGGAAGCCCGAGGCGGAGCGGTTCGGGCCAATCCCCCAACAGACGCAGCCGATCCACCGGATGGCCGAGAAATCGGGACGGGTCTTGGAAGAGTTTCGGCAATTCAGAATGGGGTAGATCGAGATAATCGCCCTTCCGCTCACCGTCCCGGAAGAGCGCCGTAAAGATCGATTTTCGCCGGGCGTCGACGGACGGGAGCACCCATTCGGTTTCCCCGGCGGCCCGCCCTCCCCTGGCCCAAGCGCCGGCCATGAGATCCAAGCGGTTCTCGCCGAAGAGTGGGATGGCGAGGCCCCAAGCGAGCGCCTTGGCCGCGCTGAGCCCCACCCGCAGCCCCGTGAAACTCCCGGGGCCGACGACCACGGAAATCGCCGCGAGCGCTCCGACCGAACGGGCGGACTCGGCGAGGAGCGCCTGGATTCCGGTGAGAAGGTGCTCCTGGTGGGCGTGGGGGCTATTCCACGTGCGGGATCGGCATACGCCCCCGATTTCAAGACCGATCGCCAGGAGCGATCCGGCGCTATCGACGGAGAGGACGGCGTCTCGGGTCATTGGATGACCGCGTTTTTCTTCCCATGGTGCAGCACGAGTTCGACGCGGTCGCCGGCGGCCAGTGCGCCGGCTTCGGTGACCGCTACGCCGTCCTTCTTCACGACGGCGTAGCCGCGTTCGAGCACCTTGAACGGGCTGAGGGCCTGGAGCCGCAGCGCGGCCCGAACGAAGCGCTCGCGAACGCCGCGCACGCCCTCCGAGGCCGCCTTCACCACGCCGCGATGGAGCCCGTCGGCCTCCTGCTGCCGATCGCGCAGCAGCCGCCAAAGCAGGCCCGTGAGCC
>JAFLEE010000122.1 GCA_017302015.1 Spirochaetota bacterium | reverse complement strand
CTCAAGCACTACAAGGACGAGGTCAAGGAAGTCCTGGCCGGCACCGATTGCGGCCTGCAGTTGAAAGATTTCCAGGACCTCAAGCCCGGGGATACCGTCGAGTCCTACCAGCTCGTCACGCTCGAACGCAAGCTCGAACTGACGGAGGCTTAGGCCCCTGGACCGCCACGCGATCAAGTCCCGCAGGCTGGAGGCCACCTTCCGGGAGGTCATCCAGGAGGCGATCACGACCCGCGTCGGGGACGAGCGCCTGTTCGGGGAGATCATCACCATCACGAAGGTGAAGGTGAGCGACGATTTCTTCACCGCCGAGGTCTCGTTCACCGTCCTCAACGAGGCGAGCCTCGGGAAGATCACGAAGGCCCTGAGGAGCGCGGCGCCCTATTTCCAGAGCCTCGTCGCCAACAAGGTGCGCATCCGCGCCCTGCCAAGGGTCCAATTCGTCCACGACAAGGACCACGCCAGCGCCGACTCGGTGGTCGGCCTCATCGACCTCCTGGGGCCTGGGGGCGGCCGCCAAAGCGGGGAGAAATTCCCCCGGCTCCCCTCGAAACCCAAGAAGCCCCGACCGCCCGCATGAAACCCTCCGCGCTCCCTTTCGCCCGGGCGGCGTCCTGGACCTTCGCCCTCCTCCTCGCCCTCGCGCCGGCCCAGCCGTCGTTGCGCTACGATCCCGATGTCGTCCACGCCCGCGACCAGTTCAACCAGGGCCTCGTGCACTTCTACGGCCGCAATTACGAGGCGGCCATCGAGCGCTTCTCCCGCAGCCTCGGGGAGCGCGGCCGGGACAATCTCGTGCGCTATTACCTCGGCCTCGCCTATTTCCAGGGCGGCTATGTCCAGAGCGCCCTCGAGCAATGGGAGAACATCGTGCGCCTCGGCGGCCAAGACGCCGTGCTCGCCCAGAAGATCGCCTCGGCCTACGCCCTCCTCGGGCGGCGCGAGAGCGTGCCCGCCTACGAAGATTACGTGCCCCTGAAGACCATGCCCGATCCCGTCAAGACGAACAAGCCGTGGGACCTCTTCCTCACCGGCCTCCTCGTCGACCGCGGCGACCAGGTCTGGTTCGTCGACCACCGCCGCGGCGCCTTCGGCTATCTCCATCCCAACGGCGACCAGGTGCGCTTCATGATCGACGGGTGGCAGAAGCGAATCCCCGGCATCCCCTCCCTCGAAAAGCCCTACGAGATCATCGCGCGCGACGACCAGAGTTTCTGGGTGAGCGATTTCGGCGCCGACCGCGTCCATGCGGTCGACCGGGAAGGAAAGATCCTCTTCTCCTTCGGCTCCCACGGGAGCGGGAGCAACGGCCAATTCCTCGGCCCGGCGGGCCTGGCCGTCGGCCCCGCGGGGCAACTCTTCGTCGCGGACACCGGCAATTGCCGCATCCAGGCCTTCAATAGCCGCGGGGAATGGCTCTACGCCTTCGGTTCCAGGGGCTCGGGCCCGGGCGAATTGCTGCTGCCCTCGGGGCTCGCCTCCGACCTCAAGACCCAGCGGCTCTGGGTGGCCGATCGGGGGAATAACCGCATCGCGGCCTTCGATTTCGACGGCACGGCCGGCGCGGGTTTCGGCGAGACCTTCCTCCTCAAGCCGCGCAAGGTGCTCTCGTCGCTCCTCGCGAAGAATCTCCTGGTCATCTCGGACGTGCACAACGTCTACCTCTACAACCTGAAGGACGACCTCTACCGCTCGGTCTTCTATTCGATCGGCGACACCCAACCCCGGGATGTGGAACCCCTCGCCATCGCCTTCGACCGCAGCGGGCTGCTCTACGTCGGCGACGCGCACCGCGGCGGCGTCGAGGTCTTCTCCCCGACCAAACTCCTCTATGTGAACCTCGACGTCCTCGCGAGCGGCGTCTACCTGCGCAACTTCCCCAAGGTCATGGTCTCGGTGAGCGTGCGCACCCGCGACCAGGCGCCGGTGACGGGCCTGACGAAGGCCAATTTCGAGCTCCGCGAGAACGGGGTCCCCAAGACGCTGGCCCTCAACCGCCTGCCCGCCGATTTCGACCAGCTCCGGATGGGGATCCTCGTCGAGAAATCGCGGTCCGCCCAGGAAAGGCAATTGGTGCTCAAGGCCATGCTCGAGGATCTCTACGCCGTGCTCACCCCCGGCGACCAAACCCGCCTCCTGGAGTTCGGCGGCGGCGCGGAAGACGGCCGGGGAACCTACCACGAAGTCATGGCGATGAACAACCAGGTCCTCAAGAACATCGACGAGGTCCTGAAATCCCCCTGGCACGACCGCGTCTTCCCGGGTACGGGCCTCCGCCGCGCCGTGGCGGAGCAACTCAGCCTTTCCCACAAGCGCGGCCTCCTGGTCTTCGCCTTCTCCGACGTGAAGAAGAACCAATTCTTGCCCGAGGCGTTCGAATCGCTGGCCGCCTTCGCCGCGCATAACGCCCTCCCGATCACGGTCGTCTATGCGGGTCCCAACCCGGCCGCGCGCCCGGCCGCCCGCGCCGGGGCGAAAAAATCGGAGCCCGGCGAGGAGCCGCTCTTGTGGTGGAAGGAACTCGCCCGGCGCTCCGGGGGCCTCTTCCTCCTCTACGACAATAAGGCCACCCTCGAGACGGCGGTGCGGCACCACCGCCAATACCAATCGGGGGTCTATTCCCTCGTCTACGACTCCTTCCCGAACACACTCAAGACCGGCCTGTTCCGCTCCATCGAAGTGCGCGTGCAGTACAAGGGCTTAAGCGGGCTCGATAACCGCTGCGGCTACCCGATTCCCTAGGATCCGGCATGGCCTCCCGATCGATGGAAGCTCCCCGCTTCGGCGGGCCCGTTCTGTATCCTGTGGATACAGGCCGACGGGAGCATCCCGCGGACCCGGGCGAAGACCTCCTAAAACCACGGGGGCCCCTCCCATGAAATTCGTCATCTCATTCCTCTTGAGGGAGCGCCTTTGGCTGGGGCTCACCCTCGTCACCGTACTCCTCTCCGCCGCGCTCACCCTGGCCCAGGCGGGACTGTTCTCCCAATTCGCCACGCTCCTGGTGCGCCTCAACGAGAAGCGCGTCGCCCCCGTCACCGCGGTCGCCCCGGCCCCCCGCCACGGCGGCACCTTCTTCGAGAAAACCATAGAGATCGTGAAGGTTTGGCGGGCCGAAGGGAACCGGGCCGGCATGGAACGCGTGATCGCGGAGGAGAGCGCGTTTTTCATCCTCCTCTTCGGGGGCATGGCCCTGGTGGTCGTGCTCTTCCTCAACCTGTTCAATTACCTGAAGGACCTCTCCGCCGGCTACCTCGCCGTTCGCGTGGCCACCCGCATCCGCCAGAGGCTCTTCGAGCACGTCCTCACCCTGCCCAGCCCCTTCTTCAAGAGCCACGCCAGCGGGGACCTCGTCGCGAGGTCGCTCGCCGACATCCAACTCATCCAGCAGGAACTCTGCAGCGCCTTCGAGATGGTCCTGCTCGCGCCGATCATGCTCATCTCGGGCCTCGGGGTGCTCTTCGCGATGAACCGCGATTTCGCCCTCATCCTGCTGGGCGTCGGGGTCGCGGCGGTGCTCGTGATGCAACTCGCCCTGGCGGCCCTCAAGCGCATCATCCACGCCGCCCAGTCGCGCCTGGCGGACCTCACCCGCCTCCTCCAGCAGGTCACCTACGCCATCGACATCGTGAAGATCTACGGCCGCGAACCCTTCGAGCGGGGGCGCTATGCCACGACGGTGGCGCGCTTCCTCGTCCGGTCGCTCCAGGAGCACGCCCTCGTGCGCCTGGTGCGCCCCTTGACCGAGTTCCTCGGGGCCTTGGCGATCATCGTGATCGTCCTCTATGGCGCCTCGCGCATCTGGGCGGGGGGGATGACCCTCGACGAGATCCTGCATTTCATCATCTTCCTCATCGTCATCTCGCCCTTCGTCTACAAATTCGCCAATATCTTCGTCATGCGCCAACGCATCCGCGTGGCCAGCGAGCGCCTCAAGGAGGTCTTCGACCGCCAGGGGGAGCTCTCGCCGATCCCGGGCCCCAGGCCGGTCCGTCTGGATGGTTCGGTCGTCTTCGACAAGGTCTGCTTCAAGTATCCCGGAGCCAACCGCCCCGCCCTTTGGAACGTGAGCTTCGAAACGACGGCCAACCAGGAGATCGCGCTCGTGGGGCCCTCCGGAAGCGGGAAGAGCACCGTCATCTCTCTCCTGCCCGCCCTGCTCCGCCCCGATAGCGGGCGCATCCTCTTCGATGGGCACGATAGCCGGGAACTCAGCCTCGCGGAATTGCGCGGCGCCATGGCCCTGGTGAGCCAAGAAACCCTCCTGTTCCCGGCCAGTTTCCGGGAAAACATCCGCTATGGGCGCCTGGAAGCCAGCCACGGCGAAATCGAGGAGGCCGCCCGGGTGGCGGGGCTCCATGAGTTCATCCTATCCCGCCCGCAAGGCTACGAAACCCTCATCGGCGAACGCGGGATGCAGCTTTCCGGAGGGCAACGCCAACGCATGACGATCGCCCGGGCCGTCCTCAAGAACCCCCGGATCCTCCTCCTCGATGAGGCCACCAGCGCCCTCGACAGCGAGAGCGAGCGCCAAGTGCAAGACGCCCTAGAGCCGCTCATGCGGCGTCAAACTACCTTCGTCGTCGCCCACCGCCTATCCACGATCCTCGGCGCAGACCGGATCCTCGTTTTCGAAGACGGCGAGATCGCCGAGGAGGGGACTTCCGAGTTCCTCCTCGCCAAAGACGGGCTTTTCGCGCGCTTGTGGCGGCATCAAGCAGGGGCCAGCCAGGGGCTGTGAGGGGTCACCGCGGGGTGGAGAGACTACCCCTGGAGCCCGGCGACCAACCGCATTCTGCAGTTAGGCCTCCGGGGGAATATACGCTACCTGGGGCTCCCGGTGATGTAAACTTTTTTTACGGTAAAACCGCCAGGTGGAGAGACGCCATCCTGGCGCCCGGCGACCAACCGCATCCTGCGGTTAGGTCCCCCGGGTGAGGAGACGCCATCTGGGGCTCCCGGTGACATATACTTTCTTTGCGGTAAGGTCGCCGGGGGAAGAGACGCCATCCATGGCGCCCGGCGACCAACCGCATCCTGCGGTAAGGGTGGGATTCGAACCCACGGTCCCCTTGCAGGGACACCTGATTTCGAGTCAGGTACGATCGACCACTCTGACACCTTACCGATTCGTCCGGTAGGGCGGCGCGGGCCGCCTACCGGGCCTATTTTACCGTGACTTCGGCTCTTCTTCGACCTCTTTCACGTTTTCTTTCACGTAGGCCTCGAACTCCTCGCGGGTCATCTTGGCCTGGTAGAGTTCCCAAAGCGTCTCCTTCAAGGAGTCGAGGTCGGGGAATTTCGCGCCGTCGATCTTATAGACTTTCGCCATGTCTCACCTCGGGTTGGCCATGTCGCTGAGCACCCGCATCCCCTCGGCCAGGAAGAGGTCGCCGGAGAGTTGGGTCGTCCATTCTTTCTGGATGGATTCCTTCTTGGAGCGCAATTCCGCCTCGAGGCCGTCGAACCGGTCGACTGCCTCGACCTTCGGGGCGGGCACGGGTTTGAGTTCGCGGAATTTCTTGTTGTCCTCGGCGCTTCGGGCCTGCTCCCGGCGGGCCGTGGCGAGGTCCAGCGGGACGATCGTCTTCTTCTTTTGCGCTTCCAGGACCTTCGTGTAGGCTTTCACCTGGGCGAAGGCCGGGTCGGCATCGAGGCGGGCCTTGCTCCGCTCGACCAGGTCGGCTTTGCTATAGGACGGCGCCCAACGCACGTAGGGCAAGCGCTCCCAATTATCGTCGGGGAGGCTGTATTCCATGCTTTTTTCGGTGATGTCGAGATAGGCGAACGGATCGGGGATGTTCACGTCGGGGATCACCCCGCGGTACTGGGTGGTGCCGCCGTTGATGCGGTAGAATTTCTGGGTGGTGATCTTGATGACCCCGAAGGATTGTTTGGAATCGCGGATGCCCAATTCTTGGTTCAGGTCGATGACTTCCTGGACGGTGCCCTTCCCGAAGGTGTGGTCTCCGCCGACGATGACGGCCCGGCCGCAATCCTGGAGCGCCGCGGCGACGATCTCGGAGGCCGAGGCGCTGAAGACGTTCACCATGACCACGAGGGGCCCCTTGTAGACGGTCTCGGGATCGCGGTCATCGATGCGTTGGCCCTGGCCGTTTCGGTAGCGCACCTGGACCACGGGGCCCGTGGGGAAGAAGAGCCCGCTCATCTTGACGGCGTCGTGCAGGTACCCGCCCCCGTTGTTCCGCAGGTCGAGGAGCACGCCCTTCACCCCGAGGGCCTGCAATTTGACGAGTTCGCGCATGACGTCCAAGGCGGATGAGCGCCGTTGGTTGTCGTCCTGGTAGAATTTGGGGACGTTGATGTAGCCCCATTTGTCGTCGCTGTTCCCCATCTGGTAGACCGCCGATTTCGCGTAGGTCTCCTCCAGGATGATCACGTCGCGCACGATGGCGATGACGGTCACGCGCCCATCGGGCTTCTTGACGGTGAGGCGCACCTCGCTCCCTTTCGGGCCCCGGATGAGCCCGACCGCATCCCCCACGCGCCAGCCGACGATGTCGACGGGTTCGGCGGGACCCTGGGCCACCTTCAGGATGACGTCACCGGGCTGCAATTCCTTGCCGCGGAACGAGGGGCTGCCGGGGATGATGCCCGCGACTTTCACGTAGCCGTCTTCTTCGTTCAGTTGGGCGCCGATGCCCTCGAGGGTGCCCGACATGTCGATCTTGAAGCCGGTGCCCTCTTCGGGGGTCATATAATCGCTATGGGGATCGTGGAGTTTGCAGAAGGTGTCGAGGAAGGCCGAACGGCGGTCGTCGGCCTTCTCCTTGGACAGCCGCTCGAGGGACTTCATCATGTTCTTCTCGACGTTCTTCCGCGCTTCGCTTTCCAGGTCGGCGACGGATTTTCCCGCGGCATTGCTCTCGTTGAGCGCAGGAACCAGGCGGGTGAGTACCCGATGTTTGAGGAGCAAGCGCCATAGATCACGGCGGGCCTCGGCGTTGGTCGGGAAACCCCGCTTCTCATTGTCGCCCTCGAGGGATTCGGCCTTCTCGAAATCGAACGGGGCCGCCAAGAGTTCGGGAACTAGGGCCCTCGCCTCTCCGATGCGCTGGGACAGCAGGACATGGACGGCGTCAGGAAACCCGGGCCGACCGGCCTGGAGGTCGGACACCAGGCGGTCTTGCCAGGGGCGCAGCCCCTGGATGTCGGCCAAGGTGAGGTATTTCCGCTCGGGGTCGACCCTTTGGAGGTACGATTTGAAAAGGTTCGAGGAAAAGGCCGCGTCTAAACGAGGCGGGCTGTAATGCTTGCCGCTGAAATCGTTCAGGATGATGCGGCTGACCACCATATATCGGTCGTCCCCCTTGATTTGCCCGAAAGAACAGGCCGAAAAGGAGAGGAACAGGAAGGCCGCCACCACGGGGAGCCTATGTCCGGACGCCAACTTGCTGCAATTCATACGTGAATCTTATAATGAAGGAAAATGGGGTGTCCACGCACATGATCGATTTTTTCCAGAAAGGCGGGGTGATGGTCGTCTTCCTGACCCTGACCTCGGTGTTCGCCGTCGCCATCATCCTCGAACGGGCCCGTTTCTTCTGGCGCGTGCGCCGCGCCCCCGGGGCCGTGCTCGAGGCCATCCGTAGCGAGATCGAAAAGAGCCCCGGGCGCGACGGCATCGCCAACGCCCGCAAGGCCCTCGAGGGCGACCCCTCCCCGGCCGGTCGCGTGGGCGCCTTTCTCCTCTCGAAGAGCGACGAACTCACGGCCGATGAACTCCGCACCGCCCTCGAGGTGCAACTCGCCAAGGAGATGCCCCGCCTCGAAGAGCGCCTCACGACCCTCAACACCCTGGCCACCCTCGGGCCCCTCCTCGGCTTGGCCGGCACGGTGGTCGGCATGATCCGCGCCTTCGCCGTCATGTCCCGGGGCGATGTCGCCAGTTCCGCCCTCGCGGGGGGGATCAGCGAGGCGCTCTATTCCACCGCCATGGGGCTCATTGTGGCCATCCCCTGCTATTTCGCCTACAACACCTTCGCCCGCCGCGTCGAGGTGACCGCCGCCGAACTCGAGACCTTCTCCGCCGAACTCCTCGCCCTCCTCGGCCAGCGGCGGCGGCGCTTCTAAACCCCCGTGGGCGCCCTCACTTATTTCGGCAAGCCCGTCACCTGCCCCGTCTGTAGCACGACTTTCCAACGCGAACTCCTGCGCCAAGGCGGCGGCCGGCTCAACGCCGCCGACCTCCAGACCGACCTCCGGCGCACCTACAAGCCGAGTCCGAAATACGGCAAGGTCAACCCGCTCAACTACAATATCGTCATCTGCCCCGAATGCTTCTACGCGACGCTTCCCGAAGATTTCCTCATGATCAAGGACGATCTGAAGAAGGATCTGGCCACCAAGAAGATCCGCCGGCAGAAATGGATCAAGAACGTCTTCGGTTTCCAAGACTACACCAAGGAGCGCAGCACCAAATCCGGGGCCGCCTCCTACGTCATGGCCCTCTCCGTCTATTCCAGTTTCCCCAAGGAACTTTCCCCCACCTTCAAGAAGGCCATCTGCGCCATCCGCGCCTCCTGGCTCATGGAAGACCTCCATGCCGAGGAGCCCGAAAGCGGCTGGGATCTCATGTGGAGCGCGCTGCGCTACACGGCCTGGCAACTCTACGACCAGGCCATCTACCCGGCCGGCGGCAAGACCGAGACCATCGACAAGATCTCGAGCATGGGCCCCGACCTCGACATGAATTATTCCTGGGACGGGGCCCTCTACATGCTCGCCTACCTCGGTTGGGAGCAATGCGATACCCTGGCCGAGCCCCAGCGCCTGGAAGCCCTGCACAAGTACCGCACCACCCTCTCCAAGGTCTTCGGCTTCGGAAAGGTCAGCAAGAACAAGCCCTCGGCCCTGGTCAATACGGCCAAGGATCTCCACGGCTATCTGAGCGCATCCATCCTCGAACTCGAGACGAAACTCGGCGTCGGCAAGGCCGCTCCCCCCAAGGAATAAGCGTGCGCTTCCGCCTGGCCCTGGCCTACGACGGGGCCGCCTATACCGGGTTCCAGAAGCAGGCCACGGGAGACGCGGTCCAGAATGTGCTGGATGCGGCCCTGGAGCGCCTCTTCGGCGCTCCCGTACGCTCCGTCTACTCGGGCCGCACCGACCAGGGCGTCCATGCCGATGAGCAGGTCCTTTTTTTCGAGGCCGATTTGGCGCGGATCCCCCTTGCGCGCATCCCCCTCATCTTAAACGGCGATCTTCCCCCCGATATCCGCGTGCTCGCTTGCGACGAGGCTCCCCCGGGCTTCCATCCCCGCTATAGCGCCCGGGTGCGTCTCTACGAATATCGCCTCATCGCCCGGCGCACCCCGTCGGCGCGCGCCTTAACCGAGCGACTCCGCGCCTGGAACCCCGGGGTCGACCTCGAGGCCGACCTCGTGCGAGATCACCTGGAACCCCTCCTCGGGGCCCACGATTTCACCGCCTTCTGCGCCGTCCAAGACCCCTCCCCGACCAAGTGGCGTGAAATTTTCGCGGTGGATGCCTGGCGCGAAGGTCCGATCCTCACGATCCAACTCTGGGGAAACGCTTTCCTCAGGAACCAGGTTCGGGCCATCATCGGAAATCTCGTGAGAGCCATCCGACGCAGGGAACCCGTAGGTTTCCTCGGTACACTCCTGGAAACCCGGGATCCGCTCCAAGCCAAGCCGCGGGCACCGGCCCATGGGCTGGTGCTCAAGCGGGTTTTCTATTCTGAAATTTTCGGGGACCGGCCGTATTACCACCCCACCTTGGCGCTTCCCGCCAAAGTTTGACCGGCCCAACCCCGCGGGAACGACCTTGGGCCGCATCGCGGCGCCATCGGGTGGCGCCTTCCCCCGTCAAATGGAAGGGACCCGACAGATAATGTAGAATAGGACGGAAACGCCCATGGCTACGTTGCTCATCGCCGACGACGAGAAAAATATCCGGGAAGGCCTGGCCCGGGCGCTGAAGATGCAGGGGCACAAGATCCTGCTGGCGGAGGACGGCGAAGCCGCCTTCAAGCATTTCCTCACCCATAAGACCGATCTGGCCATCGTCGACATTAAGATGCCCGGCCTCTCCGGCCTCGAACTCCTGGCGCGCATCAAGGCCACCGCCGATCCCTGCCCCGTGATCTTCCTCACCGGCCACGGTTCCGTCGAGACGGCCGTCGAGGCCATGCGGCTCGGCGCGTGGGACTTCATGACCAAGCCGGTCAACCTCGACAAGCTCGAACTCCTCGTCGAGCACGCCCTCAAGGATTCCGTGCTCGAGAACCAGAACCGGGCCCTGGTCGTGCGCGTGCGCGAGTACGAGGTGGAGAAGATCCTCCTGGGGCGCAGCAAGGCCATCCGCGACATCATCGAGCGCATCAAGCAGGTGGCCCCCAGCAAGGCCACGGTCTACGTCTACGGCGAATCGGGCACCGGCAAGGAACTCATCGCCGACGCGCTCCACCATTTCGGGGGAGGCGATCGGCCCTTCATCAAGGTGCATTGCGCCGCCCTCACCCCCAACCTGCTGGAGAGCGAACTCTTCGGCCACGAGAAGGGCGCCTTCACCGGGGCCGACGCGCGCAAGATCGGCCGCTTCGAGGCCGCCTCGGGGGGCACCCTCTTCCTCGACGAGGTCAGCGAGATCCCCAAGGAAACCCAGGTGAAACTGCTGCGCGTGCTCCAGGAGCGCGTCATCGAGCGCGTCGGCAGCCACGAGAGCATCCCCGTCGACCTCCGCCTCGTCGCCGCGAGCAATAAACCCCTGGAGGAGGAGGTGAAGGCCGGGCGGTTCCGGGAAGACCTCTTCTACCGCCTCAACGTCATCGACATCAAGGTGCCACCCCTGCGCGAGCGCCGCGGCGACATCGCCATCATGGTCCGCCATTTCCTCGACCTCCATAGCCGCGCCAATCAGAAGAACGAGATCGAACTCACGGGGGCCGCCCTCACCGCCCTCGAAAACTACGCCTGGCCGGGGAACGTGCGCGAATTGGGGAACCTCATCGAAAAATTGGTGGTGCTCTCGACCACGGGTAAGATCGCCCTGGGCGACCTCCCGGAATCGTTCCGCGGGGGCGCCTCCGGCGACGCCTTCATCACGATCCCCCTGGGCACCCCGATGGAAGAGGTGGAACTGCGCGTCATCGAGGAGACCATCCGCTGGTGCGGCGGGAACAAGAGCGAAGCCGCCAAAATCCTCGGCCTCGGCCGCAAGACCGTCCACCGGAAACTGGCCGAAGACGAGGCGCCCCCCCATGACTGATGCTCCCACCCCGCGAGGCCCCCATGCTTGAAGAAGTCCCCCGGCTCCCCGAAATTCCAAAAGAACAATACCGCGAGGAACGTCGGCGCCTCGGCCTGCGCCTGGGGGAACTCCAGCGCGAGGCCCGGGAACGGAACCTCCCCGTCCTCATCTATTTCGAGGGATGGGACGCCGCGGGGAAAGGCACCCTCATCGGCAACCTCATCGATTCCCTCGATCCGCGGGGCTATACCTTCCATACGGTCCATGAACCCACCGACGAGGAACGCCGCAGGCCCCGCCTCTGGCGCGAGTGGATGCGCACACCCGCCCGCGGCCAGATCGCCCTCTACGATCGGGGCCCCTTCCACCAGATCGCCGAGGAGCGAATCTCCAAAGACCTTTCCCGCGACGCCTGGGCGCGCCACCTAGACGACCTGGTGGATTTCGAGCGCCTCCTCGTCGCCGACGGGGCCGTCCTCCTCAAGTTCTTCCTCCACATCTCCCGCAAAGAGCAGAAAAAACGCTTGGCGCGCCTCGAGGCGGACGAGGACACTTCCTGGCGCGTGGCCAAGGACGATTGGCGCCGCCACCGTCGTTATGACAAATATCTCGAACTCTACGCCCGCATGCTCGTGCGCACCGAGCATCCCGACGCCCCCTGGCGGGTGCTCGACGCCACCGAAGCCCCCGCCGCCACCCTCGCGATGTACGGGGCGATCGTGGCGGCGCTGGAAGCCGCCCTCGGCGAGGGCAAGGGCGTGCCCGCCCCGCCGCCGGCCTTGCCC
>JAFLEE010000121.1 GCA_017302015.1 Spirochaetota bacterium | reverse complement strand
AAAGACATTCACCTCGCTCCGTTGCCGACGATTCTGAAAAAGAAGAAGCCGAATAGCGGCGGCGGTGGGGGTGGCGCAACGCCAATCCGCGGCGAAATCGGCGATCGTGTAGTCGACCTCATGCCCGACGGCGGAGATCACCGGGATCGCGCTGGAGGCGATGGCGCGGGCCACGCGCTCTTCATTGAAGGTCCAGAGGTCTTCGGCGCTGCCGCCGCCGCGCCCGACGATGAGCACCTCCGCCCGGCCATCGGCGTTCGCCAGGGCGATGGCGCGCGCCACTTCCTCCGCGGCGCCGTCTCCCTGGACTTTCGCGGGGTAGAGGAGCATGGTGAGGCGCGGGAAATGCACCTTGGTGGTGCGCAGCATGTCGAACAGGGCGGCCCCGGTGGGGCTCGTGACGATCCCCACGACCGCGGGGTGGCCGGGGATCGGCCGTTTGCGGGCGGGGTCGAAGAGCCCCTCGAGTTCGAGGCGCTTCTTCATCTGCTCGAAGGCCACCTGGAGTTCGCCCTGCCCCGCCGGGATCACCCGGTCGATGAGGAGCTGCACGGACCCGCGCTTCTCGTACATCCCCACGTTGCCGAACGCCTCGACCTGCTGGCCCTTCTCGAGGCGGAACTTCAGTTTCGTCGCCTTGCCCCGGAACAGCGCGCAATCGATGGCCGCGAACTCGTCTTTCAGCGTGAGGTAGACATGGCCCGAGGCGTGGTAGGTGACGTTCGACACCTCCCCCGCCACCCAGATATTGGTGAAGGTGCCGTCTTCCAGGTGGCGCTTGAGGCGGCGCGAGAGGTCGCCCACCGTGAAGATGAATCGTCCATCCCCGCCCACGGGCGTTTCGGGGCCGCCGAGGGCGCCCTCCGGAGGGGCGCCGTCGATGGAGCGGATCTTCGCCGCGTCGACCTCGACGATCGACCGTTTGGTCTCGGACCAATAATGCAGCCGCAGGCTCCCGCCGCGCAGGAAGACGTCTTTGGGGATTCCGCGGTCGGCCTCGCCCCCATCGAAGACGAAGGAAGCGGCCTGCCCCCGGGCGACGAGGGCCTCGAAGAAGGGCTTGGCTTCCAGGGGGGCTATTTGTCGTTGAACCAGAGGGCCAGCACGAGGGCGATCTCCTTATCGGAGGCCTTCACGCCGTCTTTCCGGAGTTTCTCGGCGATGTCTTTGAGGGGCAACTTGGGGTCGGCCTTGCGGGCGGCGAGCACGCCGGCGATGAGCTTGGCGTCGTAGGCCTTCGGGCTCGCCGAGAGGGCGTAGGCGAAGGCGCCCCGGCGGGTGGCTTCGAGTTCGGCCAGCAGGGCCGCGTGGGCGGCCAGGTTGTTCGAGCGCATCTCCACGACCATCTCCATCATCTCGTTCTCGAGGCGGGTGAGGCGATCGCCGAAATAATTGGCATCGTTCTTGCGGACATAGAGCAGCGGATTGGCGGCGGCCTCGTCGAGTTTCTTGAGAAGCGCCTCTTCGCCGTTATAGACGCCCTGGATGCGCACGAACATGTTCGATTGCAGCAGGCGGAAATCGAAGGCCAGCGCTCCGATATAGGAGAAGGCGATACCGGCGGGGAGCTTGTCCTTGAAGTCGGTATTGCTGTAGACAATGCTCTCGGGCGTGAGGGAGGCGTCGACCTTGACCCCGTCAACCATGTAGGCGACGCCGCGGAGCTTGATGAGGCTCCATTTGCCGAAGATGGCCTGCATCTGGTTGATGCGGTCGATATCGCCGGATTGGAGGTCGAGGCGGTGGGTGACCTCGAACTCAGCGCCGGAGGGGGAGGTCACCCGGTCGATGGTGAGATCTCCCTCGGTGCGGGTGGCGCCCAGGGAGAAGCCCCAATTGGACCACGGGGTATCGGCGGCGAGGGGGAGCAGGAGCAGGGGGAGGATCAGGAAGAGGACGCGCATGGGGTTATCCGGTTTCTTCATTTCTTGATGACGAGGATGCGGTCGAAGGGTTGGAGGCTTTTCCCGGAGTTCGTCTCGACGAGTCGGCCGAAGGTGCGGCCATCGGCCTGGAAGAACTCGATCTTCCCGATGGTCTCGTCTTCGCTGCGGTAGACCAGGGCCGAACCGCCGGAGGCGCTCTGTTGGTAGAGCGGGGCGAGGTAGACGGCTATGCGGCCGAGATCGCGGGCGTCGAGGACATAGCCGTTATCGCTCTTCTCGCGGGAATAGCTGGCCATGGCCGTCTCGTAGGCGCCCACGGCCTGAACGCGCCGCCGCAGCGCGCCATTGAGGCGCTCCCAGAGGGATTCGTATCCCTCGACCATGGAAAGGGTGAGGCGATCGATGCGTTCGAGCACCCCGGGCACCGAGTTCAGGTAGGACACTTGGCGCAAGCGCCGCACCAGGACGAGTTGGTTCGAGAGTTCCCGGCGCAGCTTCGCGAGCTCCTCCGGGGAGACGCCGGCTTCGGTGGCCAATTGGCGGTCCCAGGGGCGCGGGGTGACGTCTTGCACCGAGGGGGCCGGGGCGCTCATCACCGGGAAAGTGCGGTCGCCGGCGGCGAAGGTCGGATTATAGAGGGCGATCAGGTTCTTGATATCGAGGTCGTGGGCGACCTGCATGCGGCGGATGCGCTCTTCGTAGGTGTCGCGGGCGGCCTTCAGGCGCATGGCGCTCAGCTTATCGCCGCTGGCGAGCAGGCTCTCATCGCGCTGGGCGGCCTCGACGAGGCCCTGATTGACGCCGGTGCCCGCGTTCTTAAGCGCCTCTTCTTTCTGCGCGATGCGCGGCCCGTACTCGGCCTCGATGCGCTCGAGGGAGCCCTGTTCCCGGGCGGCGATCTCGGCGAGTTTCTTGCGGCGCTCCTCGGCGTTTAAGCTCATGCCGGCGAGGCTTTCGCGTTCGCGCACGGCGGTGGAACGCGCAGCGCGCACGCGGCCCTCTTTTTCTTCGCGCAGCCCGGCGAGTTCCTGCTCGAGGTTGGCCCCGGCGTTCTGGCCCCGGCTCTGCTGGCGCAGCACGTCGCGAAGCCGCTCGTCCTGGAAGTCCTTGATGTCGACGGGGACGACCCGGCTGCTGGAGAACACGTAGAAACCGATGCCGATGGCGCCGAGCACGAGCCCCGCCGTGAAGCCCAGCAGCACGAAGAAGAACGTCGTGCGCCTGTTCTTGCGGGTCTTGGTGAACTCTTTCTCGAGGTTGTAGAGGTTCGCCGCGTGGCCCACCGCCTCGAGGTCGTCGCGCAGGAACGCGCGCCGGCTGACGACGAGGTCTTTGCCTACTTTGTCTTCATTTCCCATATGCCGTTCCATTTGGCGGGGGCCTTGCCGAGGGTGCGCTCCTTGAACATGGGCGCGGGCGGCAGGTCGAGCGTCGCGAAGATTTTATTCGCCTTGGCCCATTGCCCCTTCAGGTAGAGTCCGATCGCTTCTTCGAATTTAGGGAGTTGCTCGCGCTGGGCGTCGTCGAGATCCTTCTCGAGGACGGGCCAATAGACGAGCTTGCCGGTGGTCTTGCCCTTCACCTGCACCATGTCGAGGATGAGGAAGCGGATGCCGTGGTCGGGGCAATTCTTCTCAATGTCTTTCTTGATGTACTCGGAGCAGATGACGGGCACCTTGTAGACGCGGGTGAGGCCCTCGAGGCGGGCGGCGCTGTTGACGTTGTCGCCGATGACGGTGTTCGTCATGCGCTCGTTGCTCCCGATGTTGCCGTAGAACACCTCGCCGCCGTCGATGCCGACGCCGACCTCGATGAGCACGGCCTTGAAGACGAGCTGCTGGGCGGGGGTGAGGGGGCCCTGGTGCTTCACCAGCTCTTCCTGGCGCTCGATCATCTTGAGCCGGAGTTGCCGCGCCACCTCGATGATCTGGTAGGCCGATTGGATGGACTGCATCGACTTCTGGCCGGGGGAGTTCACGGCGCCGTAGACGGCGAGGATCGCGTCGCCGATGATGCTGCCGATGATGCCGTCGTTCTGGAAGATGGCGTGGATGGCCTTGTCGTAGTGGAGGTTGAGGAGTTTGATGATGTCGGTGCCGAGGGCCTCGGTCATCGTGGTGAAGCCCTTGATGTCGGAGAAGAGGATGGCGAGGTCTTTCGGCTCGCCGTCGAGGGAGATCTGCCGCTCGGCGTAGGCCCGCAGCGCCACGTCGCGGGAGACGAAGCGGCGGAAGATGTCGACCAGGTTATCGATGGAGGAGGAGAGCGAGTTGAACGCCATGCCGAGGTAGGTGATCTCGTCGTTCACCGCGCCCTTCAGGTCGATGAGCTCCATCTTCTGGCTCTTCGTCATCACCATGATGGACTGGGTGATGGCGCGCACGAAGCGCAGGATGTCGGAGAGCAGGTAGACGCCCACCGCGGTGCACAGCAGCGTGATGATGAGGATGAGGATCGTCACCTTCCAGAAGATGATGGTGGAATCGCGGTAGAACTCGCCCTCTTCTTCGGCGCGCAGCAGGAAGCAATTCCAATTGGCGTTGTATTTGTAGACGCCGAAATAGGAGCGGCCCTCGGCCTCGAAGGTGAGGAAGCCCTCGCTGGTGTCGCTGGCCCGGGCGCTCTCCATGTGGCGCAGCGCCTTCTCGTCGTCGAAGCCGGTGAGGCGGCCGTCGTGGACGGATTGGAAGAGCAGGGACCCGTCGGGCTTCACGCCGGCCATCATCGAGTAGCGCTTGGTGAGGTCGCGGCCGGCCTTCTTCTCGAGGAGCGAGACGGCCTTGGGCAGGTCTTTCTCGAGGCTATAGAGGTCGAACTGGTTCTCGGAGAAGTTGTAGAACTCTTTGAGGTCTTTCACCAGGAGTTCTTTCGCCATCTTGAGCAGCGAAGCCCGGTTGAACAGCAGATTGATGCTGTTCGTGGTGAAATTGCTGACGAGCAGGAAGAGGGTGAAGATCGCGATGATCTTGAGCGAGATGCTCCAAACGCGAACGCCCGCGACCCGGGTGCCGATGATCTTGTCGAGTAGAGGTGCCATTTTTGTTTAGATCCGGACCGCCACCGGAGTGAGCTTCGATTATAACACGATCTTTCCGGTGGATCGTCAAGAAGGGCGCGCAAAAATTTCCCGGTCGGGGAAGAGGAGGACCTCGTCAATCGAGGTTGCGCCGGTGAGCAACATCACCAAGCGGTCCCATCCGATGGCCATGCCGGAGGTCATTCCCATCTCGGGCAGGAATTGGGGGAAATCGGGATCCATCGAAAGGACGGGAACGCCGCGCTGGGCGCGGATCTGGTTGCCCTCCTGTAAACGCTTACGTTGTTCCTCTCCATCCACGAGTTCGCCATAGCCATTTCCCAATTCCACCCCGGCCAAATAGAGTTCCACGCGCTCGCCATAGCGGGGATCCGGTCCGAGGCGGCTGAAAGCGGCCTGGAAGGCGGGGTATTCATGGAGGAAGACCGGATGGTCCTGGGCCGCGAGGCCGGGTTCCACATGATTGAGAAAGAGGAGGTAGAAGGCATCATCCAAGCTTTCTTGGCGCCCATGCCCCAGGCGCTCGGCCAAGCGGCGGATCCCCCCCCAATAGCCCTCGGGGCCTTCCGCCAATTCGCGGTCGAAGTCGATGCCAGCGAAGCGGCGGAAGGCTTCGCGGACCGTGAGGCGCTCGAAAACCGACAGATCGAGGCCACGGCCGTTCCAATCCAGGCGATCGCGCCCCGCAAGTTCCAGGATGAGGGCCTGGGCATCTTCCATGATCGTTTCATAGGGCTCGCCGCGGCGGTACCATTCCAACAGAGAGAACTGGTGGTTATGCCAGGGAGAATCCAGGGGCTCGTGGTTGCGGAACACGCGGGCGAGTTCCCAGATCCGCTCATACCCCGATGCCACGAGTTTTTTCATGTGGATCTCGGGGGATGGGATGAGGCTCGCGACCCGGTTCTTCCCCCGGTCGTCCTCCAAGGAAGTGATGAAGGGTTCGATATAGGGCTCGCAGGTGCCATGGGCCGTGAGGCGGGGCGTTTCCACCTCGAGGAAGCCCCGACGTTCAAAAAAGGCGCGCAGGCGGCGCGTGAGGTCGGCTCGGGCCTCGATGCGGGGCCTTTGGGCCGCCAAACGGGCGCGGATTTCTTCGACGCTCACGGTTGGGCGTTGGTGTTGGCCGGGAGGCCCGTGCCATCTGGAACGAAGGCGGGATCGCGGGTGAGGAGGATGCGGTCGCAGCGGCCATAGTATTGGCCCTCATCCTCGAGGACGAGGTCGAGGGATCCGGCGCCGAGTTCGAACACGCCGCCGTCTTCCCACGCTAGGCCGTTCTTCCCGTGGGTGCCGAAGACCGTTTTGGAGAGGGCCGCGCCCAGGCGAAGGCGGAAGCGGCGTTTGCCGGTTTCCTTGGTCTGGTCATAGGAGCGCACCCAGAGGTGCCATGGACCCGCCTCGGGGAGCGCGATGCGGCCGCCGGCCTCCAAATCGGAGCGGGGGCGGTCCTCCCGGCGGGTGGTTTGGCCCCGCAGGAGCACCGCGCCATCCTTGCGTTCCACCGTCCACGCGCCGAGGCGGGGAAGGTCCTCCGCCTCGAGCCATAGGGAGGCGGCCTTGGGCGCAGGTCCCGCGCCGAGCAGTTCGTTGGAGCGCAGGAGGGCCAAGCGCTCCATGCGCCGCGAGGGATCGAGGGAGGAGACCCGCACATAATCATAGCGCACGACGCCACCGGAGAGACGCGGGCCTGATTTCGGGATGCACCCCAACCAGAGATGGAACGGATTGTAATTGGAGAGCACGAGGGGATGCACGGAGAGGAGGGCCCCGTTGCGGTAGAAAGCGACCGCCCCTTCGAGCACTTCCATGGCGAAGACCTGGGCCGCGGACCGAAGGTCGTCGGCGACCACCGGATAGGCGCGGGCCAGATCGCCCTTCACGGGCCACCACTCGATGGCCCCGTAAGTGAAAGCGTGGGCGTCGTGGCTCCCGTAATGCTCGAAGATATCGAGTTCGAGGCCGCCAAGGGACCGCTTGCCTTCTTCGCGCAGGCCGATATTCGTCGTCCAAGTCGTCCAGAAGGATTCATGCCAGCCGGGGGTCGTATCCAACCAGACGGCCGTCTCGAACCAACCCGAGGAAAAAGTTCGAAGACTGATGGCCCCGCCCCCGCTGGCGGGGGCCCCATCGGCCTCTTTGCGGAGGCGGATGACAAGGCTCCCGTTGGAGACGAAGACGTTCTCGGGGAGCGCGAGGCCTTCCCCCGCCTTTCCGCTGCGGAAGGTCCACGCCTTCGTATCCAAGCCCGGGCCCTCGAACTCGTCCGCCCAGAGCCGTGAATAACCCGCGGGCGCTTCGGCGGGTAGGAAAACGGAGGCGAGGAGCCCGACCAGGAGTACGGGCCCGGCGAGCCGTCGATGATGGAAATCAGGAATCAACCGCACGAATACCCCCTCTGGCCGCGGCGTGCGGCGGGAAACTTGTCATGGGAACTTGCTGGGTGGCCTGACGTCGCGAAGGCGCCGTAGTTCGGCCAGCACCCGGTCGCGCAGTTCATGGGGCTCTTGGTGCAAGGTCGCCTCGGGAACGAGGGGGTCGCCGAAGCGCAGCCGCACGATCCCCGGCCGGATGAAGAGGCTGCCGCGGCGGGCGATCTTCCAGGCCCCATCCATAAAGACCGGGATCAGGGTCGCCGGTGCGCCCTTGGCCAGGCGGAAGGCTCCGGTCTTGAACTCCATGAAATCGCCGGTGAGGGTGCGCTGCCCCTCGGGGAGGATGATGAGGGAAGTGCCCCGGGCGAGGGCTTCCCGGGCGCGCCCCAGGCTCGCCAAGGCGGCGCGGGGATTCTTCTGGCTGAGGGGAATATTGCCCAAACGCCGGATGATCGGGCCGTAAAGGAACCAGCGAAAATGGTCCTCCAATTCCACCCCTTTGACGTAGCCGGGAAGCCAACCGTAATAGAGGAAGACGTCGAAGATATTCACGTGGTTCCCCACGTAAAGCCGGGTTCCTAGGGAAGCGGGAGGGGGATTTTCCACGAGCACCCGCACCCCCGCGGCGCGGATCATGGTCCGCGAGATCCATTTCGCGAAGGGGTCGAGGGGCCTCGAGGCGACCAGGAAGGTGAGAACGAACCACGCCGACGCGACGGGGAGGAAGACGGCAAGGGCCATGGCCCAGCGAATCCCGCTATAGAGCACCTGGTACCAAACGATCGTCTCCCCGTCCCAAATGGGCGCGATCCTAAAAAATGATCCTTTGGCGGGCACCGGCGAATTCCTAGGGAAGATTATAACTCGATCCGAAATAATCCGGAGAAGCGCATCGGGATTTCCTCGGGCCGTCGCGCTGCGGAGATTCCCTCCCACCTTCTAGCCGATGGGATCGGCTAGAAGGTGGGGTGACTTCATTCTATAAAGGACAAGGGGATTTTTGCCGGATTCACCCAACGGAGGACGTGTACCTTAGCGTCGTCACGCGTTTAGAGCGGGTTCTTCCTGGGATTCCGGTAAAAAAGAATAAATCACACAGGCTCCTAGATCGTCTCGGGCACGAAACGGTAATATAATGAAGAAAACCATGATCCGTCCCACCCCGGAATCTCCCGTCCTCTTGGCCCGCATGAACTTGGTCATCCTCGAATTGGGGGAATTGGATTCCGATGCCCATTGGCGGCATCCCGGGGTCCGTTCCCCCTTCCACCGGCTGTACTGGATGCGCGAGGGGGATGCTTTTGTCATCGGCAATAAGGTCCGCACCGAACTCCTGGGCGGGCATGTCTGGTTCATCCCGGCCGGCCAGACTTTCGATTACGGGTGCCGCCGCCGGGTGGTGAAGGGCTACGCCCATCTCCAATGCGAGTGGCTTCCCGGCATGGACCGCTACCTCCATATCGACCGTGTCCGCGATCTGGGGACCTGGAAGCCGCCGCGCGGCGCGTTCTGGCCCGCGGGGATCCGGCTCGCGGAAGCCGCCTGCGTGCCGGCGCTCCACGCGGAGATCTGGGCGAGGCTTTCACGCCTGCCCCTTCCCGCGGCGCCCGCGCTGCGCGAAGAGCGCCTGCGCCTGGGTTCCTGGAAGCCCGTCTTCGACCGGGTGGAAACCCAACTGCGCGCGAATCTCACCGTGGCCGAACTGGCCCGGGCCGCGGGGCGCAACGCCGCGGCCTTCTCGAGGGATTTCGGGAAAGCCCTGGGGCGGTCCCCGAAATCTTGGCTGGCCGAGCGCCTGACCGACCGGGCCCGGGTGCGCCTCCTCGCCAGCGACCTTCCCATCCGCGAGGTCGCCCACGAACTCGGCTTCGAGGACGAGTTCTATTTCTCCCGGTGGTTCCGCCGGCAAACCCGCATGGCGCCCCGGGAGTTCCGGCTCCACGGGAGGACGATCCCCGCGTCCCCCGGGGCGGGGCCGCTCGGCGCGGCCGGGGAATCGTGAAGATCCCGCGGGCCCCGCTTCCGCCGAAATCATTCCATTAACGGTCGATTTGTCTTTCCCTCCCGCCGATGGCACCTTGATACCAGAACCCACCCCGCTTCCGATGATGCGCCCCGGCCTTTTTTTCCCCCTCCTCGCCCTTCTGGGTTTCCTCGCCGCCCAAACCAACGGGCTTCCGCGGGAATTCCAGTTCCGGTTGCGGATGCCGGAGGCCGACACCACCGTGCTCTTCAAGGGGCTCGACCTGGTCCTCGTGGCGGACAAGGCCGGAAACCTCGCCTCCCCCCTCGATCCGGGGAAGACAAGCTTCCCGTTGACGAACGGGAATTACGCCGTGGACGTGGTCATCCGCGGGCGCTCCAGTTCCCAGATCCTCCAGATCGACGAGCGCAGCGGGGAACTCGTGTGGATCGAACCGGTCGCCTCGGGGCGGGGGGCGGAACGCACCCGCACCCTTGAGGCCGTGGAGGTCGCCGCGGGCGGCCGCGTGGATGACCTCTCCCGAAGCGTCATGACCGCGGCGGAGGCGAGATCGATCCCGGGCACGGGGGGCGATATCCTGCGCGGGCTCATGAATTTCCCCGGGGTCGCCCCCACCGGCTCCTTCGGGTCCGATCTCTACATCCGGGGCGGGGACCGGGCGGATCTCCTCTATACCTACGACGGGGTGCGCATCGGGAATCCGTTCCATATCCTGGGGTTCTACTCGGTCTTCCCCTCCAGTTCCCTGGAGAGCGTGAACTTCTACCCCGGCGCCTTCCCGTCGCGCTTCGGCAATAGCCAGGGGGCCGTCATCGAACTCATGTCGCGCACCTCCTACGACAAGGGCCGCCTCAAGGGCGAACTCGACGGGAACCTGGCGGTGGCGGGCGGCTATCTCTCCATCCCCCTGGGGCCCTATTTCCAATTGTCCTTCGGCGGCCGGCGCACCTATTACGAGTTCTACCTCGGGATCATCAAGGCCCTCCCCTCCACCGGGCCCCTGGCGGCCATCCGCAGCCTGCTCTCCGGCTTCGATACCATCCCGTTCTTCTACGATGCCAACGTCAAACTCGACTGGACCCCGAGCCCGCAGGACACCGTCTCGGCCTTCAGCATCCTCTCCAAGGATGCCCTCACCCTCAACGCCGAGCGCTTCCCCGATCCGGAGGGCGGCAGCAACGTCTTCTCCGTCTCCCTGGACACGGCGAGCCTGTGGGACACGGAGGGCCTCGTCTGGCGCCACCGCGGGAAGGCCCTCCGCAATACGGCCACCGCCTTCCGCTATTTCGCCTCCAATAGCACCACCCTCCAGGGGATCGATTTCGGGACCTCCTGGCTCGAGAAATATTCGGTCGTCGACGACGGGGCCCTCGCCCTGGGGAAGTCCGCGGCCCTCGGCTTCGGCGTGGAATACAGCTACGAGGCGAACCCGCTCACCGCGGCCTCGTTCATCCCCTCCACCAACACCAATACCAATTCGTTCACCGGCGCCGCCGCCCGGTTCCAGGACTTCCTCAACCCCAAGGTGGTCACGAACCGTCTCTCCTCCACCCGCCACGTCGCCGCCGCCTACCTCGAGGGCGATTTCACCCTGGGCCCCGTCGAAATCACCCCCGGGCTGCGCGCCACCTACAATAGCGTCAACCCGAGATTCGACCTCGACCCGCGGCTCGCCCTCACTCTCCGCCCCAGCCGCTTCGTCGACGTATTCGCCAAGGTGGGCAAGTATTCCCAACTCCCCAGCCTCGAGAGCGTGGCCACCAATTACGGCGACACCAACCTCACCAGCGGCTGGGCCCTCCATTACGACGCGGGGGTGCGCGTCGCCGCGGGGCCGTGGGAGGCGAAGGTCGAGGCCTATTACAAGGACCTGCGCGACCAGATCCTCCCGAACCCCAGCTGGGATTTCTTCTTCCCGTCCGAGGTGAGTAATCCGCGCTTCCTCGGCACCGGCCTTGGCCGGGCCTACGGCCTCGAAGTCCTCTTGCGGCGCCAGATGGCGAAGGGCTTCTTCGGCTGGGTCTCGTATTCCCTCTCGCGCTCGGAGCGCTTCGATTACGCCACCGCCCCCAATTCGTACACGAGCACCAACCTGCTCGTGAATAACGGCATGGACTACACCAACCTGGCGCGCGCCTGGCGGCCCTATTCCCAGGACGTCACCCATAACCTCATCCTCATCGCCTCCTACGATATCGTGCCCAAGCGGTTCAAGGCGGGGGTGCGCATGAACCTCTCCTCGGGCAAGCCCTACACCGACCGCATCGTCACCAAGAACTCGAACACGGGGGCCCTGAGCATCCAAAACTCCGACGACCCCCTCTCCGCGCGCTATCCCACCCAATTCACCTTGGACGTGCGCTTCGACTACACCTGGCACCTGCCCCACCAGATCGACCTGAGCGTCTACCTCGACATCTGGAACGTGCAATTCGCCTTCGGCCACACCAACGTCAGTTCCTACCGCTACCCATCGACCGGCCTCACCGAAGACATGGTGGGCAAACCCGCCCCCCGCACCCCCGTCGGCGGCCTCCCGATCCTCCCCCTCCTCGGCCTAAACGTCTCGTTCTAAAAATCCCTTAAAAGAAATCCTCCCCGCGTCATTCAAACCGACAGGCATCTTGATGACGAAGGGCCCAATACCGCCCTTCACCCATCCCTCTCGCCGCGGCACGAATGCATTTCCCGCCCCCCAAGTTCCCTCCCTTCACCAATCAAAAATCCTTGATTGATTCCCCAACACCTTTCACCCTTTTGATAAAGGGTGACGGTCGAACCGCCTT
>JAFLEE010000120.1 GCA_017302015.1 Spirochaetota bacterium | reverse complement strand
CGACATGGGCGTGCCCGCCGTCGTCAGCCGCGACCTCGCGGTCGCCCGGGCGCCCATGGGGGCCTCCGGTGTCCACGTTGCGCGCATCGACGGGGCCGACTACCACTTCATGAGCATGGGCAACCCCCACGCCGTGCGCTTCGTCGACCGCCACGACTTCGACTACCACGGCGAGGGCAAGCGCGTCGAGAACGAGCGCGCCGTGTTCCCCAACCGCACCAACGTCGAGTTCATCCGCGTCGAGGGGCGGCACGAACTCACCATGCGCGTGTGGGAGCGCGGGTGCGGCGAGACCCTCGCCTGCGGCACCGGCGCCTGCGCCTCCGTCGCGGTGGCCATGAAGACGGGCCGCTGCGAATTGGGCAAGGTCGCCGTGCACCTCCTCGGGGGCGACCTCGAGATCGAGTGGGACGGCTTCGGGCACCTCTTCATGACCGGCCCGGCCGTCACGGTGCTGCGCGGCGAGTGGACGGCGTGAGCGGCCGCCCGCGACGATTCACCGCACGACTCCCCGCCCTCGCGGCCGCGCTTTGGGTGGCGAGCCTGTGGGCCGCCGCCGAGGGAGGCCCCTGGCTTTTCGCCACCGAAGGCCGCCCGCAGGGCACGGCCTTCTATGCGCTCTCCCAATCCACGGGCGAATTGCGCTACCAATTGGATGGGGGCCCCGACATCGGTCGGTGGATCCCATTCGGGAAGCGTCTTTCCGCGGCCACCAACGGGCCCTTGGGCTTCGCCGTCCTCCCCCGGGAGGACGGACGCGCCTTCTTCGCCGTGGACCTCGCCCATGGCCAGGTGCACTATCTCCTCGATTATGGGCCGCAGCCTGGGGTCTGGAATGCCTACGGGCCCCCCGCGGATGGCCCCGGGCCCTACCAATTCCGCGCGGAAAAACGCCGCGGGGGCACTGCCTTTTTCCTGATGGACGCCCGCACGGGGCAGATTTCATTCATGGTGGATTACGGCCCCGAGGCGGGCCGCTGGAAACCCTTCGGCTCAAAACTTCCCTAAGCCGGAAGCGTCGCCCCCTTCCATCCCATCCCCCCGCGCCTGTTCCCGCTGCGTCCCCGACCGCCGCGAAGTTCGTCGATTCCCGATCGCGCTTCGCGATTTTTAGAAAGGGATCGGCCTACCACTTGAGCGCTTTCCGGCAGGCCTCGCATTCGCGGAACTTCGGGAAGCCCCAGAGTTTGAAGAAGCCCCCCCGCCACCGGTCCCCCAAATCGCAAGTTCCCCGGTAGCGGCCGTCCAAAACGATGGCGAAGCGGGCCCCGGGTTCCCGCTCCCGTAGGGCGTTGAGCCTTTGGATCGCCCCCGGGACGGGCCTCAGGCGCAGCCCGGACTGGTTGGGCCCGTCGTTCCAGCATTCGACGTAGGAAATCTCGTCGTCCTTTAGGACCGGCGTCGGATCGCAAGGGATGCCCGTCGACCCCTCCTCGAATCGAACGGTTCCGTTGCCGGCTTCCGCCACCCGGAATAATTGGATCGTATTGAGGCGGGGAAGCGCCCGCAGTCGCGCTTCGAGCTGTACCCAATAGGCGCCCATGACGACCCAAGCCACGACAAATAGGAAGAAAAACAATCGCCACACGAATCGCCTTTTGGCGAGGGCGAATCCGGCCAAGAGACCGACGGCGAGACCCGTGGTGGCGAAGATCGAGGCGACGAAGGGCGCGCCTTGGACCCGGCGAATGACGGCGGGCTCGTTGCCGAAGAGGAACCCGAAGACCCCGAAGGGCCCCCGCATCACGGGCCGCAGCAGGTCGAGGGCATGGGCGGGACTCGCAATCCCATCCATCCCCGTCGACGCCAGGTAGGCGATCGGACCCAGGAGAAGGATGCCCAGCAGGATCGGAAGATCCTTCAACTTTCCCATGGTCCGTCCTCCCCGCCATGCGCGGGGACATTTTCCGATGTTCGCGCTGTCCTACTCCAAAACGAGGAGCCGGTGGGTCCGCACCACATCCACCGACAGGCCGACGCGCCCATCGGGCAGGGATTTCAGCGGGATCGAAGCCCCATCCGGATAACTCGTCGCCTTCTTCGGCTTCAGGCTGGTTTCGAGGATGAGCTCGACCTGGTGCAGCGGGATCTCGTCTTCGATGATCTCGACGGGCCGGCTATTGTAGGGAGACTCGCCCCGCTTCACCGGCACGGCGTGCAGGAGATGCAGGTGGAGTTTCCCGCCTTTCTCCATGAGGGAGGTCCGTGCGGTGGACGGGAGAGTCCCTTCGATCGGTAGGCGCCCGCCGAGGAGCAGGCGCAGCGCTTGGAGCACGAGGTTCTTGTAGAGCGGCTGGCCCAATTTCCGGTAGAGCGTGAAGATGGGGTGGGCGAAATAGACGGTATTCCCCTCGTGCACGGCCGCGGGGTAATCGGCCTTCTTCTCGAAGGGGGTGTGCTGGTGGGAGCAGAAATGGTTCCAGGCCCGGTTGAAATAGGGCTTCCAGGCCTCGGCGATCACCCGGCCCCGGCCCGCATCCACGCGCATGGCCTTCTCGTAGGCCACGAAGGGCGTGTTGACCACGGGATCCTTCAGCGCCTCGAGGGGGAGGATGTAATCAGGCTTCCATTCGCTCTCGCCGAGGGCCTTCATGGAAGTCTTTAGGGCGAAGGCGTCCGCCCCGGCCTCCATGCCGCTTTTGTGGGAATAGAGGAGGCGCCCGCCCCGGTCGAGGAAGGCATTGACCTTCGCCGCCAAACCCGCATCGAGGCGGACGGAATCGGGCAGGATGAGGAGGCGGTACTTGGCGAAATCGGCCCCGGTATCGATGACCTCGAAGGGCACCTGCCCCTCCAGGAGGACCCGGCAGGCGCCCTCGTCCGGCAGCACATCGGCGTGGGAGCCGACGCCCGCGGCGTCGAGGGATTCCACGCTGAGCACGGCCACCGGGGCCACCGGCTTGGCCCCGTCGATGAACTTCTCGAGGCGCTCGACCCGCCCGTAAGCCTCGCCCAAGATGCGGTAGGTGGACTCGTCCATCTTGCCCGAGGGGTGGAGCTGGTCGCCCACGCTGCATTTGGCGCCGAAGGCCAGCATGGCCGCGCACTCGTAATCGAGGGCGGCCGGGCGCTTGAACCCGCCGAACTCCCCCCAGGTGGTATGGAATTTCCCGGTCATGCCGAGGAAATCCATGCCCGTGGTGCCGGTGTATTTCGCCGAGACCGGGAAATGGTCGTAGCCCCAGCCGCCCGTGGGCAGCGACTCGAGTTCGAGGTGGCTATTATAGGCCAGCACCCCGTGGTTGCCCTTGGTGATGTGCCCGGCGTTGTGGAAGATCGTCGTGTTCGGGCTCTTCGCCTTCCAGGCGGCGGTGGTCCGCTCGAAATATTTCTCCTGGACCACGGCGACGTACCGGGCGGCGTCCTCGTCCTTCTCCGGATCCAGCCCCGCGGCGACCATGCCGGAGACGCAGGTATCGCACCAGCACGGGCTCGACCGGATGATGTCGAGGAAGAGGCCGTGGCCAGGGAACATCACCGCGACCTCGTCGATCTGGGCGCAGAGGTAATCGAGGTAGGGGGAATTGAAGCACAGGCGCTTGAACCCGGCGCGCAGCGGGCTGAAGCCCTTGCCGTCCTTTGAGCGGGCGACCCATTCGGGCTTGCGGAAGGCCATGGCCTCGTCGAGGCCGGCGCTGATATAGATCGGCGTCTTCACGTCGATCTCCTGCGCCGCCTCGATCATGAGGTTGAGGAGGGGAACCTTGAGGTGGGGATGCTTCACGCCGACACGGGTGTCGTGGTAGCTGAGCCCGTGGTGGCATTTGGAGAACACGGTGATGGAATCCACGTGCCCGAGTTTCAGCGCTTTCTGGAAATCGGCCTTGGAGAACTCGGCCCCGATGCCCGGGATCTCGCCCGAGGTGTGGAAATCGAGGTGGACTTGGCGGTAGCGAAGCATGGGGCCTCCGGGGGATGCCCTAGGTTAGCACGAAGGCCCCCCGATCGGGAGGGGACGGATTTGACGCGGCCATGGAGGAATTTGACCGGAATCCTCCCAACCCCATTATTTGGCCCGATCCAGGCGTGAAAACGGGGGCCGACCCCCCGGAAGGGAACGTTGCGGATTCGCAATCTGATTGCGATCCCGCCGACCCCGGGGGCGGTTTCCATGCTTTCCCGCCTGAAAAGGGTCCGAAAGGCCCGGGAAGACACGAGAATCTTGGCATAGTTTATGCCCTATTCTTTCCATGAGCCACGCGCCCAAAACGACCCTTCACTCCTCGCGGCGCGCCAAGGTCTACCTAGCCGACCCTTCTTCCCCCAACCTCGATTGGCCCCTCCAATTGGGCATCGGCGAACTCATCATCACCGGGGGCGAAACCTCCCTCATCACGGTGCTCGGCTCCTGCCTGGCCCTGATGGCCTCGGCCCCTTCCTTCGGGGTGTCGGGCATGGTCCATGCGATCTACCCCTCCCGCTCCAATCGGCCCATGCCCTTCGACGAATCCTCCCTGCGCTATGTCGACGAATCCTTCCACAAACTCGTCTCCGAGTTCGCCCGCCTCGGCGTCCCGCGCCGTGAACTTTCCTTCAAACTATTCGGGGGAGCCACCCTCATGCTGCGCACGCCCAACGGCGCGCGCATCCCCAGCCCCGGCGATGCCAACCTGAAGGTCGCCCGACGCTGGATCGCGGAAGAGGGGATCTCCCTCTCCGGCGAAGATGTCGGGGGCCCCTTCGCCCGCAGGCTCGTGCTGGAGCCCCGCACCGGCGAAGTCCTCGTCCAACTCCTTCGCTCCGGTTTCGAGACGCCCACGACCAATCGCGGCTTCTAGACCCGCCCTCGCCTTCGTTCCCCGCTCTCATCCCCCGCCATCCCGCCTTCCCGATCGCCGCGATTCGCGGCCGATTTCCTACGTTTCAAACCGCGTTCCTTGGGCGAAGTGAATGCGCAATCGCAGCCCCTTGCGATCCCGCATCGGCGTTTGCGATCGGACGGCCGCCGCGACGCGCCCGACCCTCTCGAGAGCCGTTATTCAGGCGTTCGGGCCGCCTCCAACGCCCGACGACTTGGCACCGTTTATGCATTCTAATGGCATGTGCATCGAAACTTCCAATCCCCGAACTTCGCCGCGCCTGGAAAGAACCCCCTCCGCAGAAGTCTCGATCCGCTTGGGCCGTAAGGAACTCGTCGGGGAGGAGAGCCAAGAGTGGATCCGTTGGATGCGGAGCCATCTTTTCGCCGGCAAGCGCGACCTCCGCATCCATTTCGTGGATCTGGAGCGGGGCGATACGGCGCTATTGTGCGCGCTCCTTCATCTCGCCCACGTGCTGAAACGGCGCGGGAACCGCCTTTGCATCCGGGCGACGCCCGAATGGGGCCGCCAATTGCGCCTTTCATCCATGGGGTTCCTATTGGAGTGCCCGCAGACCGCTCCACTGGATCTGCCGGCCGTGGCCCCCCAATGGGGTAGCGACCCCAATCCCTGAACCAAAAGAATGGCCCTTGAAACCCGCCGGGCCGAGGTGCCCCATCCGCTCATCGACCTGATTTTCCTGGACAAAATCTGTCCATGAGCCAGGGCAGAATCGGCAGCACCCGCCCTACGGGCCGGACCCGATGGATACCCTCTCCAAACTCCAACTCCTCGCCGACGCCTCCCGCTACGACCTCGCCTGCGCCTGCGGTACCAAGGCCAACGACGACCATCGCCGCCGGACCCCCGACGGCATGTGGCTCTATCCCGTCCAACTCCCCAGCGGGGGCACGGGCATCATGCTCAAGACCCTCCTCACCAATTCCTGCGTCAATCACTGCCGCTATTGCCCCTTTCGCGCCGGTCGCGACGGGCCCCGCTGCGCCCTCGAACCCGAAGAAGTCGCCGACACCTTCATGCATTTTCGGCGCACCCGCGGCGTCATGGGGCTCTTCCTCAGTTCGGGAGTCCAGCGCGACGCCGACCACACCATGGACCGCATGCTCGCCGCCGTGAAGCTCCTGCGGCAGAAGCACGGTTTCCGAGGCTATGTGCACCTGAAGATCATCCCCGGGGCCTCCGACGCGGCCGTCGAAAGCGCGCTGTCGGTGGCGAGCGCGGTCTCCCTCAATTTCGAGGCGCCCACGCGTACGAGTTTTAGCGTTCTATGCCCCGACAAAGATTACGAACGGCATATCGTCCACCCCGTACGGCTCATCAGCCATTTGACCGGCCCCGGCATGAAGCACGCGGGGGTCAAACAGACCACCCAATTCGTCGTCGGCGCCGCCGAAGAGCGCGACCGAGACCTGCTCGAAGCCATGGCACGCCTCTACGGGCGGCTGCGCATGAGCCGCATCTATTTCAGCGCCTACCAACGGGGCACGGGCGATGCGGGCCTCCCCGGCGAGGCGCCTGAAAAAGGCTCCCAGAGCGACGGCGAGCTGCTCACCCGGGAGCACCGCCTCTATCAGGTCGATTTTTTGCTGCGCCAGTACGGCTTCCAGGCGGGAGAGATCCCGGTGGATGGGCAGGGGATGCTCTCCCTCGCCATCGATCCGAAGGAGCATTGGGCCTCGCTCCATCCCGAATATTTCCCCGTCGATGTGAATGCCGCCTCCCGCGGGGAGCTGCTGCGCGTGCCCGGGCTCGGGCCCATCACGGTCGCCCGAGTACTCGCCGCGCGCCGCAAGGGAGCCCGACTGCGGCGCCTGGAAGACATCGGGCAGGCTGGGAAACTCTTATGCAAAGCAGGGGCTTTTCTCAGGTTCGGCTGACGGGCCTGCTCCCATGCCGCCCCTTTTCCCGATCGCTACGGGTGGATTCGATCGACCCCGCCGGATCTCGGCGAATGGGAGCCCTGCTCCATCGTCTTCGCCCGCGGTAAACTCGGCTTCTCATCAGGAAGCCCCGACCCATAAGGACGCTCCCCGCCCCACCATCTGGCAAAGGGGAGGCCATCCCTAGGATTTTGGCAGCTGGTGAAAACCCGCAGGCACCATTCTTGACGATCCGAACACTGTTCGGTATACTGGAGGGATGAAGGCCGCTCCCCGACGCAAACGCGGCGAAACCCGCCCCCACATCCTCAAAACCGCCCGTAAACTGGTGATTCGAGACGGGGCCGACGCGGTCTCGCTCCGGGCCGTAGCCGCCGAAGCCGGGTATAGCCCCGCCTCGCTCTATGTGCATTTCCAGAGCAAAGAAGACCTCCTCCGCGAACTCGCCGCAGGCGTCCTCGTCCGACTGGATGGTTTCCTGGGAAAGGTCTCCGAAGAACTCCCCCCCGACTTTCGGCTGATCGAATACGGCTGCGCCTATGTGCATTTCGCCCGGGCCCATCCCGAAGATTTCCTACTCCTTTTCTCCCATTTGAGATCCCAGCGGATGCTCCCCACCGAGGGGCTGACCGAGGGGAACCCCTACACGCGCCTCCATCGCGCGGCCAAGATCGGGATCGAACGGGGCACCTTTCCTTCGACCTCGCCCCTCGGCCCGGAAACCATCGCCTATGGGCTTTGGTCCTGCGCCCACGGCCAAGCGATGCTTCAACTCACCCACCTGCGCGATTTTGGGGCTGACTTCGAGAGCGCCGATCGATCGCTTTTGGGCGCTTTTGTCCACGGCCTCAAATCGGCATCGCATCCAATTCCATGAAATCCCCTACCGCATGGGCCTTCGCCGATCGAATGAGGAGCCAGTCATGAAAACGCAAGCCGATGTTCCGCAAATCAAGACGCCCGTGAAGGCCTGGGCCTGGCTGTTACTCGGCCTCGCCCTCATCGTCGGGGCGAACCTGCGCTGGGGCGTCGGCGCGCTTGCCTGGGTCGCGCCCATCCCTATCCTCCGTTTCCTCAGGTTGGCCCCAGGCTGGAAGCCGCGCGCCGTGCTCGCGGCCGCTCTCCCGCTGGCCTGGACATTGGCGACGCTCAAGATCATCACGGAACCGCTTCCCGCCGTCGCGGCCCTCGGCTTCGGTGTTCCCATCGGGCTCCTCTTCGCGATCCCCTATCTTTGCTGGGATCTTCTCCGGCGCCGTTGGGACGACGGGCGCGCCGTGCTGGCCTTCCCCGCCCTGATGGTCGCCGCCGAGTGGGTCCAACCCAATCTCACCCCGCTCGCTTCCTGGGGCGCCGCCGCCTACACCCAACTCGACAACCTCCCCCTCCTCCAACTCGCGAGCCTGGGCGGCCTCGCGGCCATCGGGTGGGTGGTCTATGGGACGGCGGCCGCGCTGGAGCGGGCCTGGAAGGTCGAGGGTCCCGAGCGGAAACGCCTTCTCATGGCGACGCTCCTCGCCGTCCTTGCCGCCCATGGGTTCGGCGCCCTTCGCCTCGCAACCGCGCCGGCCCCCGTCCAGACGGCGCGATTGGCCGCGGTGGGAACCGACGCGACCTTCGGCGCGGGGCCGCTCCCCTCCCCGGGGCAGATCCGCGCCATCGAAGACGGGCTCTTCGCCCGCACCCGCGCCGCCGCCGCGTCGGGCGCCGCCCTGGTCGTGTGGAACGAAGGGGCGACCCTCGTCGCCGCGGCCGACGAAGACGCCTTCTTGGAACGCGCCGGCGGAATCGCGCGGGAAGGGCGCATCCACCTCGTCGCGGCCTACATCATCCCCCTCTCTTCGAACCCCGTGCGCTACGAGAACAAGTTCGCCTGGTTCCTGCCCAGCGGCGCGTTGGATCATCGCTATCTGAAGCACGAGCCCGTACCCGGGGAACCCGCCGTTCGGGGGACCGAGGCCCCGCGACTCGCCTCCACCCCATTCGGCAAGAGCGCCGGCGCCATCTGCTATGATTATGATTTCCCGCGCCTCGCCAGGGAGCACGCGCGCCTGGGGGCCGGGATCATCGCCCTTCCGTCTTCCGATTGGCGGGGCATCGATCCCATCCACACCCAAATGGCTTCGCTACGGGCCATCGAAGGCGGTTTCTCGATCCTCCGCTCCACGCGCATGGGTCTTTCCGCGGGGATCGATCCCTATGGGAGGCTGCGGGGTTGGCTTTCCAGTTTCGAATCACCGGAGCGGGTGCTCATGGTTTCGCTTCCCACGGCGCGGGTGGAGACCTTGTATTCGCGCATCGGCGACCTGCTCGTGTTCCTAGGGGCGGGATATCTCCTCGCGCTGGCGTTCCTCGCCTATCGGCGCGCGAGGCCGAGGACGGCCTGAACACCGGGGGGCGCGCCACCCCCTACAGACGGCATGATCCGGGAACTTGGCGGTCCCCCGCGCGATGGCCAATTGGAAGCACCCGGCGTGGTAACGGAGTCCGGCGAGCCGCTCATCGGGGCGCGTGTCGATGAATCGATCGATGCCATCACCCATCCGGAACGCCCGCGTTTTTCCTACGGAGAACCCTACCTTGGCCGGGCGCATTCCGGCATTTTTACGACCCGCCAAAGTCGAACGAGGAGCTATCAAAAAGTTCCCTCTTTCCACACGCTTCCCGCCACCACGATTGGGTGCTTGTACGCGTGCATTCGCTCCATTCAGGTGAAGGTTTCAAATCGGTTGTTCAGACTTCCATCGGGGAATCGATATGTATTAATTTAATTAATTTAATTAACTATCTCGTTGACTATATGCCATTTTTAACTGACACTAAGTTAAGTTCTCGACATGAACCTGAGCGACCCCTATCCCACCCACTCCCAAACGGAGCGCATCGCCCTGCAGGCCGTGTGGTCGGGCAGGGTCAATAGTCGGGTGGAATTGGCCCGGGCCCTGGGCGTCAGCAAGGTGGCCGTGTCCAAACCCATCGCCCGCCTCCTCGCCTCGGGCTTGCTCGCGGAAGAACAAGGGGATGCCAGCCACACGGGTCGGCCCCCCATCCAACTCGCGCTCAAAGCGGATTCTTTCTATTCAATCGGCGTATCGCTTTTCAATCGCCACGGGGCGATCGCCCTGGTCGATGCCCGCCAGGAAATCGTCGCCCAGGAACCGTTGGGCGATATGCCCGCTCCTTCCGAAGCACGGCTTGCCGAGATCAAGAATCGAATCCGCCGCCTGCTCGCGCGCCATGACGTCCCCCGGGGCAAACTATGCGGCGTCGGTTTGGCGGTCTCGGGCATCTCCGACCCCGTGAAGGGGCGGATCATCCACTCCCCCGATTTCCCTGAAGACCGCGATTTCGACCTGTGCCCGCCACTCGCCCGGGCCTTCGATGCGCCCTGCCAGCTCATGAATATCCCCCACCTCCTCGCCCTCATGGAGCACCGCTGGGGCGGGGCCCGGGGATTTTCCGATTTCCTCTATCTCCACAGCCAGGGATTCGGATTGGGGTTATTCCTCCGCGGGGCGCTTTACCGGGGCGCGCGCCACTGGGCGGGCGAATTGGGGGAGATGCAGGTTCGCGCCCATCAAGACGGCGATCTCACCCGGCGCTCCGGCACCCTCGGCGAGGTGGCGCCGCTGTACCGCGTGACCGATCGCCTCAAAGACCTCATGACCCGGGGGGGCGGAACCCTGGTCGGGCGCTATTTCAAGCCCGGCTCCAAGTACGTGACGATCGAGATGGTGACCGCGGCCATCGAGGCGGGCGACCAGTTCAGCGCGCAACTTTTGAGCGAAACCTTTCTCGTCATCGGCGAGGCCGCGCTGAGTCTCGCTTTCCTCCTCAATCCCCAGGCGATCTTCCTCGACCCCTTCACCGCGCGCATCCCCCAGGTCACCGTCGATGTGGTCCGCCGATTGGCGAGCCTCTACGGACCGCGGGATTGGTCGCTCCAGGTGCAGATCCTCCCCGCCCGCTACGGCGAAGAAGACCTCGCCCGCGGGGCCGCCCTCCTCCCCGCCGCCGCCCGCCTCGGCGTGGATTGGGACCGCCCCGAGATTCCACGAGCATCCCAGCGACGTTCCGCCCACCCTTCTTCTTCCCGCACCGGAGTACCCCATGCCTAAGCGATCCTTCCTCCCCCGAGCCGTCCTCGCGCTCTCCTTCCTCTTGTCGAGCGCGTTCGCCGCCCCCGCGGATCCCGTCTTCTCGGCCTCCTTCGACAAGGGCCTCCCCAGCGAGGTGCCCCCGGGCCTCGCGCCGGAAACCCGCGGCGATTGCCTCCTCGTGCCCGGACGGCGGGGACAGGGCCTGGCTCTCGGGGAGAACGCGCGCATCGTTTGGCCGGTGGCTTACCATCACGAAACGGGCTCCATCGCCTTCTGGATGCGCACCGAATGGGAGAAGAACGACACCAACCGCTTCTCATTCTTCAGCATCCCCCTCTCCGGCGGCTATTTCGATTGCTACCGTTCCTTCTGGGGCCAACACCGCTTCATCCAATTCCGCCTCGTTCGCGACGGGGAGAAACTGGTCGACAAGCAGTACGGCGGCGAACTCGCCCCCCGTACCTGGCACCACTTCGCCCTGACGTGGAACCACGGGAGCGGGATGAAACTCCACATCGACGGCAAAGTCGTCGCCGCGGTGGAGAAAGCCTGGGCGGCGGAAGGCCGGGAGTCCAAGCCGCTCACCATCGAACGGCGAAACGGCGCCGCGGGGGTGCTGGACGACTTCATCGTGTGGGACCGCGAACTCTCCCTCTCCGAGGTGGAACGCCTCGCCGCGAGCGTCGATTTCGCCCAGGGGCCCGCGGCCGCGCTCCCCGCGCCGCTCCTGTCCATCCCCTTCGACGAGAATCTCAGCGCGATGATCGGGGGCCGCAGCGTACCCGGCGACGTCTCGGTGCGCGTCACCTTCGTCGACGGCATGGAGGGCCGCGGCGGCCTGCTCAAGAAATGGGCCTACGACCAGAAGGCGAGCCTCTCCTACCCCGGCGTCGAAATCCCCCCTCGCGCCACCCTGCGTTTCTACCTTAAGCCCATGTGGGGAGAAGCCGCGCCGCGTTACGAACTCATGAACCTCGTGCGGGGCGACACGGCCATCGAATGCTTCAAGGACCAGGGGCGCAATCTCGTCCTGCGCTTCCGCAGCGGCGACCAGAGCGACCGCATCGAGGCCGAACATCCCCTCAAGAATAACGAATGGAACCGCGTCCTCCTCTGGTGGGACGCCCCCGCGGGAAACTTCGGCTGGATCATCAACGACCAGCCCCAAACCGCTTCCTTCAAGGAGATCCGCGCGCCCCAGGCCTTCGTCGGCCGCGATTTCGCCCTCTGGGTCGGGTCGCGGGTGAAGAACCATTTCGAGAGCGAAACCGCCGACGGGGCCTTCGACGAGGTCG
>JAFLEE010000012.1 GCA_017302015.1 Spirochaetota bacterium | reverse complement strand
AAACTTCGATGGGGGGGCGGGGGGGGGCGGGGGAGCGCGTTCAGGCAGCGCTTTCAAATCGGCAACCGACATGCACCGCATCGGCGTTCTGCTCGCTCCAACAGACGCACGCGCGGTAGGAGATGCGCTCGAAACCGCCCAAGGGGACGGAGAAGGTGAAACGGTCCCCTTCCTGAAGGGGGATCTTGGTCTTCATCTGGATGCCGTTGGAGGAGACGTCGATGCAGGTGCCGAAAAACTCGAGGTTGTCCGAGGCGAGAAAACGGAACGTGACCGGCAAAGAGGCGGGAATTCGCCGATTATTCCGACGCTCGCTTTCCGTCAGGGGGACCGACTCGCCCATGGCAACCTCCCGTCTACGACTCGCTGCCTTTATTATAGATCCAGATCCATCCGGTTGCATCTTTCTAATTTTCTGAAGTTTCACGCCGTTTTCATGCCTTCCATCAGGCGCGAACAATGCAGAAGGCCGATGAGGCCGGTGGCTTGGGTGGGCCGCAGCCCGCCGGGAAGCCGGGCCGAGGCGGGCAATACGACTTGGCCCGATTTTTTGAGGATGCCCCGCCAGTCTTCCCGATCCAAACCGGCGATTTTTTGGGGAAGTTCTTCCAGGAGTTCCTGCCAGGCGGCCATGGGACGCTCCCGCTCCAAGATGAGAAGTTCCGCCATGCGGGAATCGTCCCCCAGGGACTCGGCGATCATCACGAGCACGGTGCGGTGCCAATGGGGATCGGACGCGATCTGGATCTCATGGCCATAGGCCTTCAATAGGAGGCGCGTCTGCCCGATGTCGAGGAGGCCCCAGAGGATGTCGAGGCGGTCCAGGGTCCGGTGGCAGGAGCGGTAACAGGCAAAGAGGGCCGTCTCGTCGATGGGCTCGCCGTGGCGCAGGAGCCCCTTCCAGGCCCGCGCGGCGATGGCCGGCTCGCTATCCCGCCTGAGCCGTCGCAACACCACCGTGGAGGCCCGGAAACGCAGGAAGCCGAGGGCAGAGACGGCGTCGTTGCGCAGGGGTGAATCGACGCAGAGCGCTTCATCGCGCACCAGGGGAAAGGCGGCGCGGCGGGGGAGTTGGTAGAGGGCGCGATAGGCCGCCCCCCGCAGGCGCGACTCGGGGCTCCGCAGGGCCTCGAGCAGCAGCCGCGTGCTCGCGGGCACCGGGGACACGAGGACGTTCTCGAGTTCGCGCACGTCCTTCGGGTCGCTGGAGGCGCTGATGCTCACCGAGTGGGCGCGGAAGACCGTGAGCAGATTGGACGGGGAGATCTGGGAAAGATCCTGGGCGAGTTCCTGGAAGCGGCCGCTCACCATCACGAAGGCGATGGCGCATACCCCCACCGACAGGGCCGTCCAGAGGGCGAAGGCGTGGCTATAGGCGTGCATGCCCGGCCAAGCGGTCCATGGGAGGCTGCGGCCGAGGACCTGGATGGCGACGATCCCCAAAAACGCGGCGAGTACCCCCGCCAATTGGTACATCACCGAGACGGACACCGCATTCTTCCCGGGCAGGCGCTCGCTGGAAAGCGCGGAGAGCACGATCCCCGAGACGGAGAGGAAGAGGGTGCTCAAAATGAAGAGCACGGCCGCGAGGGTCGGCCGGCTGGCGGCGGGGAAGAGGTCGAGCCAGGTCCACATGGCTCCGAAGACGATGAGGAAGAGGTGGGAGCCCACGAGGAGGGGACGGATGTGGATGCGGGAGCCGATGATCACGAGGGCCCGCGCCCCAACCACCGAGACGAGGATCCCCGCCACCGCCAGGGCCGTGATGGATTCGGGGCTGAATCCCAGGCCGACGGACAAGTGGTTGACCTGGTAGGCCGCTGCGATGGCCATGGGCACCTGCAGGAGCGTCACCCAGACGACTTCCCGGTAGGCCCGGTTCCCCTTGACCTCCGCGAATCCCTCGAGGAGGGCGGACCAGGACCCCCGGCTGAGGCGGCCGGTCGGCGGCAGGGTGGAGAGGCTCCAGGAGGTCGCGAGGTTGAAGACGAACCCGGTGCCGAAGAGGATCATGAACGCCGCCTCGCTCCCCAGGCGTTGGCGTTGGGAGAGCACGGCCCAGGCCAGCAGGCTCGTGATGAGGCAGCCCACATACCAACGCATGAAGGCCCCGGCGTTCATGGCCGCGAGTTGCCTCGGCCCCGAGATCGCCCGCAGCACCGAGGGCAGGGTCGAGACGCCGATGGCGCGGATGCTTAAGAAAATGTAGATGAAGGCGACGAGGCCCCAGGCCTTGAAGGAGGGATTCCCCGAGAGGGGCAGGAGCAGGATGCCCCCGGCCAAGAGCGAGCGCACCCACCAGGAGGCGGCGGTGATGCGGGTGGCGTCCATGCCCTGGAAGAGGGCGGGGGTGAAGATGGCGAAGACCCCCGTGAGGTAGATCGCCGCGTAGAGCAGACCCATCTGGAAATCGCTGGCGCCCCAATGGAGGGCCAAAAGCGTGCACACCGACCCGATGGTCAGGTTGGCGCCGAGGGGGTTGAGCAGGGCGTAGCGCTGGTAGCGCTTCTGGGAGAGTTGCTGCTCGGTGCGGGAGAGTCGGATCGGCATGGCGGGAACTTCTATTTTCGCCTGTTTCCCCCCGCCGGTTAAAGGAACGCCCGCCCCGTCCGCCGCGCCGCGGATCGCCATGGCCTTCGCCGGGGAGAAAACGTGATACGATTAGCCATGTCTCCCCTCATTCTTTGGCGCCGGTTGACCCCGGATGAACGTTACCTCGCGGTGAAGGCCTATTGGGACGATCCCGAAACCAAGCGCCCCGTCGACGAGGCCCTCCTCGCCCAATACCGGAAAGCCCGCCCCGTCTTCTACGAAAAAATGGGACTCGGGCAGAAACTGCGCGAACTCGCCAAGGCCGGCCTGGAGAAGAAGGCCCCCTTCTCCCCCGCCCTCTTCTTGCGGTCGTGGCATTTCGGGGAACGCCGCGACCTCCTCATCGCCTTCCTCGATGGCTGCGGTTTCACTCATGAGCAGGGGGCGCTTCCCGAGGAGGCGCCGGTGCTCTCCGCGGCGGCCTACGAGAAGGGCCTTGCCGCCCTGCGCGGCCGGGGTTTCTCGGATCGCGATATCGCCGTGTATTTTTCCACCCTCTTGACGCAGGATGAATTATCTGCGGAAAACAGGTGGGCGCTGCTGAAACCCTTCACCGACGCCTTCTGGGCCGCGGCCGAGAACAACCCGCCGGAGAATTGAGGCTTACGCCACCGCCGCGTCGAACGCGCAAAGGGGCATATCGGCCCCATCCACCGCGTTGCAATGGGGATGCAAGCCCCGACCATAGGCGATGCGGTCGCCGCTCCCCGGCAGCACGTTCGTGCGCACGACGATGACCGAGGGCCTCTTCGGGTGGCGAAAGGCCGCCGTGACCCCGCAGCGGGGGTGGGGATTCCCCTCGGCGTCTAGGATGCTGAATCCCGTCATCCCGCGGGCGGGGTTCCATCCATCGGTCACCCCGGTGAACTCCAAATCGGTCTCGCCGAGCCCCCGGTCGTTGGTCCGAACGGAGAGCCCCCTGAACGTCGGGCCCGTAGGTATTTTTCGAACCCCGGCGAGGGAGAGGGCCTGCCTGGCCAGGCGCCGCCCGAGGCGGATTTGGCCCGGGGAATCGAGGTGGATGGTGTCGTTCAAAGCGAGATCGATGGAGGCCGTGACGCACACCTGGGGCACCTGGGTTGGGAGTTCGTATTGGATGCGCCGGATCTCCTGCCAGCCCTTCGCGGAACGGCCCGGGTCGGTGACGCAGCCAATCTGCACCGTGAGCACGGGAAGCCGCGGATTCCCCGTATCGCGGCGCACCGCGTGGATCAACTCCGTGAAGCGGTCCCGGTAGGTCGCTGCGCTGTCTATCGAAGCGTCGGATTCCCCCTGGTACCAGAGGATCCCGCGCAGACTCCCCCCCGCGAGGCGAACGCGCTCGAGCATGGCGCCATACAGGCTCCCCATGCCCTCGCCTTTCTTCTCATGGCTCCATTGGGCGAGGCTCGTGCCCCCGTGGGCGCACGGGATGAGCCCGACGGGCCTCCCGGTCGCCTTTGCATAAGAGATCCCGAAGGCGATCCCGAGGCCGCCGCCGATGCCTTTGGACCGCTCCCGCCAATAGGCGCGGATCGCCGCGTCACCACTGGCTTGGACATCGGCCGGGGCGCCCATCTTCCGGAGGGCGAAATCAACCGGCGCCGCGCTTTCGTGGAGGACGTGGAGGGGATCGCGGGCCCGCTGCCACCTAAGGGTTTTCATGTCGAAGGCCCAGACCCGGGGATCGGGAGGGAGGGCCTCGCTCAGGTAGCCGCAGCCTTCCATATTCGACTGCCCGGCGAGGATCCAGACGTCTGCATGGGCGGGAAATGCGGAGTCGATTTTCGTTCGCCTCTTCGCGGCAGTCTTCGCCGATTTCTGAGCCGATTTCTTCGCGGGTGCCTTCACGGGAACTCCTTAGATGGCGGCCAGGTCCACTTCACGCCGGCTCGCTTTGCCGGAGTTGGCGCGGGGCTTTAAGCCTGCGTTACCTTACCCGCGACGCGCCTTGGTCCGACGCGGGCATCCCCATTCATGAGGCCTCGCGGATCGGGGAACTTACCGAAGTATACCACCGGAGCGCGTCATGGACCGCGCGGCGCCGTTTAGGAGCCGGGAACCAGGGTCAAGGGCCCGCCCGCTTCCAGCGCGGCTAGGTTTTTAAGGCAGGATTCGGCCATGGCCCGATTGGCCCCATCGCTATTGCTTCCCACATGGGGGGTGAGGACGACCTGGCGGAGTTTCCGGAGGTCCTTCCCCCCTTGGGGCTCGTAGGGCTCCTTCTCGAAGACGTCCAGGGCGGCGCCGCCCAGGCGCCCCGAGGCGATGGCATCGAAGAGGTCGCCTTCGTTCACGAGGGAGCCGCGGGCCGTATTGAGGAAGACGGCGCCGGGCTTGAAGCGCGCCAGGGTCTCGGCGCGGATGAAATGGCGCGTTGGGTCCACCGCGCGCAGGTGCATCGAGACGAAATCGGCCCCTTCGAGCGCCGGGGCGAGGTCGCCGAAGAGCGCGTCGATATCCTGCTGCTCCGATTTCGGGATTTCCCCGAAATTATTGTAGACCTGCACCCGCATCTCGAGGCCCCGTTTCGCCATGCGGGCCACGCGCCGAGCGATGGGCCCGAAGCCCAAGAGAGCCAAGGTTTTCCCGGCGACCTGGAGCCCTGCCCGGCCCTGCCAAGTCCCGCCCGTAAGGTCCGCGTGGGCGGCGGGAATCTGGTGGGCGATGGAGAGGAGAAGCGCCAAGGTATGCTCGGCCACGGCGGCGTCGAGGGTTCCGGGGGTGTATCCAACCCGAATCTTTTTTCTCTTGCAAAGTTCGAGGGGGACGGAGTCGAAGCCGACCCCGAAGCGCTGCACCAGAGTACCCTCGGGCATCCCCTCGTAGAAGGCGTCGGAATACTTCTTGGTTCCGATGATGAGGGCCCGGATTCCGCCGGCGGCGAAAGCCTTTGCCATCGCTCCTTCGTCCTTCCCATCGGCGCGGTGGAAGCGGTGCCCGCTCGCGGCCCAAAGCGGCTCGGCGCGCGTATAAAGATCTTCTGCGATCAGGACGTCCATGGAAGCTCCTTCAAAACCGAGGGGGGGGTTGGATGGTTCTTACAATGAGAAAGGATCTGCGGGGTGCTCGGCGCCTAGCGTGCGGAAGACAGGGCCCCGCGCCCGGCGATTTCCATCGCGCGCACCGCGCGGGCGGGATCCCGGGCCAGAACGCTCACCAGGAGGCCGCCGGGAGGCAGGCGCAGCACGTCCGCCAGGTCTTCGTCCCCCAACTCCCCCCAGACGACGAGGGGTTTGCGCTCCAGGATCGCCCGGTGGATCGGCTCCAATTTCTTCGCTGAAGGGCCGCCATGGTCGATATGGAGTTCCACGGCGACGAAAGGGAGTTCGAGCCATCGCTGCCAAGGCAGGAAGCCCGTGGGATGGAGGTGCATGAGGCAAGGGAGTTCCGAGGCGATCTTCTTGGCCACCGGTAGGATGAACTCCTCGAAGAGATCCGGGGAGAGGAGGGCCACCGAATCGTCTTGATAGAAGGCGGTGCCGGCCGGCGTCCAGAGATTATAGAGGTAAGCGCCGTGCCCCCCCTCAAAGAGCGGATAGGCCTCGAGTTGGGCCCTGGCCACCTGGATCCAAATTTCTCCCAGGCGATCGGCCGTGGCCCTCACTTCATCGGGCTTCTCCATCATGGCGAAGATGAGTTCTTGGCCGCCGTAGAGGGCCGCCAGGAGATCGGAAATGCCGCGCATGCGCGTGGTCGCCAGGGGATAGCGGCCCGCCGCGTGCTCGCCGAGGCGGCGTGCGTGGTGGCGAAGGGCGCGCATCCAGGGGTTCGAATCATCGACTTTGGGCAGTGAGGCGGCCCCATCGAAGCCCGGGGGGACCTCCGTGTGGATCGAACCCGTGCGGTGGTTCGCCCTCAGGGGGCAGCCGATGACGGCCTCGACCCAAGGAACGCCCCAGAAGATGCTCGCGCTCCAGAACGTATCATCGCCGGTGGCCTCGTGGCGTTGCCAGAGGGCATCCCCATCCCGAAGGTAGCCCGGCAGGTCGAGATCGTCGGGGGTGAGCGGGCGGCTTTCGGGGAGTTTTGCCGAGGCGGGATAGCGGTGCAATGGGTATTCGCTGCCGTGGATGATCCCGAAGAGGGCGCGCTCGTTGCGGCGCCGGTAGAAATCCTGGAACCCGTCGAGGCGAAAGCGGTCCCTCGGATTCATCGGGGAATGCCGCACAAGCAGAGAAGGTCCATCCGGATTTCCATCATCGCTCCCCGGCGCGAGGCCGATTCGACCCCATCATCTTGGCACATCCCGGCGCACTGCGCGATGGAGGAAAAAGAGAATGGTTGGAAATTCTGGACAAACCGGCACCCGCCCGGGCGCGACCACTCAACTCCAGTCGAAGACCACCCCGATGTACTTCTCCTTCTCGTGGCGGAGCCCCTCGTAGGCCTGGGCGTGCTGCTCGGGCTTCAGCGTATGGGTGAGGAGGGGGTCGATCGCCAGCGCCCCCGATTTGATGAGGTCTATGACGATACGCGAATTGCGCTCGAAGGAATGCTTGACGAAGCCGTCGTGCTTCACCGGGTAGCGCCACTCGTGGGCGCCCTTCACGGTCACGCACCCGTGGCTCCAAAGGTGGGAGTAATTGAGGAGCTCGGTGGCGTTGACGGGGTACTCGCCGCGCGGGCTCCCGAGGAGGATCGCTTCGCCCCCCTTCCCCACCAGGGGCAGGCTCTCGATGAAGACCTTGGGGACGCCGCTGGCTTCGATGTAGGTGGAAACCCCGGCCCCTCCGGTGAGCGCCATCACCTTTTCCTTCACCCCCCCCGCCGAAGGATCGATGGTGTGGACGATCCCGCACCGTCGGGCGAGTTCCAGGCGCTGGGCCGAGGGGTCCAGGGCGATGACCTCGCCGCCGGAGAGCCGGGCGAGTTGGGCCGCCATGATCCCCACCAGGCCCTGCCCCGTCACCGCGACGGCGTCGCCCAATTCGATCCCGGACACGCGGATGGCCGTCATGGCGATAGTCGCCATGCGGGTGAACGGGACGTGCTTTTCGGTGATGCCCGCGGGCACCTTCAGCACCAAGTCGGTCGTCGGGACGACCTGGATCTCGCGGTGGTTACCGTAATGGAAGACGAGGTCGCCCTTGGCGAAATCCTTCACCCCGGCGCCCACGGCGAGCACTTCGCTGAGGGCGGTGTAGCCGTGGACCCCCGGGAGTTTGAACCAAGATTCCCCGCCGGAGAGGCAGGCGAGTTCGGTGCCCGCGCTGACTAAAGTGAAGTGCTTGCGCAGGACGAGGGCGTTCTCCGGGACCGCGGCGGTCTCGACCTCTTCGACGGCGAGTTCGGTTTTCCAGGGCGCGGCGAAGACGATTTTGCGGGACTTCATGGGGTTCCTTCCTGTGGCGGGTTTTGCGCGGGGTCCCGGGCGCCGGGCCCCGCGTCACGTTAAAATGATGGGGCATGGCTCCCGCTTTGGCTTTGTCCAAAACGATTTTTTCATATCCGCCCCGATGATCCGCAAGGCGCGCACTCCCCTTCCCCCCCCTTGGCAACGGATCTCCCCCCGGGTGCGGGTGGTGCGCATGCAAACCTCCCGCGGCCTCTCCGGCTCGTGGATCGACCCCGACCACGTCTTTACCTTCCTGGCCGAGGGGGGGGCCGACTTCATCCTCGAACGCAGGCGCTGGCGGCTGGCCGCGGGCGACGCGCTCATCATGCCGCCCCGCCTGCGCCATGTCGTGCTCGCCTCGCCCAGGGAGCCCCTCACCCTCTACGTGGCCCATTTCGACCTCTTCCCCGGCGCCGCGCCCGGCCGGGCCCGCCTGCTGCGCGAACCGCCCGTGGTGAGCCTCGGGGCCTCCCACCGCGAGGCCGTACGCAGCGCCTTCCAACGGCTGCACGACGCCTTCCATAGCGGCCGTCCGTGGCGCCTGCTCGAGGCCAAGGGCCTCATGACCCAACTCATCGCGCTGCTCCTCGATAGCGAGGGCGGGGCCTCCCCCGTCTCGCCGCAGGATACGGGCTGGGCCAGGATCAAGCCCGCCCTCGATCTCCTCCACACGAAATTTTCCCAGGGCGACTTGCCCGTCGCCGAGGCGGCCCGGGCAGCCTCCCTTTCCGCAAGCCATTTCGCGCTCCTCTTCCGGCGCCAGATGGGCATGCCCCTCCACCGCTACCTGAGGGAACTCCGCATCCGCCACGCCAGGTCCCTCATGGCCGACCGGGGGATCCCCCTGGCCGAGTTAGCCCAATGCACCGGCTTCGCCGATGTCTATTCCTTCAGCAAGGCCTTCCGAAAGGTCACGGGCGTCGCGCCCGGAAAATTCCGCCAGCTATCCGGCGCCGATGGAGACTCCGCCCAAGGAACCCACGGCGCTCCGCCCCCCAAAAATCCGACGAAACCCGAGGATATAAAAACATGAGACGAAGCGGCGCCCTTCGATTGACGACCCTCCTGCTCGCGCTGCGGACCATCCTCCCCGCGACCGATTGGCCCATCCACAAGGGCAACCCGTACTTCACCGGGAATAACGACGAACTCATCGTGAAGGACCACGAACTTAAATGGTTCTTCCGGGCGGGCAATACGGTCGCCTTCCCCACCCCGTCCGACGGCCTCGTGTTCTTTTCCGATGCGGACAAAGTCGTCTATTGCCTGGATGCGGAGACCGGGGCCCCGGTTTGGCGCCTCGATCTTCGGACCCTCTCCTCCCAGTTGGGATCCGGGACGGCGGTGGCGGGGAAACCCAAGGCGCCCCTCATCCAAGGCGAGCGGCTCTTCCTCTCCGATGCCACGATCCTCTATTGCCTGGATAAGCGGCGCGGCGGCGTGCTTTGGGCCCGGGCCGGTCTCCAGGAGGGCGACGCCAAGCGCTTCGTGGTGGATGGGATCTACGCCGATCCGCTCCTGGAAGGCCAGCGCCTCATCTACGGCACGCGAAAGAACTTCATGGCGAGGGATCCCCAGAACGGGCACCTCGCTTGGAGCAATGGCGATCCCGCCACCTTCGGGGGCTTTCCCGCGTTCTACGACGGCTTGGTCATCACCCAGTCCCGCGACTTCGCTAAAAACCGGTACTCCCTGGTTTGCCTGAACGCCACGAACGGAAGAACCCTTTGGGAAACCGCCCTCGAAAACCCTCCGCAGATCCTGTATCCCGCGGTATGGAAAGACCGGGTGTACCTCCCCGGGGGCACGAACCTCACCTGCCTCTCCGCACGTCGTGGGGAGGTGTTATGGAAGAAAGCCTACGCCGATCCCATCACTTCCGGCCCCGGCTTCACCGATCGCCTCGTGCTCTTTTCCCTGGGCAACCGGAGGGTGGTGGCGGTGAACCCGGATAACGGCGCCATCGAGCGGGAGGTGGATACGGGCCGGGTGAGCGCCCCCACCTACGTGCTGGTGCGGGACCAGATTTACCTCGCCTGCCTCACCGAAAAAACTGTCGATGGCCGAGTCCTGCCGTTCGCCGAGATCAAGGCCTATCGCTTCGACGATCCGAAGACGGCGCTTTGGGAATATTCGCCCCCCTTCCCCGGCGCCCCGACCCAACCCGCGGCCGCGGGCGCGACGCTCTTCGTCCCCGCCGGAGCCTACCTCTACGCCTTGGGTACCCCTACGACCCGGGGTGCCGCCGATCCCGGCCCCATCGCGCAACGCCCTGCGGGCGCCCCCTCCTCCAATGAAGCCCGCCCGATCCCTGCGAGCAATCGCCTCCCCGATCCCGCGCCGCGGCCCATGCCCGACCCCGATTGGAAGCCCGATGCCCCCCCGGTCGCCCTCGACCTCGCCAAACCCGGCGACACGATCCGCGTCGAGAATATCCTGTTCGAGTTCAACGAGGCCTACCTCAAGAAGAAATCCATCGCCATCCTCGATGGAATCTTGGCCCAATTGCGCCGCTTTCCCGGTATCCGCATGGAAATCCGCGGCCATACCGATGCCACCGGCGACAGGGCCTATAACCAAAACCTCTCCCGCCGCCGCGCCGACGCGGTGATGGACTACCTCGTCAAAAACGGGGTGGGCCCGTCCCGCCTGCGGGCCGTCGGTTTCGGGCAAGACCAACCCATCGCCCCCAACGACACGGAAGCCGGCCGCGCGCAGAACCGCAGAACCGAGTTCTTTATCCTCGACCGGTAATGCCGCCACGAAGGCGGCGACAAGCACCGCGCCGCAGGAAGCGGCGATAGCGGTGCGCCAGGCCGCCGCGAAGGCGGCAACTCGCACCGCGCCGCAGAAGGCGGGAATAGCGGTGCGCCAAGCCGCCACGAGGGCGGCGACAAGCACCGCGCCGCAGGAGGCGGCAATCGCGGTGCGCCAAGCCGCCAGTAGGCAGGGAAGCCTGCAATCGGCAACGCAGCCCGGAGGGGCGATAGGCGTTGCCGACACGAGGGCGGCGACAAGCACCGCACCGCAGGAGGCGGCAATCGCGGTGCGCAATGCCGATTCTAGGGCGCCCTCAGGGGCCTAGATAAGCAATGTCCGGTTTTTCCATGCCCGGGAGCGGGGGCCTGTACCTATAATCAAGCGATCCCCGGAGGTTCCATGAATCGAGCCCTTTTCCTCGCGGCCCTTCTGCTCGCCCCCCTCTTCGCGGCCTTCGAGGGCTTCCCCAAGCCCTCCGACATCTTCATGCGCACGCTTCAGGTGCGGGTGTCCAACGCCGCGGACGCCAACGACACCCGCGACGCGGTCTCGAATTTCGGCGTGACGCGCCTCGAATGGGTCTACTGGACCAAAGCCGAAAAGGACCGCCTGCTCCTGCGTGACCTGAAAGGCAAGGTCACCCGGTTCGGCGGTTCCCTCAACCCCACCCAGCCGCCCCGGGAGGGCACCGCCCCGTATTGCCGGGGCCTCGATGGGTCGACGGCGACGGTGCCTTGGCTGCGCGTCTACAAGAACGACCGCACCAATATGTGCGCCAACCACCCCGACACCCTGCCCTCCCTCAGCAACCATATCGCCTTCCAGGTCGGCCTGGGCATCAACGCCTTCCAGGTGGATGATGTGGCGATGAACGTGGATGTGATGCGCGCCGCCGGGGGCTGCTTCTGCGATCATTGCGTGGCGGGGTTCTCCCGCGAACTCGCCGCGAAGGGGAAACTCACCGCCTATGCCCGGGAAGGCCGCGGCGACGGCAAGACCTTCGACATCCGCTCCTTCCTCCTCTCGAAAGGAGTGAAAAGCGGCGATGGCGTTTGGAACGATCCCCGGTTCCCCGCGGAGTTGAAGCGCGATTTCGAGGCCTTCCAGATGGCCTCCGTGAAGTCGTTCCTCCCGCGGCTGCAAGCGACGGCCTCGGCCCTCTTCGGCGGGCCGATCTCCTTCAGCAAGAACACCGAGGCGGATTGGCTGGGCGGCACCTTCGATTACGCCATGTATGAGCTCCCGTGGGGAAACGCCTCGCCCGCCTATCTTTACGGATTCATCTCCCACCAAAGGGCCATCGGCGGGACGGTCGTTTTTGACGGCCCCAAAAAATTCCCCATGGGAGAGGCGGAACTCCCCACGCTGCGCGCGGCCTTCGCCACCGCCTACGCCGCGGGGGGTTACGCTTTCGTTCCCTGGGACATGTTCACGGCCCCGGCCAAGCCTCGCCTCTTCATCCGTCCCTCCGAACTGGGCGACCTCACCACCTTCATCCGGGCATGCGCCCCCCTCCTGGACGGGTTCAACCAGCTGCTCGAGCCGTGGACGGGCGCGGCAGCGACGAACCACCTGGCCGCCGATCCCATGGGGGATAATTCCCTGGCCATCTTCCCCCACCTGGCTTCGCGGCAACCGGGGAAGGAAGCCGTTCTCCATCTCGTGAATTGGGGGAAAGGCCGCGCCGTGGCGCCCATCCAATTGGACCCCCGGGCGCTCCTCGCCAATCCCCGTTCCCGCATTCGCGTGACCCAATTCACCCCGAAGGCCTTCGAGGCCGAAGCCGTCGGCCGGGCCTGGGCGACGGGCCGCTACGGGGATCTCGTCGAAAAGAAGGTCCTCCTCGAAGGAGCCCTTCGGCCCTTTGACGCCACCGTGGACTCGTGGTCGCTCCTCCAGGTCGTTGCCTTGGATGGGGAGAGCGGTCCCGCCGCTCCCCGACTCTTCCCCTTCGGGGGGAAGGTGCTCGGCTCCGTCTCGGTGGAGGTGGAGGCCGATGGGAACGGGAAATCGGTCTACACCTTGGATGGGAGCGATCCCCGCGCCGGCTCCAAGGCGGTTTCGGGTCCCATCGCGATCTCCCCCGGGCCCGGGAAAAGCGTGATCCTCAAGGTTCGCTCGGTGGAGGGAAGCTCGTTTTCCCCCATCGCCGAAGCGCGCTACACCGGGGAGTTCATCTTGAAGGCTCGTCCGGGACCCGGGGCCATGAAGCCCGGTACCCGCTACGCCTATTATGAGGGCGAGTTCGAAGGGCTCCCGGATTGGGGAGCGCTCGCCCCGACGAAGTCGGGCAGCGTGGAGTTCTTCCACCAGGGCCCGCGCCCGGTGGAAACCAAGGCCTGGGCGGGTAAATTCGACGCCTGGCTCAAGGTGCCCCGCACCGGACGCTACCGGTTCTGGGGCTTTTTCAACGCCCAGAAGGGGCTCGTTCGCCTCACCGTCTCCGACAAGGAGATCTTCACGGCGGGAAAAGGAAGCGAACAGGGGCGCGGCGAGGCGGTCCTGGAAGAGGGCCTCCATCCCATCAGCGCCGAGGTGGTGGAATCCCACAGCGACGGATCCAAGGGGAGCCATTATTTCTTCATCGGCATGAGCGGCCCCGGGATCCCCGAGACCCGCCTGACGGACGCCTACCTCGTCCATGAGCCCATCCAACCCTAACGGAGCCTCCCGTGAAGAACCTGTTCATCATCCTGCTGGCCACCCTCATCGCCTTCACCCAATTCGTGAATTCCCGGCCCACCGGCCCCGCGCCCACCGGCAAACCGGTGCTCGTCTGGGCCACGGGCATCAATCCCGCCCGCCAGGAGCAGGTTGAGGGCTTCTACCGTTGGCTCGCGAAGAACCATTACCCGCCCATGGAAATTCGCATGGACAACGTGGGGCTGGGGATGCAGAAGTTCATCGTGCAGGGGACCTCCGGCGTCGCCGCCGACCTGGTGGATATCTTCAGCCAGCAGATCTCGAGCGTCTTCTACCTTCGCGAGATGGGCATCCTGGCCGGGGTGGACGACCTGGAGAAGCGCTTCGGCACCCCGGACCGCGGCGTATGGGAACCGCTTCGGACCCTCCTCTACCAGGACGGCAAGCAGATCGCCTTCCCCGGCAACCACGCCCCCGAGGGCATCCTGCTCAACGTCGAGGCGTTCCGGAAGGTCGGCATGCCCCTTCCGCCCTTCCGCTGGAGTTTTGACGCGTTCGAGCGGACGGGGATCGAATACACCCGCCGCGCCCGCGCCCAATCCGGGAAGTCCCATTTTTTCATCTACGCGATCCCCTGGGACGTCTTCCGCCGAAGCGCCGGCATCCCCCTCTTCAACGAGACCATGACCCGCCCCGCCATGAACACCCCGCGCTACGTGGCCCACCTGAAGCGCATGGAACATTGGGGCCGCGGACTCGGCCTCGCCCCCAGCGCCGCCGAATGCCAATCTTTCAATACCGGGAGCGGGGCCATGCAGGGCAATTGGCAATGGCAGGTCTTCAGCCGGGGCTATTTCGCCACCCTGACGGGGAACTCGGCCGCGCTCATCCAGCTCCGGCTCTTCGGCCACCGGGGAGACTTGTCGGCCATCCTGCCCCCCGATGACGGCTTCCCCAACGTCATCGCCAAGACGCGCACCATCGGGCTCTACGCGGGCTCCAAGAACAAGGAACTCGCCAAGTACTTCCTCGCCTACCTGCGCAGCGAAGAATACAGCATGCTCGTCATCCGCCAGACCGACGCCATCCCCCCCGACATCCAGTACCTCGCCACCGAAGAATACCTGCGCCCCGTCGGCCACACCAACGAGTGGCCCCTGCACCAGGGCTTCCGCACCATGGTGGAGAAGTACGCCGCGCCCGTGGAATACACCCCGTTCGCCCTCATGCCCAATATCGACCGGCAGGCCGCCCGCGCCCTGGACGAGTTCGCCAGCCAACTCCTCACCCCGGAGGAAGTGGCCGCGCGGATGGAGGCGGCCTTCGCCCTCGAGATCGAACAATTCCTCGCCAAACGGCCCGCCCTGCGGGCGCGATACCAGGCCGCCCTCGAGAAGCAGGCCCGCATCGATGCCCTGAAGGCCGCGGGCAAGGCGGTGCCGCTCGAACTCATCGACAATCCGTTCAACCGGACCATGGCGGCGCGCCGCTAAGGATCGCCCCGGCGCGTGCGTCCTTCGTCCGAAAGCCGATGGCCGATACGATAGACCGAATTGGCGGACCCGAAGGCCCCCGGGTGGTGCCGCCCCGCGCGTTCCCTAATTGGACCGCAGGACGTGGATCTTGCTTAGGTACTTGCCGGACTTGGTGTTGAGCACGCCGTAATAGATCCCTTCCGGGGCCGCGGCGCCGCGCTCATCCTTTCCGTCCCAGTTCACGGTCCAGTATCCCACGGGGTAATTGCCCTGGCTCGTGAGCAGATTCTTGATGATGCGCCCGTCGATGGAATAGATCGACACCACCACGGGGGTGTCCTCTTTCAGCGTGAAGTCGAGGGAGGCCTTGGGATGCTGCCCGATGATGAACGGGTTCGGCCGGCACTCCATGATGGCGGAGAGGTTGGGCGGCGTCGTGACGATCAAGACGACCGGGAGCCCGGAGGGATTGTAATCGGGGTGGTTATTGGTGCCCGTCTCGTTGGAGACGCCGTCGTTCACTGCGATCACGCCCGTGTCGGAGGTCAGCCGGAGCATCACCTTGTAGTTCCCGTTGGACTGGAAGAAGGCCGAGTAGGTCGAGCCGCCCGTCGTCCAGACGCCCGGGTTCTCCACCTGCCATTCCCATTTGACCACGTTCAGATTGCTCATGTAACTATTCTCGCCCGTGAGCACGATGGGCACCCGACTGGGGAGCCGGATCTCGCGGAAGGCGGCCCGCAAGAAGCCGACGTTGTCGTCGAAGCGCTGGACGTAGACCCCGTCCGCGGAGGGGCTCTTAATATCGATCACGGGGATGAGCGTGTTGGAGAGGACAGGCGTATAGAGCACGCCTTGGTAGGAAAGAGCTTGTCCAGAATATTGATCCCCGGCGACGGTAATTCCTGCACCGTTGCTGAAGGTCGTCGGAAAAGGGATTATGCTGTTAGCCCCTAAAAATAGGTTATAGGATCGCACCGGATATTTTGGGACCTCCATTCTCAGGATCACATATTCCCCGGAGTAGCAAGTTCTGGCGCTATTTTGGGCAAAAGGCGGGCAAGTGATACGAAAACTATCCCAGGTTTTATTGTAAAAAAGGGAGCCTTTATAGCGCGGGTCCAAGAACTCGCAGGTGACCCCATCTGCGGAGGCCCGAAAATCCTGATTGCCCCGGCGATCGTCCTCCCCATACATCCCCCAGCCGTTCGTGAACTGAGCGACCCCGGGCCCGCTCACGGATACCCCCGGGGCATCCTCCATGATCGTGGTGAACATAAAATCGATGAACCCCAATGCCCGATGCTGAGCATTGATCACCCGACTGACATCCAACCAAAAAATGGGAAACCCGGCTTGATAAGCGTCGCCCGCGAGCGTGTTATAGGCGCCATCTGGAGTCGTGGCATACCGTTTCCCCGCGCCAGCATAAATCGCGGTCCCCGCGGCCACCTCCAAGTCGATGGCCCTGCTCCCGATGGCAGCAGGCCGAAGGGCGTACACCCCCGTATTCGAGTAATATGTGCCCCAAACCATCTGAAGGCACAGAAACATAAATGCGGTGATGAAGGGCGCTTTCACCATGTCGTCTTCCTATGTAAACCTTTCCGTTGATTATCCCATGGGCCCGGTCAGTCGGTGGGGAGACTGCTTGGAGCCCAAGACTCGAATATTATAGGCCAAAATCCGTCTTTTTCCCAAGAAACGGGTTTCTCCAGGTCCGAAACTTGGGCCGAATCTCCGGGAGATACGGCCTGGATCTCTCCATCGGGCGGGGATGTTCTAGGAGAGGCGAAGGGGATGTTGGGTCCTGGTATTTGGGGGAGAAACAGTGAAAAAACGAATTTTCACAACTTTGCCCAAAGTGGGAACAAAAAGCGAGAATTATCTGATATATATTATAAACCACAAATGGCGCCCGGCGCCCTTCCCCACTCTCCATAAGGGATGATCCCCGCCCTCGCAGCATGGCTAAGGATCGGAACACCTTGACCGTCGGTCACCCGCGGGGATGAGGCCCTACCTCAACCCCGAAATCGATTCCGCTCCCACCGTCAGGCTCGGATCCGGTTGGGGATCCCGAATAGATCCCGTTTCACCTCGAGGTAGTAGAGATAATTTTCATAGGGGATGTCGGCCTGGACCCGGTGGTCCACATGGGGGATGTAGGCGCCGGCTTCCACCAGGGGCTTTAATTTCAGGAGTTCGGCCTTGATCTCGGCCTTGCTCTTCATGAGGACGACCTTGTCGACCCCGCCCATCATGCGGATGCCCGCATGGTCGCGGCGGAGGTCGGCGGGGTGGATGCCCGCGTTCACTTCCAGGGGGAACATGATGTTCACGCCGTTCTCCAGCCAACCCGGCATGATGCGCCGGAAATCGCCGTCGCAATCGACGAAGGAATATTTCGTGCCGGCGGCGCGGTAGACGTCCATCACCTTTCGGATGGCGGCGCCGCACTTCTCGTTGAAGAACGCGGGGGTGACGATGGGGCCCGTCTTGAAGGCGATATCCTCCCACCAGGAGACGAGGTCGGGCACGACCCCGGCCTCGGTGAGGGCCCGGGCGTTCGCCGACGAGACCGCGGAAATATCGGCGAGCATCTCTTCGAGGAGTTCCGGCTGGTCGTAGATGGCGAAGGCGATATCCTCGAACCCCATCCAGTCGCGGATCTTCCCCGCGGTGGAGCCCCCGTTGGCCACGAGGACGAAATTGCGGTCCTTCACCTGCGCGGCGAGTTTGGCCGGGTCGACCTTGATGCGCCCCAGTGGATCGACCTTCATGCGGGGCTTGAAGAGTTCCCGCCAGGTCGCCGCGTCTTTCACCGGGAATTCGAGGTAATGGGGGATGGTGTCCGCGCCGTCGGAGAACACCTCGCACTTCACGTGGTCGCTATCGTAGATCACGCGGTGCTTCCCGTCGTCGGAGATCGTCTCCACCGGGAAGGAGGGGAAGAGCAGGTTATTCATCGGGATATGCTTCTGCCACACATCGAAGCCGAAGTAGAAGTCGGCCTTGCTATTATTGTCCACGTAGGCGGGAAGCCCCTCTTTGTGCCAGCGGCGCAGGGTGTCGTTCCAATAACCGAACTCGGTATCGATGATCCGGTCGGGCTTCTTGCCGTCCATGATGGCGAAAAAACGCTCCCGGGGGGTCATCTCGCCCTTGGGGACCTCGACATTCTCGTAGGAGATCGCCCGGCTATAGAGTTCTTCGAATTCTTTCGCGTCCATGATGGCTCCTGCTTTAAGATCCTACCTGTCGTAGATAAAATGAGTCTAACTCATCGAAATGCCTATTAAAATGGATGGCGATGATATTATATGGACGATCGTAAGATCCCGATTCCCGAAGGCTGGGGGCCTTCCCATGTTCCTCGACCGACTCTCCTCCTTGCCCAAGGCCCGTCTCACGGTGGCCAACCATTTCCCCGTCGAGCCCGGCAAGCACGAATGGGGCCCCCGGGAGATCCCCGATTACGAATTGGTCCTCCAGGTGGAGGGGAGTTCCCGCTACACCGACGGCTCGACTTCGCTGACGATCCTCTCCGGAGAGGTCCTCCTCATCCCCCCCGCGACACGACACACCCTGCGCTGCGCCCTGGAGCGCCCGGCGGCCCTCAGCTGCGTCCATTTCACCCTCGCCCCTGACCCCAAGCACGCCCGTGCCCTGCGCTTCCCCCCGGGCGACGGCGAAGTGCCGCTCCTCTTCCGCCGCCTGGCCGGGGATTGGGAGGGCGGCGGCCCCGTCTCGGAGCGGCTATGCGAGGCCATGCTCTGCGAGATCCTGGCGCGCCTCGACCGCCTGGGCACCATGGCGACGCGCCTTCCGGCGCCCTTGGAAGCCGCCCTCGCCTTCTGGAGCGGCTCCTTCCGCCAGGCGGTGGGGCGGCGGGAAGCGGCGCGGGCCGCGGGGGTGACGCCGGAGTACTTAAGCGCACTCTTCCGCAAGCATCTCTCCACGACGCCGGTGGCGTACCTGGCCGAACTCCGCTTCCGCGAGGCGCGGCGCCTGCTCGCCCAAGGCGGGAAGGGCGTGGGGGAAGTGGCCCGCTTCGCCGGGTTTTCCGACCCGCTCTATTTCTCGCGGGCGTTCAAGAAGCGCTACGGCATCCCGCCTTCGCGCATCCGCGTCTAATGCAGGAAGCGGTCGCGCACCAGGGTAGGGGCCATATGGAACCGGGTCGTGAAGGCCCGGGTGAAATAGGCGGGATCATCGAAACCCGAGCGCCGGGCGACCTCGCGGATGCGCATGGCGGGCGAGGTCTGGAGCAGGTGATAGCCGTGCATGAGTTTGCGCTCCTGGATGTACTTGCCGCAGGGCATGCCCAGCACCTCGCCGAAGATGCGGTTGAGCGTGCGCGGGGTGATGCCCAGGGCCGACCCGATCTGTGCGAGGGAGGGATCGGACGCCAATTCCCGGTCGATCCAATCCTTCGCCAAAAGGAAGAGCCTCGACTGGGCGCCGGGCGGGCGCGGCGGAGGCGACGCCTCTCCGGGGAGCGCCGCGCGGAAGAGGCGCAGCAGGAAATCGGTGGCGAGGGTCCGCAGGCGCCGCGGGGCATAGCGTTTTTTCTCGCGGATCTCGCGGTCGAGCTCGGCGAAGAAGTCGGCCGCCCCGGGGACCGCGAGGGCGAAGCCGTTTTTCGCGACGTCGGCCCGAAGCGCCTCCAGGAGGGTCGCCCCCCCGCCCGTGAGGGGGAAGACCTCCAAGAGGAACCCGTCGAGCACGAGGGGCAATTTCTTGGGCTCCCAGGCGTGGAGCGTTCCTGCGGGCATGAAGAAGGTCTCGCCCGGAGCGCGCGAGAGGGAGGCGCCGCCCTCCTTCTCCACGTAGCGGTTCGTGCCCTGGCGCACGAGGGTCCATTCCCAGTAGGGATGGTTGTGCCAGACCTGCTTGCGGGCCGCCTCCACCGTGAGCTGGTGGAAGACCGCGGGGCGCACCATGAGCCCATCGAGGTCGAGCCAGGGAAAATCTTCCATGGCCTCGCGGATGGCGCGGTTTTTCCCTTCGTCGGCCAGGAAATCCATGGGGTATTATACCGGACGATGGGGAATCGGAAGTCCCGGGGATCCGCGCCCCGCCCGTGCGCCCCATGATAAATTTCGCCATACGCCTTCGGCTCCCAGCCGCGAATCGGGCGTAGAATCCTTCCCCCCTCGAGGCCTCCCATGATCAAGCTCGTCCTCCTGCGCCACGGCGAATCCACCTGGAACCAGGAAAACCGCTTCACCGGCTGGACCGACGTCGACCTCTCCGAAAAGGGCCTCGCCGAAGCCAAGGACGCCGGGGTGGTCCTCAAGAAAGAGGGCTACACCTTCGACTTGGCCTATACCTCGGTGCTGAAGCGCGCCATCCGCACGCTGTGGATGACGATGGACGAACTCGACCTCCAGTGGGTGCCGGTCATCCGCCACTGGCGCCTCAACGAGCGCCATTACGGCTCGCTCCAGGGCCTTAATAAGTCCGAGACCGCGAAGAAATTCGGCGAGGATCAGGTGAACATCTGGCGCCGCTCCTACGACATCCCCCCCCCGGCCCTTGAGAAATCCGACGAGCGCTACCCCGGCCACGACCGCCGCTACCATGACCTCTCCCCTGCCGAACTCCCCCTCACCGAGAGCCTGAAGGAGACGGTCGCCCGATTCGTGCCCTATTACGAGCGCGAGATCGTCCCCCAACTCAAGGCCGGCAAGCGCATCATCATCGCGGCCCACGGCAATAGCCTGCGCGCCCTGGTGAAATACCTCGACCAGATGAGCGAGGCCGACATCCTGAAACTCAACATCCCCACCGCCACCCCGCTCGTCTACGAGCTCGACGACCAACTCAAGGCCGTGAAGCACTATTACCTGGGCGACCAGGCGCGCATCAAGGCCGCCATCGAAGGCGTCGCGAACCAGAGCAAGGCGAAATAATCCCCTCCCCAGGAATCCCCATGGCGACGATCTATAATTTCAACCCCGGCCCCGCCGTCCTCCCCAAGAGCGTCCTCGACCGGGCCCAGAAAGAGTTCCAGAACTACCCGGGCCTCGGCTATTCCATCATGGAGGCCTCGCACCGGGGCAAGCAGGTCGTGCAGATCTTCGCCGAGACCGAGAAGAAACTCCTCTCCCTCATGGGCCTAGGCGACCAGTACCGCGCCCTCTTCCTCCAGGGCGGGGCGACCATGCAATTCATCCAGATCCCCATGAACTTCCTCGGGGCCGGCAAGAAGGCCGACTATATCGACACGGGCATGTGGACGAGCAAGGCCATCAAAGAGGGCAAGCGCTACGGCGGCGTCAACGTGCTCTTCAGCGGGAAAGACGCCAATTACACCGCCCTCCCCGACCTCAAGAAGCTCGCCTATTCCCCCGACGCGGCCTATACGTGGATGTGCTCGAACAACACGATCTTCGGCACCCAGTACCGCGAGCTCCCCGACGTGAAGAACCCCCTCATCAGCGACATGTCGTCGGATATCCTCTCCAAACGCCTCGATTTCGGGCGGTTCGGGATCATCTTCGCCGGCGCCCAAAAGAACCTGGGCCCCTCGGGCGTGACCCTCGTCGTCATCCGCAAAGACCTCCTCGACCGCTGCAACCCCGAACTCCCCGAACTCCTCTCCTACAAGGGCCAGGCCGAGAACGACAGCATGGTGAACACGCCGCCCGTCTTCGGCGTCTATCTCATGGGCCTCATGCTCGATTGGATCGCCGGGGAAGCCGGCGGCCTCGCCGCCGTCGAAAAGCGCAACGAGCAGAAGGCGGGCCTCCTCTACGGCGCCATCGACGGCAGCCAGGGCTTCTACAAGTGCCCCGTGGTGGCCAAGGACCGCTCGCTCATGAACATCGTCTTCACCCTCCCCGACGAGGACAAGACGGCCCTGTTCGTCAAGGAAGCCGAAGCCGCCGGCTTCGTGAACCTGAAGGGCCACCGCTCCGTCGGCGGCATCCGCGCCTCGATCTACAACGCCATGCCGGTGGAGGGATGCGAGAAGCTCGCGGCCTTCATGGCGGCCTTCGCCAAGCGCTAACGTTCACCCCCGCGGCCTACGCTTTCCGCGCTACTGCGGGAACATAGCCGACATGCTGAGTAGCGTGGCGAGATACGGGCTCTCGGGGTAGAGAGTCTCCATCGCCTTCATCACCTTGAGCCCGCTCTCCTTGCGGGCTAGCTGGTAATGGCAATTGAAGATTTGGTAGAGGAGATTGTCCCCGCTTAAGCCGTACTTACGGGAAAGGCCGGAGAGCGGGATCTTCTGGAAGAGGGCGAGGGCCTCCTCATGGAATCCCCCGGACAGCCATTTGATCCCCGCGGTGTACTCGGCGAAATAGCGGTCCTCGAGTTCGGCGGCCTTGGCCCGCTCCAATTCGGCGGCCACTTCGGCCCCGATGCTCGCGCGCTTGGAGGCGCGGGTCTTCACCGACTGGAGGCTCTGGTTGAGGGAAAGGCGCACCGAGGTGCCGTAGACGGAGGCGGGATAGGCCTTGAGGAAGGCTTCGCACACCGGCAGGGCCTCTTCGTGGCGCTTCAGCATGGAAAGGGCCATCGTCTCGTAGTAGAGCCCCATTTCGCCCGTATTCATGGGGGAGCCGGGCGGCGGCGGCGGGAAATTCCCCCGGAAACTCCTCACGTAGGCCAGGAGTTGGGTGTACTTCATCGACGAGGCGAGCACGGAGGTGGTGGACAGGAACCCGCCCCAATCCCGGGGCCCGGCGTCGACCTTCTCGCGGATGGCCTTCTCGCGCTCCTTCTCGAGGATCACCAGGCGGGCCTCGAGGGCGGAGAGTTCCCCACGGGCATAGACGAAGCCGGGGCGACGGGCGGCGAGTTCCTGGAGGATCTCCCGGGCCCGCGCGTCATCGCCGGAATCGGCGCTCGCGAGCGCCGCGCCGTAGCGCCGGAAATCATCGCCGGGGAGGGATTCGGCGGGAGCCTTGGGGGCCGGGCCGAGGTCGGGGATTTCCTTGGCGAGGGCGCCGTGCACGGCGGAGACGAATCGCCCCTTGAGGTCGGCGAGTCGGGCTTCCTCGCCATCGAGGCTCCCCCCCGACAGGACCGCGCCGGTTTCGGTCTTCAGGAGTTTCCAGGTGAGGGCCCAATGGGCGCCCGCGGGGAGCAATTGGCCCAGGACGAGGAGTTGGGCCCCCATGAGGTTCCCGAGTTTCGGGGCGGTTTTTTCATCCAGGATCCCCGATTCTCCCAGGGCGAGTTCCTTCATGACGGAGCGCAGGCTCTGGCGGTCGACGAGGGCGAGGTTCTTCACTCCGGAAAGGTCGGCCAGGGCCATGGCCGGGAGCGCCTTGCAATAGGCGCCGAGTTTCTCTTCCCCGAGATTTTCGAGATCAAGGAAGGCCACCGTCGGCCGAGTCTGCCCCGCGGCGGCGAGGCAAAGCGAGAGGGTGAAGAAGAGGTTGCGACGCCATGATCCTGCGGACATTTTCACCTGCCTGGCACCCCAGTCGTGCCGACCAATGATACCACATCGCCGCCCGGGCTGCGGTGGAAGCCGTCCGCCCGAACCCCCTCTCTTACCGCCGGAACTCGCGCATACGCGGCTCCCACACGTGCACGGGTCTGCGGTTCGAATCGGCAGAGGGATCGACGAAGCTTGGCCAAGCGCGTCGGTCGCTCCAACCCGGGGGACATCTCGCCGATAGGTAAGGTCCGCCCGCGTACTTCATGGGCTTCAAGGCGTAAGCTCCACGAAGGCGTGGAGGTTTTTCTCGTAGAACTTCAGGCGTCCCGTAGTTTCGGGAAATCGCGGCCCAGGACGCTTTTGCAGAACCAGAGCATGGCGAGTCCGTCCACCTCATTCCCCCGGTCGCGGACCATGCGGGTTTCGAACCAGGCGGGGAACCGATGGCGTCCCTCGGGAGGGATGAAGGCCCATAGGCGCTTCAGGGCTCCCGTCGAATGGGCGCAATGGGCGACCTGCTCCCAGACGCCCTCTTCCATCCCCAGGTGGGCCTTCATATCGCCGGCCAACTCCTCGAGGAGTTTCTCCATCCCCGAACCGGCCTCCTTCTCCTCCCGTTCATAGAGGGTGAAGAGGGGCGAATCTTTTTCGCGCAGGCGGGAGAGCGCGATCCAATACAATTTCCGGTAGAGGGGCTTGCGGGCGCAGGGGTCCCGGTCCATGGCCCGGAAGAGGAGGGGGCTGTCGCCGGTTTGCCCGACTTTCCCGAGACCCTCGGCGGCGGCCGGCCAGAACCGGAGCTCAGCGCGATCCCCCAGGATGGACCGGAAGATCGGCGCCAGGAGGGGGTCTTCCATGCGCCCGAGGGAGACCAGCGCCGCCCCCGCCAGGGTCTTCTCGCCGGTGCGCCGCTGGCGCAGGTAGAGTTCGCGCAGGCGGGGCACCGCCTCCCGCGCCTGGATCTGCCCCAGGGCGAGGATGGCCTGGGGCTGGAGATTGGAGGAGGCGTCGAAGGCGAGTTCCAGGAGCTTCTCCCGCAGCGCCCGGGAGGGGGGGAACCCGGACCTCCCCCCGCTGCGGTAGAGGGAGATGACCGTTTCGCCGCGCACCCACGTCGACGGGCTGTCGAGCCCCGCGATCCATTCCTTCTCGAAGAGGGACCCATTGGCCTGGGAGAGGGTCTCGGTCCGCCGCCCTTCGGTGAGGGGCTGGTCGAGGATCTGGGATTGGAGGACCATGCGCACCGGGTTATGGGAAACCACGAGGCGGAAGAAGGTCCAGGCATCGGGGGTGCCCCGTTCCGAGAAGGCCATGGTGAGGGCCGCGCTGAAGAAGAGCGACAGCAGCACGCCGATGCCGATGAATTGGAAGGGGCCGAAAACGCCTCCCCAGAGCGGGAAGGCGAAACGCTGGAGCCCCTGGTACACCACGCCGCTTAGGTTGGCGGACACGAACCCGGCCAGGCCGAGCACAGAGAAGAAGACGGCGGAAAGCAGCGCGCGGTTCTCGGCCCGGGTCACCTGGTTGAGCAGGGTGAACTGGGCGATGAGGATGCCGATATTGATGAACCCGGCCATGACGAAAATGAGCAAATACCAATGGGACAGGTCGCGGGAGCAGACCAAAATCCACGCCATGAACTCCACGATCTTGAGGAGCCAGCAGAAGACGAGGATCGGCTTCATGCCGAAGCGCGTGCCGAAGGAGCGGTAGAAGAAGGTGGCGAAAAAGGCCACCGTCGTCGCCAGCGCCGAAAGCCCCTGGACGTGGAGTTGGGAGAAGCCCATGTCCTTCTGCAGGTAGATGAAGACGAAGGGGGAGAAGAACCAGCCGGCGAAGCTGTGGATGGCGAAGGCCCCGGTGAGGAGCAGGTAATTGCGCTTCTCCTCGCTCTTCTCGCGCCAGAAGCGGCGCAGTTCGGTGAAGAGGTTCTCCACCACCTCGAGGGTCTGCCGCAGGCGGATGGGCCCCGCGGGGGGCCGGGGATCGGCCACCTTGGAATGGATGAGGACCTCGATGAAGCCGAGGGCGAGGGCCGCCGCGAGGACGATGAGGTAGGCCTCGAGGTTATTGTGGAGGCGCTCCACGGCGTAGCCGATGGCGAGCGCGCTGAGCACGGTGATCGCCTGGGCCACCGCGTTGCGCCGGCTCCAGAAGGCCGCCTGCTTGTTCCCGGGGACGAGGTCGCCCATCCACGAGAACCAGAGGCTCCCGGGGATCTGCGCGAAAAGGCACGTGAGGGCGAACAGGAGGGTGAAGAGGTAGGCGAACTGGTCCCGCTCGAAATCGGCCCGGAAGGCCGTGATGAGGATGAGCGCCATCCAGGCCAGCCGCTGCAGCAGCACCGACGCCACCCAGATGCGCTTGCGCGGGAACCGAAGGCGCTCGAGGAAGACCCCGGCGATCTGGAGCGGGATGAAGAGCACCGCCAGCGAGTTGATGACCCCGATCTGCACCGGGCTCATCGCCAGCGCCAGGAGGAGCCCGGCGAAGATGGGCCCCCCGGTGCCGGCGGCGAATGCCGTACCGAACGCCGCCGAAAAGACGGAAAGATTCATCCCGCGCCGCTGGGCCCGGGGGGAGAGTGCGTTATTCACGGGAAAGGACCGGTGGCCAGACCTGGATCATACAACGAATCGATCAACCCCCGCTCGGGTCTTCACTCGCTATCCGCATGGTTCACGGACCCTTTCTCCGGCGTCTCGGCGCCCGCAACGCGGGCGCAGGACGCCTCCGAAAGGATCCGTGAACCACGCTTCCAAAAGCCGTTCAGCCCCCGAGCCTCACCCCATTCTTGGGGTGAGGGTGGCAAAAAGCATTTTGAGATTCGGTCCGCCCCCTCTCACCCTAAAGATTTAGGGTGACGGTCGGGGCCGGATTTTAAGAGGAGGGGAAAGGCCCCGCGACCGGAGGCGACGCTTCTCGTTCCACGCGCGCCAGGAGGGCGCGCTTGGAACGAGAAGGTGAGGAGGCCAGGATGGCCGACGAACGGACGGCGCCGGAGCGTTGCGGGGACTTTCCCCGCATCGAAAGCCGGCCCGACCGGGGTTTGACTACCCTTTCACGCCCCCGAGGAAGATCCCCTTCACCATGTACTTCTGGAGGAGCACGAAGATGAGGATCATCGGCACGATGCTCATGGTGACGGCCGCCATGAGCAGGTGCGTCACCTGGCCCCGGGTGGAGTCGAAGAACAGCAGGCCGATGGGCAGGGTGAACTTGTCGACGCTCTTGAGCATGACGAGGGGCCAGAAGAAGCTCTGGTAGTTCCCGATGAAGGTGAAGATGGTCAGGGCGATGAGGCCCGGCCGGGCCAGGGGCAGCACGATCTCCCAGAAGAGCTGCCAGGGGCCGCAGCCGTCGATCTCCGCGGCCTCGTCGAGGCTGCGGGGGATGGAGAGCATGAACTGGCGCAGCAGGAAGGTGCCGAAGGTGGAGAAGGCGCCGGGGAGGATGAGGCCGAGGTAGGAATCGACGAGGCCCAGCTTGATCATGATCTGGTAGTTGGGGATCATCATCACGATGCCGGGCAGCATCATCGTGCCGAGATAGAGCACGAAGAGCCGGTCGCGCAATTTCCACTGCAACCGCGAGAAGGAGAACGCCGCGAGCGAACTGGTGAAGACCTGCAGGAAGGTCACCCAGCAGGCGACGAAGATCGAGTTGAGGTAGAACTGGCCGTAATTGATGACCTTGAACACCTCGCCGTAGTTGTTCCACTGCCAGGCGCTGGGGATCCACTCGGGGAGGCCGACCTCGCCGAGGGGCTTGAGGCTCGTGAGCACCATCCAGATGAACGGGAGCGCCACGAGCACCGCCAGACAGGTGAGGGCGAGGTGCTTGAACGTGATGCCCGCCAGGGAGAGGGCCCAGAATTTCGGGTTGATGATCTTGATGATCTTGGCGTCCGCGGGCGCCTGGGTGCCTTCACTCTGTTTCATGTTTCCTCCCGTATTTCCAGTTGATCAGCGTGATCACCATGACCATCACGAAGATGGACCAGGCGACCGCCGAGGCGTAGCCGAGGCGACCGGAATCGAAGCCCTGCTCGTAGAGGAAGAAGGTCATCGTGGTGGTGGCGCCGGCCGGGCCCCCGCCGGTCATGGTCCGCGCCATCTCGAAGCCGCCTTGGAGGCCGCCGATGATGCCCATGACGAAGATGAAGAAGGTCGTCGGCGCGAGTTGCGGCCAGGTGACGTTCCAGAACTTCTGCATCGAGGTCGCCCCGTCGACGTCGGCCGCCTCGTAGAGCTCCTTCGAGATCACGGAGAGGCCGGCCTGGTAGAGGATCACGTTATTGCTGCCGATGGCGCCCCAGAGGCCCATGATCATGATAGCCGGCTTGGCCCAATAATAATTGGCCAACCACTCGGGGGGGCGCAGCCCGCCGCTGGCCCAGGCGTTGGCGGGCATGTTGGCGGAGACGATGGAGAAGCCGAGGAACGCGAACTCGATGACCATGATCATCAGGGTGATGAGGGCCATGCTCCCCATGTTGAAGGCGAACGCGCTCTTGAAGGACGGCCCCTTGATGGAGAGGACGAGATAGACGACGAGCACGGCCGCCGCGGCGAGCCCGGCGATGAGACCGGCATTGGGGTGGGCGAACCAGCCCGCCCCGCTCCCGATGGCGAACGGGAGCGCGAGGAAGGCCACGCAGACGATCGCGGAGAGGAGCCCGGCCTGACCGTCATCCCACCATTTCCAGGTGCGGCGCAGCCCCATGAAGAAGGTGCCCACCATGGCGGCGAGGAAGAGGTACTCGAGCCCGGTGAAGATCGGCGAACTGACCGTGGCCACCCCGCCGACGACTTCGGAGCGCGAGATCGACTTGATGACCGTCGTCGCGCTCTCCAGGGGCCCGACCAGGGCCAGGTTGATCGGGCCGGTCTGGGGGTTGTACATCTTCTTCCACAGCAGGAAGGTGGCGACCCCCGAGGTGAAGTGCGGCAGGTAGAAGACCGTCCGATACCAGGTGGCGCCGACCCAGGTGCCCGTGCCCATCACGAGCCAGAACACGCTGGTGAGGAGGATGGTGATCGCCGTCGTCTTCATCCCGAAGACCACGAGGATCGAGATGCTGGCGAAGAAGACCACGCCGGCGAAGAAGACCTTGCGGATATTGGTGAAGCGGCCCTTCAGGTCTTGGTTGAGGAGGATGGCGAGCAGGAGGGAGAGCGCCATGCCCAGCGGCAACCCCATCATGAAGAAGAGGGTGTTCCCGAAGTACTTTGGGAACTCCTTGGACTGGAGGAGTTCGATGAAGTTGGCCACGAAGATGAAGCGCGGCCAGGAGGTCTCCTTGAACATATTGTGCAAGGTGAGGTCCCAGTCGGTGAAGGCCATGTAAAGGCTGAACACGATGGGGAAAGCGGTGAAAACCATGAACCCCGTGATGTTCGGGCTGAGGAAGAGGAACCCGTTGACAGTCCGTCTTACGTTACGATCCATTCAGCGCTCCTGTGAAAATCCCGACTTCCGACCACTCCGCACCCGCCGGGTTCCCGCGCCTTTCAGGCATGGGGAAGACCGCGCAGGTCTCGAGTGCCGTATGTTATACGTTTTCATCAATTATTTCAACTTTGACCCCCGGCCTGTCAACCGTGGGTTACGGGGGTCCGTGGGGGGCGGGCCCGCCTCAGTGGGTCAGTTTACGGAAAAAGTCCTCCAAACCGCCCCCAATGGGGTGGACTTCACGGATATCGGCCCCTGAGACGGCTAAAAGCCGGATAAGTTCGCCCGTCAGCCCGGGAAGCCTGGGATCCGAGCAGAGAATCGCGTTTCCGTCGGCCTCGACCCGTTCCAGGGCCAGAGCTTCCCTGGCTTTGGCGGCCAGGGACCCCGCCTCCCCCGAGCCAAGGACCACCCGTATCGTGCCGTACCCCCCTCCCTTGGACATCGCCCGGATCTCTTCCCGGCTCGCCGAGGCGAGGAGCCGCCCCTCCCGCAGGACCAGGAAACGGTCGCAAACCGCCTCGACTTCGGGCAGGAGATGGGAGGAAAAGAGCACCGTGGAGCTGCGCGCGAGGCTTTGGATGGTTTCGCGGATCTCCATGGTCTGGTTGGGGTCGAGGCCGGAGGTCGGCTCGTCGAGGATGAGGAGATCGGGTTCCCCCAGGATGGCCATGGCGAGCCCGGCCCTCTGGCGATAACCCTTGCTGAGGGTGCCGAGGAGTTGGCGCGAGCGCTCGCCGAGGGAGACGGCTTCCAGGGCGCGGCCGATGGCGGCGCGCCGCTTGGCCCGGGGGATGCCCTTGATGGCCGCGACGAAATCGAGGTATTCCCCCACGCGAAGTTCGGGATAGAGCGGGGGCTGCTCGGGGAGGTAGCCGATGCGCCGCTTGAGGGCCCGGGGATCCTGGGCGGCATCGAGGCGATCGAGGGTGAAATTCCCCGAACTCGGGGGATGGAAGCCCGTGAGGATGCGCAAAAGGGTCGTTTTCCCGGCCCCGTTGGGGCCCAGGAGCGCCGTCACCGAGCCCCGGGGAAGCGTGAAGGAAACGTCGTCGAGGGCCGTGAAGGAACCGTAGCGTTTGGCGAGTTTTTGGGCGACCAGCATGGGAAGGCCGCTTAGGTCTTCACGAGGGAGAAGAGTTTCCGCAGATTGACCTCGGAGATGGTCTGGAAACTCACGAAGATATCCCAGCGCCCGCCGTCGGCCTCGGTGATCCGCAGGACCTGCCCGATGAACTTCAACTTGTAGGATCCTATGTGGAGGAGGACGTCGACGTCGGTCTTCTCCTGGAACGGCGATTTGCAGACGAAGCGCAGCCCGGCCGCGCTGAGATCGACGAGGCGCTCCACCGCGACGCGGCTGCTCGTGCCGAGGAGGCGCACGCCCCCGCTGACCTGTGCGTCGGGGGGGATCGGGTAGCGCGTATCGCGCAGGAACGTGGCGCCTTCCATGGCCTAGATCCCCGTCTGGAGCCGGGCGAGCTTCAGTTCGATGGTGGTCTTGCGGTCGGCGATGCCCAGGAGTTCATAGATCTTCACCGGCCGCGATTTTCCCTTGGCCATCACCGAGTGCCCGGTGCGCACCTTCACGAGGTCTTTCACCCGCTCGTAGGTGTCTTCGGCGATGACGATGGGCGCGAACCCGTGGCTGCCGCCGGCGTCGCACAGCCGCGAGGCCATGTTCACCGTGTCGCCGATGACCGTGTAGTTCATGCGGTTCTGGCTGCCGAGCATGCCGGCGGTGACGATGCCCGTGTTGATGCCGATGCCGATCTTGAGGGGGAGTTGCCCGCGGGCCTCGCGCTCCTGGTTGAGCTTGGCGAGTTCGAGGATCATCTCGACGGCGCAGCGGCAGGCGTTCTCGGCGTGGTCCTGGTTCGGGTCGGTGGCGCCGAAGATCGCCATGATCTCGTCGCCCACGTACTTGTCGATGATGCCCAGGTTCTTGTTCACCACGTACTCCATGCGCGTGAAGTACTCGTTGAGCATCTCCATCACCCCGGAGGGGGTGAGGTTGCCGGAGGTCTTGGTGAAGGAGCGGATGTCGGAGAAGAGCATGGTGACGGCCTTCTCCTCGCCGCCGAGGAAGAGCTCGCCGGACATCATGACCTCGACGATCTCCTCGCTGACCGCCTTGCCGAAGCTGGCGCGCATCTTCTCCTTCTCGGCGATCTCGTCGACCATGCGGTTGAAGTTCCAGGTGAGAAGGCCCACCTCGTCGCGCCCGCTGATCTTCACGCGTTGGCTGAGGTCGCCCTGCCCGACGCGCACCATGACGTTCTTGAGCCTCGTGATGGGGCGGGTGAAGATGAGGGAGATGAGGATCGAGACCACGATCGAGATGCCGATGGCCCCGAGGGCCACGGTGAGGATGCTCTGGACGGTCGCGAGGATCTCGCGGTTGGCGCGCTCGCTGGAGAAACCGACGTGGATCTCGCCGTCCTTGCTCTTCGCGCCGCTGGCGGCGACGGGGGCCGAGATGTCGAAGATCTGGTTCTTGAGTCTCAGGAGGCGGTTGAGGGCGCCCCCGGCCTGGGAGAGCCCCTCGAGCGGTTTCGAGGTGAAGAGTTGGATGAGTTCCTTGCCGCCGTCCGCCATGGACGCATCCGGGTACAGAGGGATGGCGCCGTTGCTGGTCACCGCGAGGTCCTCCCCGCCGGACCACAGGAGTTTCTGCCGGCTGTCATGGACGAGGATGTAGGAGACGTCCTCGATCTTGACCAATTCCTGGCAGGGCGGGGCGATGTTGACGGCGAGCACCTCGAAGACGCGCTTGCGGTAGGCCTCGGCGCTCTCGTTCTGGGCGCTCTGCGTGAGGAGGGCCATGCCCTCGTACATCGCCCGCGCGGCCTGGCTGGCCATGATGCGGCCCTTCGTGCGCATGGCCTGCACTTGGACTTCCTGGATGCGCACCACGACGACCCAAGTGAGCACCCCGATGATCGCAATGATCACCGGCAGGAAGAACGCCATGAGTTTCAGGGCGATGGAGAAGCCGATGCGGGGCGGCGTGTCGGACTGGACGGCCGCCTTGGGCGACGCCTCGCCCTGGACGTCGCGGTTGCCCTCGATGTCGGAGAGCACGTGCTGGAGGCCGGTGTACTCAGCCATGTTCTTCAGGCGGCGAGCACGCGCTCGATCTCGGCCCAGAGGGCGTCGTAGGCGAGGGCCCCGTCGCTGTCGGGGAACTGGTCGATGATGTTCATGGCGCTGGCGCTGGCCTCGAGGAAGCGGGCGTCCCAGGCGATATGGGTGGCGAAGTGGATGTCCTTGATCTTGGCGTCGGCCCACTCGAGGATGCGCTTCTGGGAATCGAGGTCGGGGCGGGCCATGGTGAAGAGCACGAAGTACTTCACGTTCTTCTTGAGGCGCTCGCGCACGGCGCGCAGCGAGACGAGCAGGTTATTGAAGCCGTTGAGCGCAAGGAACTCGGGCACCACCGGCACGATGACGAGGTCGCTCGCCGTCACCGAATTGTATTGGAGGGCGCCCACCGTGGACGGGGTGTCGATGAGCACGTATTCCCAGGGCTTGCCGCGGACCAGTTTGGGGAGGACCTTGTCGAGGAAGAGGGCCCGGTGGGGTTCCCGGCTATAGCGGCTCTCGAACTCGCACAGCGAAGCGCTCCCGGGGACGAGATGGATCTTGGGATCGGCGGTCTTCACCACCGGGTCGCCCGAGCGTCCGAAAAGCAGGTCGATGGCGGTGGCTTTGGGTTTGGTCTCCCGGGGCAGGAGCATGGAGGTGGCGTGGGCGTTGGGGTCGAGGTCGATGACGAGCACCTCGTGCCCCCGGCGGGCCAGGACATGGGCCAGGGCGAGGGTGGTGGTGGTCTTCCCCACCCCCCCTTTCTGGTTGGCGCAGCACAAAATACGGGGTTCCACGTCAGTTTCCTGTATCGATCTCGTCGAACCTTCCGAGGAGCGTATCATCAAATACCAACTTCTTTTCCGCCCCGTCCTCCACCATCTTGGTCTTGCCTTCCGAGTAATCCTCCGTCGAGCGGGCCGCTTCCGCGGCCTCCACGGCGGCGGCTTCGGCGTCGAAGGGGGCGTCGGTGATGAGGTCGCCGATGTCGAAGTCGAAGACGATCTCCGTGGGGACGTTGGGATCCTTGATGAGGGCCGTTTTTTTGCCCTCGGGGAGCTTCATACCGGCGTAGAGGGCCTCTTCGGCCTTGAGTTCTTCGGGGGTCTTGGCGGCGGTGCGCTCGGTATAATCCCGGAGGTTGCGGAAGCCGTCCCCCCCGTAGCGGCGCTCCACCTCGTCGCGGCTGATGCGGCGCACGAGGGTTTGAACCTCGCGTTGCATACGCCGTAGGGCGGGCCCCATCTCCTGGCTGACGACTTGGGCGACGTGGGTACCCAAGGCCCGATCTTTATGCCCCTTTTTTCGTGGAGGCCGCCGATGCCACCCATGGACCTTGGTCGAGCCGAGCAGAAGAGCCGCGGTTAGGAGGGCGATCACACCGAGGAACCAAGGCCAAGGGATCCGAAGGCGAAGGTATACGGGCTTCCCCGATATGACGATCCGTCGCATGGTGACGAAGCCATCCCCCGCCATCCCCCAAAACCCTCCCCCGCCCGGCCAGGGAGCGCTTACCATAGCCCCCTCCTCCGCCCGGGTCACAACGGAGAGCGGAAAGAGTTTGTGTACCCCGTTGGCCCATGGATCGGCCAAGGCATAGAGCCACCCCGCCGTGGAAAAAAGGCCCGGAACTTCGATGCGCATGAGGAGCCAGGTCTGGGACTTGGAACTGAGCCAGAAACCGTTTTCGGGGGGGAGCGCCGCGCCATGGCGCTTCTCCAAATCGGTCAATTCCTCTCCTCGTCCAGAGGAATCCGGACGGCGGAGGGCGAGGATCCTTTGGGGTCCGGAAGCTGGGTAAACCCAGAGGGCATCCACCCAGCCTTCCTTGGCCAGGAACGCGGAAAGCACCTGATTGGCGTTGGAAACCCCCAGGGACGATCCACGTGCCGCTTCGAGGGGCAAGGTGACGATTTCACGCCGGCGGGCCAGGTCTTCCAGGCGACCGCGGCGGGCGGAAAGCTCCCCGACGAGGACCTTCTCGAAGGCGCGGCCCTGGGTGACCGCATGGATGACGGCGGCGCCCAAACCCGCGAAGACGGTCAGGGCGACGGAGATCCAGAAAAACCGGCTTCTATAGAAGGTTGACACGTACCAGGTTCCCCGTTGTGGTCAAGGCGATCCGGTTCCATTGTCGTGTCCCGGGCGGGGTAACTTGACCGGGGGCCAAAACGACCGAATCGCGCTCCACGGTGGCCTGGTAGCCCCCCCCGTGCCCGGAGAGGGATTGCCTTAGCCGCTGCGGGGTGGCCGTTTCCCCGTTGAATTGGGCCTCGGCCACCGCCTGGATGAGGTCGAGGAGGGCCGGATTGGCGGAGCGTTCCAGGAGGTCGAGCATGGCCCCGTTGGGGATGACGAGGAGCCCACGCCGCCCGAGGGCCTCCCCGGGGATGGAGGCGTTCACCGCCGCCAGGAGTTCCACATGGCGCTCATCCCCGTAGAATCGCCTGGCCACGGCTGAGAGCGCCTCGGAGGAGGCGACCTTCTCGAGGAGCAGGCAGGGCACGGTGGAAAAGAATGCGCTGGGAGGCCCGGTATTGACCGCAACCACCACCCGTTTTTGGGCCCGGAGGGCCTCGTTCTCCCGCCGCAGCCGCTCCATTTCCCCCGCGCTTCCTTCCGCGGTGGCGGCGGGGCCGTTCTCACGCAAGCGGGAATAGAGCGTGACCCATTTTTCGGCCGAGCGGCTCGGGCCATTGGCCGCGACGAGGCGCACCCGGTTGGTCGCCTCCGACATGGCCACGGTGACGCGGAAGCGCTGGGAGGCCGGGTTGTAATCCACCGCGAGGGCCTGCTTGCCCAGCCAGGCGTTCAGCGTGACGGCCACGGGCGAGCGCACCGTGCCGCCGAGGATATAACTCTTGAAATCGGTGGTGATCTCGTTCGTCTCGTCGTTGAGGAGGATGGCGGGCTTATCGGCGTCGCGGAGGAGCGTGAACGGGTAGGAGGCCTTCTGGCGGGCGCGGCTGACGAGTTCCAACCGGTACTCCCGCGGCTTTTCGGGGGTGCGCACCGAGGCGATGATGCGCCGCGTCGATGGATCGATCTGGCATTGGATCGGCAGGGGGGTTTCAGGGTCGCGGATGACGGCGCTTTCCAGGTGCTCGGTGGCGTAGGCGAAGGAGAGGGAGGCGTTCGCCTCGGCCGAGGTGATCTCCCCGGGGGCCTCCACGAGGGCGGGTTTGGCATCGTCGAAGATGACCGTCACGCCGCGGCTGGTTTCATTGCGGCAATAGTCCATGCAATGGAAGACCACCTGGTTGGTGCCGGGCCGCAGCGCGAGGCGCTCGGCGAAATTTCCGTAGCGGTCGAGGGTCACGGGTTGGGGATCCCCGTTCACGGCGGCGGTGAACTCCCACACCCGCTTCTCCACTACCTTGCCGTCGAAGCGCATGACGCGCTCGGCCGTGTAGGCCACCGACTCGGAGGCGAACTTTACGAGGTCGATGCGGGGCTTCTTGGAGTCGTAGATGAAGCGCTCGGTGGCCCGGTTGCTGCGCCCCAAGACGTCCAGCACATCGATGCGGATCTCGAAATTCCAGATTTTTCCCACCCCGCCCGTCGCCTTGGTGAAATCGATCTCGGCGACGGTGTCGTGGAAGAGGTTGCCGTTGCTGTGGGGCACGAGGCTGACCCCGCCCGTGGTGTAGGTCGATTGCATATCGGCATCGCGGAAACGGAGTTGGCCGGGCTCCAGGGGGCGGATCTCGCGGTCCCCCACCATGGCCCCCATGAGGCTCATGCGCCGTTCATTGAACCGCAGTTCCGGGTAGAAAGCGATCTCCGGGGTTCCCTTGTCGGCGAAATAGACCCCCTCGCCGTCGCTGCCCGCGTACACCCGATTGCCGTCGATGAAGACTCGGGTGAGCAGTTCGCGGGTGAACGGCGCGAAGGCCTCCCATTCGAGGGTCTCGATATCCACCCGGGCGAGGCCCTCCAGGGTCGCGACCCAGAGCTTGCGGCCGTCCACCGCCAGGCAGCGCACCGAATCGGAGGGCAGGATGCGCTTGGCGACGGTATAGGAGGCGACGATATCGGGGGTGTCGGGCGAAAAAACGAGGAGGCCATCGCCGCCGGTGGCCAACCAAATGCGGCCGTCGAGATAGACAGCCTGTTGGGCCTTGGCGCCCTTGGCGGGGGAATTGTCGGGGGGGCTTTCCCAAAGGCGGTCCCAGCGGGCCTGCCAGGCGATGCCCTGCTCCGTGGAGACCAGGAGGAGCGAGGGGAAGATGGCGATGTCGCGGATGCGGTCGGAGGGCAGGCCGTCGATGGTGGTGATGCGCTCCTTGAGGACCAAGCCGGTTCGCGCGTCGATGAGGTTGATCCCCCAGCGGTCGGTGCCCACGTAGATGTACTCGTCGTTGCCCGAGATGGCCTTGATGGAGTCGGAACTGAGGCCGCCGAAAGACGGGGTGCCGTCCATCTCCTTCTCCCCCGCTTTCGTGTAATGGGCGAGCACCTTGAGGTTGGCCAAGTCGACCTTATACACCCCGCTCCAGGTGGCCAACCACACGGTGTCGTTCCCCACCGGGTGGATGCCCGTGATCTCCACGCTGTCGAAGGGCGTGAAAAGGCTGGAGAGCCTCCCTTCGGACTTATGGAGGAAATAGAACCCGCTACGGGTTCCCCAAAAGACATGGTCCCGGTCCCGGGCGAAGGCCCGTACGTTGAGGTTCTTCACCACGGGGGCGCGAAGGTTGGACCAGGAGAGGTTCCCCTGCTTGACCTGGGCAGGAAGGTGCGCCGCGAGGAGGACGCACGCGAGGAGCGCGGCCGCCGGGAACACCGGTTTATCCCGGGGATGCCCGCCCAAGGCGTGGCGCAGGAGGGGAAGGCAGGATCTCATTTTCCCTTCAAGGCGAGCTTGGCTTTGGCCCGCAGGATGTATTGGCGGGCCCGGGCGTCGTCCGCGTTGACGGCGAGCACCTGTTCCCACGCGGAGATCGCTTCGGCGTAATTCTCTTGGGCGTAGGCGTTGACGCCCTGCTCGAAGAGTTCGTTGGCGCTGCGGCGCGAGGCGAAGGCGGCGGCTTGGCGCTGGCCTTCGAGGCGGGCGGAGAGGGCGTCCACGCGCCGGCTCGCCGTGACGTTCCCCCGGTCGACCGACAGGAGTTCCTGCCAAAGTTCGATGGCGCGGGCGAGGCGCCCCGCCTCCTCCTCGGCGGCGGCCTGGCGGGATTTGGTGTCGATGATATTGCGCCGTTTCTGGGCGGTCTGGTCGATCCGCTCCTCGAGTTCGGCCTTTTCCCCGGCGCTGGTGCCCTCGAGGGCGACCACCGAGCGCCAGATCTCCATGGAGGTCTGGAAATCGCCGGCCTTGTAGGAAGCTTCGGCATCGGCCAGGGATTTCGCCTTCTGCTTCTTGAGATTATTGGCGAGTTCCTGGACTTGGCGCTGGGCCAGGGGGTCGTCGGGGTTCATCTCGAGCACGCTCTTGAACAGGCCCAGGGCCTTCCCCAAGTTCCCCCCGCGCTTGGCGGTCTCACCCTTGGAGAGGAAGTCGATGGCGTTGCGGTTGCGGTAGACGGCGTCTTCCTGGTCGAAGGCGTCCCCGTCGATGCGCTTGAGGAGTTCGTAGACCTTGAGGGTTTCTTCATACTGGCCGGCCTTGAAGAACGCGGCGGCCCGGCTCGTCTGCTGCTTCTTGAGGTTCTCCAGTTCGAATTGGAGGTCGGCGAGGTATTTGCGGGCTGGCTCGTTCTTCGGATTGGCCTTCACGGCCGCCTGGAAGCGTTCCCGCGCGAGGAGGAAATCCTTCTTCTCGAAGGCCGCCACGCCCTCGGTGTAGTCGCGGTCCTCGGCCTCTTTGCGCTTCTGGTTGGCCTGCTCCACGTATTCGCTCACGAGTTCGTTCTTGGGGTCGAGTTTGCGCACTTCCTCCCACTTCGCAATGGCGGCGGCCCAGTTCTTCTTCTTGAACTCCACCACGCCGTCCTGGAAGATCTTGCTGAGGTTCTCCTCCCGGTTCTCGCGCTCGAACTCCTCGTCGATGCGCTTCTTGAGGTCGGCCAAGCCGGGGAAATCGGGGCGCACCGCGTGGATGCGGTCGGCGATGGCCTTGGCCCCGGCGAAATTCCGGTTGGCGAATTGGACCTGGAGTTCCTTGAAGCGGTTGCCCGCGTCGACGAAGACGTCGATCTGCTCGAGGAGCGCGTCGGCTTGGGGATCCGCGCCGAAATCCCGGGTGAGCGAGAGGAGGGTGGCCTTCGCCTCGGCGAATTTCCGGTCTTTGAAGAGGAGCTGGGCCTTGTCGCGCCGTTCGCTGACGAGGGAGGTGATGCGGGCCGTGAGGTCGGAGACGGCCGCCTTGGCCTTCCCGTCGCCGGGCTTCACGGCCTGGGCGGCCTGGTAGGACTGGCGCGCCTCGCCCAATTTTCCCTCGCGCTCCTGGGCCACCGCGCGCCCCATGAACTCGTCGAATTTCCGGTTGACCGTCTCCTCGACTTGGCGCTGGTAGCGCTGGCTCTCGACATTGGCCGGGTCGAGGGCGAGGGCGCGGTCGAAATTGCTGCGGGCCTCGTCCCAAGAGGAACTACGGTAGGCTTCGAGCCCGGCGGCGTTGAGGTTGCTCACCATCACGCGCCGGGCGCCGTCGTACTTGGCCATCATCTCCCGGGCGGCCTCGTGGGAAGGGTCGAGCACCAGGGCGAAGGCGAGGAGATCGAGCCCCCCGGCCAGGTTCGTCCCGGAGAGGAGGGCCTCCTGGCCCTTGGCGAAGAGATTGTTCACACGGTCGTCGCGCTCATCCTTCACCTTCCGCGCCGCCAAGCGCTCCAGCCACTCGCGCAGCAGCGAAGCGCTCGCCCCGAAATTGGTCGCCTGGCGGTAGAAGGACCCGGCCTCCTCGTAATTGCGCTTGTCCATCTCGCCGTCGGCGATCTGCAGGAGCTCCTGGACCTTGCGCTGCTTCTCCTTCTCGGCCACCCGTTCGGCGAAGGCGCGATCGACGTCTTCCCGGGCCTTCTGGACCTGGGGGTCGGTGGGATCGATGGCGAAGGCGGCGTCGGCTTGGGCCTTGGCCTCGTCGAGTTTCTTCCCCTTGAGGAAGACCCCGACGCGCTCGAGGATGCTCTTCTTCTCGCCCATGAGCGATTGCCGGGCGAGGTTTCGGTAGCGTGTGGCCACCTCGTTGGCGGGGTCGTAGCCGAGGGCCTGGTCGAGGGAACCGATGGCCGCGAGGTAATCGTGCTCCTCGATCTGCCGGCGCCCGGCGGCGATCCCGCCGTCGATGGCCCGGGCGAGGGCGGCCTGGGCCTCTTGGAGGCCCCGTTTGGCGTCGTCGACGTCGTTCTTGAACTGGAGGCACGCCTGGTAGGTGGAGATGGCCTCGCGGTAGCGGCGGGCCTCGAACTCGGCCCGGCCCCTCTCGAGGAATTGGTTGACCTTCTGGAGTTCGCGCATGAGTTTGCGGTTGTCCATCACCATCGAGGGGGCGTAGAAGATCGAGAGGCCGAAGAGGAGTTCCAATTTGGATTTATCCACCGTGGCCGCGGAAGCGCTCATGGCCAGGTTGTGCAGCCCGAAGGTGAATTGGAACTGGTTGAAGGTGAGGCTGGTGCTGGCGTTGAAGCTCATGCCCTCGCCCCCGATGCCGACGAGGCCGAGGTTGATGCGCCAGAGGTCGAAGAGGAAGACGCTGACGGCGAGGTCCAGCCCGAAAAAATCGGGGCGGAGGGCGCCGGGGAGGGGCACCATCGTGACGCCGACGCCGTAACTCAACCGGTCGCCCCAGGAACGGCTCCCGGCCATGGCTTGGAATTGCATGGCCGCCGTATTCGAATTGAAGAGGCCAATGAGGTTTCGGGCGGAGAAGCCGAAGGCCGATTTTTCGAAGATCCACAGGCGGTTGGTGAGTTCCACCGCGCCGCTCATGGAGAAATTGAAATCCCAACTGCGCTCCCCGCTGAACTCGAGGGTGCTGAGCTCGGTCTCGACGGAGGCCGAGAGGAAGGGGAGAATCTTGAAGGACACGGATGGCGTGAGGCTATAGGACTGCAGGCGCAGGCTGGCGAGATAGGCCCCGGTATTGATGCTGGGGATATTATCGACGGAGAGGAACTTGAAGTTCCCCGAAAGGGTGAGTTTGCGGGAGAGGTCACGGTTGAAGGCGACGCCGCCGATGAACGTATCGGGCGTACCGGCTGGGCGGTAGGCGAACGAAAAATCGTTCCAAGAAAAGAAGGAGGCGAAGGCCGAGTTATACCGGAGGGAGGGGCTGGACTGGAGCAGCCAGGGGCTCAGGAGCCCGAGCACGTTCTGTTCGGGGAACGGGTTGATGAGTTCGCCGAAGGGAATAAAACCGCCCTCATAGGCCATGAGGCAGGACATCCACAGAATGGAGGCGAGAAGGGCCTGTCTGAACCTCCGGATCATATTTGAGCCGCTTCCTGCTTCATCGTAAAAATCATGGGTAAACCTGATGGTCGTTACTATATTAATTGAAGCGGAGTACCCAAGGTGCAAAATTTCGTGTGGACGCGGGAAAAACCCCTGGAAATCGCCATTTTAATCTCCGGGAGAGGCTCCAATATGGAAGCAATCCTCCAAAAGATCCAGTCGGGGGCCCTGGAAAGGGTGAAGTGCGCCCTAGTGCTCGCTGACCGGGCGGATGCCAAGGGGCTCGAGATCGCCCGGTCCAGCGGAATCCCCGCCGAATTCCTGGATCCCGGCCCGAAAAAGACCTTTTTAACCCCGGAAGCCGAAAAAAATTGGGTCGAAAGAATTCGACGATCCGGCGCCCAACTCATCTGCCTGGCCGGATTCATGAGGGTGCTCAAAACAGATTTCATGGACGCGTTCGCGGGCCGGATCCTCAATATCCACCCCTCCCTGCTCCCCAAATTCCCGGGGCTCCATGTCCAAAAAAGGGCATTGGAGGCCGGTGAAGCGGAGGCGGGGTGCACCGTCCATTGGGTGGACCGAGGGGTCGATTCGGGCCCGATTCTCGGCCAAAGGAAGGTACCCATCCGACCCGACGATACGGAAGAAACGCTGTCAGCACGCATCTTAAAGGAAGAGCATATCCTGTACTCTGAAGTTCTTTCAGGTATCAGTATCGGGGAAATCCCTATCCCCGCAATCCGATGAACAACGAGAGACCCGTTGAAAAACACGGCCTCGTCCTCCTGGACAAGCCGGAGGGACCCACGAGCCACGACATGGTCGACGCGGCGAGGCGCGCCCTTGGGGTCCGGCGCATCGGCCATGCGGGCACCCTCGACCCCTTCGCCACCGGGCTCCTCTTGCTTTTGGTGGGAGAAGCGACCCGCCTACAGGACTACTTCCTCCACCGGGATAAGGTTTACGAGGGCGTGATCGCCCTCGGCGTCGAAACCGATACCGGGGATCTCACGGGAAAACCGGTTCGTGAACTCGCGCCGGCCCATTGGCCGAAAATCGAAGCCCCGATGATCCGCGCTATCATCGCCGAGCATTTTTCGGGTGAAATCCAACAGACTCCCCCGGTCTTCTCCGCCCTGAAGGTGGATGGCCAGCGCGCCTATGCCTTGGCGCGAAGCGGTCGGGAGGTCGTACTCTCCCCGAGGAAGGTCACCCTGGGCGCCTTCGTGATTTCAGAGCCCGTGGACGGCCGCATCCCATTCCGCCTCCGATGTTCGAGCGGCACCTACGTCAGAAGCGTCGCGGTCGACCTGGGGAAGGCCCTTGGAATTCCCGCCCACCTCCACTCCTTGAGGCGAGCCGCCATCGGTGACCTATCGGTGTCGGGAGCGTGCCAAGCGGCGGAGCTCGGTAGCGCCCCCATCCTCCCCGTCGAAAAGTGCCTGCCCCTCGCGGGGGAACTGACGCTGACGGGCGATCATCCCACCGTGGCCGGCCTTCGGAAGGGACGCTGGCAACTCCTGATGCGCGATATGAAGACGGAGGGCCTCTGGGCCGTGCGGGTGGATGGGGACCTTGCCCAAATCTACGAGCGCGAGGGAGAGAAGTTGAGGATGACCTATAACTTACTGAAGGGCTGAGAGCAGGGGGCGGCGATGCTCGGGCTATTCGGAGATCGAAATTCGGATTATGCTTTCGGCTCCATTGAATTTCAGAGTTTTTTTCGACCGAACATTCTCCGAGAATAGCCTATCTGTCGGCGTGGATGAATATCTTCGGGGGGGCACCGCCGCGATTGGGGCCGTCTTCGCCTTAAGTCATTTTCATCGGCCCATTCTCTGATAATAGCCCATCACAAATGAAACCATTCGTGAGCGCGTCCCAACAACGTGAGCCCGTCAACATCCAATATTAAATTCACACCTGCCTATTCTCTGATAATAGCCCATCCAAACCGAAACCTTTCGTGAGCACTCCCCAACCCCGACTCCATCTACCCCCCCCGCACCTCCCACTCTTTATTGTATCGGGTCGCCCACATGAGGGGCAGCGGAAAAGACACGATGAAGGCCCGCATCAATTCTCCGTAATCATCGCCATTGACTGCGCAAGCTTTGCGGATCATCCAGGAGGCCACGAGAAACCCCAAGGAAGCCTCCAGGGCCGCCATGAGGCAAAGGGCCGTCCAAAACGAAATCGGCCCGAAACTCGGCGCCTGGATGCCCACCGCCCACAGGGTCGCCGCGACACCCACTAACGGCAGCGACCCGCTGACGAGGAGCGAGCCGAAGAGGATGCCCTGGCGGATCTGCTTCGGGGCCATGGTCTACTCCACCGTCACGCTTTTGGCGAGGTTACGGGGCTGGTCCACATCGCATCCCCGGGCGACCGCGGCGTAGTACGCCAGGAGTTGGAGGGGGATGACATTGAGGATGGGCGCGAGCATGGGGAGCGTCTCGGGGACGTAGAAGACCTCATCGCTCGCCGCCGCGATGTCCTTGTCGCCCTCGGTCGCGATGGCGATCACGCGGCCCTTGCGGGCGCGCACCTCCTGGATGTTCGACAGGACCTTGGCGTAGGTATCCCCCTTCGTCGCCACCACGATCACGGGCATATTCTCGTCGATGAGGGCGATGGGCCCGTGCTTCATTTCGGCCGCCGGGTAGCCCTCGGCGTGGATATAGGAAATCTCCTTCAATTTCAGGGCCCCTTCCAGGGCCACCGGGAAATTATAGGACCGTCCCAGGTACAGGGCGTGGTGGCCGTCGAGGTAACGGGCGGCCATGTCTTTCAGCGTCTGGGCCCGCTCGAGGATGTGCTGGATCTGCTCGGGGATCTTCGTCAGGGCCGTGAGGATTCGCCGCGCGTCCTCCGAGGGGAGCAGGCGCAGCCGGCCGAAGTAGACCGCGAGGAGCACGAGGGCCGTGACCTGGGAGGTGAAGGCCTTCGTCGAGGCCACGCCGATCTCCGGCCCCGCGTGGAGGTAGATGCCCCCGTCGGTCTCCCGGGCGATGGTCGAACCGACGACGTTGACGATCCCGTGGGTCTTGGCGCCCTTGGTGCGCGCCTCGCGCAGGGCCGAGAGCGTATCGGCCGTTTCGCCGGATTGGCTGATGGCGAGGAAGAGGGTGCCGTCCTCGAGGATGCAATTGCGGCTGGTGTACTCGCTGGCGTAGTCGACTTCCACCGGGAGGCCGGCGAGGTTTTCCAGCAAGTATTCCCCGACGAGGGCCGCGTGCCAGGAGGTGCCGCAGGCCACGATGACCGCGCGGCGGACGGCTTTCGCATCCGCCGCGGTGAAATTGAGGCCGCCGAGTTTGACGTTCCCCTCGTCCGGGAGGATGCGGCCCCGGTAGGCGTTGGCGACCGTCTCCGCCTGCTCGAAGATCTCCTTGAGCATGAAATGCTCGAAGCCCTTCTTCTCGATCATCCCCACGTCGAAAGAAAGCGAGGAGACCTCGGCCTTCCGGGGCCCCGCATGCAGCGAGGTGAGTTGGTAATGGTCGCGGCGCAGGGTCACGAGTTCGCCGTCGTTCATGTAGACCACGTTCTTGGTGAAGGGCACGATGGCCGCCGTGTCGGAGGAGAGGATCATCTCGCCCTCCCCCACCCCGATGACGAGGGGGGAGCCCTTTCGCGCGCCCACGATGAGGTCGGGTTCGTCCGCGGCCAGGATCGCCAAGCCGTAGGCGCCCTCCAAGAGCGGCAGGGTCGCGGCGACGGCCTTGTAGAGGTCGCCCTGGTAATTCTTGGCGATGAGGTGGGCGATCACCTCGGTATCGGTCTCGGATTGGAACGCGACGCCGGCCTTCTGGAGGCGCTCCTTCAGTTCCCGGTAATTCTCGATGATGCCGTTATGGGTGACCGCGATCTTGCCGTCGAAGGAGAGGTGGGGATGGGCATTCCGTTTCTCGGGCACCCCGTGGGTGGCCCAGCGGGTATGGCTGATCCCCGCGGTGGCTTTCGTCTGGACCGAATCGGCGACCTCGGCCAAGGACGCGATCTTCCCCTTCTCGCGCAGGATGCGCAGCGCGCCGCCCTCGACGTAGCCGATGCCCGAGGAGTCATAGCCCCGGTATTCGAGCCGGCGCAGGCCCGAGAGCAGGGTTTCTAGGAGGGGCCGGGATCCGAGATAACCGAAGATGCCGCACATGAAGACGCTCCCCGCTCCCCGCACCGGAAGCGCGGGCGAAGCTTATTGGACGTGGACGTAGGTGCGGCCCCGGGAGGACGCGAAGACGACCTTGCCGGCTTTCTTGGCGAAGAGGGTGAAATCGCCGCCGAGGCCCACGCCGCTGCCGGGCCACAATTTCGTGCCGCGCTGGCGCACGAGGATGGCGCCCCCGCCCACGGTCTGCCCATCGTAGATCTTGATGCCGAGCATCTTGGGCTGGCTATCGCGGCCGTTGGTGGAGGAGCCTTTACCTTTCTTTGATGACATGGGAGACCTCGCGTCTTGGGGAGATTTAGGAAGGGTGCTGGAGGGAGAGGACGTCGCCGTGCCGCGCTTCCAGCAGCGTCAGCCCGATGGTGAATTGGGAAAAGAGGGTGTCGAGCACCTCGGGGCGGCTGCCCCGCGACCTCACCTCGAGGCGGAAACGGCCCTTTCGGATGTCGGTGTCGACAACGGCATCGGTCAAATCTTCGACGGCCTTGGCGAGGGTGAACTCGAGCACCGACAGCGCCGCGCAAACGGCGTTGTAGGTATTGGCGCGTCGACTGAAGAGTTCCATGAGGAGGGGTTTGGGGGCGTGGCCGGCGCTGTCGATGGCGGCCAAGCGGCCCGACCCATCGAAACGCAGCGCCACCTGGATCATCTAACCGATGGACTCGATGAGGATCTGGGTGTAGCGTTGACGATGGCCGTGGGTCTTCGTATAGCCGCCCTTGGCCTTGTAGCGGATGGCCACGACCTTGTCGCCCCGCACCTGGCCGACGACCTTGGCTTTGACCTGGACGCCGCTGACATGGGGCGTGCCGATCTGCACGCTTTGGGCGTCTTTTTTGTGGAGGAGCACCTTGATATCGGGCACGACCGCGTCGTTGTCCAACTCGAGATGGTCGACGCGCACCGTGGCGCCCGGCTCGACGCGATATTGTTTGCCCTTGATTTCGACAATGGAATACATGGGATCTCCAGGAAGACGGTGATTTTACCCTGCAAAGCCCGATTATTTCAATGAAAAGCGGGATTTCCAGCGAAATCGGGGCAATGGGCGGGATTCCCCACTCCGGCCCAGTGCTGTAGCTTGGGCAAAAGGGCTCTGATTGGCTTTCGGCCGATTAAAAAACCTCCCGACACCCGTGGCGGAAGCCCGAATCGCGGAAAGAAGACCCCCATGGCCGAATTCGCTGCGCGCTGCGGGGGCCTCGCCCGGGCTCCCGGGGCGGTCTTCCCGGGACCGAACTGAAAATCAGCCCGTAAAACTCAGGTTCAAGAGCACGACCTCACTGCGCGACCCGAGGCGCACGGGCGGGCCCCAGGTGCCATAGCCGCTCGAGACGAAATAGTGGGTTCCCTGCTTCTTCAGGTAGCCATAGCTCCTTTCGAAAAGCAGCCGGGTGAAAAAAGTCACCGGCCATAATTGGCCATGATGGGTGTGGCCTGAGACTTGGAGATCCACCCCGGCCTCCCTGGCCTGCTCCAATTTCGAAGGTTGATGATCCAAGAGGATGAGCGGCTTGGAAGCGTCCGCGCCCGCGAGGAGGGCCGCGAGGGACTTCCGCCTCCGTCCCCCGAACCGGTGGCTGCTCGCGTCTTCCCGGCCCGCGACCACCACGCCAGCGATTTCGACCCAACGATCCCTCAGGACCTTCACCCCGTGGGCCTCGAGGTAGGCCACGGCGGGCTCGACGCCCCCGATATATTCGTGGTTCCCCGTGCAGGCCCAGACGCCCAGGGGCGCCTTGAGGGTCGCAAGCGCCTCGCCCGTATTCTGGCGCAGTACCGGGGCGAGGTCTTCATCGATGGCGTCCCCAGCGATGAGGACAAGGTCGGGGGAGAGGCGATTGACCAGGGCGGCGAAATTCTCCATTCGGCGGCGGCCGATGAGGCTCCCCATATGGAGATCGCTCGCCATGGCGATGCGCAGGCCCTTCTCGGGTCCTTTTTTTGGGATCACGATGGAGATCCGCCGAACGACCGTATGCCGCGCGTTCACCCATCCCGCGGCGAGCGTGAGGATCGCGAGGGCCCCGGAAGCGAGGGTGCCCCAAGCGGTGGCGGATTCCGGGAGAACGAACGCGAAGGAGGCCAGATGGAGGGCGAGAAGGATGACCGCAAGCCATAGCAGGTCGTAGATGAGGAACCCGAGCCATAACGATCCCCACGCGGAAAGGAGCAGGGTGAGCCGGTTCACCGCCACCCGCTCGATGAAGCGGCCCCCGATGAACGCCGAGGCGGACAAGACGGTCAGAAGGACCATGACGGCGCGCAGGTCGCCCTCCCCCGGGGAAATCGCCCTCAGGTTGAGGCCCAGGAGCAGGGCATTGAAAGAGGCGTAGACCCCGAGGGCGATGAGGATAAAGAAGCCGAAACCGGCGACGGCCCGGGGCGACCTGCGGGCTTTCTCGGGCACTTCGGGCAATTCGATGGCGTCGCTCATGGCCAAAAGGTAACGGGCCCGGGTCCGGGCGGCAAGTCTCAGCCCCCGAAGAGCATCGCCTTCTTTTTTGCCAGGGTCTCGGTCTTGTGCTGGATGACCTCGTTGATGAACCGGAACGCCGGGAAGCAATCGGCCTTGAAGCCCCGGATCTCCTCGAGGGTGGCATCGAAAGCCTTTTGGTCGGTGGTCTGGGTAATGTGGTAGCGCAGTTCTACGAAGGCCGGGATGAGGCTCTTTCCAGCGGCGTAAGATTCGGCCTTGAGATTGAAGGCCCTCGCCTTTTCCGGATCGCCGCCGACCGCCTTGGATCTCCCGCCCCAGAAGGCCCCGAGCACGGCGTAGACGCTCCCGTAGAGGTAATCGGGCTGGACCTCCGCGATGCGGAGGGCCAATTTTTCGGCGATCGCCAATTGGGTCAGCAGCGCCGGATCGGCGGTATTATTGAGGATGCGCATCATCCAGGCGAAATCGAGCCAAAAGAGCGTCTCGACATGCTTGGGGCGCACCTTCGCCAGGACCCGCGCGGAATTGCTCGGGGACAGCAGGTCGCGGCGCCAACCCGGGATGCTCGCCTCCATGCTGGCCATGCCGTACTCGAAGGCGCGGTCGTAGAACGAAAGCAGGCGTTTCATCCCCGCTTCGCCCTTCTCGTCGGTGTCGGCCCAGGGGGAATCATCGACGAAGGCGAAGGCGTAGGCCGTGAAGAGGAAGCAGAGCTTCCCGGAGTAATAGGGCGACTTCGGGTAGAAGCGGTGCATCGCCTCGGCGAGTTTGAGGAAAGTCGGGAAGGATTCCCGGGCCAGGGCGACATCCGACTCGAGGAAGAAACTGGTCTGGACCTCGTCGATGACCGAGGCGGAGGCGTTCACCGCGGTATTCCGGATGGAACAGGAGGCCAAGAGCGAGCCCAGCAGCGCGGGGAGGAGGAATCGGATCATGGTCGATTTTAATATCAGGCGGGGCCCGGTGGCAGGGGGAGCGGACCGCCTTTCCATTGCCAAAACCAACCCTTTGGAGTACCATAGGGGGCCTCAGGCCCCATTTCCGGAGACTATTTTGAAGAAAGCGCTCATCACCGGCATCGCCGGCCAAGACGGATCCTACCTCGCCGAATTCCTGCTCCAGAAGGGCTACGAGGTCCACGGCGTCATCCGCCGTTCCTCTTCATTTAACTTGGGCCGAATCGAGCACCTGTACCTCAAAGAATTCCTCAAGGATATGCACCAGGGCCGGCGCCTCGAAACCCATTATGGCGACCTTACCGACTCCTCCAACCTCATCCGCCTGATCAAGAAAATCGAGCCCGACGAGATCTATAATCTCGGGGCCCAGAGCCACGTCCAGGTCTCCTTCGAGGTGCCCGAGTACACCGCCGACGTCGACGGGATCGGCACCCTGCGCATCCTCGAGGCCGTGCGCCTGCTCTCGATGGAGAAGAAGGTCCGCATCTACCAGGCCTCCACCAGCGAACTCTACGGCAAGGTCGTCGAGACGCCCCAGAAAGAGACGACCCCCTTCTATCCCCGATCCCCCTACGCCGCCGCCAAACTCTACGGCTATTGGATCACGCGAAATTACCGCGAGGCCTACGGCATGTTCGCCGCCAACGGCATCCTCTTCAACCACGAGTCCCCCCGCCGCGGCGAGACCTTCGTCACGCGCAAGATCACCCTGGCCGTGGCCCGCATCGTCGCCGGCCTCCAGGAAAAACTCTACCTCGGCAACCTCGACTCCCAGCGCGATTGGGGCTACGCCCGCGATTATGTGGAGTGCATGTACCTCATCATGCAGCACCGCGTCCCCGACGACTGGGTCATCGCCACCGGCGAAACCCACACCGTGAAGTCCTTCGTGGAGCTCGCCTTCAAGGAGGCCGGCATCCAGATCGATTGGAAGGGCAAGGGCGTCGACGAGAAGGGCCACGATTCCAAGACGGGGAAGGTCCTCGTCGAGGTCGACCCCAAATATTTCCGCCCCACCGAGGTCGACCTCCTCCTCGGCGACCCGACCAAGGCCAAGACCGAATTGGGATGGAACCCGCGCAAGACCTCCTACGAGGAACTCGTGCGCCTCATGATCCGCTCGGACATCGAGTTCGTGCGCACGGGCAAAGTGCCCGTCGCCGGCTGATCCCAGGGCCTCCATGGAAAAGAGCACCAAGATCTACTTGGCGGGCCACCGCGGCCTCGCCGGCGCGGCGCTCCTGCGCGCCCTCGAAGCGAAGGGCTACCGCAATTTCGTCGTGCGCACCCACGCCGAACTCGACCTCACCCGGCAGGCCGACGTCGAGGCGCTCTTCGCCGCCGAGAAGCCCGAGGTCGTCATCCTCGCCGCCGCCAAGGTCGGGGGCATCAAGGCCAACGACACCTTCCGGGCCCAATTCCTCTACGAGAACTTGGCGATCCAGAACAACGTCATCCACGCGGCGCACCTCCACAAGGCCGCGCGCCTCCTGTTCCTCGGCAGCAATTGCATCTACCCGAAACTCGCCCCCCAGCCGCTGCGCGAAGAATCGCTGCTGACGAGCGAACTGGAGCCCACGAACGAACCCTATGCGATCGCCAAGATCGCCGGGCTCAAGCTCTGCGAGAGCTATAATCGCCAGTACGGCAGCGACTTCATCGCCGTCATGCCCACCAACCTCTACGGCCCCGACGATAATTTCGACCTCTTCGCCTCCCATATGGTGCCGGCGACCCTGCGCAAATTCCACCTCGCCAAACTCCTCGCCGCCGGCGACCGCGATGGCGTGCAGAAGGATCTCCGCGCCGCCGATTGGGCCCAGGCCGAGGCGATCCTCGCCCAATTCTCCATCCGCGCCGATTCCGTCACCATCTGGGGCACGGGCACCCCGCGCCGCGAGTTCATCCACGTCGACGACATGGCCGACGCCTGCGTTTTCCTGCTGGAACGCCCCGGGAGCGAGATCTTCCACCAGGACCCCCTCCACCAATTCATCAACATCGGTTCCGGCGTCGACCATTCCATCCTCGAGATCGCCGAGGTCATCCGCGGCGTCGTGGGTTTCCCCGGCCGCATCCTCACCGACCCCAGCAAGCCCGATGGCACGCCCCGAAAACTCCAATCCGTCGAGAAACTCACGAAGCTCGGCTGGACCTACCGCATCCCCCTGGAAGAGGGCGTGAAGCGCATCTACCAGGACTACCTCGCCGGCCGCGGGCGGCGATGACCCCACGCCACCGATGATCCCCTTCGCCCGCCCCGGCGACTCCTGGAAAGCCCACCGCCAAGCCATCGAGGGGGCCCTCCACCGCGTACTCGATTCCGGCCGCTACATCCTGGGCCCCGAGGTCGAGGCCTTCGAGCGGGAGTTCGCCGCCGCCTGCGGCTCCCCCTTCGCCATCGGGGTCGGCAGCGGCACCGATGCCCTGCATCTCGCCCTGCGCGCCCTCGGCATCGGAGCGGGAGACGAGGTCATCGTGCCTTCCCACACCGCGGTGGCCACCATCGCGGCCGTGGAAATGGCCGGCGCCATCCCCGTCTTCGCCGACATCGAGGCGGCGACCTTCACCCTCGACCCCGCCCGTGTCGACGAGGCTTGCGGCCCGAAAACGAAGGCCATCCTCGCCGTGCACCTCTACGGCCAGCCTGCCGACCTCGACCGCCTCGGCGCCATCGCCCGCAGCCGCGGCCTCCTCCTCATCGAGGACTGCGCGCAGGCCCACGGGGCCCGCCACCGGAACCTCACGGTGGGGAGCATCGGAGACGCCGGATGCTTCTCGTTCTACCCGACCAAGAATCTGGGCGCCTTCGGCGACGGGGGACTCGTCTGCGCCCGTGAGTCCGCCGTCGCGTCCCGCATCCGCGAACTCCGGGAATACGGATGGCGCGAGCGCTACCACAGCGCCACGACCGGCTTCAATAGCAGGCTCGACGAACTCCAGGCCGCGATCTTGCGTGAAAAACTTCCCCGCCTGGGCGCCGATACCGCCGAGCGCCAGCGCCAGGCCGCGGTGTACCTCCATGAATTGGACGGAACGGGCGTGGGGCTTCCCCGGGTGCGGCCCGGCACCTCGCACGTCTTCCACCTCTTCGTGGTCCGCAGCGCCGATCGGGAGGGCCTCAAGCGCCACCTCCAGTCCAAGGGCATCGGCGCGGCCATCCATTACCCCTTGCCCGTGCACCTTCAGGACGCCTACCGGGGCCGCGTGCGCGGCGGCGAAGCGCTCCCGGAGTCGGAGCGGGCCTGCCGAGAGATCCTGTCCCTTCCCCTATTCCCCGGCCTCACCGAGGGCGAGCAGCAGACGGTCATCGACGCGGTGAAATCGTTCCGGGCGTGAACCATGACTCCCGCCGATTTTGAAGGGAAAAAGATCCTCATCACCGGGGGGCTCGGGTTCATCGGCAGCAACCTGGCCCACCGGGCCCTCGCCCTCGGCGCCGAGGTGACCGTCTACGATTGCCTCGATCCGAAGTCGGGCGGCAACCACTACAACCTCGAGGGCGTGCGGGACCGGGTCCGCCTCGTCATCAACGATGTGCGCAATTTCGAGGCGCTCTGCCAGGCCGTGCTCCACCAGGACCTCGTCCTCCACTGCGCGGCCTACACCTCCCACCCCAACTCCATGCGCGAACCATTGGTCGACATCGACATCAATTGCAAGGGCACCATCCACGTCCTCGAGGCGGTGCGCCGGTTCCAGCCCTCCGCCCGGGTGCTCTACGTCGGGACGAGCACCCAGATCGGGCCGATGCACGCCCCCGTCATCGACGAGGTCCACAGCGAATTCCCCGTCGACATCTATTCGGCCAATAAGTGCGCCGGCGAAAAATACACGCTGCTCTACGGCAAGGCCCACGGGCTCGATGTCGCGGTGGTGCGTCTGGCGAACACCTACGGCCCCCGATCGAATATCCGCAGCGCGGATTTCGGCTTCATCAACTACTTCATCGGCCTGGCCCTCGCCGGCCGCGCCCTCACCGTCTACGGCGAGGGCCGCCAACTCCGCAACGTCTCGTTCGTCGGCGATTCCGTGGAGGCGCTCCTTTCGGTGGCCGCGCGCCCCGCCAGCCGCGGGGAGGTCTACTTCGCCGTCGCCGACCGCCAATATTCGGTGCTCGAACTCGCCCAAGCGATCACGGAGCAGGTCGGCGGGAGCGTGGCGCGCGTGCCCTGGCCCGCCGAACGCGCCGCCATCGAATCCGGCGACGTCATCATCTCCAACGCCAAGATCCGACGCGATGTGGGATGGGTGCCCCGCACCTCGCTCCACGAGGGCCTCGGGATCACCCGGGATTATTTCAAGCCGGTCCTGGCCAAATACGCATGAAAGCGGCCATCCTCGCGGGCGGCAAAGGCACGCGCCTCGCCGCGGTCACCGGCGGACTCCCTAAAGTCTTGGCGAAGATCGGCGGGAAGCCGGTCCTCGAGCACCAGATCGAACTCCTCGCCCGCCATGGGGTGAAGGACATCGTGCTCCTCCTCGGCTATCGCCCCGAGGCCATCCAGGCGTACTTCGGGGACGGTTCCCGTTGGGGCGTGCGCCTCACCACCCTCGTCGAGCGCGAACCCTTGGGCACGGCGGGGGGGCTCAAAGAAGGGGAGGCGTTCCTCGACGAGGATTTCTTCTGCTTCAACGGCGATGTGATGCTCGACATCGATCTCGACGCGCTCGCGGCCTTCCACCGCGCGCGGGGCGCCTTGGGCACCCTCGTCGCCCATCCCAACGACCATCCCCGCGACAGCGACCTTCTGGAGGCCGCGCCCGACGGCCGCGTCACCGCCTTCCACCCGCGCCCCCATGCCGACGGTGCCTTCTACCGAAACCTGGTGAACGCCGGCGCCTTCGTCTTCTCCCCGGGGATCTTCTCCTTCCTCGAGAAGGGCAAGAAGGCGGACCTCGACAAGGGAGTCTTCCCCGGGCTGGCCCACCGGGGATCCCTGTCCGCCTGGAATACCGGGGAGTACCTCAAGGACATGGGCACCCCCGAACGCCTGGCGAAGGTCGACGCCGATTTCCGCAGCGGTAAAATCCAGCGGCTGAATCGCCGCCGTCCCCGCCCCGCCATCTTCCTCGATCGCGACGGGGTGCTCAATGCGTTCGAAGAACCCGGCTATATCAAATCCCCCGAAGAGTTCCTCCTGCTCCCCGGCGCCGCGGAGGCCGTGCGCCGCATCAACCAGACCGATTACCTCGCGGTGCTCGTCACCAACCAACCGGCCATCGCGCGGGGCGAACTTACCCGCGAAGGCCTCGACCGGATCCACGCCAAGATGGACTTCCTCCTCGGGGAGGCGGGGGCGAAACTCGACGCCGTCTATTATTGCCCGCACCATCCCGACAAGGGCTTCGCGGGGGAGATCCCGGAACTCAAGGTCCGCTGCGATTGCCGCAAGCCCGGCCCGGGCATGCTGCTCGCAGCCTGCCGCGATTTCCATATCGACCTCGCCCGGTCTTGGATGGTCGGCGACCACGACCGCGACATGAAGGCGGGCCTCGCGGCGGGGGTGGGCACCTGCGGCGTCGGGCCCTGGGAAGCCGACTGGACGACGCCGAAAATTCTGGCCCCCGGGCTCCCCGAAGCCGTCGAAGCGATCCTCTGCGCTTGATCCCGGGCAACGACCGGCGCCCCGCCGGGGCGGCGCTTGCTCCCGCGAGGGTGCGAGCCTCGTGCGCCGATCTCCGGCCTAGGTGATCCGCCAGGGGCGATCGCCGATCCCGAGGCGAAGCGATTCGTAGAAGGCCCCGTGGATCATCGCGGATTCGGCGAGGGTGGGCAACCGGCCGCCGGTGCCGGGGGAATCCAGCCCTTCGATGAACCGCGCGGTGCTCTGGCTGACATAGAGCGGGGCCCATGGGCTTTCCTTCCCGGTCTGGAAAGAACGCACGATCTGGCGGGTCTCCTCCACGGCGCCCAGATTCTCCCCGGTATCCCGGTCATAGAGGTTGAGGACGATGTCGTGGGGCATCGTCGCCGCCAAGGGCATCGTGGAGAGCTGCAGGATATTGCCCGCGTGGTCCTCGAAGACCGCGATCCCGAAGAAATCCTCGAATTGATCCCCGCGCTTGGAGGGCCGGGGATCCTTCATCAACGTGGCCTGGATCTTCGGGAAACCCGTGGAACCGAACCAGTGGCGGTGCAGTTCGAGGTAGTGCACCGCGTTGCAACCGTAGCCCCAATTGTAGCCGTTTAGCACGACCTGGGTCGGCCGGGTGCGCCCGGCGAGGATGCCCGTGCGCACCTGCTCGTAGCCGGGCCAGAAATTCCGGGCGCAATTCACGAAGACCCGATCGATCCCGGGGCCGCGCCCATAATGTCCGACGATGGCCTCGAACTCCCGCGGACCCTGGGCCACGGGTTTCTCAAGGAGAACAGACCTCACCGGAACCTTGGAGAGGGCCTCCGCGATTCCCGGCTGGGCATTGGCGGTCGCCGCGGCGATGGCGAGATCCCAACCCTTTCCCGGGTTCGTGAATTGAAGCGTCGGCGCGACCTCGAGCCGCATCCCATGGCCGGCTTTGGCCCGTTCCGCCTCGAATCGGGAAAAGTCCTTTTGGAACGGATCGTGGAGCGTCACCCGCTCGATCCCCGCGACGGTGAGGAGGGATTGGAAATGGCGGAAACCGATCCCGCCGCATCCGATGAGGAGCACGTCTTTCATGGGGCCGCCTTGTAGCCGCACAGGTCGGCCATCCGGGTCGCCATTTGGAGGTAGGCGTTCAGGTCGGGCAAGAGCGCTTCTCCGCCGCCGGGGGGGACGAGAAACTCGCCGACGACCCCCGCGAGCCCGGGTTTGAAATCGAGATCAACCTGGTTGTCGAGGGGTATCTCTTTCCACTCCAGGGTGCCGTGCCGCAGCACCGCGAGCTTCTCCATGGGGGCGAGGCGATAGCGGCCCTCCCGCGTCATGACTTCGATGGCCCAGCGCCCGGGGGAGATCCAACTGGTGCCGTAGACCACCGGGGTCGTTCCGGCCTTCCCGTAGCCGAAGAACACCACCGGATCGGGGTGCCAGGCCACGGCGCCAGTCTCCCCGTGGAAGCCCGCTTCCTTCTTGAACGCGCCCAGGAGATGCTCGACCGTGTCGAAGACGTGGAAGGAATTGGAGAGCGCGAGGCGCTGCCCGCCCTCATGGGATTCCCAAGCCTTCGGAACCCGCGAAAGCCACTCGGTGAAATCGAAGGAGGCCCCCAGGGGGCTTTCGCCCGCGAGGATCGCCTTCAACTTTCGGATCGACCCGTAATGGCGGCGATTGGTCGCCACGCGCACCCGAGCCCCCTTCCCCGCCGCCAGGTCGGCCAATCGCTTCAGGCGGGTCAAATCGGTGGTGACCGGCTTCTCCACGAGCACCTGGGGAATTCCGGCGGCGAGGCACCGTTCGAGATCTCCGGCGAGGTCCGGGATGCCGCTGGCCAGGATCGCCGCGTCCCAGGTCCGCCCGAGGGGAGCGCCCGCCGGGGGCAATCGGAACGTGTCGACCCCGGGGAACGCGGCTTTCACGCCCGCCAGCCGCCCGTCGTCGCGACCGGCCACCGTCACCTCGCCCGAGGCCTTGGCCGTGAGGATCTTGAGGTACTCGGCGGCCATGGGGCCCGTGCCGATCAGGAGGATCGATTTGCTCACCAAGTGCTCCTTCCGCCGTCCATCGCGAGGACCGCGCCGTTCATATAACTGGATGCGTCGCTGCAAAGGAAGAGTACGGCCCCCCGGTATTCCCCGAGGCGGGCCATGCGGCCCATCGGGATGAGGCGCGTGAGGTTCGCCAGGAACGGGTCGGCGTGGTTATTGAAAACGCCCCCCGGCGCGAAGGCATTGCACCGCACCCCCCGTTCCGGCCAATAGGTCGCCAGGTAGCGCGTGAGGCCGATGAGGCCGTGTTTGATCACCGAATACGTCACGGGCTTCACGCTCTGCATCCCCTCGGGGAGCCCTTCTTTCCGGTAGAGCCTCTGGTCCGGCGCGATGAGGCCGAGGTCGGAGGCGATATTGAGGATGACGCCGCGCCCCGCGGCGGCCATCGCCGACCCGAAGACCTTCGCGCAGACCATGGAGCCCGTGAGGCCAACGGCCAACTCGCGGTTCCACTGCTCCAGCGGAAAATGCTCCAGGCGCGAGCGGTTGACGGTGCTGTCCTTCTCGAATTTCGGGTCGATGGCGGCGTTATTGACGAGGATATGGGGCGCCTCCCCCCAAGCGCCCGCGAGTTCCGCGAGCGCTTTCGAGACCGCTTCCTCCCGGGTGATGTCGCAGGCGATCGTGGCCACGCGTGCGCGCTCCTCCTCGGGGAAGCCCGCGGACGCCTTCGCCAGGGCTTCGATGGAGATGTCGAGGAGCGCCACCCGTGCCCCCGCTTCCAGGAGCGCCGCGGCGTGCTCCCGGCCGAGGAGGCCCGCTCCGCCGGTGATCACGGCGCCGCGCCCGGAGAGCGAAAACACTTGGGGGAGGGGTTCGATCTTGCCCATGGGGTCGGTCGGCGCCTGCCGGGGCTAGCCGCGTTCCCGGATGGCGTCGGCTACCGAGGAAGCGAGCACCGCGCAGCCCTCGCGCAGGGCGTCTTCGGTGATCGAGAGGGGGGGGGCGATCTTGATGCTTTCGCGCCCCGTGTGCACGACGAGGAGCCCGCGCTCCATCGAAAGTTCGCTGGCGCGGTCGCCGAGCCATGCAAGGGCTTGGTCGGCCGGATCGCGGAAGATGATCGCCGCCACCAGGCCGACCCCGATGATGCGGCTGACATGCTTCGGGTGCGCCGCGCGGATCTTCTCCAATTCGGCCTGGAAGACGGGCCCAAGACGCTCCGCATTGGCCATGAGGCCATCCTCGAGGATGGCCTGGAGGTTCGCCTTCCCGGCCGCACAGACGAGGGGATTGGCGGAGTGGGTGGAACTCATGCTGCCGATCTCCGGGAGGTCCATGATGGCCTTGCGCCCGAGCACCAACGACAACGGCACGCTGGAGGCGGCGCCCTTTCCGCAGCACAGCAGGTCGGGCTCCACGCCGTAATGCATATAGCCGAAGAGTTTTCCGGTGCGGCCGAAGCCCGATTGCATCTCGTCGAAGGCCAGGAGCAGGCCGTTCTCGCGGCAGAAGGCCTCGACTTCCTGGGCGAAGGCGGGCGGGTACATCGCCGCGCACCAGCCCTGCCAGGTCTCCATCATCACGCCGCAGAGGTCTTGCTTCGGGTCGAGGTTCTTCTCGGCGCAGAGTTTGGCGATGGCCTCGCGGAAATACTTGCGGGGATCCTTCATGGCCTCTTCGCGCCAGGGGTACGGGAAGGGGAGATGGTGGATGTTAGGATCCTGGTAGCCGATCCACTCCTTCTGCGCCGGGTTCCACCCCATCATCTGGGCGCCCAGGGTGCGCCCGTGCCAATTGCCCTCGAACGCCAGGATGCCCGGGCGTTTCTTACCGGTTTTCCATCCGTTCATTCGCATGAGCTTCAGCGCGCACTCGGTGGCCTCCGTGCCGGCCGAGAGCATGAAGGCCTTGTCGAGGTGCGCCGGCGTCTTGGCGATCAGGTATTCGAGGTAATCCGCCCGCTCCCGGGACACGTACATGTAGGTGTGGAGCAGGGGCTTGTCGATGACCTTCTTCATCGCCTTTCGGATGCGCTTGTTCCCGTGGCCCGCGTTCGTCACGAAGATGGTGCTCGTGAAGTCGAGCCATTTATTTCCCCAAGCGTCGTAGACGTTGTGCCCCTCGGCGCGGTCCCAAAGCACCGGCAGGGCGCCGTGCATGGAGGTGCTCTCGAGTTCCTCGACGCGGGCGAGGATCGGGAGGCTCTGGGGGACGGGGATCTTGGTTTTGATGCGTCGGTGCTTGGTGGAGACCGGGGCGACGTCCCGCGGGGTGAGATTGAATCGGAAACCGGACATGGGAGCCTCCTAGGGGGACGGTGGGGTCGGACGGTCGGGTCGCGGGGCGGCCCGCATCACGCCCGGCGGTTGCGGTCGAGCCAGTCGAGCAGCACGGGCCGTTGGCGTTGGGCGAGGAACTCGAGGCGCTCGAAATCTTCGGGGCGATCCACCTCCACGCTCACCGGGGACACCCAGGCGCGGATCTTGGGCCCGTGGATCATCTGCCCGGAGCGGATGAAACTCGCCCGCAGCACATCGACGTACCCGTCGGGGATAAACACATCGGGGAAAGCCTGCCGCGGCAGGTTGGTGGCATCGGGCCGGGTCTCGTTCGGATCCAGCCCGGTGAATTGCCCGTCTTCCGTCTTGCGGAACCACTTGAAGGGGGATTCGGGGGCGGGATGGGCGGAACGGAGGCAGGTCGCCCCGGGAGCGGCGGTGATGGCCTCGATCGCCTCGTCGAGGTGGGCCGGGTCGCGCAGGGGGGTCGTGGACCGCAGGTGCACCCAATACTCCGGAACGGGACCGCGGTTGGCCTGCCACCAGTCGAGGGCGTGGATCATGAAATCGCGGTCGGTGGACTTATCCCCGGCATAGGCCGCGGGCCGCAGAAAGGGGACTTCTTCGCCGTATCGGCGGCAGACCTCGGCGATCTCCTCGCTGTCGGTGGTGATGACCAGCCCCTCCACGCGCTTGGAGAGTTTCGCCGCCGCGATGGACCAGGCGATGAGGGGATGCCCCGCGAGGGGTTTGATGTTCTTCCCGGGGACGCCTTTGGAGCCGCCCCGGGCGGGGATGATGGCGACGATGTTCGGCATGGTGCGAAATTATCGCATCAGCGAGGGGCGGCCGCCTTGATCTCGACGAGTTCGACGCGGATGCCGTTGGGGTCGGTGCAGAAGCAGACCTTGGCCGTTCCTTCGGTGCTCTCTTGGGGCGGGCTGACGAAGGGCACCCCGGCGGCGCTCAGTTTCTTCCAGGTCGCGCCCACGTCGGCGACCGTGAGGGCCATGTGGCAGACCCCGGCGTGCCAGAAGGGGAGATCCAATTCGCCCGACCGGTTCTTCTCGTAGCGCAGGAGTTCGACGAGGATGCCATCGGGGCCCCGCAGTTTCGCCATGCGCACGCGCTCGCCCGTCGTCCCGAGCACGGTGTTGAGGTATGCGCTGTCCTCCGTCCAGTCCTGCGCCACCGTGAACCCGAGGAGGTCGCGGTAGAACCGGATGGATTCTTCCATCTTGTTGACGATGATGCCGATATGGCGGAAGCCGATGAGGCGATGTTCTTCCATGGGACCCCCGAGACGCGGTTAGAAGAGGCCCACAGTTTGCCCGCCATCCACCACCAGGCACGCGCCGGTGATGAAGTCGGCCCGGGGCGAGACCAGGAAGGCCGCGGCGGCGCCGATCTCCTCGGGCGTGCCGAAGCGCCCCAGGGGCACGGAGGCTTTGAGCATCGCCTCGACCTTGGCGGGATCCTCGGCGCGCTTTCGGTCCCAATCGCCGCCGGGGAACGCGACGTTGCCCGGAGCCAGGGTATTGACGCGCACGCCCTGCGACCCCAGCTTGCGCGAAAGATTTTTTGAGAAGGCGATGAGGGCGGCCTTGGCCGTGCTGTAGTCCACCGGGGCGCCGAAGGCCTCGAGGCCTGCGATGCTCGCGATGAACAGGAGGGTTCCCCGGGCCGAGACGAGCAGGGGAAGGAAAGCACGGGCGGCCTCCACGGCCGCGTCGAAATTATGGCGTTGGACCTTGGCCCAATGGTCGGCGGGGGGGATGGCATCGGGCACGCTTCGACCGCTGCCTGCGTTCCAAATGAACCCGTCGAGCTTCGGCCAGCGGGATCCGACCTTTTCGATGAGGGCTCGAAGCGAGGACGGATCGGTGAAATCACAGCGCTCCGCGCACACCCGATCCCCATGGAGCGCCGCGAAGGTTGCCTGGGCGCGCCCGAGGGATTCGCCATCCCGGCCGGTCAGGCAAACTCGGGCGCCTTCGGCGAGCAGCGCCCCGGCGATACCGTGCCCGATGCCGCGGGAGGCCCCGGCCACGAGGAAGCAACGGTTTTCCAGGCCCAGGTTCATGGCACGATCCCGCCGAATTTCCCCCGCACCCAGGCGAGTTGCCGCTTGAAGACGCCGAGGCCCTCGTCATCGCGCCAGGCTTGGAGGATGACGGGACCCGCATAGTCCTTAAGCAGGGTGCGGCACGCCTCCCAATCCACGGCCCCGTCGCCGAGGAGGATGGAACCGCCGCCGCGCACCCTGTCTTTCAGGTGCACGTCCGAAATGAGGGGCCCATAGGCCCGCCATTCCTCGCGGGCATCGTAGCCGAGGCTCGCGCTATTGCCGGTATCCCAATTGACGCGGGCGGCGGGATGATCGATCCTGGCCAGGAGCGCGGCGAAGGGCGCGGGCGCCAGATCGGTTTCGAAGGAAATAAACACCCCCTTCTCCGCGGCCAGGGGCAAAAGCGGCGCCAAGGATTCGACGAGGCGATCCGCGGCCTCGGTTCCGCCGAGGCTGGACTGGTCGACACAGGGGAGCACGAGGTTCCCCACGCCGAGCTCGCCCGCCGTGTCCAAGAGCCGGCGGAACACCGCGGCGCTCTCGCGACGGACGCCGGGATCGGCGTGGTGCAGCGGCGCCTCCATGAAGTAGTCGGCGCAGACGGTTTCGACCCCGACCCCCGTCGCGGCACTGGCCTTGCGGATGCGCCCGACCCCGCCCGCTTCGAGCAGAGGGTTCTTGTCGGCGTCGTGATAATCGAGGATGAACTCGATGAGCGAAAGGCCGCAGGCGGCGGCCAAGGGGAACTCATCCTCCCAATAGCCCACCGGATGGGCTTGGAACCGTCCCCGGTATTTCGGGAGCAGCCGGCCCTGCATCACGCCAAGTTTCCATTTCGCCATGTCCGCCCTACGCTTGCCCGCCCGGGGCAACTTTCAAAAAGGCCTCGGCCAATTCACCCACCGCATCGTAGCCGCCGCGATGCCCCAGCACCCAACGGGCCGCCGCCCGTGCGCGCGGGTGGGCGTCGGCCGGGGCGATCCCCAGACCCACGGCGCGCAAGACCTCCAGGTCGTGGGTGCTATCGCCGACATACGCCACCTGTTCCCGGGTGATCCCTTCGGCGAGGAGCATCTCATCGAGGGCGGCGAGTTTGGCCTTGCATCCTTGCCGCGCATGATCGGGGTTCAAACGCGCGAGGAAACGCTCCGGCAATTCGCCTTTCTCCCCGGTGATCACCGCGGTTCTCCACCCCGCCCGCCGGAGTGCGAAATAGCCGTCGAGGTCGCGATAGCCGAGGCGCTTCCACTCGCCCCCGCCGGGGCCGAACCAGACCCCCCCGTCGGTGAACACGCCATCGAGGTCGAAGGCGATGAGGCGCACCCGCCGCAGGCGTGCGCGTCCGGGGCGAAGCCGGTTAAAAATCACTTCGCGGCGTCGTAATAGCGCAATTTCTTCCGGGATTCGGCTTCCTTCGGATAAATCGTCTTCTCGGGGGAACCCAGGATGCCCGGGATCATGCGCAGTTCGCGGACCAGCCGGATGAGGTCGTCGATCTCGATGGAGGCGGCCTGGTCGCTGCCGTACATGGTCTTGTCGAGGGTGATGTGCCGCTCGAGCGACGTCGCCCCGAGGGCCACCGCCGCGAAGGAGACGATGCGGCCCGTTTCATGCCCGCTATAGCCGACCTTGCACTTGTAGCGCTCGCGCAGGGTCGCCATGACGGAGAGGTTGGCCTCTTCATTCTTCATGGGGTAGGTCGAGTTGCAATGCATGAGTTCGAAGGGGCAACCGGATTTCTTGAAGAGGTCGACGACCGCGTCGAGTTCGGCGACGGTGGACATGCCCGTGGAGACGAACGTGTACTTCTTCTCGCCGGCGACTTCCTTCAGGAACTCGACGTTCCCGAGCATCGCCGAGGCGACCTTATTGTATTTGCAGTTGAAGGGGCGCATCACGCGTTGGCTTTCGATGTCCCAGGCGGAGAAGAGCCAATCGATGCCCTTGGATTTGCAATAGGCGTCGATCACCTTGTATTGGTCCACGGAGAACTCGAGCCCGGCCTTCTGTTCGCGGTTGGTGGTGCCCCAGGGGGATTCGCGGGGCTTGTCGAGTTCGGCCTTCGTGTAGACGACGTCGAGGGTGCGCTTCTGGAACTTCACCGCGTCGCAGCCGGCCATGGCGGCGCCATCGATGAGTTTCTTGGCGGTGTCGAGGTCGCCGTTATGGTTGATGCCGATTTCGGCGATGACGATGACGGACATGATGGCTCCTGAAGGGGGTCACGGGCGTCGGCCCGGTGACGGGGCGGATTTGGGAGGGGTAAGAATAGTTTTAAATTCGGACGGGGTCAAGGGGACTTCGCGGGCAGCCGAACGCCCAAATCAGCCCGTGCCGTGGGGAGGAAGCCAACCAGGAAGGCGGCCAGGAGGCCGAAACAGACGGCCACCAAGGCAGAAACCAAGAGGCGCCTCCAAAGGGGGATGGATTTGGCCTCGATCTTCACGGTCTCGGACACGAAGAGGAGGTCGGCGATGCTGGAGGTGTAGTGCTCGATGCGCTCCTGGGCCAGGCGGCGCCATTCCACATTCGGGATGCCCGCAGCGATGGCCAGCCACCGGGCCTTGTCAGCGCTGGGGACTCGTTCCAATTCGGCGAGGAGGGGGTCCCAGGCCCGCAACTTCTCTTTCGCGTGTACATAACGGTTCTGCTGGAATTGGAGGCCGAAGAGATCCTTCTCGAGCGCGTTCATCACGGCATCGACCCCCACCCACCGCCGCATGAGGGCGAAATCGCCGGATAATTGGGTCAAGGGGATGCCCGGGAGGTTCCCCTTCTCGGCGCGCAAGGCCGCGAGGCCGGCGAGTTCGCGTCTTCGATCCTCGAGTTGGGTTTCGAAATACGCGACATCGACGTTGGAGAGTTGGGCGAAATCGCTCTGAAAAGCGCCCACGAGCAGGGCCCGGCGGAAACTGGAGATCACCTCGCCCTTCCAATAGGGGATGCCGGGGTCGATGAGGCCGTTGCCCGTGATCCGATACTCGAGATCGACCGAGATGCGGTCTTCGGCCTTGGAGAGCCCGCCGCCGGACGGGGATCGGCATCCGGGGGGGAAGCGCAGGAATTGCGCGGTCTTGGCAGCGACCTGGGCCGCGTCGAGGGGTTGGGGGATCTTGAATTGGTAGGAGCGGGAGACGACTGCCTCCTGCGGCTTCATGAAGGAGAGGACGGCGGCGAACAGGAAAACGAGGAGCGCGGAAACGAGGAAGACCCGCTTTTGCCCGAGGGTGATGCGCGCGAGTTCCAACAAGTCGAGGCCCGACCCGCGCAATCCATCCGTGTGCTGCATGGACGGGATTATAACGGTGGACGTGCGAATTGTCCAAGCAATCGGCGCGTCCCCTCGCCGGGCCCCGCGCCGCAGGTTATCATACCGCCGCCTCGGGGATCGCCACCGGATCCCCAGCGCTCCCCACGTGGCCCATCCAGAAAAATCCTTCTTCTTCGACCAACTCATGCGGGAACAATCCCTCGATCGGGGACCCTGGCCCGTGGAATCCCTCGAGGGACTCGCCCGCCGCGGCCGAAAGATCTGGGTCCTCGTGCCCTCCTACCTCGGGGTGAAGCCCTTGGTCCACCTCCTCAACCGGGGGATTCCAGCCGCGGCCTTCAGCCGCCACCCCGATGTTTGGAAACTCTGCGATCTCATGGGTTGGGAACAGCACGCCTTCCAATTCCGCGACACCCTCGATGCCCTCTTCAAGATCCGAAACCCTTTTTCCCTCGCCTTCGCCCTCGTGAAACTCTATTTCCCTTTCCGCTTCGCCCTCGCGCGGACCGCCCGCGAATTGGAGGCCCGCATCGGGCCCGATTCTGACCTCCTGTTCATCACCCCCGCCCTCGACCTCACCGGACTCAGCCTCCTCGCCCGCCTCCGTCGGGGGCGGCGGCTCTATTTCTCCAGTTCCTTCCGGGCCACGGAACGTTCCTTCGTGCTGCCTCTCACGCCGAAGCGGCTCCTGAAAAAGATGATCTACGGCGCCTTCTACGGGTTTCAGGTCGACTTCATCGATACCAACCATTTCGAGAGCCCCTCCGCGGGCCCCGGGTTTTTCCGCCGCCATCGGGTGATTCTCGTTCCCGGGATCGGCGGTTGCGCGGAGGCCCCGACGCCGGAGGACTTCGTCGCGCCCGAGGGCCTCGACGCCCTGTTCTTGGGGGAAGGGTCGGAATCCGCCGTCGACCTCTACTATGCCAAGAACACCTACCGCGCCCTCTTGGCCTTCGTGCGCGATTTCCACCTCCATTTCAAGGAGCATCCCGGCGCCATCGTGGACTTCCTCGGCGATATCCCCCTTGATCGCACGGTTTCCCGCTATACCCCCGCCGAATGGCTGGCGCCCTCGGTCACGCTCGTCATGAGCGTTTCCTCCCCGGTGCTCACGTATTACGCCAAGCGCCCCGGCGTGCGCGCGCTCTGCCTCGCCCATCTGGTGACGTGGAAAGAGCCGAGATTGCGAGATTCGTTCATCGAGCACCTTCGGCAGGAATCCGGCGGGAAGATCCTCTTCCTCCGTACCTTCGACGAACTCCGGGAACAATTGGGCGCGCCCCGAGTCAAGCCGGGCGCCTGAGGCGCAAGCACCCACGCTGCGGCCTCCCCCGCCCTCCCTGCGGTGGAAATAAAGATGAGAGTCGGCTATAATCGGCGGTGCGTCTGGGGCCCTTCGGGCGGGTGAGAATCCCCGCCCCCGACCGGCCCGCGCCACCCCATCGTCATCCGCCCTCCCCCGCCTCCATGACGGCCCCGAACCCCGAATCCCCCATCAAAAAAATCGTCCTCGTGGGGGATAGTCTGGGAATGCCGCGCCCCGAGGTGCCCCTCGAAAGCACCTATCCCTACCTTCTCACCGGCCGGCTCTGGCCCCACCGCGTGTTCCCCCGCCACCGACGCAGCAACCATACCCGTTGGCAGAGCCGGCTCAATGACTACGACGATGTGCTTATGCTCGCCCCCGACCTCCTCGCCATCCACCTCGGGATCGTCGACGCCGCACCCCGAATTTTCACGGAGCGCCAAAAGTGGCTCGTGGGGAAGCTCCCCGCCCTCCTCCGTCGGCCCCTGCTGCGCGTTGTTTCCTCCCAACGCCACCGGCTCACCCGCTGGTTCCCGAAAGTCTACGTGCCGATCCCCGAGTTCCTCGCTTCCCTCCGCCGCACCTTCGCCGCGGCCCTGCAGGCGAACCCCAAGTGCGCCTTCGTCGTGGTCGGCATCCCCCCCACCACGGCGCGGAACGAGTCGAGGTCCTACGGCTACGACGCGAACATCCGCCGGTATAACGATGCGCTACAGTCCCTCGCCGGGGAGTTCCGGGCGGAATTCATCGACCTCTACGCCCTGTTCCGCCCCGATGAAGACTTGCTCGAGGACGGCATGCATTTAAGCGCCCGGGGCCAGGGCCGCCTGGCGGATCTCCTCGCGCGCGCCATCCGGGAACGGCTGGGGGCGGCATGAGAAGGCTCGGCCTCTTCTTCTCCTTCATCGGCCGCGAGACTTCGGTCTGGTTCCTCTTCTCGGGCTTCGGGAGCGTGGCCCTCTCCCTCGTGGACTCCGCGATCGCCGTCTTCATCCAGGCCTTCCTCAAGAGCATGGGCCTCATCCAGATTCCCGTGACCTTCGGGCCCCTAGGCCAACTCGATTTCAGCCCCACCTTCCTGGTCTTCGCGATGGTGGGCGTCGCCACCCTGCGCGCCGGGGGGCAACTCATCGTGAACGTCTCGGCCACCTACGCCAATGAACGCATGAACTTCAGGCTTCGGCGCCTGGCCGCCTTCGATATGCTCCTGCGCACGCGGGGCGAAGCCGTCATCGCCTCGCGCATCAACACCCTCCTGGGGGAACTCTTCCCGAAGGCGTCGAGTTTCTGCTTCGTGGTGGCCCAATTCCTCTCCAACCTGATCCAGATCACCGTCATCCTCAGCCTGATCTTCACCCTCGCCTGGAAGGAGGCCCTCGTCGGCCTGGCGGGCTTCGGTCTGGTCGGCATCGTCGTGCTCCTGCTCAACCGCAAGGTCGCCTCCATCGCCACGAACATCCCCAACGAGTACCTCGCCCTGGCGCGCGGGGTCGAGCGCATCGCCCGCAACCTCCTCCTCATCCGCGTCATGGACCTCCGGGGGGAGGAACACCGGCATCTCGTCGGCTCGGCCAAACGTTACCAGGACCATTCCGTCGGCATGGCGTGGGTGGCCTCCACCAGCGCCGTCCTCACCCCGCTCCTGGGCATCGTGCTCCTGGTCGCCATCGTGGTGCTCAGCCGTTCCCAATTCCTCACGCCCGTGCCCGTCCTGTTGTCGTTCCTCTATCTATTCGTTCGCCTCTCCCAATGCATGGGCTCCACGGTCACCTACCTGGGCAGCCTCGTCCAACTTTTCCCCCAATTCAAACTCGCCCACCAATATTTCCTCGGTTTCGATCCGGCCGAACGGCGCCAGGCATTCTCCCCCGCGGGGCGGGCCGCCCCGACTCCGGCGGCCACCCGTACGCAGGCGGGCGTCCCCGACTGGTGCCCGCTTTCCCTGAACGCGGAAAATCTCACCTACCGCTACCGCGGCAACGACGCGGATACCCTTTCCCGTTGGAACTTGAAACTCGGCGTGGGCGCGCAACTCGCCATCGTCGGGCCCAGCGGGAGCGGGAAGAGCACCCTGTTGGCGCTGATCATGGGGGTTCTCCACCCGACCTCCGGGAGCCTGTGGTGGGCCGATGCCGAGGGCCGGCCGCGGCCGACCGACGCCATCCGATTCGGCTATGTGGGCGCCGAACCCTTCCTCATCGCGGGGAGCGTCCTCGACAATCTCCGCTACGGCTTGCGGTGGGAACCGTCCCCGTCCGAGTTCACCGGGATCCTCAAGGCGCTGCGCATGGATGGATGGCTCGCCTCCAGGCCCGAAGGGCTCTCCTACCTCCTCAACGAGAACGGGGATGGCCTCTCGGCCGGGCAGAAGCAGCGCCTCTGCCTCGCGCGGGCGCTCCTCGCCCGCCCCGAGGTGCTCGTGCTCGACGAGGCGACCGCCAACCTCGACGCCGATACGGAGCGCGAGATCTCCACCGTCCTCGCCGAGTACAAGAACAAGACCACCGTCCTCATCGTCTCCCACCGCGACGGCATCCTCGTCCATGCGGACGAACGCATCCACCTCGGCGGTGCCGATTGACGCCGCAAGGGCGCGAGGGGACCGCGGGCGGACCTTGGCCCCGCCTCCTCGACTGGGCGAAACGCCTGCCGCACGGGGCGCGGCTGGCCGCGCGGGAAACCCTCCGGGCGCCCCGTGGCGCCCTCGAGGGCTTGTTCTTCCTCTTCATCTTCTTCCCGTACATCCGGATCCTCCCCATCCCGACCGATCTCCAACCCAATGCCCTCCTCATGAGCGGGGGCTTCCTCATCTATTTCCTGGTGGTCCAGCGCCGCCCCATGCCGCTCCCCCTCCTGCCCCTCCTCTTCTGCGCGCTCTATTCCGTGGTCATCCTCTTCGCCTTTCCCATCACCTTCGACGCCTTGCGAAGCCTCGCCAACTACTTGGGCGTGTTCAGCATGACCCTCGCCGTTTACTTCGTGCTCCAAGGCGGCTTCGGGCGCATGAAGGCGTGGCTGGCGCCGGGCATCCTGCTCTGGGGCGCCATCGGGGTCATCCAGAAATTCGTTTCCCCCACCATCGTCACCGCATTGGTCCTGCGCGGGAACATCAACGGCTACGGGGGGCGCGGGGTGGAGAGTTTCAGCCCGGAGCCCACCTTCTTCGGCCTCGTGATCCTCTTCTACCTCCTCCTGCTGTTCATCGAACGCGACCGCCGCCTGTGGCTCTACGCGGCCCTCCTCTTCGAACTCGTCTTCCTCACCAAATCGACCATGGCGATCTTCATCCTGCTGCTGCTCGGCTTCCTCGGCCTGCTGCTCCGCGTGCGCCGCCCGAGGGACCTCGCCGTGCCCACCATCCTGGCCCTCTCCCTCCCCATCCTCTTCCGGCCCGGCTTCCTCTTCCCCCCCGGCTCCCGGATCCTCCGGGTCATCGACTACGCCAGCACGGGGCCGGCGGGCCTCCTGCGCACCGACACCTCGCTCAACGAGCGCTTCTCGCACGTCCTCTTCTCGCTCTACGGATTCCTGCGCGATTTCCCCATGCCGAATGGTTATGGCACATTCGGAGAATTTTTTTCCGCCGGCCTGGCCGCCTTCCCGGACCTGATCAATACCCAGGCGCGCTTCAACCGGATCATGAGCGGCTACGGCGGGGCCGTGTTCGAACTCGGCCTGCCCGGCCTGGTCATCCCGGCCACGGTGACCTGGATCATCTTCCGCGCCGACGCGCTCAGCGTGCGCGAGCGGCTGATGGTGTTCTTCGCGCTCTCCGCGATCCTGATGATGAGCGTCCCCCTGAGCCTGCCGTTCGTGGGCCTGATCCTCGGGGTGCTCCTCCACAAGCGCGGCGCGGCCCCGCCCGCTACCGCGACCGCCTGAGGCCCTCCAGGGCCCGCGCCAGCGCATCGGGGTCGAGCGAGAAACGCCCCCCCCGTTCCGGCCCCCCCAGGAGCGCCCGGTAGCCGTATCCGTATTCCCGGCAGAGCCAGAAATAATGGGGCGCGATGAGGGTTTCGGGAAAAATCTCGAGGAGATCGAGGGGCGCCCCCCGGCGGAAGGCGACATTCGAGAGCCCCGCCCCGTGCACGCCCACGACCCTACGGGCCCTGCGGAAGAGGCGCATTTGGTCGGCGACGCCCAGGGCGCCCGGATCGACGATCTGGAACCCCTCGCGCGACGCGCGTTCCAGGATCTGGGCCTCGTTGGCCAGGCCCCGCACGTGGGCCCCCCGGCGGTGCACGAAGAGGTCGACCTCCTCCGTGGAATCCACCGAGGGCAGTTCGAGGGCGTCGAGGACGCCGTCCCAAAGCGCGCGCCGGTTCGGCATCACCTTGGGAAACCAAGCGGTGCCGCTCACCCACAGGTGTTCCGCGCCCTGGACGAGGATGGGGCGGCGGGCCAAAGGGACGAAATGCGCCGCGGCGTATTGGAAGAACGGGAGGCGCAGGACCGAATCGGGGACCACCACCGGCACCTCCGGCGGTACCCCGAGGGACTCGCAAAGCAGCAGGGACCCGAGAAAGTCGTTAAAGAAATGGAAATAATTGTGCATCCAATAGCGGCCCGCCACGACAGAGTCGACGCGTTTGCGGGGCGGCGGCCGGAGCCGGTCCAAGACATAGGAGGGCCTCGGGGGCCGGTCGGTCCGGGAAAAGGGGATGGCCTCCCAGAAAAGGCGCCGGTCTTCGGTGATGCCCCAACCGCGTGCCGGCTCTAGGCGCAGCGGACCGGGGAACTTGAGCAGGTGCTCCTCCTGCTCGTAGCTATTGCTCTGCAAGAAGCGCGCGGCGATCCGGGGTTCCAGCCCTTCCACGGAATGGTGCGCGAAGGGACGTCCCGTGCGGTGGTGGACGCGGTGGGCCCGGGCCACGCGCTCGGGCACGGGACGCCAGAGGGCGTTGTCGAGGGACCGCAGCGCACGGGCGATGGGGAGCAAGGGGCGAAGGAAGCGGGGGATTTTCATAAGCTTTTGGGGCCACCGGGATACGCGAAAAAGCGGGAGGCATCGCCCCCCGCGGCCGGGATGGCGACGCGCCGAAGCACGCCGCCTAGCGTCTTTTCTGCGGCGGCGTGATTCTAACCAGATTCCACGGAGGGAGCAACCGCCCGACCCCGGCCCCGCCCGGAAAACCGCGCCCTTTCTCCGTGCCCGGCCACAGAATATAATCCCTCCATGATCCCCCTGATGAAATCCGCCTTTTCCAACGAACTGGCCACCCGGAAGGCCCTCGCCGACTTTATCCTGCAGAGCCCCCGCCTCTCCATGGACATGAAATGCATGGAGTTCGAGCAGGCGTTCGCCAAACGCCAGAAGATGGCCGATGCCGTGCTCTTCAATAGCGGCGGCAGCGCCAATTTGGCCATGCTCCAGGCGCTCCTCAACCTGGGCCGCCTGAAGCGGGGCGACAAGGTGGGCTTCTCGGCGGTCACCTGGTCGACCAACGTCATGCCGATCCTGCAACTCGGCCTCTCCCCGGTCCCCCTGGATTGCGACCCCCTCACCCTCAACACCATGTCGTCCCACGTGAGCGCGGCGATCCGCAGCCACGGGCTCAAGGCGGTCTTCATCACCAACGTCCTCGGGTTCGCCGGCGATCTCGACCAGATCCGCAAGACCTGCCGCGAAGGCGGCGCGGTCCTGCTGGAGGACAATTGCGAAGCCCTGGGCACGGAGCTTCCCGCGGGGGCCACGGGCACCTTCGGCCTCGCCTCCTCCCACTCCTTCTTCGTCGCCCACCACATGTCGACCATCGAGGGCGGCATGGTCCTCACCTCCGACGAGGAACTCGCCGAGATGCTGCGCATCGTGCGCGCCAACGGCTGGGACCGCAACCTGAGTTCCGACCGCCAACTCAAATGGCGGCGGCGTTTCAAGATCCCCGACGAGTTCCAGGGCAAGTACGCCTTCTACGACTTGGGCTACAACCTGCGCCCCACCGAGATCACCGGCTTCCTCGGTCTCCTGCAGCTCCCCGCCCTCGACGCCATGATCCGGGCCCGCGAGGCCAATTACCTTCGCCTCGAGAAGATCGTCGCGGCCAACCCCGACCTGTTCACCCTCAAGCACGACCACATCACCCTGCTGAGCAATTTCGCCTTCCCCGTGCTCTGCAAGACGCCGGAACTCCGCGAGAAGTACATCCTCCAACTCAGCGGCGCCGGCGTCGAGATCCGCCCCATGATCGCCGGCAATCTGGCGCGGCAGCCGTTCTTCAAGAAGTACGTCTCCGAATCCTTCGAGCTCCCCGGGGCGGACCTCGTCCACTTCAACGGGGTCTATTTCGGGAATTACCCCGAACTCACCGCCAACGACCTGGAGATCCTTTCGAGCGCCCTGAGCCATTATTGACGCCCGCGGGGGGCTTGGGAAGTTAGCGCCATGAGCACCAGAAGCACCCTCCTCATCGGCGGCGGCGGGTTCATCGGCCGCGCCGTGGCCCGGGCCCTCGCGGGCCGGCGTCGGGTCGCCGTGCTCGATATCGGGAGCCGACCCCCCTCGGGCCTGCCGGAGGAGGCCGCTTTCCATACGGGCGACTTCAGCGATCCGGCGACCCTCGATGAGGCCCTCGAGGGGGTGGATGAGGTCGTTCACCTCGCGTACGCCTCGGTGCCCAAGACGAGTTTCGAGCACCCGGTCGACGATATCCTGCGCAATTTGCCCCCGGTCGTGGGCCTCTTCGAGGAACTCGTGAAGCGGCGCGTGGGGAAGGTCGTGCTGGTCTCATCGGGCGGCACGGTCTACGGCCAAGCCCAGTACCTTCCCATCGACGAGAAGCATCCGACCTTTCCGATCTCCCCCTACGGGATCACCAAGCTCACCGTCGAAAAATATGGGCTGATGTACCGGCACCACCAAGGGCTTCCCCTCGTCATCGTCCGCCCGGCGAACCCGTTCGGCGAAGAGCAGGCGCCCTTCCGCGGCCAAGGCTTCGTCTCCACCGCCATGGCCTCAGTGATGCAGGGGAAGGACATCATCATCTTCGGGAAGACGGGCATCGTGCGCGACTACCTCCACGTCGATGATGTGGCCGCGGGGATCGCCGCGGCCCTGGAAGAGGGACTCCCGGGCGAAATCTACAACATCGGCAGCGGCCGAGGGCACAGCAACCAAGACCTCCTCGCCGCCCTCGCGCCCCTCGCCCACAAGGCCGGCCTCCCCATCCGCATCCATGAAGAGCCCGCCCGACCCTTCGACGTGCTCTCCAACGTACTCGATTGCTCCAAATTGGCCGCCCACGCGGGCTGGAAGCCCTCCCTCGATTTTAGCGAGGCCCTCGAGCGCACCTGGGACCACCTCGCCCTGACCTGGCAGACCTGACCCCATGGCGCGCGTCACGGTCCTCATGCCGGTCTATAACGGCGGCCCCTACCTTCGGGCCGCCATCCAATCCATCGTCGACCAGACCTACACCGATTGGACGCTGCGGGTGCTCGATGACGCCTCCACCGACGGAAGCGCCGCGATCGCGCGGTCGTTCACCGATCCCCGCATCCAGGTCCTGGTGAACGCGCCCAACCGCGGCCTCGCGGGAAACCTGAACCAGGGCCTCGACCTTTGCCAAACCGAATACCTGGCGCGCATGGACCAGGACGACCTCTCCCACCCCCGCCGCCTCGAGGCCCAGGTGGCCCATCTCGATGCACACCCCGAGGTCGCCCTCCTCGGCACCGGCCTCCGCACCATCGGCAGCATCCGAAACCGCACCGTGCGCCTCCCCGATCGCGACGGCTACCTCAAGAGCCAACTCTTCTTCCACTGCGCCCTCGCCCACCCCACCCTCATGTTCCGCATGGCCGCCTTCCGCGCCCACGGCCTTCGTTATGACGCGGCGTTCGAGAAATGCGAAGACTACGACCTGTGGACCCGGGCCGCGCCGCTTTTAGGCATCGGGTCCCTCGAGGACGTCCTGTTCACCTACCGCATCCACCAGACGAACATGAGCCGGGTGACGGGGAAGATCCAGACGGAAAAAACCGAGCGCATCCGGCTTCGCCAACTCGCCGCCCTGCTTCCCGGGGCGACCGACGCCGAACGTTCCCGCCACCTGGATTTTTGCCGCGCTGGGCGCCCATGGACCCCCGCCGACTTGGACCTCCTCGAGGCTTGGCAATGCCGATTGTCCGAGGCCAACCGGGCGCGGGGGCTCTTCCCCCCGCAAGATTTCGACTCCGTGCTGGCCGAACGGTGGAAGGACGCCTGCCGGGGGGCCACGCGCGCCGGCCTCGCCTCGCTGCGCCGTTACCGCCGCGGCCCCTTCGGCCGGCCCCTCTCCCGCGGGGACGTTTCGCGCTGGACCCTCCTCGCCCTCGTGCATTGGGGGCACCCGGCCTATCAAGCGGTACTCTCCCCCTTGCGGTGGGTCGCCAATCGTCTCCGGGGGCGAAACTAAAAACATGAACGCCCCGCGCATCGCCGTACTCATCCCCTGCTACAATGAAGAATCCACGATCTCCGAAACGGTTCGGGATTTTCGCAAGGCCCTCCCGAGGGCGGTCATCCACGTCTACGACAATAATTCCACCGACGACACCGCGCGCGTGGCCCGAAAGGCCGGGGCGCGGGTCACCGGCGAGCCCCTCCAAGGCAAGGGACACGTCATCCGTTCCATGTTCCGGGAGGTCGAGGCCGACGTCTACGTCATGGTCGACGGCGACCGGACCTACCCCGCGGAGAGCGTGCACGAGCTCCTCGCGCCGGTCCTCGAAGGCCGCGCCGATATGGCGGTGGGCGACCGCCATAGCAACGAGAGTTACCGCCTCGAGAACAAGCGCCCCTTCCACCAGGCCGGGAACGCCCTCATCCCTTGGCTCATCAACCGCCTCTGGCACGCGGATCTGCGCGACGTCATGTCGGGTTACCGCGCCTTCAACCGCCGCTTCGTCAAGCAGATCGCCGTCCTCACCGCGGGGTTCGAGGTGGAGACGGAACTCACCCTCAACGCCCTCGACGCGCGCATGCGTATCGTGGAGATCCCCGTCCGCTACCGCGACCGCCCCGCGGGGAGTTTCTCCAAGCTCCACACCTTCCGCGACGGGTGGCGCATCCTGGTCCTGATCCTCGCGATCCTGAAGGATTACCGGCCCCTCTTCTTCTTCGGCCTCATCGCCGCGATCTTCGCCCTGGCCGGTTCCCTCTCCGGGGCCATCCCCGTCGTGGATTTCCTCCGCTTCCGCTTCGTCTACCACGTGCCCCTGGCGATCCTCGCCACGGGCCTCGGGATCCTCTCCATGATCTCCCTCTCCATCGGCCTGGTGCTCGATACCCTCACCCGCCAGCACCGCATCCGCACCGAGATCAGCCTCAAGAACGGTTGAGCCATGGGCCTGCGCATCGGACTGCTCCCCTTCCCGAAGAAGCTCCCCCGGGGATTCACCGGGGGCGACGGGGTGGTGCACCGCATGATCGCCGAGGCGCTCGCCGGAAGCGGCCACACGCTCGTCCCCATCCCCCTGGACGACCCCCGTTTGCGGATTCGCCGGGGCCTCGGCCGCCTCCTCGGCACCGTCGCCCTGGGATACCGGACCTCCCCCGATGGCGAGTTCGACGTACTCCTGGCCAACGGCGAGACCCACGTCTCGACCGACCATCCCCGCGTGCTCTACCTCTCCCATCTCTCCTTCGCGCGCTATCGGCGACAATTGGGGCTGAGGGGGTGGAAGGGGATCGCTCGGTTCCTCCACCTCACCCGCCTGGCTTGGGCCCAATGGATCCATCTCCGCGGAAAGCGCGTCATCGCCGTCTCCGAGTACCTCCGGGAAAACCTGGAGGCCGCGGGCATCCCGGTGCATCGGGTCATCACGAACGCGGCGGATACCGAGCGTTTCGCCCCGCCGCCGGCGGGCTCCCCGCGCGGCGGGCTCCTCTATGCGGGGGGCTATGCGCGCATCGGGAAGGGCTTCGACATCCTGGAAGCGCTCGCGCGCAAGGGCCACCCGATCCATTGCCTCACCAACCAGGACCCCGGCCCCTCCCTCACCTGGATCCAGAGCGTCCCCTACGAGCAGATGCCCGATTTTTTCAGGAGGCATTCCCTCCTCGTCTTCCCCAGCCGCTATGAATCCCTCGGGATGGTCGCCCTGGAAGCCATGGCCTGCGGCACGCCCGTCGTCATGGGCCCCGTCGGTGTCGGGATGGACCTCGCCCGCGAGATCCCCGATTTCATCATCCATGGGTGGGATACGAACGCGGTCGAGGAGTACGACGCGCGCATCCGCAAGATCCTGGGCCGCTTCGACCACTACTCGGCCCTCGCCCGGGATTATGTCGTGGAGCGCCATCCGCCCGAGCGGTTCATCCGGGCCTGGCGCGATCTCTTCGACCAGTTGGAGGGGGAACGCGCCGCGAAGGGCGCCGCATCCCGCCGCGGCGAGGACCGGCCCGCGCCGTGAAATATTTCAATGCGGCCCTCGTCGCGCGGGCCAAGCGCCTCGAGCCGATCCTCCTTGCCCTCTTTCCGCTGCGGTGGCTGCTGACGCCCCTGGCGGCCCTCCTGCGTTTGCGCCGCGCACGGGCGGATTATCTGGTGGCCGATGGTTTCCTCATCGGGGATACGGTCCTCATCCGGCCGTTCCTGCGCGCCTGCCTTTCCGCCGGATCGAAGGTCGTGTATCTGGGCGGCGCGCACGCCCCGGCGGTCCTCGCCGACCTGCCGGTCATCCACCGCCCCTTCCAATGGCCCTGGGCGACCTATCGCCGCGACCTTGCCACGCTCCTCGGGCTGCTGAAATGCTGGGCCTACCTCTTTGTCAGCCAACCGCGCACGGTGATCGAGGTTCGGGGGGATGTGCGGGGCCTCGCCTTCCTGTTTCTCGCCTGTCCCCGCCGGCTCGTGGGCTACAGCTTCACGGGCGGCCGGCGACTGCTCGATGCGGAACCCCCCGGGATGGGAGCCTATGCCCATCTCGAGGCGCACCACGAGGCCTTGGCGCGGCTTCTGGGGCTCCCCTACCGGCGCGAGGCCGTCTTCGTGGAAATCGGGCGCCGGCCCGTTCCCCAGCGGATCCTCGGGCTTTCCTTTTCGGGGAGCCTCCCACTCAAGACGATGCCCCTTGGCCTCGCGAAGGCCGTCGTGCGGGCCGCCCAAGGCACCGGGCTTCCCCTGCTCTATCTGGCCGGGCCGAGGGACGGTTTTTTGGCGGCCCATTCCCTCATCCAGGATTCGGGGATCCCGGTCTGGCGCGGCCGATTCTCGGAGTACGTCCAGCGAATCTCCACCCTCGGCGCGTATATCGGGGTCGATAGCGGGGGAGCGCACCTCGCCGGGATGTACGCCGTACCGGCGCTGCTGTGCTTCGGCACCCAATTGGCATTTTACTGCGCTCCGATAGGATACTCAGGCTTGCAGATCCTGGAACCGCCCCGATCGCTTCCTTGCCGGCCCTGTCCCGGGGGGCATTGCGTCGGCCTCGCCTTCCAAGAATGCTACGCGTCGATCCCCGAGGAATCGGTGGTGGCAGCGGTCCAAAGGCTCCACCACGCGGTGGATGGACGCACCCAAGGTTGAACATGCCCGAGGCCCCCCGGATCACCATCCTCACCGTCGTCCGCAACCGGGTGCATACCATCCGCCAAGCGCTCGACTCCGTCCTCGGCCAAAGCTACCCGAACATCGAATACGTGGTCGTCGACGGCCAGTCCACCGATGGCACCCTCAAGATCCTCGAGGAGTACCGTTCCCGGATCCAGGTGCTCGTTTCCGAGCGCGACCACGGCCTCTACGACGCCATCAATAAGGGCAATACCCTCGCCACGGGCGACGTGGTGGGCCTTCTCCATTCCGACGATTTCTACGAGAACCGCGACGTGGTCTCCCGCGTCGCAGAGACCTTCCAGAAAACGGGCGTCGACGCGGTCTACGGAGATCTCCTCTACGTGCGCGCCGACAATCCCGCCACCATCGTTCGCCGATGGATCTCCGCCCCCTACCGGCCCCGGGCGTTCTACTCGGGCTGGCACCCGCCCCATACCACCCTCTTCGTCCGCAAGGCGGCCATCGCCCATTGGGGCGCCTACGACCTCCAATACCGCATCGCCGCCGATTACGAGTTCATGCTGCGCCTCTTCGAGGTCGGCAAGATCACCAGCGCCTACCTCCCCGAGACCTTCCTCCGCATGCGCCTCGGCGGGGAGAGCAACCGGAGCCTCATGAACATCCTCCGCGCCAATTGGGAGTGCTACCGGGCCTTCCTCAATAACGACCTTCGGGTGAGCCCGCTGATCATGCTCCGCAAGCCCCTCTCCAAATCCATCCAGTGGTATAAAGCGAACCGCAAGCGCTGAACACGGCCCGGGGGCCGGCCCCGATCGTGGAGGCCGCGCCGAGCGACGCCTTCGCGGGGCGCCGGCCTTAGCGGCTCAGCCCCATCGACTTCTCGTGCACCGGAACCAGCATCTCCGCCTTCAGCGTCTCCAAAGGCAGGAGCGGGCTCAGGTCCTCCAGGGGCGGGCTGACGAGGCTCCCGTCGGCCTTGATGGCCAGTGACAGTTTCGGGTAGGAGAATTGCTCCGGGCTCATGAATACCTCGACGATGCAGGGCCCCGCCTCGGCCTGCATCCACGGGATCACCCGGTCGAAATCCTCCCAGGTGCGGATCGTCTTGGCGGGGAAACCGAAGACGGCGGCCAATTTGGAGAAGTCGGGGCAGGTCACCCCCGACTTCTTGTCGGAGCCGCTATAGCGCCCGGCCGCGATGGCCTTCTGGGTGTGCTTGATCATCAGGTAGCCGTCGTTATTGAAGATGACCAGTTTGATGGGCAGGCGGTGGTGGGCCATCGTCTGGAGTTCCTGCAGGTTCATCATCATGCCGCCGTCGCAATTGAGGCAGAGCACCTCGCCGCCGCCCCGGGCGAAGGAGGCCCCGATGGCCGCCGGCAGGCCGAAGCCCATCTCGCCCAGGCCCAGGGAGGTCATGAGCCGCTGGCCGGGCTTGAGGCGCAGCACCTGGTGGCCCGAGAGGAGCGCGGTGCCCATATCGGTGGTCACCACCTGATCGGGCTTGAAATGGGGCAGCAGGCGGTCCATGAACCGGTAGGAATTGATGAACCCGCCCGCATCGGCGTGCTCGGGGCCCACCCAGGGATAGCGCGCGCGGTACCCTTCGCACCGCTCCAACCAGGCGGCCGGCGCGGGAAGGGCGGCGGGGCCGATTTTTCCCAGGAGCTTCTCCAGGAAAACCTTGGCGTCAGCGCACACGCGCCTCTCGAAGCGCGAGGCGAACTTGTCCAGTTCGGTGGGGTCGATGTCGACCATGGAAACCTTCGCGGCCCGGGCGAGTTCGGGGAGCTCGTAGCCGATCTGGGGGATGGCCAGGCGCGTGCCGATCGTCAGGAGATAGTCGGCGTTCTGCAGCACGAAATTCGCGCAACGCTGCCCGTAATTGCCCGCCCGGCCGAAAAGCCGGGGATGGTCGGAGTCGACCATATCGATGGCGGACCAGGTGATGAGGTAGGCCGCGGGGACCCGCTCCATCAATTCCGCCACGAGGGGCTGGCCGCCGGCGAGGCGGATGCCGTGGCCCAGCCAGATCACCGGCCGCTTCGCCCCGCGCAATTCCGCCAAAATCCCGTCGATCTGCGACTCGAGATCCGCGGGGGCCAGGCGCTCATGGGGGAGGCCGGGCAATTCATCAGGGCTGAACCGGGCGAGATCTCCCTCCTCGACCATCGACGATTGGATGTTCATCGGCACATCCACCCAGCAGGGTCCGGGGCGCCCATGGGTCGAGATGAAATGGGCCTTCTCCAGTTCGTACAGGATCTTCGCGGGATCGGAAACCCGGGCGACGTACTTCGTCACCTTGGAGACCATCGCGGTGCTGTCGTAGCCCTGGATGCCGTACATCCGCAGCGGATTGTCCGCGCGCACGTGCTTGGAGTGCTCGTTGCCGGAGATCACGAGGCCCGGGATGGAATCGGCCCAGGCGCTCACCACGCCGGTGACGCCGTTGGTCGAGCCGGCGCCGGTGGTCAGGTAGGTCGCCGTCACCTTGCCGGTCATTCGGTAATAGGTCTGCATGGCCATGCAGGCGGCCTGCTCATGGTGCACGCAGACCATCTCGAGGCCCTCGGTGCGGTAGACCGAATCGAACAGGTGGGCGTTGCCCGAGCCGACGATGCCGAAGACGTGCCGCACGCCACGATCGGCGAAGAATTTTGCGACGACATCACTGACCTTGACTTTCATTTTCCTACTCCAGCTTTAGGGCGCGAACGGCCGGGGCGACTCGGGGACGCCCCCGCGGCGCGGATCAACCCCGCTCCATCATCCGGTGCCATTCGAGGGACCGTTCCAGGGCGGCGGCGACGGTGAAGCGGGGAGCGAACCCGAGTTCGTTTCGCAGCCGCTGGATGGAGGGCACGAGGCGCGTGCGCTCATGGCCCGCTTGGCCCAGCCCGGTGCGGATCTCGGGCATGGGGGTGAAATGCCCCGCGATGAGGCGGGCGAGGGAGAGCAGATCGACCGCCTCGTCGCTGCCCACGTGGTAGGTGGCCAGGGACTTCCCATTGGCGAGGACGGCCAGCACCGCGTAGGCGAAATCGGCGGCGTAGAGGATGCTCCGCACCGTCGCCCCGTCGCCCATGATGCGGATGGGGCCGCCGCGCAGGCTATCGCGCATGAAGTCGGTCACCGCCCAGGGCAATTCCAGGGACTGGTAGGGGCCGACGAACGCGAAGGGGCGCAGGGTGACCAGGGGCGCCTTCCATTCGCTGATGGCGCACTGGGCGAGCACTTCGGCCATGCGCTTGGACTCGGCGTACACGCTCTCGGCGCGGTCGCAGCGCACCGGGCCGCTATGGTTCTCGTCGATGGCCTGGAGTTCCCAGGCCTGCCGCCCGACGGCGAGCCCCGAACTCAGGAAGACCGCCTTGCGGAGGTCCTCCAGGAGGTTCGCGGCGCGCAGCACGCGCATGGCCCCGACCGTATTCACCTCGCCCACGAGGCTGGGGTTCGACGCGCAGATGCGCCGGTCCGTCAGCGCGGCGGCGTGCACCAGGTACTGGGTCTCCCGGGGGAGTTCGGCCAGGTAGCGGATATCGCCTTCCACCAGGCGCAACCAGGGCTGGGAAGCGAGGTGGGGCCATTTGAGGGCGAACGCCTTGGCGCCGCGGCTGAGCGACCAGACGCGGATGCCGAAGCCGTGCTCCTCGTTGAGCCGGGCGATGAGTTCGAGGAGCCAGGTTCCGAGGAACCCCGTGCCCCCGGTGAGGGAGAATTGGGCGCCCTTGAGGGCCTCGAGGGAGGGGACGCGCCCGTTCAGTACGGCCGCGGCGTCTTCGCGGACCAGATCGAGGGCTGCTTTGTTCACGGGCGCTCCTGGGTCGCGGGGGATTTCTTGCGCGCCAATTCCTGGGCCGCTTCGAGGATCAGGTCTTCCTGTCCGCCGACGACCTTGCGCCGGCCGAGTTCGATGAAGAGGTCGCGGGGATCGATGCCGAGCTGCTTGGAGACGCGGTTGACCGGTTTGGCGAAGCCGGAGAAGACGCCCGCCAGGCCGCTGATGATGGAGACGGGGCTCGATTCGGGGAGGGAACCGGCGAACAGTTTCGCCGCGAGTTCGGAGGCGTCGAGGGCCTTGTAGAGGTCGACCCCGCTGGGGTAGCCCAACCGGTGGAGCACGGCGGCGACGAGTTCGAGCTTCACGTTGCCCGCGCCCGCGCCGAAACCCCGGGAGGAGCCGTCGAGGATGCGCGCGCCCGCGTCGAGGGCCGCCAGCGCGTTGGCCACGCCGAGCCCGAGATTCTCGTGGGCGTGGTAGCCCACCGGCACGTCGAGTCGCTCGGCCAGGAGGCCGACTTTGGCGCGGACCTGATCGGGCAGCGAGGCGCCCGCGGAATCCATGAGGACGATCCCCTGGGCCCCGTAGGACTGCATCTTCTTGGCCTCTTCGAGGAGCACTTCGGCCTCGACCATGTGGGTCATCATGAGGATGCCCCAGGCCTCCTTGCCCGCGGCGCGCACGTGGCCGATATGGCGCTGGGTGACGTCGGCCTCGGTGCAATGCGCCCCGACGCGGAACAGGTCGACCCCGGCCTCGATGGCCCCCACGATCTCGCGCTGGATGGTGGCATACCCCGGCATGACATGGACGCTCAGGCGCGTCTTCTTGAGGCAGCCGCGGGCCGCCTTCAGCATCTCGCCCTCGGTTTCCTTGCTGAGGCCGACCTGGAGGGACGAGGCGCCCAGGCCGTTTCCGTGGCCGACCTCGAGGTAGTCGAATCCGGCCCCTTCGGCGGCCGCCGCGTAGGCGCGGATCTGGTCGAGGGTGATCTGGTGGGAGTAGGCGTGGGAACCGTCGCGCAGCGTGGCGTCGCAGACGGTGATCGCGAGTTTTTCGGCCATGGAGTTCCCCTAATTGCCGCGTCGGTTGGCCACGGCCTCGGCGTAGGCGATGGCCGCGCAATTGATGATGTCGAGGTTGCCGGCGTACTTGGGCAGGTAATCGCCCAGCCCGTCGACGCGCACCATGGTGGCCAGGCGCCCGTTCTCGAGCATGGGCTCGAGGATGAGCTGGTAGCCCGGCACGTACCCGCGGATGAGTGCGACCATTTCGGCGACCCGGGCCCGCGTCGCGTCGAGATCGGGATCCTCCACCCGCGCGAGGAGCGTGGTCTGCATATGCACGCAGGGCTGGGCGGGGTTGAGGTTGATGATCGCCTTGGTGTCGGGGCAGGAGGAGAAGAGCCCGAGCCCGGCTTCGGTCGTGCCGAGGTACTCGTCGAGGTTGAGGCGCGTCGCCGGGCCGGCGCTGCGCGAGGCGATGCTCGAGACGGTCTCGATGTAGCGCACCTTGGGGTTGGCCTTCTGGATCGCGAAGGCCAGGGGGATCGCCGCCTGCCCCCCGCAGGTCACCATATTCACGTTGGGGAGCCCCAGGCAATCGTTGAGGTTGACGGCGGGCACGCACATGCGCCCGACCTTGGCGGGGGTCAAATCGACGGCGACGATGCCCTTCTTCTCGAGGCGCGGCGCGTGCTTGAGGTGGTCCATCGCGCTCGTGGCGTCGAAGACGAGGGAAACCTCGCCCGCGGCCTCGAGGACGGCGTCGATCCCCCGGGCGGACACGGCGACCCCGAGTTGGCTCGCCTTCATCATGCCGGGCGAGCCGAGATTCCGGCCGGCGAAGAGCCGGCACTCCAAATGGGGCGAGCGAAGGATCTTAATGAGGAGATCCGTTCCGATATTGCCGGTGCCGAGGATCGCGACGCCGAGTTTTTTGCTTGCTGTCATGCGTTTCCCATTCCCGCCGCCCGTGGGCGGTTTCCTTGTGGCGGCCCCGTTACCGGGGCGCCGTCGACGGGGCCGAGCCCTCGCGCGGATGCCGAGGTGCATTGTACACCCGGAGAATTGCCCTCCGGTAGGGGCCCGCTCCCCGTGCCACCGCGGTGGAAACCGGCGGGGAAAAGCCGAATCTCAGGGGAATGGACGCGGCGCGGAGCTCACCCCACGGGGCGGGAATCGTCTTTCGCCCAATTCACCCGTTCCCGCTCGATGACGCGGGGGCGTTTTTTGACCTGGGTATGGATCGCCCCGATGTACTCCCCGACGATGCCGGTGAAGAATAATTGGACCGACGCGAAGAAGAAGAGCCCGATGACGATCGGCGCGGAGCCGACCTGGAACCGGTCCCAGAAGAGGATCTTGTAGACCAGGTAGAAGAGGCCCACCGCGAAACTGGCCCCCCCGGCGAAGAGGCCGAGGAAGACGGCGAGGCGTAGGGGCACCCGGCTATTATTGACGAAGCCGAGGAGCGCGAAATCGAAGAGGGTCAGGAAATTATTCTTGCTGCGGCCGCCCTTGCGGCGCGGTTGCAGGTAGGGCACCTCGACCCGGTCGAAACCGATCTCGGCGATCATGCCCCGCAGGTACGGGATCGGATCGTCGAAGGAACGCAGGGCCTCGATGACGCACTGGTCGTAGAGGCCGAAGCCGGTGAAATGGTCGACGTGGGGGAACTCCCCGAGGTTTCGGATGAGCCGGTAATACAGGTGGCGCAGGGCGTACATCACCCGGCTCTCCTCGGATTCGGTCTTGACCCCGATGACGATCTTCGCCCCGCGGCGCCAATGCTTCACGAACTCGAGGATCAATTCGGGGGGGTCCTGGAAATCGGCGACCAATTGGATGACCGCGTCGCCCCGGCATTGCAGCAGCCCGTGGAACGGGGAGCGGACATGGCCGAAATTCCGGGCGTTGAAGATGAGCTTCACCCGGCGGTCCTTCGCCGCGAGGCCCCTCAAGAGGGCGGGGGTCTCGTCGGTGGAGCAATTGTCGATGAACACGTGCTCGTAATCGAGGTCGGGCAAGCGGGCCATGACCCCGGCGACCGCGGCGGAGAGGGCCACGACGTTCTGGGATTCGTTGTAGCAGGGGGTGAGGATGCTGATGCATTGCCGCCCCCTGGCCGTTTGGCCCTTCGCCCCTGACTTTTTCATCGACGCCCCATCCTCTGGAATACGGTTACAAGATCTCCGTCGCGGCCCGACCGTTGGCGGGCGCCCGGCCCTTCGCCTCGCGCGGCGAAAGGGAATCCATTCGCCAAGTTTTTACCATGCATCCTGCGGCCCTGCGCCGGCAATGGCCGGGTCATGCGCGTACGTTTCGGAAAACAAGGAACCGAAGGAGGAGGTAGCCGCCCAGAACCACCATCGGGATGCAGAGCGCCTGGGCGGCGAGAGGACCCAAGCCGATGCGGATCAGCCATTCCAAGAGCGCCACGTTCCCGAAATAGATGGCGACTTGGACCAACAGGTATTTGAGGAAGGGGGACCAGGATTTATTGCGGAAGACCACGCGCCCGGTGGTGAAGTAATTGAAGGCGACGCCCAGGGACGTTGAAACGACGAGGGCGACCCTCGGTACGAGGCCCGCCCGGATCGCGAGGAAATACATGAGGTAACCGAAGCCGGTGTTGGCCACGCCCACGAGAATGTAGATGCAAAATTGCTTGAGGGTTTCCCAGCGGGCCTCGGAGAGTCCTACGCGTTCACGCGCCAATACAGAAACGTAGGCCTCTGCTCTTTGCAAGATATTCAAGGGTGCGCTCCCGATTCCGTGGGCCATCGTAACGGGTGCGTGGTTTCCCGTCAAGACGGGGTGCAATCGGGAAGGGCTCGCCCGTGGCGGCAGAACACGCCGTCCCCGAGGCCTCCGCGGGCAGGCCCCCCTCCTCCACGCACGCGGATTTGAAAAGGGATCCGCCCCGTTGTATAGTCTCCCCACCCCATGAAACCCGATCCGCGCTTTTCCGGCAAAGTCTTCTTCATCACCGGCGCCTCCAGCGGCATCGGTTGGGCCACCGCCGTGGAACTCGCGGCCAGCGGAGCCCGCTTGGCGCTCTGCGCCCGTCGAAAGGGCCTCCTGGACTCTCTGGCTCGGCAACTCGGGGATCGTTGCGAGACCCTGGTCCTCCCGTTCGATGTCGCGAACCTCGCGATGGGCAAGCGCGCGGTCGACCGGGTGGTCAAGAAATGGGGACGCATCGATTACCTCATCAACAACGCCGGGATCATCCGCAATGCCCATTTCCACGACCAAGGCGCCGCCGAAACCGAGTATCTGACGCGGGTCAATTACCTCGGACCGGCCGCCCTCATCCAGGCGACGCTACCCCACATGCTCCGCGCGGGCCGCGGGCACGTGGTCAACGTCTCCTCCATCGGCGGGGTTCTAGGCTTCCCCTTCGTTTCCAGTTATTGCGCCTCCAAGTTCGCGCTCGTGGGGTTGACCGAGGCGCTGCGCAAGGAGTACTACGGAACCGGAATCACGTTCAGCGCTTTCTGCCCCGGGAACGTCGACACCCCGATGATCGCCGAAAGCATGAAGAATCCGCGTTTCCGGAAAGTGGCCCGACCCATGACCGCGCAGAAGGCCGCGCGCCTTATTCTCCGGTGCTGCCGGTGGCGCACCCCCGAACTCATCCGTGGGGAGGTCCCGCCGATCCTCGCGAAACTCTCGAAGTTTTTCCCGGGTTGGGTCGATTTTGCATTCCACCAGATTTACCGCCGGGTACACCCGATCGCGCGGAAATCCGTCAAAGAGCGCTCGAAACCCTAATCGCCCGCGCTTCGCGCAGTTGACCCCGTTTTCGGGGTGATAAGAAAATGGGGAAGCGCCGGTTGGCACTCGCTTCCTGGCGCCTTCCCATCAACCACCGAGGTGGCCCCTTGAATCCCGACACGAATCACGCCGCGCCGCGGGCGCTGCGCCTGCTGGCCTGGGTGCCCTTCGCCCTCGCCTTCCTCCTCCTCGCTTTGTCCCTCGTCGTCAACCACCACAACGGCATCCGCCATATGGAAGCCAATTGGTATTTCGGGCATTACCTCGATCCCCATAGCGGCTTTTTATCGAAGATATTCAATGTCGTGGATTCGGACGCCTCCCATTACTTCCGCGCGCGGGAAGTCAGCACCCTCTTCAATTACCTCGACACCCAGCTGGTCTTTTGGGGATTCGCGGCCGGCTTCCCCCACTTGCTCTCCCTGGTCCATTATTTGGCCCTCGCGCTCCTCGTCGTCGCCTACGGGTTCTTCGCGCGCACCCTCTTCGGAAACCGGGGGATCTTCCTTTCCGGCCTCCTCTTGCTGGCCTACCTCTCCTCGCCCAGCGTCTTCTTCACGGGGTTCTATTTCCGAACCGGGAAAACCCTCGTCGCGCTCCTCATGGTGGTTTCCGCCGCTTTTCTCCTCGGACTTTGGCGGACCGCAAAAGACGCCGGTCCCGCGGATCGCCGACACTTTGTGGCCGCCGGGTTCGCCTTCCTCCTCGGCGCAAGTCTCGGGCTCCTGGATGAGATCGGCCTCGCGTATCTCGGCGTGATCACGGGGTTCCTGGCGCTCCAGCTCATCGTCCAACGCCCGCCCCGGCTCCGGGCGTCCTGGATCGGTCTGGTGGCGGCCCTCGCCTTCGTCTTCCTCTACCGGTCGTGGCTCGGTCCGATGATCGTGCGGCATTTCGTCGCGGGCGACCAGAGCCTGTGGACGGTGGGCGGCGGAGCCAAACTTCGCCTGGCCCAACTCATCCCCAATCTCGACGCCTTGCGCCTCTTCCTCTCCTATTTCGGGATGATGCTCGGGAACCTCCCCCCCGTCCCCGCCCTCGCCGCCGTGGGTTTGGCGTGCGCCGTATTCGTGAAGGGGTCCCCCTGGGATATCGCCGCCGCCTCGCCCCTGGTCCGTTGGTCGGCGCGTCTCTCCGCCCCCGCCGCCCAAGCGGCCATGGCGATCGCCGCGATCCTCGTCATCCTCCAACTCATGGCCCTGCAGCACAAGGCGATCCTCTGGGAAGACGTGATCCGGATCTATTACGCGGTTCCCTTCGGCGCCGTCTTCCTCCTCGGCCTCAGCGCAGCGCTCGCCGCGCTCCTTGCGGATCCCCGGGTCCCCGCATGGCCCCTTGCGGCCCTTCTCTCCTTGGCGCTTTGCCTCAACCTGGTCGCCCTGCCGGGGCATCGCACCGTGATCGCCCAGGGCCATCTTTCCAATACCCACCACAAACTGGAATTCCTCAAGAGGGAGTACGCCCAGTACCGGGCGGCCCACCCGGACCAGAGCGCCCTCGAGGCGTTCAACGCGGCCATCCGCGTCCCCGAGCGCTGAACACGCGCCGGGGAAGCAGTCCATGTTAAACTTTTTCCTCGAATTTTCCGCGAAAAACCCAATTCCTGGATACCCGATATGTCATTGCGCTCCCTCGTCAAAAAGACCCTCAACGTGTTCCTCTCCGCCGCAGGCGCCGAACTCATCAAGGCGCGCACGCGCCTCCAAACCCGCAAACTCGGGCGGATCACCATCCAGAACGCCGGGTTCGACGGCACCTACACCACGGCGACGGGCGTCACGTGGCAGTCCATCTTCCCCAACCGCAACCCGAAAGACGGGAAGGCCGTGTTCTTCCGCAGCCAATTCAACCTCGATTGGCTCGATGACTTCCAGATCCTCCCCACGGTGATCTTCGACATCGGGTCCTACGACGCCGGCGACTCGATCCGATTCAAGTCGCGCTTCCCGAAGGCGAAGGTCGTCGCCTTCGAGGCCGACCCGCGCCTCCACGGGAACCTCGCCCAGTACGTCTCCCATTTCGGCGTCGAGAGCTTCCACGGCGCCGTGTGCGACCACGACGGCACGGCCTCCTTCTTCCTCGCCACGGAGATCAAGGAAGACGGCGAGCGCGCCGGCGGCCAGGGGTCGCTGCACAAGCACACCGACGATTACCGCAAGACCTACGACCATATCCGCCAGGCGCCCGCCCCCACGGTCGTCCCCGCGACCCGCGTCGACACCTATTGCCGCCAAAACAACATCGACCATATCGACGTGACCCACATCGATGCCGAGGGCGCCGAACTCGAGGTGGTGAAGGGCTTCGGCGACATGCGCCCGACCCTCGTCTTCGTGGAGACGGTCCTGGGCACCGGTTGGGAAAACACCAGCCGCAAGGAACTCTACCAGACCCTCGAGGGCATGGGCTACCGCCTCGCCCTCGACCTGCCCTCCGACCGCCTCTATTATTACGACCCCGCCCCCAAGGCGCCGTAACGGGCCCCATGAAGGTCACGCTCATCTTCCTCACCCTCAACGAGATCGAGGGGCTCAAGGGCGTCTTCCACAAGATCCCCCTGGGCGCGTTCGATGAGGTCTTCGCCGTCGATGGCGGCTCCACCGACGGCACGGCGGAGTTCTTCGCGGAGAAGGGCATCCCCGTCCACCAACAAGAGGTGAAGGGCCGCGGCGAAGCCTTCCGCGTCGCCTTCCGGAAATCCAGCGGCGATGCCCTCGTCTTCTATAGTCCCGACGGCAACGAAGACCCCCTCGACCTCCCGAAATTCCGCCCGCTTCTCGAGGAGGGGAACGACCTCGTCATCGCCACGCGGATGGTCAAGGGCGCCTACAACGAGGAAGACATCCACTGGTGGCGCCCCCGCAAATGGGTCAACCTCGCCTTCACCATCATCGCGAATATCCTTTGGAACCGCGGGCACTGGGTCAGCGACACCATCAACGGCTACCGCGGCATCACCCGGCGCACCTGGGAACTCATCGCCCTCGACGGGCCCGGCTACACCATCGAGTACCAGAGTTCCATCCGCGCCTTCAAGAAGAATCTCAAGATCAAAGAATTCCCGACCCACGAATCCCCCCGCATCGACAACGGGTTCGGTTCCCCGAGCCTGTCCACCGGCATGGCGTTCCTGAAGATCCTCCTCCATGAGGTCCGCATCGGAAAACGCTGGAAACCCCTGCAGGAATCCGAGGAAGAAGTCCGCAAAAACCGCCTCGCTGCGGCGTATTGGCGCGGGTAGGTTCCCGCCCCTGAAGTCGGTACCCCTTCCGATGCCCAATTCCCCGGACGAGACGCTGCGCCGCCTGACGCAGGCCATCGAGAGGAGCCGCGCCCTCCGGGCTGTTCTGGTCATCGCCGCCCTCGGGGCGTGCCAGGCCCTCTTCTGGAAGGAGATCCTGCTCCGCCAGAATTTCACCAGCTGGGACAAATTCGACCTCCTTTACCCGAACCTCCTCTATTTCGCCGACTCACTGCGCAGCGGCATCCTCCCGTTCTGGAATCCCCTCACCGGGCCCGGGGAATCCCTCTTCCATAACGTCAACACCGCCTATCTCTTCACGCCGTATTCCCTCCTTTACCTCCTCTTTTCTTCCTTCCTGAACCCCATCCTCGCCCACGAAGCCGTTCTCCAATGCGTGGTGCTCTTCGGAGGGATGGGCGCCTTCTTCTTCCTGCGCCGCTGCCGCGTGGCGTTCCTCCCCGCCCTCTTCTCCTCGGCCCTCTATGGCCCGCTCCTTTCCAACCTCATCCTGGGCCAGCCGGGATTCCTCTCCTCCGTCGCGCTTTTCCCCTGGCTCTTTTACTGGGTCGTCAGTCTGGAGGATGACGCGGAGGGCCCGCGCCTCCCCGTGCTCCTTTTCGGCGCCCTGACCTTGGCGATCTTCCTCATCTCCGGCTATCCCTTCCTCAACATGGTCTTCGTCGGCCTCGCGGGGATCTTTTTCCTCTCCCGCGCCATCCACCGCTATGTGACGCGCCGGGAATGGCCGAAGAAGGCGGCGCTCCTGCGGCTCAGCTTGTTTTTCGGTCTCCTCCTTCTCGCCTACCTCGCCTTCGTCCTCCCCGGCATGCACGCCTACCAAGCGCGCTACCTTCCCTTCACGGGGGATTTCATCCCCCCCGACCGCCTCATCCGTCCCCCCTTCCTTCCCGCGCGGGATGTCGTCTATCTCGCCAGTTTCGATGAAGCCCTCAAAGGCATCTTCGCCCTCCCGGGATGGGGCATCGGGCTCGGCGTTCTGACCCTCTTCGCCTTGATGCTGGGCGCCCGCGGCGCCCTGCGCGGCGCCCACCGGGGCGCTTACCTCTTCTTCATGGCGGCGATCGTCCTGATCGCGCTTTATGAATCTGGCCATCTCACGCGCAGCACCTCCCTCAATCGCTGGATCGGCATCGCCCTCTTCGGCGCCGAGGCGAGCGTCCTCTTCATGACCGCCTTCTCCCTCGACGGGTTCCTGCGCGGGGGGCGGCGCAAGGTCGGGAAAGCCGTCAGGTGGCGGACCAGAGAACCTGTCCGCGGGGGAGGAGCGCGGGGAGGCGGGCGGGAGTGAAGCCGGCCTCGGCGATGGTTCGGGCGACCCGCACCTCGGGGACGTGGTAGGGCGGGCGGTCGGGGTGGGTGACGACGCCGTCGGGTTGCCGGGTGGGGCCGGGGGCATCGGAGAGGAAGACGGTGAAAAGGGTCGCGCGCAGGCCGGGGAAGCGGCGGAGGTTCGTGAGGGCGGTGGCCAGGTCGGCGTGGGGGAGGTGGGTGAAGACGCCGAAGGCGATGGCAAGGGTGATCGTGTCGGGGATGCCGGGGAAGGCGAAGGTGGTGTCCTCGATCAGGTGGTCTTCGGGGAGGGCTCCGGGGTCGGGGAGTTCGGTTTGGCGGCCATGACGCATCAGCGCGAGGGAGGCGTCGGTGCCCCAATAA
>JAFLEE010000119.1 GCA_017302015.1 Spirochaetota bacterium | reverse complement strand
GGCATGCCGGGCGGAGAAGGCGCGCCGCGCGGGGAGGGGGCTCCCCGCGGCGAGGGCGGCGGCGGCCGCAGGAACCGGTGAGGGGTCTCCAGTGAAGATCTTCCTCCTCAGCATCGCCATCGCCCTCGACGGCATCCTCACCCACAAACTCCGTTCCCTCCTCACCATGCTGGGCGTCATCTTCGGCGTGGCCGCCGTGGTGGCCATGCTCGCCATCGGCGCCGGGGCGCAGGAGAAGATCCTCGCGACGATCTCGCTGCTGGGCATCCGCAACGTCTATGTCTACGACAAGGTCGACGTGCGCCAGAACTTGCTCAAGAACCAGGGGGAGTTCTCCTCCCGCGGCCTCACCCTCTCCGACGTTCGGGCCTTCGAGAGCGTGCTGGGAAAGGACGTCCTCGACACGGCCCCGGTCAAGGAGGCCACCTTCTCTCTCCTCTACCGCGACCTCAAACTCAACCACGCCGTCGTGGCCACCACCGAGAAGTATTTCTCCGCCCTCAACCTGGCCTTCCGCGAGGGGCGTTCCTTCACCGCGGCCGAGGTCGCCTCCCGCAGTCCCGTCTGCGTCGTCGGCGGAGGGCTCGCCCAGAGGCTCAAGCGCCATGGCTTCACCCTGGGCGATTCGATCAAGGTCAAGGATACCTGGGTGAGCGTGGTGGGCATCCTCGAGAGCAAGGCCGTAAGCAGCAAGCGCGACGACAACCTCAACTACGAGGATTTCAACGACAACGCCTACCTGCCCCTGGATTCCGAGATCTTCACGCGCCTCGAGGGCAATATGGGCGCGGTGCTCGACCGGGCGATCCTCGCGTGCCGGGAGCAGGAGCAGGTAGGCCCGGTGGCCTCCCTCGTCGACCGCATCCTTACCCGCCGCCACCGCGGCCAGCGCGACTACAAGCTCGTCATCCCGGAAGACCTCCTGCGCCAGCACCAGGAGACCCAGCGGATCTTCGACATCGTCCTCGGCGCCATCGCGGGCATCTCGCTCCTCGTCGGGGGCATCGGCATCATGAACATCATGCTCGCCAGCATCCTCGAGCGCACCAAGGAGATCGGCTTATTACGCGCCGTGGGCGCCACCCGGGCCCATATCCAATGGCAATTCCTCCTCGAGGCGGTGCTGCTCTCCGTCTTCGGGGGGCTCCTCGGCATCGGCCTCGCCTTCGGCCTCACCTGGGCGGTCACGGCCATCTGGGCCATGCCCACCAAGGTCACCGCGCTCTCCTGCTTCCTCTCCTTCGGCGTCGCCGCGGCCGTGGGGATCACCTTCGGGTTCTTCCCGGCGCGCAAGGCGGGGCAGATGAACCCCATCGACGCGCTGCGCTGGGAATGAAGTCGGGCGCGGCCTTCCCCCGGAGGCCTCGCGAGGCGTCGTCGCGCGCTATCTCCGGCGGCGATAGGGCGCGGGATTCCGCTCTGCCATAAAAAAACCCCGGGTTTCCCCGGGGTTTTCGGCGGGAGCGGGGCTTCCGCCTTATTTCAATTTATCGAGGGCGATCATCACGCGCTTCGCCGTGTCTTCGTTGAGGAGGAACACCTCGTTGCGGTCGTTGACGACGGCCTGATAATCGGCTCCGATCTTTTCCTTGAGGATCGTGAGGGAATAGGTCTTGGAGGCAGTCTTGGCGACGCCCTGCCAGGCGATGGGCTTCTTCACGGCCTGGGCCCAGGTCGCGTTGGATTCGGCGGCGAAGGCGGTGGCGGTGAGGCGGGCCAGATTGGCCACGAGGTCCCCGGCTTCGGTGTTGTTGGCGTCTTTCCCGGACTCGGCCGTCTTCCACACCTTGCGCGGGGGCTGGCCCATGGCCGCGTTGGTGTTGGTGGTGAAGGCCTCGGCGACCTTCTTGAGCGAGAGCACGCGGCCGGCCTCGTCGCGCACCTCGAGGGCCACCGCGTCGTCGGCGGTGAAGGCGAACATCGTCTTGTCGCGGAATTGCTCGAGGTCTTGGGTGAAGTCGTAGGAGAAATAGCCCTCGGTCTGGTAGATATTGCTGTCGCCCGCGATCATCACGAAGGTGTGGCTATAGGTCGGCGCGGCCTTCCCGATGAGGAGGGTGCGCTTGTCCTTCCCGGTGGCCAGGGTGGCTTCGACGCGGTTGGTCGGCTCCAGGCTGTACTTCTCGTAGAAGGGGTAGGGGGTGACGAGTTGGAAACTGCGGTTGGTGGAGAGCACCTCCACGAGTTTCTTCACCTTCTCGGGGTCGGCCTGGTAGCGGTTGGGCCCCATGACCCAGCGCCCGTCGGCCTTGGCGAACTCGGTGGTCTTCCCGGCCTTCACCAGCACGAGGCTCTCCGGGGCGCCTTTCCAGGCCTTCCACGAGAGGCCGCCCCCGAAGGAGAGGCGGTCGCGGAAGACGAGGAAGAGCGCGAGGGCGACGGCGACGGCGAGGAGGATCCAGGTCTGTTTTTTCATGGAGGAGCTCCGAGTCTTCAGGCGGCGAGGAAGCGTTGTTGGATCGCCTTGCGGCGGGCGCGGCGGCGCAGCCACACGATGAGGCCGCCGAGGATGACGAGGGCCGGGATGCCGGCAAGGTTTCCGACCTTGAAGACGGTGCGGTTGGTGAAGAAGCGCACGAACGGGTTGGCGTCGGGGTCGTAGGGCTGCACGGGGTTGAAGCGCTGGGCCTTGCTGCGCATCGCCGCCCAGTCTTCGCGGCCGTAGAGGGCGTCGACCACGTTCATGGTGAAGGTGGCGTTATGCCAGGGGAAATTGGGGGGATCGCCGGAGGGGTCCATGAGGATCTGGTTCTTGAGGAGCTCGGAAGAGCCAACCACCAGGATGCGGGTCTTCTTGCCCTTCTTGAGGAAGCCGGCATTGGTGGAGGAGAGGGTGGCCCCGGCCGCGGCGACCTTGGCGCCGGGGGCGTTGGTGGCCGCGTCGTCTTTAGGGGGGATGCCGCGGTCGGCGAAATAGGAGGGGAACTCGCCCTCGACCACGACGCCGAAGGAATAATTGGTCATGTTCTGCTTCACGGGGGGCTCGATGAAGCCCGGCTGCAGCATGATCTGGTCCCGCAGTTCCCAGGCGCGGGGGGAGGAGCCGAAGAGTTCCGTGGCCGTGAGCCGGTTGGCCTTCAGCACGTCGTCTTTCGTCCGAACCGGCGAGGCCTTGATGGTGATGAGCTTGCGGATGCCGCGCAGGTAGCGCAGTTTCGGGTTGATGCGGTCGCCGGAGATCTCGGGGTAGAAATACACCGTCTGCTTCTGGCCCATCTGCGGGTTGACGGCCTCGTAGCACGAGGTGTCGCACACGTAGGAGGCGTCGACCGACACGCCCCAGTGGGCGAGGAGTTTCTCGAGCCCGGTCTCGTTGGGCAGGTACTCGGGCATGCTCTGCTGGCCGTACATCCCGCCCATGCCGCCCTGGTCGTTCTTGATCTCCTTGAGGCCGTCGTGGAAGATGATGAGGGGGCGCCCCTCCATCACGTACTGGTCGAGGAGGAAGAGTTCGTAATCGGTGAAGCGTTCCTTGTCGCCGGCGATGATGAGGGCCGGCACGTTCTTGGAGACCTCGGAGGCGCCGACTTCCTTCACCTTGTAGGTGCCCTCGAGCATCTTCTTGAAGTTCACCCCGTCGCCGCTCTGGCCGCCCCGGTTGAACCGGGCCATGCGCGGGTCGTCGGGCATCTCGAAGGTCGAAAGGGTGCCCTTGTCCTTGAGGTAGCCGATATCCTCGTTGACCTGCAGCAGCGCGTCGACGAGGGCGTTGACGTAATCGTCGAGGCGCGTGAGGTCGCCCACCTGATAATAGGTCACCATGCGGCCCCGGGCGAAATCGATCCCCTGCTGCTGGGCGAGTAGGTCGATCTTCTCGGTCTTGCCGTTGTAGTCGACGACGAGGGAGCAGAAGCCGCTCTTGTAGGCGCCCGAGGCCTCGCGCCAACGCAAGGGGACGAGGCCGTAATTGGTGGCCTCGGCCTCGAGGACGGGGTTCACGCCGTTATCGAGGATCTCGAGTTGGAGTTTGCCGAAATTGCGGTCGTTGGCCTTGTTGAAGGCGGCCCGCACGGCGTCGGGCACCGTCTCGACGCCCTGCACCTGGGGCGCCAAGTCGCGCAGCGCCGAGGTGCAGAAGAGGCGCAGGCGGATCTTGCCGTTGACCGATAGGAGCGCCGCGGTCTTCTGGTTCATGGCCTGGAGGAGGGAGGTGATTCGGTATTCCAGACCCCGGGTGTCCTTCAGGTCGGCCAGGCGCTCGATGATGTCGCCGCGCTGGAAGACGACGCCCATATAGGCCTTGAGCACCTCGACCTTGTCGCTCTGGACGCTCTGGAGGCCCACGGGATTGATGCCGAAATCCTGGGCGGTCTTGATGTTCTTCTTGGCGCGGTCGGAGGTCTCGGCCTGGGTTTTGCCCTCGGTGCAGTCGAAGTACTCGACCTTGAAATTGCGGTTCCCGGCGATGCTGTACTCGGTCAGCAGGTCGCGGATGAAGCGCTCGGTGTCGTTATGGGGGGCCGGCAGGTTGCGTGTGAAGAAGACCTTCACGTAGAGGGGCTCCTTGAGGTTGCGCACGACGCGCTTGCTCACCTTGGAGAGGGAATACGTCCCCCCCCGGGTCAGGTCGATGCGGAAGCTCGAGAACAGGAACACCGCCGCGAGGTTGGCGAGCACCAGCACCGCGAACCAGAGGGCGAAGCGGTGGTAGCGGCCGAAGAGGCGGCGGCTTAAGTCGAGGATCGGCTGGGCGGGTTTCAGGCTGGCCATGGCGTCACTCCGGGTTCAGGTGCGGTGCGTCTTGTCTTCCATCACCAGCCGGGTGGCGTAGAGGAAGACGAAGATGATCGAGGCGAAGTAGAGGAGATCGCGAAGGTCGAGGATGCCCTTGGCGATGTTCTGGAAGTGGAAGTCGGAGGAGAAGTACTGCAGGAAGCCGGCGAGGGCGTCGGGGAGCAGGATGAGCGTCTTGTCGAGGAGGAAGAAGCCGAGGCAGATGAGCACGCCCACGATGGCGGCGACGATCTGGTTGCGCGTGAGCGACGACGTGAACATGCCGATGGCGGCGTAGGCCGAGCCGAGGAGCAGGGCCCCGAGGTAGCCCCCCACCACCGGCCCCCAGGCGAGGTCGCCGACGAACTCGACGCTCACCGCGTAGAGGATCGTCGGCACCAGGAGGATGGCGATGAAGTACACGCTGGAGAGGAACTTCCCGATGACGATCTCCACGGGCTTCACGGGCAGCGTGGCGATGAGCTCGTAGGAGCCGCTTTGCACCTCCTCCGAGAGCAGGCGCATCGTGAGCATCGGGATGATGATGACGAACACCACGGGCAGGGCGCCGAAGAAGTCGCGCAGTTCGGCCTGGCCCTTGAGGAAGAACGGCAGCACGAAGAGCCACCCGTTGAACCCGAGGAAGACCAGGGCCACGATGTAGAGGATGGGGGAATAGACGGAGGAGCGGAACTCCTTCAGGCTGAGTTGGTGGATGAAGCGGAAGCGGTCGCGCAGTTCGTTCATGGCGTTCTCCGGGGCCTCAGGCCTTGGGGGCCTGGGTCAGGGTGCGGAAGATGTCTTCGAGGGTCTTGGTCTCCTGCTGGAAGGAGACGAGCTGCCAATTGCGGCCCTTGATGGCGTCGAAGACGGCGCTGGAGATGTCCTGGTCGCCGCGGCTGGTGAGGGCGCAGGCGGTGCCGCCGGCCACGGCGGGGCGCGCCTCGGTGCGCAGCACGCCGGGGAGGCCGGAGAGGGCGCCCTTGAGGCCGTCGAAATCGACCCCCTTCACTTCGATGGAGAGGATGCGCTCGCCGCTGAACTGGGCCTTGATGGCCTCGGGCGAGCCGTCGGCGACGACGTGCCCCTTGTCGATGATGAGGATGCGGGAGCAGGTGACTTCGACCTCGGAGAGGATGTGGGAGGAGAGGATGACGGTCTTCGTCCGCCCCAGGACCTTGATGAGCTCGCGGATCTCGACGATCTGGTTGGGGTCGAGGCCGGCGGTCGGCTCGTCGAGCACCAGGATGTCGGGGTCGCTGATCATGGCGTGGGCGATGCCGACGCGCTGCTTGTAGCCCTTGGAGAGCTCGTCGATGTTCTTGTGCATCACCCCGGCCAGGCCGCAGGTGCGGGCGACCTCGCGGATGCGCTCCTCGAGGCGGGCCTCGGGCAGGTCGCGCATCTTGCCCACGAACGACAGGTATTCATAGACCATCATGTCTTTATAGAGGGGAGCGGCCTCGGGCAGGTAGCCGATGCGCTTCTTCACCGCCAGGGGCTCGTCTTCCACCGAGACCCCGTCGACCGTGATGGTGCCCTGGGTCGGGGGAAGGTAGCCGCAGAGCATGCGGATGGTGGTGGATTTTCCGGCGCCGTTGGGCCCGAGGAGCCCGAGGATCTCGCCCTTGGCGATGGAGACGGAGATGCGGTCCACCGCCAACACCTCGCCGTAGTATTTTGTGAGGCCACTGATCTCGATCATGGGAGGTACGCTCCTGCGCTTGGGGGGGGTGGCATCCCGGGGATGCCTTTTCGGAGCATGATTTTACGATGAGGTCGGCCGGGCTTGCCTAGGCCGTCCCCATTCCCCGATCGGGTGCAACCGGGGGAGCCGGTCCCGTCACAAGCGACGGGTGGCGTTCATCGGCCCACCGGGCCGGGGGGGGGGTTATTTCTTTGCGATCGGGACGAACGAATCGAGTTTGGCTTGGGCGGCCGTGCCCCATTCGGCCGGGATCCGCTTGGATTTGGCGTCTTTCTTGAGGCGTTCGATCACGTCTTGGGCGAGTTCCAGATCGCCGGATTCGTAGAAGGACTGGGCCAGGGTGAGGGCGGCGGTCGGGCCCGATTCGCTCCAATAATGGAGGTTGACTGCCCAGACGAGGAACGGCAGGGCCTCGTCGAAATTGGCGAGGAGGGCCTCGAAGGTCCCCACTTTGAGGGCCGCTTTTGCCGCGCTGGGCGTGGACGGGTACTCCCCGATGATGGCCACCAATTCGGCGCGCATCTTGACCAGGTCTCCCGTGGCCTCGGTTTCGTCGGCTTTTGCCAGCAACGCCGCAGCCTTGCTTTCGAGGGCGGCGATGGCGGGTATCGCATAGACCCCGCGGGAATAAGGGGAGCCCGAGAAGGGCTTGCTGCCTTTCCAGGCGGCCGGGGCGATGGCGGTGAGAAGCAGCAGGAAGAGGATGGGCTTTCTCATGGGCACCTTCAAAATTCCAGGCTCGTCTTGAATCCGAGGAAGAAGATGTGGTAACGGCCGTCGAGATCGGCACGGTCGTTGCTGTCTTTGTACTGGTAGCCGAGATAGGGTTGGAAGACCCGGTAGCCGGACTCGTGGCGGAACCGGAAGGCCAGGGAGAACGTCTGCCAATTCTGCCAAACCTTCTCGGCCTTATAGGTGCCGGCGTCGATCCCGGCGGCTTCGCCGATGCCGTAGCGGGCGTACTTCCCGCCGTAATCGCGCCGACTGTAGGAATAATTGAACTCGGTGGAGACCAGACGGCTCAAGAAGAGCGTGAACGTGGGGCCGATGGCCAGGGTCGACTCATTGAGGAAATCGGGGAAGAAGAGCCCGACTTGGCCGCTCCCGAGGGCGAGGCCGTTGGTCCGGATATCGGCGGGAATTTGGCCCAGGAGGTTCGTCGCGACGGCTCCCTGCTCCAAGTGGTCGCTGGTGCGGCCGTCATAGAGGACCCGCGCGCCGAGGGTCAGGAGCGTGCGACCGAGGGAAGCGGGCCGCAGGGACCAGGCAAGGTCGCCGCTTAGGGTATTGCGCGTGAGGGTTTCGCTGCGGGCGGTCTGGTTCCCGGTGCGGTCGAGGAGATACTTTTGGACGGAGGGGTCGATGCTGAGTTCGTAGCTCAGGCTGGCCACGAGGCCGGGCAAGGGCTCGGTGGAGGCGTCGAGGGAGGCCACCCAGCGCATCACATCCTCCTTATTGGTGCGCACGGAATTGGTCGTGCCGGCGGCGAGGCTATTGAGGAGCGCCTCGCCCCGGCCCGAGGCGTCGGAGTAATTGGGGAAGGCCGCATAGCGCCCGGTGATTTTTCCCGTCGCCTGGAGGGTGCGCAGGGCGGCGGGGCCCTTGGCGATTTTAGAGAAGGTGAGTTCCGCCCCGAGGCCGTATTCGTTATTGTTGTAGAGGCCCTTTCCGAAGGACTCCGCCTGGCTATTGCGGGTCAGGCTGACCGCGAGGTCGGCCGCGACGCCGACGCGAAGCACGGGGCCCAGTTGGAGCAGGTGCTTGGCGGTGAGCATCTGGTAGAGCGTCTGGCCGGAGAAGGTCGGGGTGTTCTGCTTGGACTCGAGATTGGCGTCGAAGAGGTTATTGATCGGATCATCGTCGAAGCTCAGGGAATAGATGGCCATGGTGCGTTGGACGCTATTCCATTCCTGGATATAGCCCGCGGTGAAGCCGATGTTGTAGGGGAACGAATAGGCCGCCGGGGCGAGCATCTGGTTGCTCCCGGGGACGAGTTTCAGGGGCGCCGCGAATTGGAAATTGAGTTTGAAGAGGGGCACGCCCCTCATTTGGGCCCAAGAAAGCGGGGCGAGCATCGCGAGGAGGAGCGGGATCTTGAGGCGTTTGAGCATCGGGGACTCCATCGGGCGGCCTAGATGCGCACGCGGAAGCGCATGTAGGGGAGGGGCAAGAGGCCGAGGAGGTGGTCGGGATAGAAGCCCAAGCCGAGGGTCAATCCGCCCTTGGACCGCTCCGCCTTCAGCACGACCTCCTGCCGGGTCAGGTTGAAATCGACCCAAGCGGCGTACTCCGCGTTCTTCCGGTCGAGGAAGACGGCGCCGATGAAGAGCTCATGGGCCTGGTAATTCGTGAGGTCGAAATTGCCGACGAGGCCCCCCGTCAGGTTGCTGAGACCCAATTTCACGTCGCCGGTCGCGAATTGGTACCCCCCGAAAAGCTTGGCGTCTTTCGCGAGGGATTTCGAGAGCGTAAGGTGAGGCGCGAGGCCCCAGGCGCTAAAAGATCCGGGAAGGGCCAGCGCCAAGGGGGATACCCAACCGGACATGGCGACCGTGATTTGGGGAGTGTAGCGCCCCTCCGGCAGCGCGTGGAATTGGAGTTGGGCGCTGGGGACGATCGAAATGACGTTCACAGAGAGATCGAAGCGCTGGGAAAAGGGCAGGCGCGAACGGTCGTCGAGGGGCCGCTCGGCGATGGTCCGCCACTCGGTTCCAAGGCGCGTCTTGAAGAAACCGGGGGAGAAGTCATCCGCATTGGCCTGGAAGAAGGCCTGGAAACTCCGCGGGTCGGCGGCGACCCCGAGGGCGCGGTCGACGACGAAATTGAGGGCGGGCTTGAGCCAGGGATCCCGCAAGAGCGCATCGGCCCCAGAAGGGAGCGCTTGCGCCCCTGCACCCGCGACGAGCCAACAGATCGCCAGGGATCTCCTCAACCAAACCATCGCGCCCCCCATAGAATTCGCCGAGGGCTATTTTACAGTTGGGTCAGCAGAAACACCAGCATCTTCGTGACGTGCTCGGCGGTGACAATCACCTCGATCTTGCCCGAATTGAAGAGGCCGGTGCCCGCCTTCGTGTCGGGCACCCAGGCGATATAGACAGCCGTATCGCTGAGCCCCTGCAAGAAGCCCATGATCTTGGACGCGTCGAAATTGGCGACCGAGAGGGCGGTATCGGCCCCGGTGTTGGCGTTGATCACCCGGTTCTGGAACTCGAACCGGTAGTCGGTGGCGCCCCCGGCGCTCTTGAGCACGAGGAAACTTTTGCCCCCCTCGATGAGGAGGGTGGCCCGGTCTCCGGCGTACCACTCGCCCTTGTTCACGCGGTAGGATTGGACGAAGGTGGTGCCGGTCTTTACCATCGTCATTTCGACGAGATCGCCGGGTTTGAGGGCTTCCTTCACGGAGAGGGTGACATCGCTGCGGGTGGGCAGCGAGGCGTTCGCGTCGCCCGTGCCCGAGAGCACCGAGGAGATGTTCGGGACGCCCTTCTCCCAGAAACTCTTGGCCTCGAAGACGGTCACCCGGTTCTGGGTGGTATTGTCCATGACATGGAGCATGCGGATATTCTTGTCGTCGACGCGGCTGAACTTCTCGCTGACTTGGAAGAGGTCGCCGCCCACGCGCACGGTGCGGCCATTCTCGGCGTCCCAGGCGACGCGCTGCTGTTCGCGCTGCCGATTCTGGTTGCCGCGCTGCTGCTGGGAAGCCACGTTTTGCCGGAGTTCATTCTTCAGGCTGTCGAGATCGGAGGAGGACCCCGGCGTCGCGCCCGCTACCGCCGGACCCGCCTGGAGGGTGATAGTGACGGGTACGCCCTGGATGGCTTGGGCCTGATCGGCGGGGGTCATCGCCTTGATCGACACGGGAGCCCCGCTCGCGCTGGCCTCGCCCTTTTGGTTGACATTGACCACTTTATCGGCCTTGCCGCCCTTTCCGAAGGCGACGGCGCCCTTGAGGACGAAGAGGCGCGTGCCGGTCGGGGTGACCTCGAGAACCAGCACCGTACCGCGGACGCCGGCCACGGCGGAAGGGGTGCTGAAACTCACCTCGCTCTGTTTGCTCAGGCGCGAGATGCTCGACATCACCTTCCCTTGGGGGATGGAGAATTGGTGGTTGCGGCTAGCGGCGGTATTCTCTAGGGTCTTCACATCGAAGACGGTATCGGCGGCCAATTTAAAGACCGAGCCGTCCTCGCTGCGCAGCGCGGCGAAGGAGGAGGGCCCGGTGACGACCTGTTCGTTGGCGCGGACGACATCCCCGAGTTTGAGGGCGGTCGATTCCCCGCCGCGCCGCACTTTCACGTCGCCCGCGACGAGTTTGACCACCAGGGTATCGGCGAAGGCCCATCCGATGGCGAGCAGGAGAAAAATCAGAATTTGTTTGGCGTGCATGGAGACCCTCCCGGGTGACATCGAATATAACACGAAAACGGGCGAAAATGCATAAAAAATTGAGTCCAGACCGGCCGGTCCCCATCAGGAAGTTAACCAAAACACCGCAGGATTCAGGGTTTTTAGCCCAAATCCGTTGCGGATTGGGGCCGGCGAAGTATTAGAGGCCCGCGGACTTGACGGAATAAAAGGCCGCGCCCAACCGCTCTCGAAGGGCGATGACCGTCCGATGCAATTCGGAGGCTTGGGGCATCCACAGCAGGAGGCTCTCAGCCCATCGATGGCGCACGCCGGGTCCCCGGTCGGTCTTATAATCGGTGGGCACGGGGACCGGGGATAAGCCTGCCTGGCGGAAAAGCATCATCGATCGCGGCATATGGTAAGCCGAGGTGATGAGGAGGACGCGGGTTCCGAGCCGCTTCTTTTCCAAGAGTTCGCGGGTCATGCGCGCGTTGTCGACGGTGTCCCGGCTACGCGTCTCGGTGTAGATTTGGTCACGGGGCACCCCCAGCCGGGTGAGGGACTCCTTCATGACCTCCGCTTCCGAGCGCGAGTCGGCCCGCTCGAAGACCACCCCTCCCGTGGCGATGATGGGAAGGCCGGTGCGCGCTTGGACTTGGGCGGCATGGGCGACCCTGCGATTGGCGTCCCCGGCGGGAAGGGGCATCCCGCCCGCATCCGGAGCGCCGGCGATGGTGCCCCCGCCCAGGACGACGATGGCTTGGGCCCCATGGAGGGCCCCATCCCAAGCCGGGAACCGGTCTTCCAGCGAAGACATGAGGCGCCGGGATACCGGCTCGATGGACGCGCACCATAAAAGCAGGAAGGCGAGTCCCGTCAGGAGGTAAGCGGGAAGGCGCGCCTTTCGGCGGAAGAGTTTGGGCCCGGCGATGAGGACGGCCGCGAGCAGCAGCAGGACGATCCCGGGGGGAAGCAGCCAGATCGGCAGGAGTTTTTTGAGGAAAAGACCCATGCGGGATTGTATCACGCGCGCAACCGACGCCTCGCAGGAGGATCCCCACCGCTCCTCCCGCCGCCGCACCCATTTTAACGGCGATGTCGCCTGAAAACGCATGGCGAGTCCCTCCGGCGTCGCGCGGAGGAACCCATGATCGTCAGCGTTCCGTAACGTCGGGAGCGATCGGGAGCCTCCGCATCATTTGCTGTGGACACTACGGGGGGGGGGGCACTGCCGGGTGAATGGACCACGGCGCGATCCCTGGGCAGGACGATCAGCGTTTCCTGTAAAAAAGTCGCGATAGGATTGGCTGGCGTCTATTGCCGGAGGACTGCAGGAAGCAG
>JAFLEE010000118.1 GCA_017302015.1 Spirochaetota bacterium | reverse complement strand
ACCCGGGGATCTGGATCGCCTTCGCCGAGGCCAAGCACCAGTTCTCATTGGCCTTCACGGGGATCGCCCTCTCCGGCGGCAAGTTCGGCGTGTCCCCGGGGCTCGGGCTCTCCTACTACACCACGGTGGCGTTCAAGTAGATTTCCCTCGGTGGACGGGGCGGGCGGGGCAATCCCGCCCGTTCCCATTTCGGCCTATCCAGCCAGAAAGCCAAACCGGTCCTTCACCATGGATGGGTCCATGAATTGAAAAATACCTGTGTCTCCGTATGTCGGGTCCTATCGTACATAACGCTGGAGCGAGTTCTTTTAATCCCGCATCCCCCCGACAGTCCTCGCCTAAAAGGGATGCTGGGATCTAAGCCGGCCTTGAGAGAGGTGGCTTCATCCGGGGAATCGGACGGGAAGCCAGGTCGGGAGCCCGTAAACCAAGCCTAGGTTTGGGGCAAGGATGGGATCAGGACTTCAGAACCCCCGCGACCCAAGTCCGGCCGACACCCGCCTTCGGCACGGGAAAATCGAACCACGAACGGACGTCTTCCCTCAGGCCGACCCCGTGCATGAAATTATAGGTGGCCTTGCGCAGGCCGTCGCCCAAGAGATCCACCGCCTCGATGCCTTCCTCTTCATAACGGGCTTCGTTTCGGGCGAACCCACCGGGCGGGACGGAAACGCCGTAAAGCCCGTAACTCTCGGGCGATGCGAACACGGGGCTGTGCACCGTGAGCGCGAAACGGTGCCAAAAAGCGCTCCCCAAGAGGTCTTCCTGGAACAATTGGCGAAGGACCTCCAGGGCGTCCACGGTCTCTTTGACGGTGGAACCGGGGAAGGCGTGGATCAGATAGGCGTGGACGAGGATGCCACTGTCGCGGAATGCCTGGAGGGATTTGATCATGGGCGCGAGGGCCACCCCCTTCTTCATGCGGGCGAGCACGGAATCGACCAAGCCCTCGAGTCCTCCGGAGACCGCCACGCAGCCGCCCTGTTTCATCGCCCGGCACACCGTCGGGGTGAAACTACGGTCGAAGCGCACGTTCCCCCACCACACCAGATCGGGCAGGCGTTCGCGGGCGAGGAGGCCGAAGCGCTGCATGAGCCCGGCGGGCATGGCCTCGTCGACGAAATGGATGCCGCGCAGGCCCGTGGCGCGCGCGAGGGTCTCGGCCTGCCCGAGGAGCGCCACGGCGTCGAGGGGGCGGTAATCGGAGATGTAGGGGAGGCTCGTGTCGCAGAAGGTGCACTTCTTGTGGTAGCAGCCGCGGGCCGCGCGGAGTTTCCCGAAGCCCCGCTCCGCCCACAGGCGCATCACCGGGTTCACGCTTTCGAGGACGGTGAAATAGCGGCCCAGGTGCAGGCCCTCATAACTCGGGGTCGGGTCCACCGCGCACGGGGAGGGGGGTTCGGTTCCGTCGAACCAAACGACCTTCCCGTCTTCGCGCGCCATGGTGCGCACGAGGTCTTTCCGGGGGCGCTTGCCCTCCACGTGCTCCGCTAGGGCGGCCAGCGGCCCCTCGCCCTCGTCCAGCGAGATGAAATCCACGAGGTCGAAGATTCGGGGATCCTCCAGGGAGCGGAGTTCGGTGCTCACCCAGCCGCCCCCCAGGGCGACTTGGATGCCGGGGCGAAGGCGCTTCAAGTGGCGCGCCGTGAGCAACGCCCCCATGAGGTTTCCCGGGAACGGGACGGTGATCCCGGCCAAGGTCACCTCATCGAGCGGGCATTCGGCGATCGCCTCGCCCAGCCACCTGTCCACCAGGTCGGGCTCGCCGTCGAGCGCCTCCTGGATTCCGTCATAACTCGGGGCCGCTCCGGCGAGTTTTTCCCGGTAGCGCGAAAAGCCGAAACCGGGGAGGACGGTGCCCACCGCCAAATCGTGGAGGTCGTCGAGGTAGAGGGCCGCGAGGTGCAGGGCGCCATCCCCGCGTTCGAGAAGATTGAAGAGGCCCTCGATCTGGCGGAAACGCTCCCCTTCGGGGAGGTAATCGCGGGTGAGGATGCGGTGGGCGAGGGTGGGGTTCGCGCCCTGCAAAAAGGCGATGGTGGGGCCGATGGTCTTCACGTATTCGTCGCGGCGCTCGAGCATGGCCTTTTGGGGCCGGTTCGTCGGGGGCCGATGGGCCACCGCATCGAAAAAGCGCTCCAACCCGGCCGGGGAGAAGAAACGCAGGAGGGTCGTCAAACTCACATCGTATTGGCGCACGGAAAGTCCGCGCGCGGCGAGCCCCGCCGCAAGGAACGGCGTAGCGGCATAGGGGCCATTGGGCTGCAGGAAGGGCGGGGTGAAGAGGGCGATGGAGGGGGCCAAGGGGGATTCCGGGGTTACGGCGCCTATTTTCCGATAGATCACGGTGGCCGTGGTCCCCCCGCCCGCCAGAGGGCCGTTAAGGATGGGGTCCACGCCGCATTGGGAATAGAACCGTCACGAATTGGGGTGAAGGGGACCTTCCTATCCTCACGGTCCTGAGGCGTCGGGGTCGCGGTGGTGGAAACCGCCCCCTGTGGGGACTCCCGCCGCGCGGGCTGAAATCTGCGCAACGAAGGGGTATAATTAGCCCCGCGAGTCGTCGGCGACCCCGATCCTTTCCACCCTACCCACAAGGACTTTTCCCATGCCCGATACTTCCAAGACGCCCATCGAAGAGAACCGTTGGGCCAAGAAAAAAGGCTCTTGGCTGACCTACCGCCCCGACGTGAAGGTGCTCGATTGCACCATCCGCGATGGCGGCCTCATGAACGATTCCAAGTTCGAGGACGATTTCGTGCGTGCCGTCTACCAGACCTGCGTGGAAGCCGGGGTCGACATCATGGAGATCGGCTATAAATGCTCCAAGAAGATCGTCTCCCCCAAGCAATTCGGCAAATGGAAATTCTGCGAAGAGGAGGACGTGCGCCGCATCGTGGGCGACAACAAGACCTCCATGAAACTCTCGGTGATGGCCGACGTCGACCGGGTCGACCTCGGCGGCGAACTCCTGCCGAAGGACCAGAGCGTCATCGACCTCGTGCGCGTGGCGACCTACATCCACCAGATCCCCGCGGCCCTCGACATGATGAAGGCCTGCCATGACAAGGGCTACGAAACCACCATCAATCTCATGGCCATCTCGGTGGTCCACGACCACGAACTCGACGAGGCCCTCGAGATCCTCGCCAAGTCCGAGGCCAAGGTGATCTACCTCGTCGACAGCTACGGCTCCCTCTATTCGGAGGAGATCCAGACCCTCACCCAGAAGTACATGAAGTTCGCCGAGGCCGCCGGGAAGCAGGTGGGCATCCACGCCCACAATAACCAGCAACTCGCCTATGCCAATACCATCGAATCCCTCATCCTCGGGGCCAGTTGGCTCGACACGACGATCTCCGGCTTGGGCCGCGGCGCCGGGAATTGCCCCACCGAACTCATGCTCGGCTTCCTCAAGAACCCGAAGTTTCACCTGCGCCCGGTCATCAAGTGCATCGAGGAGCAGATCGTGCCCATGCGCAAACGCATCACCTGGGGCTACGACATCCCCTACATGATCACCGGCCAGCGCAACCTGCACCCCAAAGCCGCCATGGATTTCCTCGACGGCGATCGCCCCGAGGATTACCTGAAGTTCTACGACGGCCTCTCCTGAGGCCTTCGGCTCGAGCCCTCGCCCATGGATGAACGCGACCAAGCGGCCCGGGGCGAGGAAGCGGCCGCGGCGGTGGCGCGCGGCTCGGGTCTCGCCATCGCCTTCCGCCCGGCCGACTCCGCCGACGCCCCCGAATTGGGGCGCTTGGCCCGCCTCATCTGGGACGAGGCCTACGCGGGGATCCTCGAACGCGGGCAGATCGACTACATGCTCAAGCGAATGTATTCCCCCGAGCGCATCGCCGAAGAACTCCGGGAGGGGATCGCGTGGTGCCTCATCTTCCTCGGCGGGACCTCCTGCGGGTTTCTCTCCTACGGACCCGGGGGGGAGGGGAGGGCGAAGATCCATAAGCTCTACCTCGCCGCGCCGGCCCGGGGACGGGGCGTGGCGTCCATGGCCATCGCCCGGGTCGAAGTCTGGGCGCGGGAAGAAGGGCGGGACCTCCTCACCCTCAACGTGAACCGTGAGAACCACCGGGCCATCCGCGCCTACGGCAAAAACGGGTTTCGCGTGGAGCGCTCCGAAATCTTCGACATCGGGGATGGCTATGTCATGGACGACCACATTATGGTGAAGCCCGTCCCCGCGCGGGCGCCCCGGGAGTAGCGGATGGCATTCATCCTCTTCGAGGGCTCGGTCTTCTTATTTTTCGCGGTGCTCGCCGCGGATCTCTGGTTCAAGGGGCGTTGGTACCTGCCCTATTTCCGTTTCGGCCTGCCCTTGGCCGTGTTCGAGCTCACCGATCCGGGGAAGCGCTCCTTCGATCGGGATGAACTTACGGTCTTTTTCAACCAGAACGACCAAGCCTCGCCGATTTTGTTCGGGCCCGAGCGCGGGAACGTCCACCTCTATAAGTCCCTCTTTTTCCACCGCGGGCACTCTTTCTCCATCGGGCTGACCCCCCTTTTCCACGGCACCCTCGAAAAAAGCGGCGGGAAGGTTTTCTTGACCGCGCGGCATAATCCGGTCCTCCTCGCAGGGGCCCTGGCGGTGTTCAGTTTTCTCTTCTATCTGCTCCACACCCTCGTGCTTTCCGCGGGAAACCGCGAGGCGGAACCCATCGCGGCCATCGCGGGGGTCGCCGTTTTTTTCGCGCTCTTCGCCGTCATCACCTGGCACCGCGAGCGCGACCGCCTGGGGGAATCCTTCCGTCAACTCTCCCGCTACCTGAACGGGGAAATCGAGGTCCCGAGGCCCGGAGGGCCCTGAGGGGGCTTCGGCGGCCGGCCTCCGCCGGTCTCCTCCCCCAGGGTAAAATCCCAACCGTGAACCCAAGAACCCAACATCGCATCCTCGACCTCCACTGGTACACCCCGGCCTCCTTCCGCCTGCGCCTGGAGCGAAAGGGCTTTCCCTTCAAGGCCGGGCAGAATATCAACATGGGCATCCCCGGCGGCGGGATCAACCGCGAGTACACGGTCTATAGCGGGGAGCACGACGATTTCATCGATATCCTGGTCCGGCAAGTCCAGGGGGGGTCCCTGACCCCGCGGCTTGCCGCCCTGAAGCCGGGGGATATCGTCGAAGTCCACGGGCCCTATAGCCGCTTCATGCTCCCCGATCCCATCCCCTCCGGCGCGCGTTTCGTGTTCGTCGCCACCGGTACGGGGGTCGCGCCCTTCCATAGCATGGTGAAAACCCTGCCGAAGCTCGATTATCTTCTCGTCCACGGGGTGCGCCAAAAAGACGAGACCTACGACGCAGGGGATTATCCCGCCGAACGCTATTTGCCCTGCTTCACCCGGGAGGACGCGGGGTTCCGGGGCCGGGTCACGGATTACCTGAGGGCCCATCCCCAGGGGGCGGACGCGTGGTACTACGTTTGCGGCAACCGGGCCATGATCAACGATCTCTACGACCTCCTGCGGGCGCAGGGGGTGGGCGGCGATCACATCATGACCGAGGTGTTCTTCTAGGCCGCACGGGCCGGCGTTTTTCCCCGTTCTCCGTCCGCTTCGCGCCCGGGTTCCCGGGAGGGCTTTTTCTCGGATGAAAACAGGGATTTCAGGCTAAAATACGCCTTCTTTCACTCCCTTCCCCAGGATTCTCCATGGCCCTCGGCAATACCACCGACCTCAGTAAAGGGGTCTGCATCAAGCGCGAAAATAAACTCTGGTTCGTCACCGAGGTCTTTTTCGTCAGCCCCGGAAAGGGCTCCGCGTTCTACCGCACCAAGATCAAAGACATCTCCAGCGGCAAGATCGTCGAAGTGACGCTCAAATCCGGCGAAGGCGTCGAGCTCATCGACACCGAGCGGCGGGCCGTGCAATACCTCTACAAAGAGGGCGAAAAGTACGTGTTCATGGACGATGAGAACTTCGAGCAGTACCACCTCGACACCTCCGTCGTCGGCGAGAATATCGTGCCGTTCCTGAAGGAAAATACCCAGATGATCCTCCTGCTTGCCGAGGAGAACCCGATCAGCATGGGCTTCAAGCAGGCCAAGCAGAGCTTCAAGGTGATCGAGGCCGAACCGGCCATCAAGGGCGATACCGCCACCAGCAGCGGCCGCCCCGTCACCATCGAGGGCGGCGCCAAGGTCACCGTGCCCCTCTTCATCAACCAGGGCGACGGCATCATCGTGAACGTGGAGACCGGCGAATACGTGGAGCGCGCGAAAGACTGATCGCGCCCCGATTCCCGCGGCCCCGGGTTGGCTCGGCGGGGCGGCCCCCATGCCTCGACCCGTGCGCTTCCCCGTCAACGAGATCTTCGATTCCCTCCAGGGGGAAGGCCCCCGCTGCGGCATCCGCGCGCGCTTCGTGCGATTCCAATTCTGCAACCTCACCTGCTCCTGGTGCGACACCAAGGAGTCTTGGTTGGCCAAATCCGGGGCCTGGAATTGGGTGGAGGAAACGGACCTGATCGACCGCCTGCGCGGCGCCCGCGACCTCATCTTGACCGGCGGCGAGCCCCTCCTCCAGCCCCTCGACCGCTTGGCATTGCCCGGCGCCCGCATCCACGTGGAGACCAACGGCACGATCATCCCCACGCGGCCGCTCGAGGCGGTCCTGCGCGACGGGACGCCCTTGGGCCGCCCCGCCCTGCGCGAGGAACTCATCCGGGATTGGACTTGGGTTGTCTCCCCCAAACTCTCCAATTCCGGGCAGCCCGGGAGCCCCGAGGCGCTCGCCTGGTGGGCGTCCCGGCCCTGGCCCTTCTTTAAATTCATCGCCGCCGGCCCCACCGATTTGGAGGAGATCGCGGAGACGACCCGACAATTCCGCCTCCCCGGGGAACGCGTCTGGGTCGGCCTCGAGGGCCGCACCCGGGATTCCCAATGCCGGCCCGCCTTGGTGGAGGCGATTATATCAAATGGATGGAATTATTCGCCCCGGCTCCACGTGATCCTCTGGGGCGCGGAGAAAGGGCGTTAGCGGCCCGGCGCCGCACGGCGACGCTGGCCGCCCGCTTCCGGCGCGCCGCCGGCGGGGGTGCGGCCCAGAACGGAAAAAGTCGTCGCGGGGCCCTTTTCGGGCTATTCCGCGGCGTCCAGGAAAGCCTTCATGCGATCCTGCCATTCTCCCGGGGCTCCCTGCACCGCCCGATAACGGGCGTCATCGCGCAGGCGGGACGCGGTTGTCCCGCGGCCGGGATCGACGAAGGTGGGGGCGACCTGCTTGGCGGTGCGGCTTTCGCGCTCCGGGTCCTCCTTGTCCTTCCGTTCTTTGAGACCGCTTTGGAACTTGAGGAGGTTCTCCTCGATCTTTTTGAGGTCGGTCTGGAGCCGCTCCCGGTCCGGCCCCCCGGCGCGGAGGGCCTCCTCGGCGCGTTTCATGGCCGACAGGGTCTCTTCGAGTTCCTTCTGCCGGCGGGCGCCCGCTTCGTTTCCTTGGCGGTTCCCCTCTTCGCCCCGCCCCGTGCCGGACTGATTCCCCTGGTTCCCCTTGCCGAGGCGTTCCATCAGCCGTTGGATGGCGGCCTGTTCGGCGGCGAGTTGGCGCATGTACTCCTGCTGGGCGGGCGACGGGGCGCGGCCCGAGTTCATCTGCTGGCGCGCGCGTTTCCCCATTTTTCCCTGGCGCTCGGACAATTGGTCCATTTCAGATTGGGCGTTCTCCTGGTCCATGGCGTCCAGGAGCGCGGAGAGGTCCAGGAGCGTCTTCACGAGATCGAGGGCCTCGCGGCGGCGATCGAGGAAGAATTCGGGGGAGGGGGGGAGGGCCAGGGCGCCTTGCCGGCCGGAGGGGTCCATGGCGCGGGCCGCGGCCTGGCAGGAATCTTCATAGCGTCGCCAACGCTCCAAAACGGGCGAGAGCGCCGGCATCGAGGGGGCCAGAAGGCTATAGAGCGCGAGCCGGCCCTGACCGGCGAAGGCCGCCGACTCGGTGAATAGCCCCGCGGCCTCCCGGTTCTGCACTTCGGGGAGCGTGCGCTCGGGGTCCACCAGTTCGCCGCCGACCCAACCCAGGGCCCGAAGACCATGGTGGAGGAAGCCGGCGACTTGCCGCGCGATCTCCTCCTTCGCCAGTTCGCGGTCCAATTCGTCCCCGTGGCGGGAGAGGAGGTCGAGGTTTCGGCGGATGCGGTCGAGGCGCTTGGCGGCGTCGTCCATCCGGTCGAAGGATTTCTTGTCGACGGCCGTTTTGGCGAGATCCCGCTCGAAGGATGGGTCGAGGTCGCGGTCCAATTGGGCCCGGGCTTGGGCGTCCACCGGGTCGTCGCCGTCCTTGGGCGCGAGGGAATCGCGCTTTTTTTCCCAGGCCTGGCGAAGGTCGGCCAGTTCTTGGGAGAGGCCCTCCCGGGCACGGTTCCACGGGTCGCCCCGATCCTCGGCGAGGCTCTCGGAACGCAGGTCTTCCGCCTTGCGGTGGATCGCTTCGGCGAGTTGGGCGAGGTCCTCCAGCCCCTGCTTGCGGGAAAGTTCCTCGAGGGATTTCATCATATTGTCGAGGCGCTCCCCGAAGCGCGGGCTCGTCATCGCTTCCAGCGCGCGCTTCCAGTCGTCGGCCCCCAGGGGCTTCTCCCCCAGGCGCTGCATGAGGTCGGACCAGGATCGCTGGACTTTGGAGAGGGTGTCCCGATCCAATTGCCGCAGGGCTTCGTCGAGGCGCCTGAGTTTGGCGAGGATCTCTTCGCTTAGCCCGAGCGCCTCCGCTTGGTTCGTCGCCCCCTGCCTCGAGAGTTCGCCCTGGACCGCGGAAGCGAGGTCCCGCGTCTCTTGGCGCAGGTCGCGCAGCCGCTCGCCGAGGGCTTGCATGCGCGCGGGGTCCGATTTGCCGCGCTCCGCATCCAGGTTGGCCTGCTCGGCGCCCCGCTCGAGTTCCTGGGCTTCCCGGGCGAGGCGCTCGGCTTTCTGGGCCATCCCCTCGAGGCGTTCGCTGCGGGCTTGGACGAGTTCGCCCCGGCTGGGCCGATGGATCATGTTGGTCAGGCTCCGTCCGCGCAGCCCCCAGCCGTCTTCGGCCTCGAGCCAAAAGCGCAGGGTTTGTCCGGGGGCGATGGAAAGGTCTTGGGCCGCGAGGATCGCGCGGCCCGCATGGCGGCGCAAGGACGGCGGGAGGGTCAATTCCCGCGACCGCGCGGCCTCTCCCGGGCGTTCGAGGAAGAGGGCGACGCGTTTCAGGGCGAGATCGTCCTCGGCGGTGAAGTCGATGGCCAATTCGGCGGGCAGATCGAGGACTACGGGATCCCGGGGGCTCTCGAGGACGATCGTCGGGGGACGGTTCTCGGGTACGGTCACCTCCACCATCCACGGCGCTTCGTTGGTGAGGTCCTGCTCGTTGACCGCGCGCAGCGCGAGGGAGAGGCTGGCGGGGGCCTTGAAAAAAAGCGCCGCCCCCGAGGGCGTCCGTTCCCAGCGCGAGGCCGCGCCGGGCGGGAGCCCGAGGATCCGCTTCACGGCCTGGTCGCCTTGGAGCCCGAGCCGCACGGTGATGGCGGAATCGGGGAGCGCCTCGAAGCGACCGACGCCCGAGAGGCTGATCCGATTCCCGAGGACATCCGAGAGTTCGGCCGCCAACGAGACGAGGCGGGGCTTCTGGAAGACGCGCACGAGGCCCGTCTCCTCGCGGAGATAGCGGCCGCGCTTGAGGGTGAGTTTCCATTCCAGGTCGCGCTCGAGGGGTCCGAGGACCACAGGTTGGGCACGCGTGGGATGGAGGCTCGCGCCGCGTTCGCCGCTCCTCCACTCCAATTCGGCGGACTCGAAGGCCCCATCCCAGGCCAGGCCCGCGGTCTCGCCTTCGCGGACCGTATCGGGAACGCGCAGCGACAGGGAAGTGGTCTGCAATTCCCATAGGCTTCGGGCGTTGGAGAGGAACCGGGCGGACTCGTTGGGGGAAAAAAGGTGCCAGGCCAATGCCGCAAAGAGGAGCGAGACGGAAATGGCCCAGGGGCGCCAGGGGAAACGGGCCAAGAGGGAAGCGGGTTCGACATCCGCGAGGACGGCATCGGAACCCTCGTCCGAGAGTCCATGGACCGCGTTGAGGAGGCGGAAGTCGAGGGCATAGCCCCGCTCCAGCCATAAAAGCGGATCTTCGGGGGGCCTCACCGCGCGCCAGAGGGCCGCCGCCAGGATGATCATGGGCAGCAGCAGGTAACCCGGGAGAACCCAGCGTTCGATGCCGGGGGCCATCCACTCGGCCAGATTGACGCGGAAATAGACGAGGTGGAAGACCGCAAAGAGTCCGGCGCCCACCGCCAGGGGGTGGAATGCGTGCAGCCCGCGCACGGCGAGGGTGAGGGCCCGGGTGCGGCTCACGCCGGCTCCCCGAATACGGTCCACGGATGGGGGTGTCTTCCCGGGACATGGGCGGCATCGATCCAGGGGCGTTGGCCGGGGGTCAGGACCATGGCGATATTCTCGCCTGCAATGAGGAGGAGCGTCTTTCTCCGCTGGCGCCTGGGGACATGGTGGCTCATGAGCCAACGGCGCAGGCGCACCGGCCCCGCTTGGCCCACCGGGGTGAAGCGGTCCCCCGCCCTCATCGTGCGCACCCTGAATGCGGGGTTCGCCGCGGCGGTACTGAATCGTTCGCCACACGACGGCCTCGCCTTCGGGCCGCCGTCAATCGTGGGGGCCGCTATCGCATGCGCCTCTGCGCCCGCAGGCAAAATGGGGGGATGATCTCCGGGGGATGGGGAGGCCTCGAGGCTCACCCGCCATTTCCAGGGGGCCCGCGCCCAAGTTCCCGGCAGGAGGGGCGCATCCATCGTGCGCGTCTCCACGGGGGCGAGGAGGCCCGCGTCGTATTCCACTTGCCGATCCCCGAGACGAAAGACCGCCGCGGCGCGCTGGCGTTCCACCGCCTCCAGCGAGATGCGGAACTCTTCGCGGGAGAAGCGCTTCGATGGGAAGGCGAGGCGCAGGGCCTCCCCGAGGAGCGCCGCGCGGACCTCCGGTTTGAGGGCGGCGAAGGGGGCGAGCGGCTTCACCCAGCCCCGGCCGCTTCGGATCCAGGGGGACCGGCGGGCCATGGCGGCGAGGGCGCCCGCTTCCCCGGAGAGCACGGCGAGGGACCTGGCCGCCAAGGGCCGCCACCCGGGGAAATCCGCGTCGAGGAGCGGGAACGCGCGCAGGCGGAGGGTATTGCGGCGATAGCAGGGCTTTTCGTTGCTCGCATCGGTGCGCCAGGCGAGCCCCGCGCGCGCGAGGGCCGACTCGATCTCACCGCGGCCCAGGCCCAGGAGGGGGCGGAGGATACGGCCGCGCACGGGGCGCAGGGGCCGCGCCGTCTGGGCCGAAAGGAGTTTCAGGAAGACGCCTTCCAGCAGGTCGTCCCTCTGGTGGCCCAATGCGATCCAATCGGCCTCGCCCCCTGCAATGAGGCTCCGCATGAGCCCGCGGCGCACCGCGCGCGCCCAGGCCTGCGTGTTGCCGGAGGCGAACTCGCCGCGGTGCAGGCGGCAATCCAGGCCCAATGAGGCGCAGGCTTCGGCGGCGAAAATGGCGTCTCCCCGGCTCGCCTCTCCGCGGAGGCCGTAATCGATGCTCACCCCGAAGAGGGTGGCCTCCGAGCCCGCGAGGCGGTGGAGGGCATGGAGGAGGAAGATGGAATCGGGACCGCCGGAGACGAAGACGGCCACCCGGCGCCCGCGGAGGGCGGCCGGAGGGAGGGCGGCGGCGACGGCGGGGAGGAGGGTCTCGAAATCGGGGCCGAGAACGGCCTCAGGCGGGCCCATCGACCTGGAGGAACGCCGCGGCCAGGGCATAGGTCTTCTCGAAGAGTTCCTGGAACTCGGACTCCTCGGCTTCGTTGAAATCGCCGAGGTAGAAGCCCTCGTCGTCGGATTTCGCCGGGAGCGGCCCGATGCCGAAGGCGCACTTGGTGAACTCGCCGCTCTTGAGCGCGACGGCCAGGTGGTTGATGGCGTTGTGGGTGACGTTCTCGAGGCGGGGCTCGATCTCGACGGTGCCCCAGTCGCGGTGGATGTCGTCGAAGATGACGAAGATATCTTCGAGGTTCACCTTGAGGAAGGAGGCGATGTAGAGCACCGCCTCGCCGCTCAAGTTGGAGAAGGTCATCGGCTTGAGGACGATGACATCGCCGTTCTTGAAGCGCTTCTTGCCGAAGATGCTCTTCTTCTTCTCCTGCTTGAGGGGGATCTCGAGCTTCTGGGCGATGTAGTCCGCGCAGCGGAAGCCGACGTTGTGCCGGCTGTTCTTGAACTGATCGCCGGGGTTTCCCAAGCCGACGATGAGCTTGGTCGCCATAGGGGTCCCGGCGCCGTGGGGCACGGTTTACTTCTTCGCGTCTTTCTTCGCGGCGGGGGCGGCTTCCTTCTTGCCGGCGGCATAAAGCGCATCCGACCGGCCGATCTCGGCGGTATAGAACACCGGGCTTTCCTTGGGAAAGCGGGCATAGGTCTCGACCGCCAGGTCGTGCTGCTGCAAATCC
>JAFLEE010000117.1 GCA_017302015.1 Spirochaetota bacterium | reverse complement strand
CCGCCGATGGCCTCGAAGCGCAGGAGCAGGCCCGTGAGGGAAAGAAAACGATCGGAATACCAGGAACCGGGCCTTTGGGCGAGCCAAAAAGCGCCCGCGCCGCCGGCGGCCATGAGGAGAAGCAGGGCGAAGGCCAGGATCGAGAGCAGACGTCTCAGGCGCCGCCGCATCGGGGAGGACGGGGCTTAGGGACCGACGCGGCGCTTGGACGCCTCGAGCTTGGCGCCCCGCTCCTGCATGCGCAGGGCGAACTCGACCTCTTTCTTGATCTCGGAGATATCTTCGCAGAAGATCTTGTCGTTGCGGACGCTGAGTTTCAGGTGCCCGAGGAGTTTCTTGAGGGCGACCTCGCCGGCGGGCCCCTCGAGGCCGGTGAGTTTCAGGAGTTCGGCCGGGCCGAAGGCGAAATGATAGGTCTTCTTGGCCTCGATGACCACGTGGGCCTTGAGCATCTGGGTGTAGAGGGTGTCCCAGAGCCGGGCCAAGGGGTCGGTGATGAGCAGGTTGGCCAGCTGCTTGTAGATCGTCCAGATGCGGTCGGAGAGGATCGTGATGAGCTTCGTCGCCATGGTGACGTTCTGGATGACGACCTTCTCGAAATTGGCCCGGTTGACCGCCATGAGGCGCGTCTCGCCGAAGGCGATGGCCGAGGCCGTGCGGTTCTTATTGTCGAGGATGGCCATCTCGCCCACGATGCTCCCCGGGTCGAGCACGGCTAGGAGGAGTTCCTGGTTATTGACGATTTTGGCGATCTTCACCTTGCCGCTCTGGATGATGAAGAGTTCGTGGCCGGGCTCGAACTCGCTGAAGATCATCTCGCCGTCCTGGTAGACGCGGTTGAAATCGGCCCGGGGCTCGTACTTGGCCAGGTCGATGCCGGGGATGCTCTCCAATTTTTCCTTCGCCTCCCCGATGAGGTTGCCCTCGGGGTAGAGGCGCACGTACTGGGCGAACACGTAGGCGGCGAGCTGGGGCAGATCGTGCTGGAAATAGTACTCGCCCACGAAATAGAGGCTGTCCGGATTGTCCTCGGAGGCGGCCCCGCGGGTGGTGCGGCGGGCCAATTCCTGGTTGAGGTTGCGGATATCCCGGGAATATGAGCGGATGATCTTCATCGCCAGGGGGGCGTTCTTCTGGATGAGGAAGCCGAACTGGCTCTTCTTGACGCAGATGAGCGAGCAGGCGTCGACCGCCACCGCCGTCTCGTTGCGCACGTGCCCCGTCATGGCGCCGATGACCCCGAAGAAATCGCCCGGCCCGAGGATCGGCGGGTTCTCCTTCAGGAGGGCCTGGACGGAACTCGTGATCTTCACGTGCCCCTGGCGGATGATGAAGAAGAGGTCTTGATCCTGCTTGTTCTCGATGATGATGAACGAGTTCGGTTTGAAATTCGCGACCGAAAGCTGGACAGGTTCACCGCTCATCGTGGCCTCATCCGCTCAGGGGTAGAGCGGAAACCGTTTCAGGGTGGATTTCACTTCGTCCGCCACCGACGAGAGCTGGGCGTCGTCTTCGGGAGCCTGGGCCACCCGGTCGATCCATTCGGCGATCTTCACCATCTCGGAAGGGCCCATGCCCCGGGTGGTGACGGTGGGGGTGCCGATGCGCACGCCGCTGGTCACCATGGGGGGCTGGGGGTCGCCGGGCACGGCGTTCTTATTCACGGTGAGGTGCGCCTTATCGAGGGCCTTCTCGAGGACCTTGCCGGTGAGCCCCCGGGAGACGAGGCTGACGAGCATGAGGTGGTTTTCAGTGCCTTTCGACACGAGGTCGAAACGTCTCATCATCAATGCATCGGCCAGCGCTTTGGCGTTCTCAAGCACTTTTTTCTGGTAGGCCACGAAAGCGGGTTCCATGGCCTCTTTAAAGGCCACGGCCTTCCCCGCGATGACGTGCATGAGGGGCCCCCCCTGAATTCCGGGGAAGATGGCCGAATTGAGCTTCTTCGCCCGGGCCTCTTTGCAGAGGATGAGGCCCCCCCGGGGACCGCGCAGGGTCTTATGGGTGGTGCTCGTCACGTAATCGGCCAAGGGCACGGGGGACGGATGGAGCCCCGCCGCCACGAGCCCGGCGAAATGGGCCATATCCACGAGGAGGGTGGCCCCCACGCTGTCGGCGACCTTTCGGAATCGGGCGAAGTCGAGGATGCGCGGATAGGCGCTATAGCCGGCGATGATGAGTTTGGGGCGGTGCTCCTTGGCCAGCGACTCGAGGGCGTCGTAATCGAGGAGCCCCGTGGCGACATCCAAGCCGTAGGAGACGACCTTGTAGAGTTTGCCGGAAAAATTGACAGGGGAGCCGTGGGTCAAATGCCCGCCCTGGGCCAGATTCATGCCCAGGACGGTATCGCCCGGGGCGAGTTCGGCCATGAGGACGGCCATATTGGCCTGGCTGCCGGAATGGGGCTGGACATTGGCGTGCTCGGCACCGAAGAGTTTCTTGGCCCGGTCGATGGCGAGTTGTTCGGCGACGTCGACATCCTCGCAACCGCCGTAATAGCGCTTCCCGGGGTACCCTTCGGCATACTTGTTCGTGAGCACGGAGCCGACGGCCTCCATGACGGCCCGGGAGGTCGCATTCTCGGAGGCGATGAGTTCGATGGTCTCATCCTGGCGTTTCTGCTCCCGAAGGATGGCGTCGTAGATTTCGGGGTCGGACTGCTTGAGCGTGGTCATGGTCGTCTTATTCCTTTTTTTCGATTTCGCGTTGGATTCTTTCGAAGAGGTCGGGGTCGCGCAGCTGCTCGGCGACGGTCACGAGGTCGGACTCGGCGCCTTCCTGGCGCAAACCGAGGACGATCTTGGTCAGGAGCAGATTCCGTTCCAAGGGTGGTTTTTGGCAAAGGACGCCGAAATACGAGCGCATTTCGGGGTCGTCCCGGAAGACCTGGACGAGCCGGATGAAGGTGTCGGAAAGAGGGCTTTCACCCCCCGGACTCGCCATGGGCCCCCCTTAATAGCGTTCCCGGGGATTTTACGATTATTCCGCAGGGGCGTGTGGAGGGGGGGGGGCCGGACCATGAGGTTTTCCCCGATAGGCCAATGCTCGCTCCACCGCTTCTCACCCCGCTCGGTCTATGCTTAAATAGCCTATTCGAGCCTCTTAAGGGGGGATCCATGACGCGTCTTTCAACCCAATTTGCCTATGGGGCCGTGGTGGCCCTGGCCCTCGCGGCGCTGAGCTCCTGTGTGGGCCTTCCCACCGAGAACTTGAAAACCAACCAAGAACTCCGCAAAAAAGCGCACGAATTCCCCCTCGACCGGTACGTCCCGCAGTTCTTGGTGACGGCCGACAGCAATTTCATGAGCGGCAGCAATTTTTACAGCAATAATAATTCCAAGAGCGAAAAAGCCCTGAATCTCTCCAAGGAAAATTACGAGAAGGCCCTGGCCGTCGGGCTTCCCCTCTATTTCAACGATAAGAAGGCCGAAAGCACCGCCACCAAGAGCGAGGCCGATTCCATCAAGTCCATCGTGAGCATGCGGGCGCGCTACACCAACGCCCAGGCCCGCTATGACGCCGCCGTCCTGGCCATGCAAAAAGCCCGGGAGGCGAGTTCCAATTCCAACGCCGTCGTGGTCGCCGGCAAGACGAATTACGAGTTCTACCCCGCCACGAAAAAGAACCTCTCCAAGAAGGAACGCGAGCAATTCGACCGCGAACAGGCCCAGCGCCGCGACCTCCTCATCGAGGCCGCCGTGAACATGTCCAATGCCCAGGCCGAGTTCCGCGCGGTCCACCAAGAAGCGAAGGCCAAAAAACAGCGTTCCGATACCGAACTCAGCCAGGCGCTCGGCGACCTCAAGGCCGTCGAGAACCGGGGCAAGACCGCGATCCCCAAGCAGAAAGACCCCAGCCCGATCCCCGATACCGGCAACTAGGGAATCCACCATGAAACAGATCCTCTTTACGGCGCTCCTCGTCTCGACCCTCGCGTGGGCCCAGCGCCCCTACGCTTCCCATCCCGATTATCAGGCCGCCCAAACCCTCGTCGCCCAAGCCCGTGCCACCAATGAATACGGCGATTACGACGCCGCCGCGGCCCTCGCCGCTTCGGCCCGGGGCAAGATGGCCCTCGCTGACGCATGGATCAGCGTCCTCCCCCTCTACCCCAAAGTGGTCAGTTGGGCCCAGACGGCCCGCACCGAACTCAGCCTCTCCCGCCCGGCCGACGAGACACCCGCCGGAGCCCCGACCAATTCCGCCATGCCCTGGTTCACCAACCTCTCCAAGGCCATCGAACAATACGAACTCGGGGTCTCCCAATTCTCCAACGCGGAGAAAATCTGGGACGCCCTCCCCTACTCCAACGGCCTCCAGGCGGCGATCAGCTCCTTCCAAGCCGCCATCGAAGCCTCCCGCCAGGTCCGCGAAACCCAGCGCCAATGGGCCGTCCTCCAGGCCACGCGCCTCAACGTGAGCAAGCTCCTCGCCGAGGCCGAGCGTCAATTCACCAACGCCGTCCAAGAGCAGATCATCGCCCCGGGCGATGCCTCCTTCACCGCCGTCGACGCCCGTATCGCCGAGGGCTATAAGGCCTTCCAGGCCGAGCAGTACACGGCCTCCGAAGAGAACGCCATCCAGGCCATCAACCTGCTCAATGCCGCGCGCCTCCAGGTTGTCGCCAAGCGCACCTATGAGAAGGCCAAGACCCGCATGGATGCCCTCCTGACGAAAAAGCCCAAGCAGAGCGCCGACCTCGACGCCGCCCAGCGCGACCTCGCCAACGCCAAAACCCTCCTCGACGCCTCGAAATTCGAGGAAAGCATCCCCGTGAGCGAACGCGTGCTGTCCTACCTCGACCGCGCCGAAAACGACATGGAACTCTTCGCCAGCACCAATAAGGCCGGCCTCCCCGCCTATTACAAGGTGCGCCTCATCCCCCAGAACCGCGATTGCTTCTGGAACATCGCCAAATACAGCTTCGTCTACAAAGACCCCTTCCAGTGGCCCAAGATCTACCAAGCCAATAAGGGCGTGCTCCAGAACCCCGCCAACCCCGACCTGATCCAACCCGGCATGCGCTTCGTCCTCCCGAGCATCACCGGCGAAGCCCGCGAAGGGGAATGGGTGCCCGAGGATCCGAAGGCGCCGTAGGCGGGATCATCGGCCGCTATTCGATGCGGTCGCTCAATTATAAGCGGGCTTTTCTGCGCCCCTCTGATCTTTGTTGTTAAAACGGCAGAGCCTAGGTGTGGAAAAGTCTAGTCTACCGCGCGTTCGTTTTTCCGGATTGTGCGACAGTTCTTCAGAACTGAGGATGAATTATTCCGGGGGAAACGGGAATGGAGTTTCCAACATAGATTGTTGCGTTTCGCAATCTCACTGCCCTCCAACAAAGCCGTCTATACCACTAATGCGGTAATTGCCGTAGATAGCAATTGCTATAGAACTCCCATAAATTAAATTCAATTTATTAAAAATTCCCGCACTCCTTCAAATCCTTTTGTAATTCAATCGGATTTCGTCAAATGAAATCATTCCTAGGCAATCTAGCATTTGGAGCAATAATCTTCGTGGTTTTACTTTTTTTATTGACACGCGCGTGCAATTTTTGGTTAGACAAAAACCTCGCTAACTACTCGGGAAAGTATCGATCAAGTGGTTTTGAAGTTTTAAAGACGAATGTCATTTCAAACGACTGCATCATTCACGAGCATGGCGGACTTAAACTCGGTGCCGAGTACCTAACTTACAGAGATATGACAAATGGAATGAATGTTGTCTGCATTCGAATGAGCGAGTGGCACACCCCCAGCGAAAACATTTCTACTGAACTGGTCTCAAACATACAGACCATTGATTTCGGTGTTTTTTTTACGGCCTTGGCTTTTTCACCGCCCATTGCTGCAATGAATTTTTGCAAAGGCCTATCTCCTGACTTCAACTCGAACGCCATCATCCAAATTTGGGGGGAGATTTCGGCTGAATCTACAGATTGTTACCTAGGGAAAAATGTTTATAGTGTTTACGGGAGGTTCAAGGGCGTTGGCATTGGAGATTCGAAAAATCCAACGAAATCCTTCTTAATAATCAGGTCCTGCAATGAAAAATACATGGGTGGCAGAGTATTCCTAATAAAAAGACGCGGCAAAGGGCTAGTGATGGGCCTAATCCTCTCAGAGGATTTTAATTTATTAAAGAAGAAAGACCTGAGTCAATTTGTTTTGTTATGACAATATTCATCGCATTTAACAAAGCAACCATTAGGTATTGCGACTGAACTCCCCTCCCCTCACCGAAACACCACAAACCCGACCACAACAGCCGCCAGCGCCCACCGGTAATACACGAAGATATTCACCGGATGGTTTCGGATAAAGCGCAGGAGCCAGTGGATGCAGGCGAATCCGCTGATCGCCGCGGCGAGGAACCCGACGAGCACCAGAACGAGGTCGTTGCGCCCGACGGCGCCAGACTGGATAGATTTGCCGATCTTGACCACGCTCATCAGGCCGGCGCCGGCGATGAGGGGGGCGGAAAGCAGGAACGAGAAGCGGGCCGCGGCCTCGCGGGTGAGGCCCAGGGCCAGGCCGGCGGTCAGGGTGCTGCCGGAGCGGGAAACGCCGGGGAAGATCGCGAGTGATTGGGCGAGGCCGATGAGGAGGGCGTCGCGGAAGCCGAGGGAGGCTTGGGGGCGCGTCTTGGAGGAGAACCGCTCGGCGAGGAAGAGGAGCGTGCCCATCCCCGCCAGGCCGACGGCGATGGCGATCACGGCGGCGTTCGTCAAGGATTCGCCGTGGAAAAGGCCCTCGATGCGTTTTTCCAGGAGCATGCCGGCGAGGCCCCCGGGTAGGCTGCCCACGACCAGGAACCAGGCCATCCGGCGGTCGGGATCGTCCCCGATGCGACGCTCCCGCAGGCTCAGGAAGCCCGCCACGGCCACCCGCTTCCAATCCTTGGCGAAATAGAAGAGCAGGGCCGCTAGGGTCCCCAGGTGCAGCGCCATATCGAAGGCGAGGCTCTCGAGGATGGGCGTCTGCCAATCGAAGAACCAGGGGAGGAGCACGAGATGGGCCGAACTGGAGACGGGGACGAACTCGGTGAGCCCTTGGAGCACGCCGAGGGCCAGTGCTTGGAAAACTAGATCCACGATGGAACTCCTAAAAGAGGCATGTAGCGGCGGCGGTCGCGACCGCCGGGGCTTCCCCGGTCCGTCGCGTGATCCGCCCCGAGAACTTAGCGCGAATTCGCATCCCCATCAAATTCCTTTTCGGAACAGGAAGAAGACCGCGCCCAAGAGGCAGAGGAAGGCGTACAGATGGTCTAGGCGCAGACTCTGGCGCATGTAGAACACCGCGAAGAGGGCGAAGACCGAAAGGTGGATCGTCTCCTGGATGACCTTCAGTTGCCCCAAATCGAGAACACGGTAGCCGATGCGATTGGCCGGGATCATGAGGCAATATTCGAAGAAGGCCACGCCCCAACTGAGGCCGATCACGATCCAAAGCGGCTTCGCCGAAAGGTCGCGCAGATGGCCGTACCACGCGTACACCATGAACACGTTGGAGACGCACAGCAGTAGGACCGTCTGGAGGAGCGGGGGCATTGGGGAAAGCGCGACCGCGGGCCGCGGGGAAGGCCTCAGGCGGCGGTGAAGCGCCGCATGCAGCAGACTTTATTCTTCTTATCGCTATAGATGAGGCCCAGGTTCCAGTACTCCACCGCGGCGAAGAGCGAGTTTCCCCCGTCTTCGTCGGTGGATTTCTCGGTGCGGAAGGAGACGTACTGCATCATCTTGACCGGATCGTTCTCGGCGAAGGCCTGGTCGCGGGCTTCCTTGAATTCCTTCCACTGCTCCAGTTCTTTGAAGCCCTCGCCCTCGTCTTCGATGATCACCTTGGCGATGTCGTTGAACGAATACCAGACCCGCACCAATTTCGATTTGTCTTTCCGGTTCCCGTGGTAGATGGCGTTCTTGATGACCTCGCTCACCTGCTGTTCCAGGAGCGATTTCTCTTTCATGTGCTCGGGCGCCTTATTGATGATCATCACCGTGTAATAGCGGATCAGGTTCGGGTCGCTGGGGAACTCGCGGTAGTACATGCCATGGGTGTCCCAACAAGGATGATCCTTGTCCACGATGAGGGTGCGAACATCGCTTTTCGCGGCCATGGTGATTCAGCGGACCATTTTATCCTAGGACGCTGATTTCAACAAGTTCTGTCAATCTGGGTTGAAAACCCTCCTTTGAAGGCCCCCGAAATGTGCCTGGGAGTCTATCAAGCTTCGGTTCCTTGCTAGGCCCTGCTTTTCGGAAACGCCCATCGGACGACCGAAGTATTTTAGAGGACACTGATTTTCTGGTGTTTTCATAGGGAACCCGCGAATTTTGCCTGCAAAAAACTTATGGACAACTGAAGAAAGCCTTGGGAAGGAGGAGATTTAAGGATAACACGACCCATGGGAATGAAAAGCAACAGTTAGTGGACAAATTTGGAATACAGGCTAGAAAACCTTGCTGGTTCACGGCACAGAAATCAAAAAGACGGCTAACGAGTGTATATTCAATTTTTTTACTGTCTTACTCATGAAAATTGATGGGCAATTTGTACAAATTTAATGAAAGTGTGGTTTGGAAATACCAGTTTTTACTTGATTTTTAATGTATTTTTGAAAGTTTTATCAGGTATCACGACCTATTTTCGTTTTTGAGCGTGGTTTATTTCAAGAATCATCTATGCTGAATTGATTACATCCGTCAATTATGGTTATTTTTATCAAGAAATAAAGTTATTTCAGATTATATCGTTTATTCTTGATGGATTTGTGCACGTATTGACTTTAATTTTGCATTGGACTAAAATTATCATCATGAAAATGAGGACTCAACAATGAACGGAGCAGAGGCGCTGATCAAATGCCTTGAAAAAGAGGGCGTTGAATACATCTTCGGCTATTCGGGGGGGAACGTCATTCCCATCTTCGACGCCATCTACGACTCGAAGATCAAATTGATCCTCTCCCGCCACGAACAAGGCGCCAGCCATATGGCAGATGGCTATGCCCGTGCCTGCGGAAAACCCGGCGTGGTGCTCGTCACCAGCGGCCCAGGGGCCACCAATACCATTACGGGCCTCTTCACCGCCCATATGGATTCCGTGCCCATGATCGTGATTTCTGGCCAGACGATCACACCGCTCTTGGGCAAAGACGCCTTCCAAGAGGCCGATATCTTCGGCATCAGCATGCCCTGCGTCAAGCATAGCTACCTGGTCCGCCAGACCAACGACCTCCCCCGGGTGCTCAAAGAAGCCTTCCACATCGCCGCCACCGGCCGTCCCGGCCCGGTGCTCATCGATATCCCCAAGAACATCTCCGCGGGCCCCTTCGAGGGCTCCCTCGACCCCGAAATGGATCTTCCGGGCTATAAGATCCCGGGGCCGGTGCCCAAGGCCGACATCCTCAAGATGGCCGACCTCATCAATCGCAGCGAGCGCCCCCTCCTCCTCGTCGGCCACGGGGCGGTCATCTCCCGCGCGGGGTCCGTGCTGCGCCAATTGGCGGAAAAACTCCAGGCGCCCGTGACGAACACCCTCCTGGGCAAGGGCGCCTTCCCCGAGACCCACCCCCTCTCCCTCGGCATGATCGGCATGCACGGCACGGCCTACTCGAACATGGCCCTCACCCGCTGCGACCTCATCCTCTCCATCGGTTCCCGGTGGGACGACCGCATCAACGGCGATAACGCCCAGTTCTGCGTGGGCGCGAAGAAACTCCACATCGACATCGACCCCGCGGAGATCAATAAGATCGTGCGCTGCGATGCCGTCTGCATCGGAGACGCGCGCCTGGCCCTCGAAGAGCTCCTGAAGCACGTGGTGCCCCTCAATACCAAGCCCTGGCTGCGCGAAATCGCGGCCAACCGGCGCAAATTCCCCCTCAAATACAAGAAGCAGGGGGGGCTCAAGGCCCAGCACGTCATCGAGAGCGCCTGGGAGGTCACCGGCGGCAAGGCCATCGTGACCACCGACGTGGGCCAGCACCAGATGTGGGCCGCCCAATTCTTCCTCACCGACGAGTGCGACACCTGGCTCTCCAGCGGGGGCGCCGGCACCATGGGCTTCGGCTTCCCCGCCGCCATCGGGGCCCAATTGGCCAAGCCCGGATCCCGGGTCATCGCCATCGTGGGCGACGGCGGCTTCCAGATGACGCTGTGCGAGCTCTCCACCGCGGCCATCAACAAACTCCCCGTGAAGATCCTCGTCATCGACAATAAATTCCTCGGCATGGTGCGCCAATGGCAGGAACTCTTCTTCGACAACCGGCTCTCCGGCGTCGACCTCGAGGGGAACCCCGATTTCGTGAAACTCGCCGAGGCCTACGGCGTGAAGGCGTTCCGCATCCGGCGGGCCGCCGACATCCGCAAGGTCCTCGCCAAGGCCATGGCCTACAACGAGGGGCCCTGCCTCATCCACGCCGAAGTCGTCAAGGAAGACAACGTCTTCCCGATGGTCCCGGCCGGGCGATCCGCCCACCACATGATCGTGGAGCGCCCGAAGACCAAGATGGAAAAACCCACGGGAGGAACCTGACCATGTCCACGCTCCTGACCTCGCCCAACCTGCATACCCTCTCGGTCTACGTCAACAATAAGCCCGGCGTGCTGGTGCGCGTCGCCCACGTCTTCGCGCGCCGGGGCTTCAATATCGAGTCTTTGGTCGTCTCGCCCACGGCCGACGGCCGCTATTCGCGCATGACCGTCACCGCCGACGGCGACGGGGAGACCCTCGAGCAGATCTTCAAGCAGGTCTCCAAGCTCGTCGACGTGCTCCACGCCACCGAGCACACCCACCAGGAGGTTGTCGAGAAGGAACTCGCCCTCATCAAGGTGCGCGTGGCCGAGGCCCAGCGCACCGAGGTACTCCAGATCCTCGCCCATTTCAAGGGCGCCACGGTCGATTTCACCCCGCAATCGGTGATCGTGCAGGTGACCGGGAACACCGAGAAGATCGAGGCGTGCGTCGGCATGCTCGAGAAGTACGGCATCATCGAACTGGTGCGCACCGGGAAGGTCATCATGGCCCGGGGCGAGACCGAGACCTGAAGCGCCCCGCCCTCCCCCCCAAAAAAAAGCCGGCTTCGCAGCCGGCTTTTTTTGGTTCTCGAAAACGGAGGGGAATCAGGCCGCGGTGATCTCGGCGTGGCTGACCATGCTGATGGGCAGGCGCATGCCGCCGGGGAAGACGAACATGTCGTTTTCAAGGAGCAGATGCCCCAGGTCGCCGACTTTCCCGTTCTTGAAATAGACTTCGACGCGCACGCTGGGGCTCCCCTGGTACGCGCGGATGATCTCGATGAGGTTTTTGCTGGACATGGCGGCCTCCGCATTCAAGTATCGGCCGTCCCGCAAAAAGGTTGAGTCGCGATCGCCTAAGGCCGCCTAGTCCACGAGGACGACCCAACCGCCATCCATCCACCGCGCCAGGCCGGCCCCGGCGGCGCGCAGGAGCTCCTGATTGCGCCGCGTCAGGAGCAGGGTGGACGGGGCCTGGGGACGGGTTCCGATGGCCTTGAGGAAGACCGGGGCGCCCTTGAGGCCCACGAGGCCTCCCAGGCGCGCCAAGGAGGCCTGGGAAGGGTTACGGAGGTAACGGACGTAGGGCCGCTGCCAGCTCACCCGCCGACCGGGCACCAGGCAGGGCGTTTCATTTTCCGCCCAAACCTGGGGAAAGAGGCAGGGGGTGAAATGCAGGCCACGGGCGTCGAGCACCAAAAGGCCGGTCGACTCCCGGGCCGATACGGCATCGAGGGCGGGTTCTTGGACCTGCAAAAGCCGCGCGGCTTCCCGCAGCGATTCGGCCGCGGGGCCCCAGAGCGGCACCGACCCCCGAACCCGGACCGTGTCGAGGGCAGGAAAATCCATCTCATCGATGCGGGCCCGTTCGAGCACATCGAGGGAGACCTGGGCCCGGCGCCCCACCGCGCCCAGCAGATCGGAGAGATCGATGCCGTCCTCGGCCGCCAGCGCCAGGAAGGCCGTGCCCAGGCCCCGCCGCATGGCTTCGGTGGCCGCTTTGCGGGATTCGCCCGCGTCATGGCGTTCCTCGTCGCGTTTTCGGGCCGTGGCGCCTGCATGGAGCACCCCATCGGTCCAATCCATCCACACGCCTTCGCCATCCCCGGTGAGGATGCGGTCGGGGTCAGCGAGATCGAGGAGGCGGGAAACGGGGGGAGTGACCCGGGCCGAATCGCCTTGGGGGCGCTTTTCCCGGAACACGGCGCGGATCGCGATGCGCGTTTTTCCCGCGGGCAGGGCCCAGCGCACCGAAGGTTCAAAGGGACGCCAGGGGATCTCGGCGAAGCTGGGCCCGGCGACCACCTTCATCTCGGCGGCGCCCGGGCAGAAGAAATCTAGGGAAACGAGGAGCCCGCGATCCTCGGGTTTGAGGGTCGCGGTGATCCACGGGCGCACGTTCGTCCACGGCCGGTAGCCGACGAGGCCCTTCTCGGCGAAGGCGTCCCCCGGATTCTCCGCGGCCCAAAGGGCGGCGATCAGCAGGAACGGAAGGACCGCCTTATTCAACGTGCATCAAGACCTGGCTGGCGCCGACGGATTGGCCGTTGGTGCAGAGGATCTCGACGATCTTGCCGCTGACGCCGGCCGTGATCTCGTTCATGACCTTCATGGCCTCGACGATGCAGACCTTGGTGTCGGGGGTGACCATATCGCCGACCTTGACGTAGGCCGGGGC